>JAOEWO010000015.1 GCA_028383925.1 Winogradskyella sp.
GATTTAAAGTTAGAAGTAAAGTACAATAGACCTTCTAAACGCGATCGCGATATATTTGGTGCATTAGTGCCCTATAATAAAGTATGGCGAACTGGAGCAAACGAAGCTACTACTTTTGAGACTAATACCGATTTATTAATTGAGGGTATGAAACTAGAAAAAGGAAAATACACATTATGGACAGTGCCAATGGCTAACTCATGGAAAGTAATGTTTAATTCTGAACAATACGAATGGGGTGTCAATGAAAAGATGGAACCAATGTGGAATCCTAATTTTGACGTTGTAGAGGTTGAAGTTCCGATACATAATATAGATACTATTGTAGAGCGTTTTACCATTTCTTTTGATAATAAAACAGGCCACTTAAAATTAAGCATGGCTTGGGATAGTACTGTTATAGATGTACCAATAGAAATGTATGATGCTAAAAAACTATCTGACTTAAGAAAACGTGGCAAAAAAAAATAAACCATACACCTCTGCTTTGCACGAAAACAAAGGCATTAAACCACCCGAAATGCTCAGTGCAAATTCAGCTAAAACTATAAGAAAAAACCGCCAAAAACAACCGTCTGTAACGGACTTAGTTTCTGGTATTATTGCTGGTAATATTACGGCGCTTAGCCGTGCAATTACCTTAGTAGAAAGTACAAATACAACGCATACACAAAAAGCAAATGCCATTATAACAGCATGCTTACCTTATGCTAATAAGTCTATTAGAATTGGTATAACTGGTGTGCCTGGTGTTGGTAAAAGTACATTTATTGAAGCTTTTGGTAGTTATTTAACCCAATTAGACAAAAAGGTAGCTGTTTTAGCTGTTGACCCAAGTAGTAGCCTTAGTAGAGGGAGTATACTTGGCGATAAAACACGTATGGAAGATTTAGTAAAAGACACTAATGCTTTTATTCGTCCTTCTCCTTCAGGAAGCTCTTTAGGTGGTGTAGCCAGAAAAACACGCGAAACTATAATTTTATGTGAAGCTGCTGGTTTTAATACTATTATTATTGAAACCGTTGGTGTAGGACAAAGTGAAACTGCCGTGCATAGTATGGTAGATTTCTTTTTACTTTTAAAATTGGCTGGTGCTGGTGATGAGCTACAAGGTATTAAACGTGGTATTATAGAAATGGCAGATGCCATTGTTATTAATAAGGCCGATGGCGATAATATAAAAGCTGCAAAAACAGCTAAATTAGAATTTAATAGAGCCTTACATTTATACCCTTCTAAAAATTCGGGTTGGTCACCAAAAGTTACGCTTTGTAGTGCTTTAAAACAAGAAGGTATTACAGACGTATGGCAAATGATTACAGCTTATGTAGACACTACAAATGCATCTCATTACTTTGAAGCCAACCGTAACAGTCAAAATAAGTTTTGGTTGCTACAAACTATAGAAGACCGTTTAAAATCTAATTTTTATAATGCTGATAAAGTTAAGGCAGAACTACAAACTCAAATTAAATTGGTTGAAACTGGTAAAACCACACCTTTTGCTGCTGCAGAGTATTTATTAGCATTATGACAAACCAAAAACTCAGCTATGCCGTTATTATGCTGAGTGGCATGTGTCTTATTGCACTGATTATTATAGATTATTCAATTTTCTTAGACTACACAAATTCAAACGGAAAAAACAGAGCCCTTTTTGGACTCACACTTATATTAGACTATCAGCATAGGCATTATATTGGGTTATTAACTTTAATAGTTTTTGTAATCTCTAGTATTAGTTTAATAAAAAAAACGATTCAACATTACATGTAACAGCTGTAATATTAGCTTTAATTTCAGTCCTATTTTCATTTTTTGAAGTATAGCTTTTATTTGTTTAAGTTACAATCAAAGCGTTTTAATGGTCTTATTATATAGTGTTTAATTCTATAACCTTTCGGTGTCATAAAAAAACAATATTTTTGTACCGACTAAGCAATCAATCGCATGACATATAAGTTCACTATTATAGTTCCTGTTTATAATGAAGAGGATAATTTAGTACGTGTAGAAACCGAACTTTCTAACTATATAAAGACAGCATCTGTTACAACATCTATTTTATTTGTTAATGATGGCTCTACAGATAATAGCCAAACACTTATAGAAGAAATTTGTAATCGCAATACAGCTTTTAACTATATTCTATTTAAAGAAAACAGAGGGTTAAGCGCAGCTATAAAAGCAGGCTTTGATACTGTAGATTCAGAATTAGTTGGTTATATAGATTCCGATTTGCAAACAGCACCAGCAGATTTTAATATACTTTTAGAACATATAGACACATACGATTTGGTAACAGGTGTGCGCTCTAACAGAAAAGATTCTTTTGTTAAAAATATGTCTTCTAAAATTGCAAATGGTATAAGACGCGCCTTTACACACGATGGTATGGATGATACTGGCTGTCCGCTTAAAGTTATAAAAACGGACTATGCAAAACGCATACCTATGTTTAGAGGTTTGCATCGGTTTTTACCTGCCATGGTAATGTTACAAAACGGTAAGGTTATACAAGTAACTGTTCAACATTTTCCGAGAATTGCTGGCACGGCAAAATTTGGACTTTGGAATAGGTTATTAGGTCCACTTATGGATTGTTTTGCTTATTTATGGATGAAGAAAAAGTACATTAATTACGAGATTGAGAAGTCGAGTAAAAATTAAGATCATAACCAAAACTGCCATTTAGAGTACCGTCTAGAAACTCTTGAATATTTAAACATCTCGACCACACTAAAAGTAGCAGTATAAAATTTTAAAAACTAAACTCTAATTTTTGAAAGACTGGATTATTTACAGCATCGGATTTTTAGCTCAGATTTTATTTTCGTCGCGGCTTATTATTCAGTGGATCACCTCAGAGAAGCAACGCAAAGTTATTACACCTAGTACCTTTTGGACACTGAGTTTAATTGCGTCTTTCTTATTATTTATATATGGCTATTTACGTCTCGACTTTGCTATTATGTTAGGCCAAGGCTTAACTTACTTTATATACATACGTAATTTACAATTGCAAGGTCAGTGGCAAAAGTATCCTAAAATAGTACAATACTTGCTCTTCATTGTACCCATCCTAATCGTTATATTTTACTACAATAACAATAAAATAGATTTAGAGCTACTGTTTAAAAATGAAGCCATTCCGTTTTGGTTATTAATTCTTGGTATTGTAGCACAAGTTATTTTTACACTGCGTTTTGTGTACCAATGGATTCATTCTGAACGTCAAAAAACATCTACTCTACCTATGGGTTTTTGGATATTAAGTCTCATTGGTGCGGTTTTAATTTTGAGCTATGCCATTATTAGAGAAGACCCAGTGCTCTTTGTTGGGCATTTATTCGGACTCATAATTTACGCCAGAAACGCTTATTTAATTAGAAAAACCAATGATTAAGCTTATAGAAAAATATCCTATTTTAAGTCTTTTACTCTTTGTAACCCTAATGTTAGGCTTTACTGTAGACGCTATACCTGTGAGTATAATGGAAGCGCGTAATTTTATTTCGGCTAGAGAAATGCTTACAGATAATAATTGGATTTTAACCACCATGAATGGTGAAGCCCGTTATCAAAAACCACCATTACCAACTTGGATAACGGCACTTTTTGGCTCTGTTTTTGGCATTAAATCTGTACTCGCTTTACGTTGGCCTGCCCTACTCTTTTTAGCAAGTATTGGTGTATCTACATATCTATTGTCGTTAAAATTACAGCTTACTAAATCTCACAGTATAATAAACGGTTTTATCGTTATCACTTCATTTTATGTTATCGGTATTACTATTGAAGCGCCTTGGGATATTTACACACACGGCTTTATGCTTATGGCATTATACCAATTGTTTCTGCTCTTTGATAAAGCAAAAACACCGATTTTACACAGCTTACTTTTTGTGCTTTTTTTAGCAGGTTCTGTCTTATCAAAAGGCCCAGTATCGCTTTATGTTTTGTTTTTACCTTTTATAATTTCTTATGGCATAGCTTTTAAACTTAAAGGCGGAACACTTCATTTTCTTAAATTAATAAGTCTTTTAGTTTTTGGACTTGTTTTAGGTGGTTGGTGGTATTTACATGTACGTATTGCAGATCCTGAAACTTTTACTGCTATTGCAGAACGTGAAACTTCTAATTGGAGCAGTTATAACGTAAGGCCTTTTTATTACTACTGGAGTTTCTTTATACAAAGTGGTTTATGGACTATCCCGGCTCTAATAAGCTTACTTTATCCGTATTTAAAAACGAGAGTTTCAAATTTAAAAGCGTATCGTTTTAGTCTTTTATGGACTATGTGTGCTGTGATTCTTCTTTCTATTATTCCTGAAAAAAAATCGCGTTACTTAATGCCTGTTTTAATTCCATTGGCTATAAATATTGGTTTTTATATTGACTATTTAATTCGCGAATTCAAAAATACAACCTCTAAAAAAGAAACGTTTCCTGTTTATTTTCAATTTGGCTTAATAGCAACAATAGCGTCTTTATTTTGGGCTATCTCGTTTTTTTCTGAAGCTATTTTAACAGGTTATATATTAGTTAGGTTTATTATAACGGCACTTGTATTATTAAGCATTGGTGTTTTTATATTTAAGAATCTAAAACAAAAGCAAATTAAAAACGTGTTTTATTTAGTGGTTGGTTTTATGATGAGTTTGGGCTTAGTTGCCTTACCAATATCTAAAGTACATACCCAACCAGACTACAAACCTGCATCACAAATAAAGCTGCAAAATCTTCAGGTTATTGGGTTAGGTTATGATAACTATTTACCACTTTATAGCTTAGATTACATTGCTCCCGAAGTGATTTATAATTACGGAGATAAAATACCTTCAATAACTACAAGCGCTGGTTACGTGCTTCCCAAAGAAAAGACATTTTGTTTATTAGCCACTAAGGTAAACCCTGAGACTATAGAAGCATTGTCTAATTTATATACTATTGAGTTTTTAGAAACTTATGATTTAAATACCGCTTTTAAAGACGCTAGAGCCTACAAAAGCAGACTGGTTAATCAGCTTTATATGCTTAAAATAAAAAAAGCTAAACCTTTACATACGCTGGGTAAAAATGGTGGTGAGTTGTAAATAGAACTTTAAATTTTAGCGTCAGCCACAAAACGATTTAAAAGATACGCATTGAGCTTGTAGAAACCAAAACCTGCGAGTGCACCAAAAGTCATTCCGCAAATAATATCTATAGGATAATGCACACCTACATAAATACGACTATAGGCAACAATAAAACTCCATAATAAGAGTAAATATATTAGGTTTTTAAAGTAAGGTCTTAAAACCAGACCGCCAAAAACAGCTGCTGCCATTGAGTTAGACGAATGGCCCGAAAAGAAACCATAACGTCCGCAACGTTCTGCTATGTAGCGCATACCTTCCTCTTTTAAACTATCTAAACGGCAAGGACGTGGCCTCATAAAACCATGCTTAAAAGCGTTAGTAATTTGGTCTGTAAACGTAATCATTGCAGCTATCACTAAAACCATTATTAAAAGTGATTTTAAGCCATATTTTTTATAAATTAGAAATAAAAGTATAGCGTATAGTGGCACAAACGTAAACTCGTGTGTAATGATAAGCCATAGATTATCCCAAGTAGGAGTCCCTAGCTTATTAAGGTATAAAAAGAGTTCTGTATCTAATTCTAAAAGTTGTTCTAACATTAGTCGTCGTAACGTTCTACTTCTCTATCGTAAAAGTCTGTAGCTTGTTGAATGTAGTTTTCTGTTTCAGTCTCTAATTCTTTTTCATCGTGCTGATCAAATTCTTCAAACCATTCTACTTCATCATTTTCTAAATTAATAATAAATCTAGGAAACTCTGTATGAATAATATAAATAGCATCAGGATGATCAGTATTATCTCCTAAAATGAACTTTGGTAATTCCATTCTTTAAGTTATAAATTTGTAAGTTCTTTAAGGCCCTAAAATTATAAGTCCTTAAAGTTTTCTTAATGTTGCAACAAAAATACTAAATCCTATTGAGTAAAAAAGTTATAAGTACGTATATAATCTATTGGTCTGTTCCGCTGATTTGCGAGCTTCGAGCAAATTGTATCGAGACTCATTTTACTTTCAAGAATTTTTCTATACACTACCCTTTTGGCGTGGTACTCTACGTGTCTTTTTAAAAATTATTTAATTGCTTTAGAAATCAGTTTCTTAGTTAAATAATTAAACCTCATATACAATAAAACAGCTGCTACTGTTAGCCCGGCAAGTAATCCCAACCAAATACCAAGACTACCATAGGCCTCTTCTTTACCTAAAAAATAACTAATAGGAAACCCAATTATCCAATACGAAATAAAGGTAATAACGGTAGGGATCTTTACATCTTGTAAACCTCGTAATGCCCCAAGTGTAATTACTTGTAGGCTATCACTTATCTGAAAAACAGCAGCAGCCAGCAATAACGTTGCTGCAATTTTAACCACTTCAGCAGTATCTACAGCATTATTTGGGTCGTCTAAATCTACATACAAATCTGGTAGCATGGTATTAAAAATAACAAAGACTAACGCAAATACAACAGCAAAGACAAAGCCAACTAAAAAGATAGATTCCGCAATACGTTTTAGAGCTTTAAAGTCTTTTAGTCCTTTTTGGTTACCCACTCTAATCATAGCAGCAACACTTAGCCCCATAGCCACCATAAATGTCATAGATGATAAGTTTAATGCAATTTGATTTGCTGCCTGTGCATTTGCACCCAAAGTACCACTTAACCATATTGCAGATGTAAAAATACCGACTTCAAAAAACATTTGAAGCGCACTTGGCAAACCTAAATTAGTTAGTTTTTGAAGCGCTTGTTTTTTTAACTTAAAGAATTTTATTTGGGTAACGTAAGCTTTAGATTTTTCGCGCTTTGCGAGTAGCCACCATAAGTAAAACAACATTACAAAACGCGATACTAACGTACCTACAGCTGCACCAACAATGCCCATTTCTGGGAACCCAAATTTTCCAAAAATTAATATATAATTGATGATAACATTTAAAACATTAGCAACAATAGTCGCGTACATTGGGTATTTGGTTAAAGATAAACCATCGCTAAATTGCTTAAATGCCTGAAAGATAATTAATGGCACCAACGAAAAAGCGACCAAGTCTAAATACGGAACCGCTAACTGCACCACCTCCTCGGGCTGATCCATAACATACATTAATGGTTTTGCAAAAAGTAGCATTAAGAACAACACCAAACCTAGTACAGTACAAAGAAAAAAGCCGTGCTTAAAAACAGATTTTCCTTTTGCAAAATCTTGTTCTGAGTCTGCCTCTGCAACCAAAGGTGTAATGGCTGTAGAAAAACCAATACCAATAGACATGGCAATAAAAATAAAACTATTACCCAAAGAGACAGCTGCTAATTCTGCAGCACCCAGTTGCCCAACCATTACATTATCTACAAAGCTGACAAACGTGTGCCCTAACATGCCTAAAATTACTGGAGATGCTAGTTTTAGATTGTATCTAAATTCTTTTGTGTAATCATTTAAAACCATAGCACAAAAGTAGCAGTTTTGCTTTTAGTAATTTTAATAAAAAGTGATTTTAATAAGCCGTTATTTTTAACCAAATACAAAATAACTTACACTATAAAAACGCTTTAATAATCTTTAAAATTATATGGTTTAATGTATTTAAAACTTGTGGTACATACCAACATTTAGAGCGACTTGTTGCGCTACATTATTACCAAAAAAAGCACCACCAAAACTGGCTGTTGCACCAATTTTATTAGTAATTTCACCAATAGCCTTTAGTCCAAAAACGCCATAGTCTTGGTCGTTTACGTAGAGTGCAGTCAAGGTATTTTCTATTGGTAATATGATATCTCCATTTTCGAGAGATTTAACAATATCGACAAAACCAGCAAACCATATACGATTGGTCACTTTATAGCCTACTTCGCCTCCAATTTTAAAATTAGAGCTGTAACCATTAGTTCTAATATTAGCACCAATAAATGCTTGTAGGTAAGTTTTATTAAAACTCCTACCTGCTAAAAAAAGAGGTGTAAACGTATAGGCGTCGTAACCTGTTCTAATTCCAGAAATAGAATTATAAGTACTTGTATTGGCTTCAACAGAAAACTGACCCGTAAATAACCAATCATTATTATAAAAATTATGTTTAATACCAATCTCTAAATTACCCAATGCCGTTTCCGTAAAGTCTTGAGAGCAATCACCTCCACAATCTATACGTGGATCTTCAAAATTATTAATTGAAATTACCTTTACAGGCAGATTTACAATTAAACTCGTTTGGTTTGTTAAGCCGTATTCACCGTACAATTGAATAGTATTATCTGTAATATCGCCAAACGTACTATAATTAGGGTCACCAAATATGTCTGTATAGCTTGCTATTGTTGTAAATGAAAGTTGTGTATAAAAGCTTCCTTTTTCTTGTGTCCATGGACTTTGTGCAGATGCAAAAAAACCACTACATAGCGCTAAAATTGTAAAACTATTTTTCATGAGTTGACGTGTTATGAGTCTCTTAGTCGTGAAAAATTTTGAAACTTATATTTAATTTTGGTGTTGTAGTAAGTTTTATGCAGTCAACTAATGCCATTAGGAAGTTTTAAACTAAAACCTTAATAATATAAAAAAACACTCCTTAAAACTCAAAAAGTCAAGTCCTTTATAATCCTTATTAAACTTAATCATTCTTCAGTTTCTTTCTTTGAATTTATTAATTCAATTAACTACGATTGGTATATTTAAATTTTTCACAATAAATAGTGTCATGAAATAACTATACTTCAATTTAAAAAAATACAGCAAAAACTAAAGCCTACTCAAGTTCTCCTTGGCTTCCTCAAACTCTGTAACCATTTCATTAACAATTTCAGCTACTGGTTTTACAGTATGTATTAAGCCGGCTATTTGGCCTATTTCTAGTTCACCGTCTTCTAAATCTCCTTCAAACATACCACGCTTTGCTCTGGCACGTCCTAATAATTCTTTTAGCTGTTCTGGCGTTGGTGCTGTTTTATAAAGGTCTTGTAAATCGTTATAAAATTTGTTTTTTATTAAACGTACTGGTGCTAATTCTTTTAATGTTAATTGCGTATCGCCTTCTTTAGCATCAACCACCACTTGTTTAAAAGCTTGGTGTGCAGAAGATTCTTCGCTTGCTACAAATCGGCTACCAACTTGCACACCATCTGCACCTAAAACCATACAAGCTAACATAGCTTTACCTGTGGCAATACCACCTGCAGCAATTAACGGAATTTGAAGTTGTTCTTTTACCATAGGGATCAAAGTTAACGTCGTCGTTTCGTCACGTCCATTATGTCCACCAGCCTCAAAACCTTCGGCAACTACGGCATCTACACCAGCATCTTGCGCTTTTAAGGCAAACTTTACGCTACTTACCACATGCACTACTATAATGCCTTTATCTTGTAACCATTTGGTCCATGTTTTTGGGTTTCCGGCAGAGGTGAATACAATTTTTACTCCTTCGTCAACTATAATATCCATAAGCTCTGTAATGTTAGGATATAACATAGGCACATTAACACCAAAAGGCTGATCTGTTGCAGCTTTGCATTTTTGAATATGCTCACGTAAAACTTCAGGATACATAGAGCCTGCTCCTATTAAACCTAAAATACCAGAGTTACTTGCTGCTGAGGCTAATTTCCAGCCACTATTCCAAATCATACCTGCTTGTATAATTGGGTATTTTATATTGAAGAGTTGTGTTATTCTATTTGTCATGTGTTGCATGGTATTATAAAAGAGGAAAGTTAATGAATTTAATTTCTTAAGTGATAAATTCATACATATTTAAGTCATTAATCGCTTTTACTAAAATATAAAAAAACACTTAAACTGCGCTCAGAACTGACTTAACAAAAAAAATATGATTGCATCTAATTCTACTAAAAAAATTATACCGTAATACAAATCTAATGGTTAAGCTAAAAAAATATAAGATGTTACCTTAAAACTTACCGCTTTATAAATTTAAATATTTTAGACGCTGTTGGTGATGTTAATTTAAGTACATAAATACCTGATGGTAAATTTGTAAGATCCATGGTATTACTAACGCTTTTAAGCTTCTTACTAAAAACAGATTGCCCAAGTTGGCTATATATTAAAACAGTGAGGTCATCGCTAAACGTGGTGAGTCTTATATTTAAGTGCTCTTGTACAGGGTTTGGAAAAAACATTACGTTAGTTAAAACGGCGTCGTCTGTACTAAGTGCTATGCTTTTTGCTAAGGCTAAATTTGGAATACCATAACCCAATAAATCATCTGGTGTGGTAAACTGCGATGCAGACTGCCTAACAAAATCCTTTACTTCTGTAGCAGAAAAATTTGGAAGTGCCTGCCATAAAGCTGCTATACCGCCACAAAGTATGGGACCACTAAAAGAGGTGCCGTTATTTTGCGTTATTGTATTGGTTTGGTCTATAACAAAAGCACTGCCACCTCTTGCCACAACATCTGGTTTTTGGTAGCCTACTTGTGCCACATTACCTTGCGAACTAAATACAACATAATCTCCATTAGCATCTACAGCACCAACAGATAATACTGCAGGCGAATCGCCAGGCGCACTTACCGTTTGCCAAGTTGTAGCACCAGCATTACCTGCGCTTACTACGACTAAAATTCCTTTTTCTACAGCTATAGAAGCACCTTTAGAAATGTATGCCACTTGCCCATTCATATCTGCAGGTGTATAATCGTAGTTAGAATTATCAAAAACACGATAGCCTAAGGACGTATTTATCATATCTACACCCAAACTATCTGCTCGCTCTGCAGCTTCTACCCAGTAACTTTCTTCTACAGGATTTTCGCTTGCTACATCTTCAGTTATAAATAAATAATAGGATGCATCTGGTGCTGTACCCACAAATTCGTCTTGCACAAAACCTGCCATTGTACTTAATACTCTAGTGCCATGAGAACTTGCTGTATTGGCATAAACATCTGCATTTCGGTTTACAAAATCATAACCATTTAATAAATCGTTATTGTCTCTTAATCGCTGAAATGCAGCCATTGTATTTACGTTAGGAAAGCCGGAGTCCATAACCGCAATTGTAAGACCTTCACCTGTAAAATTCTCTAAATGCAAATTATCTGCATTTATCATTTCTACTTGGTTTTGCGTATCACCATAAGTAAACAAAATAGCTTCGTCTTCTATGGTATGTTTGTTTTCTGTGCCGTTTGGTCTCGAAAAATCATTGAGAGTATGATTGGCATAAGTAATACTATCAACATAAGTTAAGGATGCTAATGCCGTAATATCTGCTTCTGTACCTCTAACATGCACGGCATTAAACCATTTAGATTTGGCTAAAACAGTTATACCCGTTTGTGTTTTTAAATCTGAAATATAAGGCTCGTGAACAGGCACATCTCTTCCGTCAATGGTAATACCATGATTTTGTTTTCTTGTAATTGCTTTTTGAGTAAGTATTGAAATAGGATTTGCTAAAGCCATTGCTTCATTTGGCTTATCTACAAGGTAAACCCAAGCATCTTCTTGAGCGTAGCTATTTATTGAAATGAAAAGCAATAAAAGCATGGTTAATTGTCTAAACATGACTTTTTAATTGCAAGTTAAGAAATAACTCCCGAACCTATTAATTCGTTTTTTGTGTACCAAGCTACAAACTGACCTTCGGTAATTGCAGACTGTTTGTTTTGAAACTCTACATACAAACCAGATGCTACTTTATGTAACATTGCTTTTTCTAAAGGTTGTCTGTAACGAATCCTTGCCATAACTGTCATAGTTTCACCTTCTGCTAACGTCAAATCTTCTCTTACCCAATGCAACTCAGCGTTTGTAACAAATAATACATTTCTAAATAAACCTGGATGATTTTTACCTTGACCTGTATAAATAACATTTTCTACAACGTCTGTATCAATAACAAAAAGTGGCTCTTTAGTACCACCAACCGCCAAACCTTTGCGCTGACCTTTGGTAAAATAGTGTGCCCCTTGATGTTTGCCTACTACGTTACCATCTGTTAAAGTATAGATTGTTTTTTTTGACAAAAATTCTAATTCGTTTTCTTTTGAATTAAAATTTGGCAGTGGCTTACTATATGTTTTAAAAGTGCTCTCTATTTCTACAATAGCACCTGCTTTAGGCTTAAGCTGCTGTTGTAAAAACTCTGGAAGCCTAACTTTACCTATAAAACATAAACCTTGCGAATCTTTTTTATCTGCTGTTATTAAATCTTGGACTTTTGCAATTTCTCTAACTTCTGGCTTTGTTAATTCACCAATGGGGAAAAGTGCTTTTGCTAATTGCGTTTGCGACAATTGGCATAAAAAATAAGACTGGTCTTTATTACCGTCTTCACCAGCTAAAAGCTGATGTATGTCCTTACCATTTATTTGGGTTGTCCCTTTACGGCAATAGTGCCCTGTAGCGACATAATCTGCACCAAGCTCTAGGGCAATATCCATAAAAACATCGAACTTTATTTCGCGATTACATAATACATCTGGGTTTGGTGTGCGTCCTTTTTCATACTCATTAAACATATAATCTACAATACGCTCTTTGTATTGCACACTTAAATCTACAGTTTGAAAAGGAATACCCAGTTTATCTGCCACAAGCATAGCGTCATTACTATCTTCTAACCAAGGACATTCATCTGAAATGGTTACAGAATCATCGTGCCAATTTTTCATAAAAAGCCCTATAACTTCATACCCTTGCTCTTTTAAAAGATAGGCCGCAACGCTAGAATCTACACCACCTGAAAGTCCTACAATAACACGCTTCACTTAATCTCTGTTTTCATTAGTATCTGTTCGAAAAAACCTGTGCAAAATTACAAAATAAAAAAGGCAATCTTATAAAGATTGCCATACCAAAATACTATTAAACACATAGTTTTAAACTATTGCTTTTTATAAACCACTTCTTTATTGGTGTGGTCTATTTTCTTAATAAGTTCTCCATCTTTATAATAGCTCCAAATCTCTTTTTTAAGATCGTTACCATACATGCCTTCAGACAATACACGTCCGTTAGAATCGTAGTTTGTAGTTTTACCATGCAGCTCACCCTTTTTATAATGTGCGATTTTAAGAGGTTTTTCATTTTCTGAAAACCAATTGGCCTCTCCCTCTAGCTTGCCATTTTTATAATATGCACTTTCTGCAATTACACCGTTTTTATATAAGACTTGACGCGCACCATGTAATACACCATTAGCATTAAAATTTTCAATAATCATTTTTACTGTTGAATTCTTATGGAAGTATATCCATTGACCGATATAACGTTTTCCGTTCATTTGACCTTTACTTATCACTTTTTTGTTTGACGCAAAAAAAGTAACATCAGCTAAACTGTCTTTTGCATTAAATACCTTAACGGCACTTAAAACGCTTTTACCTTCTGATAAAGTATAATACTTAAAAGAGTCGATTTCTTTCCCATTTTGAAAAACACCTTCGTAACGCTTTTGGTCTGTTTTATGGTAGTTTTTGGTCCATAAACCATCGCGTTTGCCACTGATATTGAATTTATTAACTGATTTTTGAGCAAAGGCAGTTGTTAAAATTATTGTAAAAATTACAAAGAGATGGACTTTCTGTTTAATCATTTTGTATTATTGTTAAACAAACATAGCGTTTGTATTTGATGAACAATTTAATTTTAAAAACTCAAAAAAATGAAAATTATTTCAAAAACATTCAAATTACTTTCAGTATTCGTATTGGTTTTAGGACTTACTGCTTGTGATGACGACGATGACAACAATGGCCCAACGGCACAAGCTACTACAGTAGTAGATGTAGCATTAGCAAACAACTTAACATCTTTAGCAGCCGCATTAACAGTTACTGGTTTAGTAGATGATTTAGAAGGCACAGGCCCTTTTACAGTATTTGCGCCAACTAATGACGCTTTTACTGCATTGTTAACTGCAACAGGTTTAGATTTAGATAATTTAACAACAGACCAAGAAGCTTTAGTAAGAAATATTTTATTAAACCATGTTATTGTTGGTAGCACAATCTCTTCAACTGATTTAGTTGGTTTAGGTTCTGGTTATACAAATACTATGGCTACAGGTCCTAATGGAGCTAATTTAAGTTTATATTTTAATACAGGTAGTGGTGTTGTATTAAACGGACAATCTACAGTAACTAATGCAGACAATACAGCTACAAACGGAACAGTACATATTGTAGATACCGTAATTGGTTTACCAACAATAGCTACTTTTGCAACAACTAATGATGCTCTAAATACACTTGAATCAGCATTAAATTTTGCTGATACAGGTTCACCTACAGTACCATGGATAGACACTGTTTCTGACGCTGCCGCTGGTCCTTTTACTGTATTTGCACCTACAAATGACGCTTTTGGTAATGTTTTAACAGAATTAGGTCTTTCAGGGTTAGGTGAAGGAGCAGGTGAATTAAATGCTGCTACAACGGACGCTGTTTTATTAATGCATGTTGTAAGCGGAAATATTCAGTCTAGCGGTTTACCAAATGGTGCTGTAACAACACTTGGTGGTGTTATCACTGCAGACAATACAGCTTTTACTTTAACAGACGGTTTAGACCGTGAGATTGGTATTGTAACTGCTTTAGTTGATATCCAAGCTATTAATGGTGTTGTACACGTTGTGGACACTGTTATTCGCCCAGGATCAAACTAATAAAAATGAAGAATCGAGGCTGATTACCTCATCCTTATATTGATTGATTAGTTAGTAAAAAGCCCTTCGGAACGTCCGAGGGGCTTTTTTGTTTGTAATGTATTTTACCCCTTAAATATGGCGTACCGTAATTCTGTGTGCTCTAGTTTAACCGAAATAGTTATAGAAATAATAATAACATTAAAAACACCACTCTGTCTAAATTGCAACAACCTCTTAAAAACATACTAGCGAAAATATCAGCATTAAAACTTAGGGTTTTAACCTTTAACTAGATAAAAAAACTGAGCTACTGACGTATTAACTAGTTTTCTGAAAGCTCGTAAAATCGAACCGACAAAACCGATACTTTATGTACTTATACTTCTTAATAACTGCACTTAATAGTTATTAATAAAGACAATGTATTACAGCATATAATTATAAAGGGTCGCAAATTGAAATAAAAAAGCCTTTCGATATACTACGAAAGGCTTTAAAATATTTAGTTGTAAAATGCTGTTACAAGGCTATATTATTTTTTATTACGCTGTTGCGTTTTCTTTTGCTCTTCTGCTTGCGCCATCATATCAGCCATTTTTTTCTGAAACTTGTTCTGCTTCTTTGGCTTCGTTTTACTGACTTCAATTTTTGCTAATACCTTTTCTTCATCAATAATGTAGTTTTTAATAACTAACATAATACCAATACTAATTAAGTTAGATATAAAGTAATACAAACTTAAACCAGAGGCGTAATTATTAAAGAATACTAACATAAGTAATGGTGAGAAATAAATCATGTATTTCATCATCTTACCCATATCTGGCATACCCTCTTGCGTTGGTTGAGTTGCCATTTGTTGGCCTGTTGTCATTTTCATGTAAAAGAAAATAGCGACAGCTGCTAATATTGGAAATAAACTTACGTGATCGCCATAAAAGGGAATACTAAAACCTGCTGGAAATTCGTAAATTGAATCAAAAGAACTTAAATCGTCTGCCCAAAGGAAACTTTTTTGTCTTAGCTCAAAAGCTGTGGGAAAAAACATAAATAAGGCATAAAACACCGGAATTTGCAATAAACCTGGTAAACACCCACTTAATGGACTTGCACCAGCTTTACTCTGTACAGCCATAGTTTCTTGCTGTGCTTTTAACTTATTGTCTTTGTGCTTTAATCTAATAGCATCTAATTCTGGCTTTAAAATTTTCATCTTCGCCTGAGATAAGAATTGCTTATATTGTACAAATGAAAGTACAATTTTTACCAAAACGGTCATTACTATAATAGCAATACCGTAAGGTAAAAAGCCGCTTAAAAATCCAAATAACGGTATAAATATGGCTTTATTTATCCAACCAAAAATACCCCAACCAAACGGAATACTTTCTTCGAGGCCCTTTTCATATTGTTTTAGTGTATCGTTATCTGTAGGTCCGTAATACAAATCTAAATTCTTAGTTAATTCACCACCACTATAAGCTAATGGCATTTTAGATGTGTATAGTTTTGTAAAAAGAGTGTCTATTTCTTCGTCTTCAACCAAATTTTGAGACGTCAACGCCACATTGTTAAATGGACTGTCGTCTGAAACTAATATTGTGCTAAAAAAGTGTTGTCTGTACGATAACCACTTTACATCATTAACCAGTTCATCATCATCTCCCATTTGAGATAATTTATCAACCTTTTCATCACCATGCATGTATGTTAGTCTTGTATAACGATTTTCGTAACTTATACTTTTTGCATGACGAATATTTTTTTGTTTCCAATCTAAAGTGATAGGCTGTGATGTATTAAACACATTACTTAACCCTTGAGATTTGATTGAAAAATCAATTAAATAGTCGTTTGGTTTTAACTCATATCTATATTCTAAATAGGCACTTTCAGAAACTTTAAGCTTCATTGAAACCACTGTATTTTCACCATTTTTTGACACACTTGGCTGAAACGGTAAATCTTGTGTGTTTAGCGTACGATTATCTGATGTGCCAAACGTAATATTAAAGGCGCTATTCTTATCTTTTACAAGGTAAATTGGTACAGAATCGTAATCTACAAACTGTCTTAGTTTTACTTGTGCTAAGTGACCACCGTAGGTGTTAAATTTTAATTCAAAAACATCTGTCTCTACCGTAGTTTGGCTATCGGTTGCCGATGGTAATGATAATGCGTAAGCAAATGCGCCTAATTTATTTTGAGCTGCAACACGCCCTACAGAATCTAATACAGCAGTATTTGCATAATCTTGTGCCGTTGTAACCACAGCTTCGTTTTGCTTATTTGCTTTTTGTTCTGCTTCAACTTGTGCTTGCTCTGCTAATTTTTGAGCTTCAATTTCCTCTGGTGTAGGACTATTTTGGTACATTATGTACAATAAAATCCCAAAAATAAGAGCAAAGCCTATTATAGAGTTAATATCGAATTTCTTTTCTTCCATTGATTTTCAGTTTTAGACCTGTCAGTTTTAAAAATCTAACAGGTCTTATGTGTTGTTTTATGAATAACCCAAAAAGTTATCCAAAATTAGTTTTGCGCCAAAGTGGCGTATTATTTATTCTTATTAAACTTAAGTGCTGCACTAACAAAAGCCACAAATAATGGATGCGGATTAGCAACTGTACTTTTATATTCTGGGTGATATTGTACACCAACAAACCAGTTATGATTAGGTATTTCTACTATTTCTACCAAACCTGTTTCAGGGTTTAAGCCTGTAGTTTTCATACCTGCCGCTTCTATTTGTGCTTTATAATCGTTATTAAACTCAAAACGGTGTCTGTGTCTTTCTTTAATACTAGACTTGCCATATACGGTATATGCAATACTATCTTCTAAAACCTGACAATCCCAAGCACCTAAACGCATAGTACCGCCTTTGTTAACGACATCTTTTTGAGATGCCATTAAGTTAATTACGGGGTGGGTTATAGAGTCATCCATTTCTATAGAGTTGGCATCTTCTAGCTTAAGTACATTTCTGGCATATTCTATAACTGCCATTTGCATACCTAAACAAATTCCTAAAAATGGTATATTATTTTCGCGCACATAACGCACAGCTTCAATTTTACCTTCTATACCACGTTCACCAAAACCTGGTGCTACTAGTACTGCATCTAAATGGCCTAGTTTGAATGCTACATTTTCTACTGTTAAGTATTCAGAATGTATAGATTCTACATTAACTTTTACTTCGTTTTCTGCACCTGCATGTATAAATGCTTCTAATATAGATTTGTATGAATCTTGTAATTCTACATACTTACCTATAAGCCCTATAGTAACTTCACTTTTAGGATTTTTGTGTCTTTTAAGAAATTCGTTCCAACGGTTTAAATTTGGTACGTCACTTTTTAATTTAAGCTTATCTAAAACGACTTTATCTAAGCCTTCTTCTAGCATAAGATTAGGTACATCGTAAATTGTAGATGCATCAATAGACTGTATAACGGCTTCTTTTTTAACGTTACAAAAACGTGCCAACTTTGCTTTTAGTTCTTCACTTAATTCGTGCTCGGTTCTACAAACTAAAATGTCTGCATGTACACCGCTCTCCATTAACGTCTTAACGCTATGCTGAGTTGGTTTTGTTTTTAATTCACCTGCAGCAGATAAATAAGGCACTAGTGTTAAATGAATAACTAATGCATTATTGTCACCTAAATCCCACTGAAGTTGGCGCACAGCTTCTATATAAGGTAATGATTCTATATCACCAACAGTCCCACCAATTTCTGTGAGTATAATATCATAGTCACCAGAGTTGCCAAGAATTTGTATTCTGTGTTTTATTTCGTCTGTAATATGTGGTATAACTTGTACCGTTTTTCCTAAAAACTCACCACGACGTTCTTTATCTATAACACTTTGATAAATTTTACCTGTTGTTACATTATTTGCCTGGGAAGTAGGTACGTTAAGAAAACGCTCATAGTGTCCTAAATCTAAATCTGTTTCTGCACCATCATCTGTAACATAGCATTCGCCATGCTCATAAGGGTTTAGTGTACCTGGATCTATATTTATATAAGGGTCTAATTTTTGAATGGTCGTTCTGTAACCTTGTGCTTGCAGTAATTTAGCTAAAGAGGCTGCTATAATGCCTTTTCCGAGAGAAGAAGACACTCCGCCTGTTACAAAAATATATTTAGGAGTTGTGGTCATGATGCGCTATTAAACGCTGGCAAATTTACAAAATAAAACGAGTATTATAAGAATTGTTTACGGTTTCTTAATATGTTATTATTCTAATGCTTAATCACCTGTATATGTCTTATTTAAAATTACATAATTTAGAGTATCTTATATAATTAGACACCCTTAAAAGACCACGCTTTGTAAACTTTTATGTGGTTATACTTTTGAATGCTGTAATGAGATTATTTTTTTTCACAAAAGAAGAGTCAAAAAAAAATAAAAAAAATTAAAAACAACTTTGATAATACAATTTTCTAATTTAAAAAGTAGCCCTTAATTAAAGCAACAAATCTTCTAAAGCAGGTCTTAAATTAGCGTACTTAAAACTAAAACCTTCAGCTTCTATTTTTTGTGAACTTACACGTTGACTTTCAAATAAAAGCATGTGCATTTCACCCAAAATTAATTGCATAGGAAATTTAGGAATATTAGGGAAAATTAATGGGTACTCTAAAATATTAGCAGAGACTTTAGTGAGTTCTTTATTACTTACAGGGTTTGGCGCTACACCATTGTAAATGCCTACCAACTGGTGCTGTAATGCATACACAAAGAGTGCTGCTAAATCTTCTACATGTATCCAACTTTGCCATTGCTTACCACTACCAAATGCGGCACCTGCACCAAATTTCATAGGCTTAATAATTTCTGGCAAAGCACCACCTTTGGTTGCTAAAACCAGACCGATTCTAATTTTAGCTAATTTACAGCCTAGTGTTTTAAAACCATCTACCGCAGTTTCCCATTGGGCAACTACTTCGCCTAAAAAACTATCTGAAATCTCTGTAGTTGTTTCTTGGTAATAATTGGTTAAACTCGTAGGATATATACCTATTGCACTTGCAGAAACTACATAATCTATCTTGTAATTATTAGTTTTTATAGTGTCTTGTAAAAGGTGTGCCGTTTTTGTTCTGCTCTCAAGAATTTCTTTTTTGTAAGCTGTTGTCCAACGATTAGATATTGAAGCGCCTACCAAATTTATAATAGCCGTAACGCCTTTAAAACAAGTATGATCTATTTCGTTTGTATTAGGATTCCAATAAAAACCTTTGGTGTTTGCAACGGCACTTAACTTCGATTTTGATGTGGTTAAATAATGTACTTTTATACCAACGGTGTGGCACTGTTTTACAATCTCCTTACCAATTAAGCCTGTTGCACCTGTTATTAAAACCGTCATTTATTTATTTTTTGTAAAGATACGGAAGGTAAAAATCGTGGTTGTAGAATTTAGATTGGATTTAACGTTTGACGTATAGTGATTCTGGTCTAATGAACGTGTTTAACTCGATTCTTTCGTTGAATGTTTCGTTGCTCTTAGCATTTAACTCGCTTCTTTCGTTGAATGTTTCGTTGCTCTTAGCATTTCACGTTTTCCTGGTGGTCCTGGTAAGCGTTCTACTTTAAAACCTACTGCTTGCATAGCGCGTCTTACACTTCCTTTTGCAGAGTAGGTGACTAAAACTCCGTTATCTTTTAAAGCTTTATACATGGTAGTAAAAATTGCTTCTGTCCAAAGTTCGGGTTGTACACGTGCACCAAAAGCATCAAAATAAATGATATTAAACAGGTGATCTGCACTAATATCTTTAAAGAATTTTTCTTGCTTTTCTAGTTGAAAATGTGGTGCTATTTTATGTTGTTTTTCCCAAGTGATACGATGCATGTTTTCAAAAACAGATGCATCTTGTTCTGAAATTAACTGCACGTAATTAAGTTGCTCAATTTCTTCTTGCTTTACTGGGTAAGCCTCTACACCCACATAATTTATGGCTTGTTTTAGTTTTTTTGATGCTATTAAAGTAAGAAATGCATTAAGGCCAGTACCAAAACCTATTTCTAAAATATTTATGGTAGTATTAGCACTTTTACTTTGCGCTGCCAAGCTGGTGTTTGTATTTTGAAGCTGTAAAATTTCTTCTGAATAAAAAAGCAAACCGTGTTTTAAAAATACATGGTTTGCTTCTTGTATAGCACCATGTATGGAATGATATTGCTCATTCCATTCTTCTATTTGTATAGTTTTAGAACCATCTGATGTGGTTATAATGTTACGTTTCATGTGGTAAAAATTTATTCTGATTAAATCTCACCACGTTTTAAAACTTAGTTTACGTTAAATAAACATGATTTACGACTGGCAAAATAACTCAATATTATTGAATTAATAATTTTTTAATCTTAGGAATAGGACCAGTACATTCTGTTTTGTGACAACTTAGGCAATTAGTAATGGCGTTATTGAAGCGCGTTTTTAATTGCACATTAGAAAGTGTATCTGTTATAGTCTGTTGAGATTCTATAAAAACATTAACAAAACTATTCCAAGCTTCCGTTCTGCCTTTTCCTTTTGTCATTTCTGCTGAGTGTAATGTCATTAAATCTAACGGCATTTTAATAGGTGTTTCGCCAGCAATAATTTGTTGCTTTAGTTGCAAATTATAAGCATACATTGCCTTCATAAATCCGGCCATTTCTGAAGGCTCATACATTTGATATTCTACTTTTTTAACGACAGAATGGTCTACTTGCGTTTTTTTATTTTCACAGTTTAAAAAAAACAACAAACCTATTATGCAGATCGCAAAATGTTTATTCTTTAAGTAATACACCATCTGCTTCAAAACGGTACTCAAATTTTGGTTCTGTAATTGCTTCAACTTCTTCTTTAGATTTACCAGCATCTTCTGCATAATGTCTTAGTTCATCAACAGACGTCTCTGTAACAAAAGCTTTTCCGTTTATAACAACTTCACCTTCTGCATTTAATGGCATAAAAAAACCATAATCTTTAAACTTTACCATAACTTGGTTTTCTCCATCCATGTCTAAAGTCATCCAACAGCCTTTTTTAGAACATACCTCTTTAATTTTTCCAGACATTTTTGAGTTAATAGTATCACCAACTTTCATTGTTTTGTAGTGCACCATCATACGGTTTGGTGCTAAAGCATCTGCATCTGTAATATCCATGCCAAATGAGGCATAAGCGATATCTGTATTTAGTTTACCTTCTACCACAACTTCGTTATTTTCTGTTGTTGAAGTTTCATTTTTACAAGAAAAAAAAGCTAAACTAATGGCTAATAATAAAACTAAGTTCTTCATTTTTATTTACTTTAAATTAATTTTTTCGTCTTACAAATTTACATATTTTAAGATAATATTACCTTTTTTTAACGGTTATCATTGTGTATTTTTGCAAAACATAATGAAACCATTTAATGACTGAAATGAACTCTAACGAAATCGATATAGTAAAAGCGCAAACTTCTAAGATTAACGACGTTGATTTTAGCAATCTTACCTTTGGTCGTGTGTTTAGCGATCACATGTTTTTTTGTGATTACGAAGATGGTAAATGGCAGACACCAAAAATAACGCCATACCAGGCTATGACTATAGATCCTTCGGCCAGGGTATTTCATTATGGACAGGCTGTTTTTGAAGGCATGAAAGCCTACAAAGATGAGGATGGCAAAATATTTCTTTTTAGGCCAGAGCAAAATGCAGCAAGAATAAATGTTTCTTCTGCGCGATTGGCAATTCCTGAATTTCCTAAGGATTATTTTTTAAAAGGCTTAGAAGAATTATTAAAACTAGACAGTGAATGGATAAAACCAGGCTTAGGTAATTCGTTATATATACGTCCTTTTGTTATTGCAACAGAACCAGCAATTTCTGCATCGCCTGCAGATACGTACCGTTTTATGATTATCTGTTCGCCTGCTAAAGCGTATTACAACGAGCCTGTACGTGTCTTATTTGCAGAAAAATATAGCCGTTCTGCTGATGGTGGCGTTGGTTTTGCCAAAGCCGCTGGTAATTATGCAGCACAATTTTACCCAACAAGTTTAGCACAGAAAAAAGGGTTTCAGCAAATTATTTGGACCGATGCTTCTACGCATCAGTACTTAGAAGAAGCTGGTACAATGAATATTTTCTTCAGAATTAATGATACCTTAATTACTGCTCCTAACAACGATAGAATTTTAGACGGTATAACCCGTAAGAGCGTTATACAACTTGCAGATGATATGGGTATAAACTATGAGGTACGTCGCGTAAGTGTACAAGAAATTAAAGATGCTGTAAATGACGGAAGCTTAAAAGAAATTTTTGGCACAGGTACTGCGGCAGTTATAAGTCCGGTTTCTGCGTTTGAACATGGTGGTGACGTTTTTGAAATTCCATCTTTAGAAAATTCTTATGCCACACTTTTTAAAGAAAAGTTAATGCATATACAGCATAATTTAGCTGAAGATTTGCATGGCTGGAGACACGAGGTAAAATAATTAGAGATTTAAAATATATAAAAGCAGCCAAATAGGCTGCTTTTTTGTTATGATTCTAATATCTCTTTTATATTAGGTTTAAAATAATTAGGCCCTTTTAATACCTTACCATCTTCTCTATAAATTGGTTCTCCGTCGTCACCCAATTTACTCATATTACTTCGCTGAATTTCTTTAAAAACCTCTTCTATTTTATGTTGCATACCATGCTCTATAATAGTACCACAAAGTATATATAGCATATCACCTAAAGCATCTGCAACTTCAACCAAATCGTTAGCGTTTGCTGCTTCTAAGTATTCTTCATTCTCTTCGCGCATTAACTTATAACGCAACATATTTTTATCTAGACCTAAGTCTGCCTTTGGTGATTCTCTGTGTCCTATTTTAAAAGCTGTGTGAAATGCTTTTACTGCATTGATTTTATCTTGCATATCTATTTAGTTTATTAGTGCACTAATTGTTATTTTTGCATAAAAATAAGGAGATGTTTAGTAACGGTCAATTAATTTTTGGAATTTTATTTTTTATAGTTTTTGCTGTTATCATCGGTTTTCAGTACCGAAAAGATCTTCCGCTTCACAAAAAACACTACAAAGGTACGCTTTGGGTACTACTAGCCTTTATTGGTTTTATAGGTATGATTGCTGCTGTTAAGTTTATTTTTATGTAAACGCTACAATTATTATTACTTATTTATTTAACAGTTATGCTTTAGGAATTTGTTAAGCTGGAGTGTTATATATTAAAATACGCCATGATAATTTTCTTTATAGTTGCGGTTTTAATAATTATAAATGGGCTTTTACTAAAATTTAGCACAAACAAAAAGCAGCCCTAAATTAATAGAACTGCCTTTTTAAAATTTTAAAGTAATAGTACTCTTAATTTACATTTGGTAAATGATTATACATTTTACTGTAATATAACATTTGCTCAGAATACCCTTTTGGTTGTGTTACTTTAATAGCAGTAATTTCACCAGCATCATTAGTTTGTGGTACTAAAACCGGATTTACAAAACCACTATAAGGAGCAGCGGTAAATTGTTTGTTACGCTCTAATACCTCTGCATGAATAGCGTGGTCTACTTTTACACCATAACCTTCTACTAAGGCTTCAACAGCAGCATAATCACCTTCTGACTTTATACGTTGTGTTTCGCGTAATAATTGACCAAATAAAGCGTGTAACTTATCATAATCATTAATATTAAAGTAAGTTTTTCCGTCTCTAGTTACTTTTTCAATAACATTATCTTCTAAACCTTTTTCGTAAGCCCAAGCAGATACCCACTGCCTGTTTCGCATGTGTGCTTCTTCAACATCATCACCTAAATTTAAACGAATTAATTGTGTCATTAATCCATTTCTAATGTAACCATCGTAAGCAGCCATTCCTATTTTCTTCCAGTCGCCAACCAATCCTAATTCTTGTAATTTAGAATCGTATAAGTAATATAGACCTACTAAATCTGCACGACCTTCTTCTAATGTAGATGCATAATTTTTTAACGTTTCTTTGGTCTCACCTACTCCAGGGTTTAACTGTCCAGAGGCATGCCCAACCACTTCATGTAACGCTGTGTGCAATTTATCTGCTAAGCCACCAAACTCTTCTTCTAACTTTAGCTCTTCCTCATCGTGTACAAACTCTTTTAATCTGCCCGAACTACCTGCATTACTATAAGCGTAAGTAATGTTACCTAAAGACACAGACTTACTTCCTATTTCTTTTCTAATCCAATTTGCATTAGGTAAGTTAACACCAATTGGCGTACTTGGCGAGGCATCACCAGCTTCACCTGCAACAGTTACCACTTTATAACTTACACCCACAACACTGTCTTTTTTATGAACTTCCATTAATGGAGAATTATCTTCAAACCACTGTGCATTTTCAGATAATACAGCCATTTTTTGCGACATATCAAAATCATTGATTTGTACAATAGTTTCATAAGACCCTCTGTAACCTAATGGATCGTTATAAACTTCTATAAAACTATTTATATAATCTACATTACCAGCAGTTGCAGCTGTCCAAGCCACATTATAATCATCCCACGTTTGCAGATCACCCGTTTTGTAATACTGAATTAATAAGGCAATAGCATCACCCTGCTCTTTGTTTTCTGCTACACCTTGGGCTTTTTCTAACCATTTTACAATCTCATCTATTGCTGCACCGTAAAGGCCACCAGATTTATACACACGCTCTTTTAAAACTCCATCTTCTTTTACTAATTGAGAGTTTAAACCATAAGATAATGGACGTTCTGGATCTGGTGATTTTTTTGTTTTGTAAAAATTAATAACATCATCACTCGTTACGTTTGGACCGTAAAAGTTAACTGCAGATAAAGCCACATTATCAACTCCTTTTGCCTGATTTACTTTTTTAGCGTCTTCTTCATTAAACATAACATTGAAAGCAACACCATCTAATTTGGTATTGGTAGCTATCATTAACTCATTTAAATAATCTTTAGTAAACTCTGGTTTTAACTTATCGTTAGAATAATGGTGATGAATACCATTACTAAACCATATGCGTTTTAAATAGGTTTCAAAAGCCATCCAATTATCTGTAGTTTTATCACCACTATAATTTGAATATACATTTTCTAACGCTGTTCTTATCTTAAGGTTGTGTCTGTAATTTTGATCCCACATAATATCGCGACCAGCTAAACCTGCTTCAACTAAATAATAAACTAATTTTTGCTCTTTTAAGGTTAAATCGTCCCATCCTGGAATTTGGTAACGTAGAATTTTAATATCTGCAAATTGCTCTACATTAAAACTAAATTCGGTTACCACATTATCTTTTACATCTTCTTTACAAGCCACAACAAGAAGGGCTACAAGAAAAATTTTTACTATTGATTTTAATTTCATCGTGTTGATTTTAATTAGTTATATACAAATGTAATATATATATCACATACCATAAAATTGCTATCTTTGAGTAAGAATTAAATTAAATAGTAATGAAATTTTTAAAATACATCTTATTATTGCTCCTTATAGCAATAATAGGATTTTCGATATATATAGCTGTACAACCTAATTCTTTTGAGGTAACTCGCACCAAAAACATAGATGCACCGCAAGCTGTAGTTTACAATAATGTTATAGATTTTAAAAATTGGGAATCTTGGTCTTACCTAATAGAAGACCAACCCGAAACCGTGATTATTTTAGCAAAAAAAACAAAAGGAATTAATGGATCTTATGCTTGGCAAAATAATAAAGGTAATGGGTCGATGACAACAGTTAAAACTAACCTAAATACATCTATAACCCAAAAAATGCAATTTGGAGATCTACCAGAATCTGAGGTTAACTGGAATTTTAAAACTAATGAGGATGGATCTACCGAAGTTACTTGGACTATTACTGGAAAAAATTTACCTTTTAAATTTAAAATGTTATCGGCTTTAATGGGTGGTATGGAAAAACAGATTGGACCACATTTTAAAAGCGGACTAACAAAACTAGATAGCGTCTTACAAGCAGAAATGAAAGTTTACACTATAAATGTAAAAGGCATTACTGCGCATAGTGGTGGCTATTATTTATACAACTCAACATCTGGTAAATTTGACACCTATAAAGAAAACATGAAAGCCATGTTGCCAAAACTTGGTGCTTATGCACTTACGCATAATATTGTTAGGGCTGGCGCACCTTTTATTTTGTATCATAAATGGGATGAAGAAAATGATGCTGTGATTTTTTCTAGCTGTATACCTACAAATTCAAAAATTGTTTTAGACGAGCCCGATATTTTAACTGGTAAATTAGAATCTTTTAAAGCAGTGAAAACGGTTTTAAAAGGTGATTACGCTAACCTTAAAGAAGCTTGGGAGACCACCATGACATACATTACAGAAAATAATCTTGAAATGATTGAAGGAGGACAAATGTTAGAAACATACATTAATAACCCAACAGATAATCCTAATCCTGCAGATTGGATCACTGAAATTTTTGTGGCAATAAAATAAATGAAACAATTACTACTCGTATTTATTGGTGGAGGCTTTGGTAGTGTTCTGCGCTTTGTTATCGGAAAATGGTTAAATAATACTGAAAACGGTATACCCTATGGCACATTTGCGTCTAATATTTTAGGCAGCTTACTTATTGGTATTATATTAGGTTTGGCTGCTAAGAATGAAACACTTTCTCAAGGTCAAACATTATTATTAGCAACTGGCTTTTGTGGAGGATTTACCACGTTTTCTACCTTTGCTTATGAAAACCATGTTTTCTTAAAAACGGGCGATTTCACAAGCTTTGCACTTTATACTATTGCAAGTTTTGTAGTTGGCTTTTTAGCCGTGTTTTTGGGACTTTATTTGGTTAGAAGTTAGTGTTTCTTATGCTTGAAACTTAAAAAAGCGACCAAAGCTAAAACGGATTACTCTTTTCTGTAAACTGTGAATGAAAAATTTAACTTAGGGATTGAATACTAAAACTATTTCTCATAATTTTTTATTCCGGCTTTAACTTCAATATCTAAATAATTAACTCTTGGTACAATTGGGCAAGAATACCGCTCGTTATATGCGCAATACGGATTGTAAGCTTTATTAAAATCTACCTCTATAATATCTTCTTTAGGTATTCTTAAATCTATATAACGGCCACCTCCATAAGTTAAAGTGCCATTTGTGTTGTCTATAAAAGGTAAAAACAAGTAGTCTTCAAAACCTTCTGTCACCATTAATTCTTCACCTTGGTATACATTTAACTGAAATTGCTTTCCTTTTAATTCAAAATATAAAATACCATAAATACGCTCTTTAGATAATTCATCTGTTGTGGTTTTCATTTTAAACCACTCACTATTTGGTGTTCTTTTTAATGTCGCTTTTACAACAAAAGACGCATCAAAAGAAAAGAAATCTAAACCTTTAAAAGCTTTTAAGTCCTTTCGTTTTAATGGTGATTTTGAAGCATCTTTAAAATCTGAATTTTGCTTTTTTTGCCATTGAGTCTCTTCATTAAGCATCTGCTTACCTTGGCCACAACTGCATACAAAAGCAACTACAAAAGCAACTACAAAAAGTAAGAATAGATTTTTCATAACATTAAATTTGAAAACAAAAATACAACTTATCATATTTTATTGTAGTTTTATCCAAACAATAAGATATAATTAATGTTACAAGTCTTTAGATATAAAAAAACAACCTGTGTGATTTCTAAGAAACACATTCAGACCTATTATCTATTGTAACTATTCTCATATACTAGTAAGCACTATTTAAAAAGTCTGACGTTAACGTCGGACTTTTTACGTTTATAACAACAACCAAAATGAAAAAATTATACCTTAATTATATAGAATCTTTTAAAGGGTTATCTAAAGAAATTTGGTGTCTGGCTTTAATAAGTCTAATTAACAGGGCTGGTACTATGGTTATTCCTTTTTTATCATTGTATCTAAAAAAAGATGTAGATTTTAGTAATAATGATGTAGGTTGGATTTTGGCATTCTTCGGAATTGGCTCAGTTATAGGCTCGTGGCTTGGCGGTAAACTAACAGATAAAATAGGCTTTTACAAAGTGATAAGTTTTAGTCTTTTCTTTACCGGGTTAAGTTTTGTAGCCTTACAATATATAACGACGTTTTGGGGCTTGTGTTTTGGCATATTACTTTTAATGAGTATTGCAGATACGTTTAGACCAGCGCTTTTTGTATCCTTAAAAGCCTATAGTAAACCAGAAAATAGAACACGATCTTTAGCTTTAATTAGACTCGCCATAAATGCCGGAATGGGTATAGGACCAACTGTTGCAGGTTTAATTATTGTAGTTAACGGTTATAATATTTTATTTTGGATTGATGGTTTAACATGTATAGCAGCTATTCTTTTATTTCGTTATTTGGTAAAAGCACCTAAAAAACTAATTTATAAAACAGAAATCGAAGCGCCTACAGTTGTTAAAAACACGGTTTATAAAGACAAAACATATTATATATTTTTATCTATTTGTTTCTTATTTGGCATGGCGTTTTTTCAGTTAATATTTACGTTGCCATTATACTACGAAGAAGTATTTGGATTAAACGAATTTAAAATAGGCCTCTTAATGTTTGTAAATGTGGCCATTATAGTAATTTTTGAAATGCCTATGGTGCATTATTTAGAAAAGAAAATAATACCTGTAATAAAGCACATTACAATGGCACTTGCATTATTAGCACTTAGTTATTATGTGTTATATGATAATTATTGGATTGGTATTATAGTGGTTAGTATCGTGATAATCACATTTAGCGAGATGCTAGGATTTCCGTACACAAATAAATTTGCAATTAACAGAGCTAAACAAGGCTTTGAAGGCAGTTATATGGCACTGTATTCTGTTTCATTTTCACTTGCTCATATTTTTAGTTCAAAAATAAGCTTAAGTATTATTGATAATTTCGGGTATCACATCAATTGGTTGGTTACAGGGTCTTATGGCACACTGGGTGTACTATTATCGCTTTGGCTTCAAAATCGTATAAAAAAGAAATTATAAGATCTATTAATCCTAGTGATTTATGACTATAATATGTAAATTTCTAGGATAAGATAGTTTGTGGCAGACTACTTAAGCGCTTTTATTTCGCTATGCTTTACAACATGAGACAACACTATTTGAGTTTTAGTTTCACCATAACTAATTAACTGGTCTATAAAAGTCTCTAAATGTTTTTGATTTTTTAAAACCACTTCCATAACAATATTTTCATTGCCTGTAATACGGTAACAATTAACGACCTCATCATAAGTTTTTACTTTTTCTAAAAACGGTTTAAGCATGCCCATAAAAGCACGCAATGTTATTAACGCTTTTAACTGATAGCCAGCTTCAAAGGGTGAAACAAACGTAGTATAGCCTTGTATAATTTCTGCATCTTCCATTTTTTTTATACGCTCGCCAACTGCCGGAGAACTTACACCAACCCGACGTCCTATTTCTGCATTAGACATGCGTGCATTAAGCTGTAAACACTTTAAAATCTTCCAATTTAGGTTATCGATACTCATTTGATGTTTTTTAAGCGAAATTAACAGTAATATTAAAGCAAATATACAATTTTGCCTTAATAATTAAAGTGAAATATTACAACTAGTTCTTAATTTCGTGATAATTGCTAATAAAATGAACTATAATCTGCCATCGCATTTATCTGATATGCCTATTTACAAAAAGGCCATGGAGATTATTATATTATCTCGAAGTATATCGACATATCTTAATCAAGACTTGTCATATTTAGATGCCAACGGAAAAGAAGATAATAATATTTATTTTTCGGGAGATATTGTGCAGCAATCTAGCAATTTAGCACCAGAAATTATTAATGCTGAGCGCGAAAAGTATTCAGACAAAAAACACAAACATTTAGAAAGTTTAGACAAGCTAACTTATAGACTGTATACTAATTGTAAACGGTTAGAACGCTCTAACAGTAATGGCAAAGATTACCTCCCTATGCTTCGCTACGAGCTGCGTAAATTTAGAAAATTACAACATAATTGGATGTTGACTTTATAATACAAAAACTACTTTTTATTTTTGTTGAAACATATGCGCATTATGCATAAATGAATTCTTATAATTCTCTATTTTTTTATTCATTTCATCAGCAATAATTACAAACTGGCATTTTGTAAGACTTTCTGATAGTCTTAAAATGTGATTGTAAGAATTATTTCTGCCCATATAATCTGCATCTTCAATAGCAAACAATTGAACTTCACCTAAGTGAATACCATTTAAAAAATATAATTTACTTAATCTCGCAGGACTAGCAATAACGATATCCTGACCAAAATAAATTTCCTTTTTTTGTTTTTCACTATCATACTCGTCATAAGCGGCATAGACTCTTAAATCTGTATTTTTTGTGAAACGTTCAAATTCATCCTTTAAAGCTAAGGCATGATTTTTATTCTCTACAACAATAATCGCTCGAGGTGAGTCTTCAAAAGCCTCTGCCTTTAATTTATGAATTGTCGCAATTATAAGTGCTGTTGTTTTCCCCGTACTCTTTGGTGCAATTATATAAGCATCTGAGCCACCTTTTAATGTTGGCAACACTTTTTTCTGAAGCGCATTTGAGGTTTCAAAACCAGCATTTTCTAATGATTCTTTTAATAATGGGTGTAATTTTTTGAAAGACATAATGTTATTCTGCTATTTTTATTTGAGGCTTATGCGTTATTGGCACGCTACTAGAGTTTGCTATAAAACAAAGACGGTTTGCTTCTGTATGAAGACTAAGTGCCAAATCTATTTTATTTTTTTCTAAAATGGTAACTATAGGCGATAATACTACAGAAATAAATGCACCACTTCCATCTGTGTTTAGTTGTAATGTGCCCGATGTTTCATCTAAATAGTCTATTAAAGTAATGTTATTTTTGTTGCACAAATACATATAAGACATCATATGACAAGATGAAAGTGCTGCTAAAAATAAATCTTCAGGATTGTGTTTTGTTTTATCTCCTTTAAATTCTTTTGCTGCTGAAACGGTTAACACTGCTTTATCTTTAATATAAACCTGATGTGTTTTAGAATTTGAAAAAACACCAGAGTTCTGTTTTTTATTTACAAAAGACCAATTTGTTTTTACTTTAAATTCTTTTTCTATCATGTTTTATTGAGTGTATCATTATCCCATTTTGAAGGATTATTTTGAATGTAATCTGAAATATTTTGATAAGCCTTATCATTTCTAATTATATGAACGTGAAATGAACGCTTCCATCTAAATTCTAAAAAACCTGTTTTACGAATCAATTTTGATGATGTGGTTTTTAAGGCGCCAACTAATTCTGATAATGATTTTATTTTTAATTCCTTATCTGAAACTAAACTGCGATCTATTTCTAATATCGCATGCACATGATTTGGCATAACAACTTTTGCATGCGTCACCAAATATGCATACCTATCTTGCAACCAATCTAACTGCAAATCAACGATTTTTCCATATTCATTTAATTGCATTATTTTTTGGGCTGAATTTTTATTCTTGAAATCTGGCTGTACGGACAAGTCGCGACTTGTCCCTACGGATTGCGGAATCATTGCAAATTCTTTCACAAAACATCGATACGGACAAGTCGCGACTTGTCCTACGGGATTACATATTACGACGATACTGCCCTCCAACCTCAAACAACGCAGAGGTGATTTGGCCTAAAGAACACACCTTACAAACTTCCATTAACGCTTCAAAAATATTCTGATTGCTAATGGCTCTTTCTTGCAAGTCTCTTAATAATTCATCAGTATTATGTGCTTCATGAAGATGCTTTAATATTTCAATTTGATATTGTTTTTCTTCTTCCGTCGCTCTAATCACTTCCTTCGGTACAACCGTTGGCGACCCTTTACTACTTAAAAAGGTATTGACACCAATAATTGGGAATTCACCATTATGCTTTAAGGTTTCATAATACAAACTCTCTTCTTGTATTTTAGAACGTTGGTACATGGTTTCCATAGCGCCTAAAACGCCTCCACGTTCTGTAATGCGATCAAATTCTAATAAAACGGCTTCTTCAACTAAATCGGTTAATTCTTCAATAATGAATGAGCCTTGAATTGGATTTTCATTCTTAGCTAAACCTAATTCTTTATTGATGATTAATTGAATGGCCATGGCACGTCTTACAGACTCCTCTGTTGGTGTAGTAATAGCTTCATCATACGCATTGGTATGTAACGAATTACAATTATCATAAATAGCATACAAAGCTTGAAGCGTTGTACGGATGTCATTAAAGTCAATTTCTTGAGCGTGCAAACTACGACCCGAAGTCTGAATATGATACTTCAACATCTGAGCTCTAGAATTGGCTCCGTATTTATTCTTCATGGCTTTAGCCCAAATCTTACGAGCCACACGACCAATAACCGCATATTCTGGGTCGATTCCGTTTGAAAAGAAGAATGATAAATTTGGTCCAAACTTATTAATATCCATGCCTCTACTTAAGTAATATTCTACATAAGTAAATCCGTTAGATAAGGTCAATGCTAATTGCGTAATTGGGTTTGCACCTGCTTCTGCAATATGATAACCCGAAATAGATACCGAATAAAAGTTACGAACGTTATTTTCTATAAAATACTCTTGCACATCTCCCATTAAACGAATGGCAAATTCAGTAGAGAAAATACACGTATTTTGAGCCTGATCTTCTTTTAAAATATCGGCTTGTACAGTTCCTCTAACCTGGGCAATTGTTTTTGTCTTAATATCTAAATACACATCTGCTGGTAACACTTGGTCTCCTGTAAGCCCCAAAAGCATTAAGCCTAAACCATTGTTTCCTTCTGGTAATTCACCATTGTACCTTGGACGTTCTTTGCCTTTGTAAAGCTTGGCGATTTTTGCCTCTACTTCTTTTTCTAAGCCGTTTTCTTTAATGTAGATTTCACATTGCTGATCGATGGCTGCATTCATAAAGAAACCAAGCAACATAGGTGCTGGTCCGTTAATAGTCATACTCACCGACGTCATTACATTTGCTAAATCGAACCCAGAATATAATTTCTTAGCATCGTCTAAACAACAGATGGACACACCTGCATTTCCGATTTTACCATAAATATCTGGGCGTAAATCCGGATCATTTCCGTAAAGTGTTACACTATCAAAAGCCGTCGACAAACGTTTTGCTGGTAAGCCCATACTTACATAATGAAAACGTTTGTTGGTACGTTCTGGACCACCTTCACCTGCGAACATACGTGCTGGATCTTCGCCTGTTCTTTTAAAAGGATATAAGCCTGACGTATATGGAAATTCACCAGGCACATTTTCTTGCAAACACCATCTTAAAATATCTCCCCAAGCTTGGTACTTTGGTAAAGCGACTTTTGGGATTTGTGTATGTGACAATGACTCTGTATGTGTTTCAATTTTTATTTCTTTATCTCTTACTTTAAAAGAATAGATTGGGTTTTTGTATTTGTTTAGTTTTTCGTCCCATCCTGTAATAACTTCCCAGTTGTATGGATCTAGATTTAGTTTTACACGGTCAAATTCGGCGATTAATAATTTTATAAAATCTCGTGTTGTATCATCCTGAACTTGATTTAGTATCTCATCTTCATTTAAGCCTAATTTTCCAATAAAAGACCTTTCGACTGCGCTCAAGGTGACATTACCGACAGAACAGATTGTTTTATAAATACCGTATAATTTCTGAGCAACTTCAACTTGGTCATTCGCTGTTTTATCATAAGATCTGTTGCTTTCTGCAATTTCAGATAAGTAACGTGTTCTCGACGGTGGAATCACAAAAATCTTTTCACTCATTTCATCCGAAATGTGAAATGTAGATTTTAAATCGGCATCAGCTTTTTCAACCAATTTATCCATGATTGCTTTGTAAAGCGTATTCATTCCTGGATCGTTAAACTGAGAGGCTATGGTTCCGTAAACTGGTAAATCGTCTTGATGAACATCCCAAAGATTATTGTTACGCATGTATTGTTTCTTCACATCGCGTAAAGCATCAAGAGAACCACGTTTATCAAATTTGTTGATGGCTACTAAATCTGCAAAATCTAGCATATCAATTTTTTCGAGCTGTGTTGCAGCACCAAATTCTGGTGTCATAACATATAAAGCCACATCACTATGCTCCATAATTTCGGTATCAGATTGCCCAATACCAGACGTTTCAAGTATAATTAAATCGTATTCTGCAGCCTTTAAAACTTGAATGGCTTCATTGACATATTTAGACAATGCTAAGTTAGATTGACGTGTTGCCAAACTACGCATATAAACACGTGGTGAGTTAATCGCATTCATACGAATACGGTCACCTAATAATGCACCACCTGTTTTTCGTTTAGAAGGATCTACCGAAATTAAACCAATTGTCTTCTCAGGAAAATCAATAAGAAAACGTCTTACCAACTCATCTACTAAAGAGGATTTCCCTGCACCACCTGTTCCTGTAATACCTAGAACTGGTGTTGAAGAATTTTTATTTTTATCATGAATGATATCTAAAGCGTCTTTTGCTACGTCAGGAAAATTTTCGGCAGCAGAAATAACTCTTGCAATGGCTTTCGGGTTTTTTTCATGTAACACATTTGCTTCACCATTAAGTTTATCACCAATAGCATAATCTGACTGTTGTACCAAATCGTTAATCATGCCTTGAAGCCCTAACTCTCTTCCGTCATCTGGAGAATAGATTCTGGTAATGCCATAATCCATCAATTCTTTAATTTCTTCAGGAAGAATAACGCCACCTCCACCACCGAAGATTTTAATATGTTCTGCACCTTTTTCTTTAAGCAAATCGTACATGTACTTAAAGTACTCATTATGTCCTCCTTGGTAAGAGGTCATTGCAATAGCGTTTGCATCTTCTTGAATTGCCGTATTTACGACTTCTTCTACACTTCTATCATGACCTAAATGAATAACTTCGACTCCTGTAGATTGTATAATACGACGCATTATATTGATGGCAGCATCGTGCCCATCAAATAAAGAGGCAGCAGTTACAATTCTTACTTTATATTTTGGCTTGTATGGTGGTACTTGTATCATTCTTAATAAATGTTGAATTTAGAGCCACAAATTTAAGGAATATTCAAAAAAGTAAAGCAATAATCATTAATTATATAACAAAGAATACGTCTGATTATAACGAGGTACTTTTTGTTATTACACTGTAATTTTAAGAAGTCATTAAGACCCCTACAACAATGAAGGAAATTGTAGTACCTGCTGAGTACAAAATTATTAAAAGAAGAGTTGTTGATACACCAGCTTCTAAAAACAGTTATTACACAATACCAAACCTAAAGAAGAAACTAATACCTTGAATTCTTTAACTCTACAATACAAATTATAACGTTAAAATATATAAAAATAGCGTTTAGATAAGCACGAGTTAATGATTAAAAACTTGTAATATAAACAAGCAAATACCAACGGATTAAGCACTTAGTAGCGATTATATATAGTGTTATTTGTAGTACGTGGGTTTAGCACAAATTTAATTAAAATGAAAGAAACTTTAAGAAAAAGATTAGAAGATGTAATAAGTAGAATTGATGCAAGGTGTGAACAACTACGTAAGAAGGTTTTAGAATACAAAGAAGATAATGAGTATGAAAGTGCTGTTAAATACAGATAATTGAAAATGGTGTCACAATCTCTTAAAAAGTTATTATAGTAGTATTACACAACACGCTTTATCACAATCAATTTGAGAACAACAAGCATCTTGAGTTATACCGAGGATGGTAATGTATTTCTTATGCGTTTTTACACCAACAGGTTTGTTACTTTGTGTTAGCAGTTAAGTATCACAATTAATACACCATAAAAAGCATAATAGAAATAAGATTTAATAGCCTTTCATTTATAAAAATTTATCTTAGCTAAATATAAAACCTTACATCATGACTAAGAAAATTTTTACGTTACTTATTATTTTTAACCTAATCTCATGTGCAGAGCTACAGCAAGTTGTTAACTCATTACCACAAGCCGAAGCTGTGTTAAGCAATACCGATATTGCCTCAGGACTAAAACAGGCTTTAGATTTAGGAATAGACAAACAAGTTTCTAAACTCACACAAAAAGATGGCTTTTTTAAGAATGAATTGGTTAAAATAGTATTACCAGAAGAGTTACAAAAAGTAGATAATACTTTAAGAAAAATAGGCTTAGGCAGTTTAGCAGATGATGGTCTAAAAGTATTAAACAGAGCTGCTGAAGAAGCTGTAAAAGAAGCGACACCAATTTTTATAAATGCAATAAAAGGGATGAGTTTTGATGATGCTAAAAAAATTCTTTTGGGTGACGATAGTGCCGCTACAAATTATTTAACATTAAAAACTCAAACTGATCTTTACAATAAATTTAAGCCAGTTATTACCAACTCTTTTAGTAAAGTTGGTGCAGATAAAATTTGGACTAATCTTATAACAAAATACAACAGCATACCACTAACTAATAATGTAAACCCAGACTTAACAGACTATGTAACCAAACAAGCTTTAAAAGGTGTTTACACAATGATAGCTGTTGAAGAAAAAGAGATTAGAAATAAAGTTTCATCTAGAAACACCAATTTACTTAAGAAGGTATTTGCTTTACAAGATTAGATATTGTTAATAAATATGTTAAAATCTCACAATATTCTCTATTTGAAGTCATAATTTTTCACTAGCTTTTAACACCTACAAAACATGCCCCATTCAAAAAAATTAATCCAAAAAAAAAGAAAGCTAAAAAAGAAGTACATTCAACTTATTGAAGAAGCCTATAACTTAAGGCAAACAGAACCTGCTTTAAGCGATATCGCTGAATTTGAAGCCACTTTAGTACTCAACAAAATTAACAAGTTAAAATTTATAATTGTTGATACTGAGCTACAACTAATTTAAAACTTAAGTATATTTAACAGTATACTAATGTTAGCTTAACGTTTAAATTGCAGCAAACTAAGATCTTTGCACTGCAATAGAGAAGTTATACAATTTTGTGAAAGAGATTAAAAAGTTAGTTTAAAAAGTCGATAGTAAGTATCGGCTTTTTTATTTTACTTATGCAGGGTTGCAAAATAATCGAAAGATTTTAGTAATCTACTACCATACCACGAAAACAACTCACCATCAACTATTTTAATATCCTTTTTAGGAAAACGTGTTTTTAAATCTAAAATATGCTTTTCTTTAAACGGAAAAGGCTCACTAGACAGAAAAATAAGATCTGCATCTTCTAATTTATTGTGCTCTAAGTCAGTTTCTGGGTAACGCTCTTCGTTACTAAACACATTTATAAAGCCTGCCTCACCAAGCATTGCGTCTATAAAAGTCTTAGAAGCAGCGACCATCCAAGGTTTTTTCCAAATAAAATAAGCCACTTTTAGTTTTGGTTTATTTTTTATTACATCTTGCAGTTGCGTATTCTCGTTTTTAATATTTGTGATAAGTCGAAGTGCCTTCTCTTCAACTTCAAAAATATTACCATACATGGTTATAAGTTCGTACGTATTGTTGAGCGTATATATATCGCTAATATGAATTGGCGCAACTCCCTCTAGAGCATCTATAATATCTTTACTATTTTCTTCTTTGTTACAAAGAATAACATCTGGCTTAAGCGCTATTATTTTTTCAATATTAATTTGCTTTGTACCACCAACAACTACTTTAGACATTCTAAGGTGCTTTGGGTGCACACAAAACTTAGTAACACCAACTAGTAAAGTTTCTAAGCCTAAATCTACCAATAATTCGGTTTGCGATGGCACTAATGAAACGATACGTTGTGGTATTTTAACAAGTTGAATTTCTCTATTGAGTTGGTCTTTAAATTTCATAATTGAGATGTTAAAACATAGCTTACATTACGATGCTTTAATAAGTATCTCTTTCATTTGTAATTGTAAATCTTCTGCTTTTTGAGCTGCAGCTTGTGCAAAATTTTCATCTTGTGAGGCATAAATAATACCTCTTGAAGAGTTAATTAACAAGCCTACAGAAGTATTCATACCATATTTACAAACCTCTTGAAGATTTCCGCCTTGCGCACCAACACCTGGTACTAACATAAAACTATTGGGAATAATTTTACGAATATCTGCAAAAAACTCAGCTTTAGTAGCACCAACTACATACATTAAGTTCTCAGCATTCTCCCAAGTTTTAGATGTTTCTAAGACTTGTTTATAAAGTTCTACACCGTCTAGTGTTTTGGTCTGAAAATCGAAAGCTCCTTGGTTAGATGTTAGCGCCAAAAGAATAGTGTGCTTTTCTTTAAAAGCCAAAAACGGCTCTACTGAATCTTTGCCCATATATGGTGCCACTGTAACACTATCAAAACCTAAATCTTCGAGAAATGCTTTTGCATACATGCTACTTGTATTACCTATATCACCGCGCTTTGCATCTGCGATGGTATAAATATCTGGATGATTTTCATTTAAATAATTAATAGTTTTCTCTAAAGCTTGCCATCCTTTAATGCCATAAGCTTCATAAAATGCTGTGTTTGGTTTGTAAGCCACACAAAGATGATGTGTTGCATCTATAATTGCTTTATTAAAAGCAAAAATAGGATCTTCCTCTTTTAATAAGTGTTTCGGTACTTTATTTAAATCTACATCTAAGCCTATGCAAAGGAAAGATTGCTTTTTTTTGATTTCTTTTATAAGTTGGGTTGTTCTCATAGCATAAAAAAAGCCTCAAATTAAGGCTTAAGTTTAAATTACATCATCATTAGCCTTTAACAACTCAGTGTTTTCAGCTAACATTAGTTCATCTATTATTTTTTGAATATCACCATTAATGATATTTGATAAATCATAAAGTGTTAATCCTGGTACTCTATGATCTGTTACACGGCCTTGTGGATAGTTGTATGTTCTAATTTTTGCACTTCTATCACCAGAACTCACCATACTTTTACGCTTTTCGGAATCTGCAGCTTGTTGTTTTGCTAGTTCTAAATCGTACAATCGAGAACGTAATACCTTTAGAGCTTTCTCTAAATTTTTATGTGATGATTTCTGATCTTGACAACTTACAATCATACCAGTTGGCTCATGGTGTAATTTAATTGCAGAATAAGTTGTATTTACCGACTGACCACCAGGACCTGTAGAAGTTGTACGTTCTATACGCACTTCCGTCATATCTAACTGGTAATCAAATTCTTCTGCTTCGGGCAATACCATAACCGTTGCAGCACTTGTATGCACACGGCCTTGCGTTTCTGTTTGTGGTACACGTTGCACGCGGTGCACACCAGCTTCAAATTTTAAAGTACCATAAACATCTTCACCAGAGACTTCAAAAATAACTTCTTTAAAACCACCAGAAGTTCCGTCACTTTGGCTTACCACATCTACTCGCCAACCTTTATCGCTACAATATTTAGAATACATTCTAAACAAATCTCCAGCAAAAATACTTGCTTCATCTCCACCTGTACCTGCTCTTACCTCTACAACTACATTTTTAGCATCATCCGGATCTTTTGGGATAAGCATAAAACGAATTTCTTCTTCTAGTTTTGTAATGGCTTCTTTGGCTTCATCGAGCTGCATTTTAGCCATTTCTACCATTTCTGCATCAGAGCCATCTGCAATAATTTCTTCGGACTCTGTAACATTTTCTAAAAATTCTTTATAAATAACGCCTTTATCTACAATGACTTTTAAATCCTTGTACTCCTTCATTAGCTTGGCATAGCGTTGCTGGTCTGATATAATATCTGGCTGAATAATAAGGTCATTAACCTCATCAAAACGTTGCTTTATAATCTGTATTTTCTCTAACATTGTAATTCAAAAAATTGAAATTCAAAAATACGATAATTTATGAATTCTGAAGCTTCAGTTGTAAGTACATATCAACATTCAAAAATAAATGACACAAAACAGACGTTACTAAAGTAATATGTATCGTCTCCTAGCTATACTTGCATTTTACAAACAGTTAATTGCTTGGTCTTTTGTTGCTAATGTTATAATTGCATTTATAAATCCGCAGTTAGCACCAGCACTAATTACCAAATTATTTCTTACGGTTTTTGCATGGTATTATTTTAACGAATCTTCTAAGAAACGAAAACTAACTTTTTATAATAATCTAGGAATTTCGTCCTTCGTATTATTTTTTTTAGTCTTTGTTGTAGATTGTATTTTAACCCTTATCTTTCTTACTATATTTAAGGAATTTACGTAACAAACATGATTTTTGAATTAGACAATGTAGAACTTTACTTTAAGAATAAACGCATTTTAAATGGTATTTACCTGAAAGCAGAAACCGGAAAAGTAACTGCTATTTTAGGACGAAATGGCTGTGGCAAAAGTAGTTTGCTCAATATTGCTTTTGGCAACCTAAAGCCAAAGTATAAATTGGTAAGACTCAATAATACTCCGCTTTTAAAACCACTTTACAAAACAAGATTAGTAAAATACCTACCACAATACAACTTTATTCCCGGTGGCTCAAAACTAAAACACATGTTTAGATTATTTAATGTGAATTGGAAATTGTTTATTGAAGAATTTGAAAGCTTTTCTAAACATGAAGATTTAAAATTTAAACAACTTTCTGGTGGTGAAGGACGACTAATTGAAACCTATTTAATTTTAAAAACAAAAAGTGAAATCACAATTTTAGATGAGCCTTTTTCGCATTTAGCACCTTTATATATTGAAAAAATACTTCAACTTATAGCAGAAGAAAAAGAACACAAAGCAATTATAATAACAGATCATTTATACAAACCTATTATAGACGCATCAGACTCTATTTATTTACTTAAAAATGGAACTACCAAAGAGATTCACAAACTTAGTGAGTTAGAAGATTATAAGTACCTCATTACCAATAACTAATTAATTAAGGATTAGTACTTGCTTTTATAATATTATCTAAATCTATAACGACACCAACACCCAAAATTTGTTTCCATTGTAATTTAGCCCCCTTTATTACTATTTCTTCGTTAGTAATTTCATTGGTTTGCAACTCTACTTTTATATCATTATCGTATCTTAAATGCGATCCTAATGTGGCCTTCACATAACGGTTAACTTTCATGTCTACATTAAGTTCCCAATCTAAATCTACATTACCAAAACTGTTAATATAATCCGTGTAAAGTCGCAACAAACTATTTACTTTTATGTTTTCAAATACGTCCTCTTCAAATTGATTAGTAAGCAATATACCAAGCTCTTGCCTAACCTTTCTACCCGCTTTTATAATATTTCCTTCTAAATCGTAAATTGCCGGATCTACACCAAAAAATCCTTTATTTGCTAATTCACTATCTAACACAAAGGTTGTTTTTAGTGTAAAAGGAGACGCATAAAAGGAAAGCCTTTCTATATGCCTACCATACTCCATACCTAGACCCATAAAAACATAACCTGGTGCTAAAAATTTTGAAATAGGATCACCTCCATCTGGGTTACTAAAGCCATTTGCAAATTGTGTGTTTAAGTTAAACCTTGCTGAATAAAACCAATTACTAGTTGGATTTTTTTCAATACCAAAATTAGAAATAACCTCTATAACATCTTCGGTTTTAAATAGTGGTAGATTATCTTGTTTATTGAGTCCATATCTTAAATTTAAGGTCGAATTCCAAAATAATTTTTCTTGTTTATATCGCGCTGTAGCTTTGCCACTTAATATAGCGGAGATTGAGTTGGTACCGCCCGCATTCCAATTAGTGAAAGACACTTGGTTAAGATATAAACCAACTTCCTTTTTTGTGACCCAACCTAACTTAATGTCTTTAGTCTTTTTCTTTACAAAAAATAAAGAATCTGGTTGCGCTATTACAGCACTAGAAAACGCTAATAATACCGCAAAAAAGTGTAACCGACAACTCTGCATGTTAAACTATTTTAATAAGAAAATGTACCGTAAGTGCTCTTAATTGTTAATTGCTTTTTCTCTGAAGCCTCTACTCTACCTATAATTTTAGCATCTACATTAAATGATTTTGAAATAGCAATAATATCTTGCGCTACATCTGGTTTAACGTACAATTCCATACGATGCCCACAGTTAAAAACTTGATACATTTCTTTCCAATCAGTTTTTGATTGCTCTTGTATTAGTTTGAATAATGGAGGAACAGCAAACATATTATCTTTTACAATATGAAGATGATCTATAAAATGAAGAATTTTTGTTTGAGCACCACCACTGCAATGCACCATACCATGTATAGCATCACTCTTGTACTTATTAAGAATAGCTTTTATAATTGGAGCATACGTTCTTGTAGGGGATAAAACTAATTTACCAGCATCTAAAGGTGAATTTTCTACAGTATCTGTAAGTTTTGTTTGCCCAGAATAGACTAAATCTTCAGGAACCGCAGCATCAAAACTTTCAGGATATTTTTCTGCTAAATATTTAGAAAACACATCGTGCCTTGCAGAAGTTAAACCATTGCTTCCCATACCACCGTTATACTCAGTTTCGTAAGATGCTTGGCCAAAAGACTCTAAACCAACAATAACATCACCGGCTTCAATATTTGCATTATCAATAACATCGCTTCTCTTAATACGCGCAGTTACTGTAGAATCTACAATGATAGTTCTTACAATATCACCTACATCTGCAGTTTCACCACCTGTAGAGTGAATAGTAACACCAAATTCTTTTAAATCTTCTATTAAAGCTTCGGTACCATTAATTATTGCTGATATAACATCTCCCGGAATTAGGTTTTTATTTCTACCAATAGTTGAAGACAACATAATATTGTCGGTTGCACCAACGCAAAGCAAATCGTCAATATTCATTATTAAGGCATCTTGAGCAATACCTTTCCACACAGATAAATCGCCAGTTTCTTTCCAATACATATAAGCTAGAGATGATTTTGTACCTGCTCCGTCTGCATGCATTATAAGACAATAATCACTGTCGTTTGTTAAATAATCTGGAACTATTTTACAAAAGGCCTTAGGAAACAAGCCTTTATCAATATTTTTTATAGCATTATGTACATCTTCTTTTGATGCTGAAACACCACGCTGTGCGTATCTTTTGCTTACCGAATTACTCATTGAAACTTATTAAAAATTGGTTTTACAAAAGTAAGAATTGTGTTTAATTATCTTGCAGAATAGAATTAGTTTTAATTTGCGTAGGAATTTTACTTAACCGCTTCTCTTTCTGCTTATTACCACCAAAGTATAAATTTACACCTGCACCAATCCTTAAAAAAGAATCATTTTCTTTGTCATTTATTAAGAAATCTACATCGTCATCTAAGCTATAATTATACTCTGCAAATAACTTTAGACCAATACCTTCTGATACAATATATTCAAATCCAAAACCTGCTTGCACTTTAACGGCATTCAACTCAAAATCAGATAAGGCATTATAGCCAAAACCTGAGTATAGAAATGGAGATAAATCTTTATAAGGGAATACCAAATATTCAATATTAAAATCGAATGAGACTAAATCTTGAGAAGTATCATTATAAGCTAGTCTGTATTTATTAAAAGCCAAACCAAAAAATAAATGATCTGTTACACTACGCTTATAACCTACTTTAAAGTAAAAACCATAACTAGAGTCTTCAACATCACCAATTAAGGTAGAAGAACCAATAGCAGTTTCAAAAACATTAGTACCACGAAAATCGAAAAAAACTAAACGCTCAAATTTATTTTTTAGATCACTTACAGAATCAGTATCAACAGAAGGTACCTCTAATAGCCTAGAGACATCCTTCTCTTGCGAAAAAGTGACATTATAAGCAAAAATGATAAATACGGGGACTATAAAAAGCCACTTTAATTTCAGAATCATATAAACTGTTTTAATTTTGTTAAGGTTGATTCTTAGTTTATAGGGTTATGCTATATAATAATTTTTAAAAAAAAAGATAAAATCTAATTTAGACTTTATCTTTCATTTGGTTTAATAACCTAATTAAAATTAATTTTTAAGAATCTGCCTGTAGCTTAGATTGGATGTTTGTAACATCCTCTTTGTTCACACTATTTAATTCTTCTGAATTGTCTTGAGAAAGAATTAAAGTCGCACCAACAAGTATAGCTACACTTAATAGTAACTTCTTCATTTTAAACATTATTGATTAATAGCACTTCAAAAATACTAATTAATTGAACTGAAGAACCACATAGCCTAAGTTTTTTGACTCGAGCAAAGCTACTTTTCGATAACTAGACAATTGTTATCGACAAACGACCTATAAATCGAATATGAACTATCTTAAACTACGTAACTTTACGCAAGTTTCAGGAAGAAAAAACCTCTCAACGGGTTTAAGAACCCCTTTATTACTTAGCAAAAAAACAACTATTATCTGGTAAATAAAAGCTCTCTATATTTGGTTAATGGCCACAACTCATCATCAATCATTAGTTCTAACTTATCACAATGATATCTGATTTTTTCAAAATAAGGTTTAACAGTATCACAATAACCACTGGCTTTTTTCTCTATTGTAACTTCTTTATTAACCGCTTTACGTGTATTTATCATATTAGTGACCATAGAATTTAAACCTTCTATATGACTAGATATTTCTTCAATAAGCGATAGTTGCTCTTTTGCAAGCGCCTTAAATGAATCCCCGTAAATTGTTTTTAGCCCTGTTACGTTTTCTATTAAAATATTTTGATATCTTACTGCTGTGGGTATAATATGATTTCTAGCAATATCACCAATAACACGACTTTCTATCTGTATATGAAGAATATACTCTTCCATCTCTATTTCGTAACGCGCCTCAGACTCTACTCTATTCATTACTCCTAAACTTTCAAAAAGAAATAAAGCCGTTTCTGAAACTTTAACTTTAAGCGCCTCTGGCGTTGTCTTATTATTACTTAACCCACGTTTTTTTGCTTCAGCCTCCCAGTTATCACTATACCCATTACCTTCAAAAAGAATTGATTTTGAATTTTTTATATACTCTCTTAGTACATTAAAGATGGCATCATCTTTTTTCATTGACTTTTCATCAATTAAACCATCTACTTCTTTCTTAAAATCTATAAGCTGTTTTGCAACTATAGTATTTAAAACGGTCATTGGATTGGCACAATTTGCAGTAGAACCGACGGCTCTAAACTCAAATTTATTACCCGTAAAGGCAAAGGGAGATGTTCTATTTCTATCTGTATTGTCTAGTAAAATTTCGGGTATTTTACCAACGACATTAAGTTTTAAATCTGTTTTTTCTTTAGGTGATAATTTCCCTTTTGTTACGGTCTCTAATTCTTCTAAAACTTTGGTAAGTTGCGCACCAATAAATACCGAAATAATAGCGGGTGGCGCCTCATTAGCTCCCAACCTATGATCATTACTTGCAGAGGCAATTGCTGCTCTTAAAAGCTCCTCGTACTCATTTACAGCCTTAATTGTATTAATAAAGAAGGTTAAAAACTGAAGATTACTCATTGGTGTTTTGCCAGGCGACAATAAGTTTATACCTGTATCAGTACTTAAGCTCCAATTATTGTGTTTACCAGATCCATTAACACCAGCAAATGGTTTTTCGTGTAATAAAACTTTAAAACTATGTCGCTCTGCAACTTTTTTCATTACATCCATTAATAAGGAATTATGATCTACTGCCAAGTTGGCTTCTTCAAAAATTGGCGCTAACTCAAATTGATTGGGTGCTACTTCATTATGTCTGGTTTTAACGGGTATGCCCAACAACATACATTCATTCTCTAAGTCGCGCATGTACGCCATAGCTCGGTTAGGAATTGTACCAAAATAATGATCATCTAACTGTTGCCCTTTTGCAGGCGAATGCCCTAAAAGTGTTCTTCCTGTTAAAACAATATCTGGTCGCGATGTGGCCAAACCATTATCTATTAAAAAATACTCTTGCTCCCAACCTAATGAGGCATTTACCTTTTTAACATTTTTATCAAAATACTTACAAACAGCCACAGCTGCTGTATCTACAGCTTGTAAAGCCCTTAACAATGGTGTCTTATAATCTAAAGCCTCACCTGTATAGGACACAAAAACGGTTGGAATACACAAAGTGGTGCCATAAATAAAAGCAGGCGATGTAGGATCCCAAGCTGTATAACCCCTTGCTTCAAACGTATTTCTTATACCTCCATTAGGAAAACTCGATGCATCTGGTTCTTGCTGTACCAGTTGACTGCCTTCAAATTTTTCAATAGCTAAACCACCGTCTATAGTTTCAAAAAAAGCATCATGCTTTTCAGCAGTGGCACCTGTTAAAGGCTGAAACCAATGCGTATAATGCGTTGCGCCTTTAGAGATTGCCCATTCTTTCATCCCTGTAGAGATATGATCTGCTACCAATCTATTAATTTTACTGCCTTTTTCTATAGCCTCTAAAATACTATTTAAAGCCTCTTTTGTTAAATATTGTCGCATTGCAGACGCATTAAAAACATTAGCACCAAATACCTCAGAGCGTCGCTTTGGCTCCTTAATAGTAATTGGTTTTTGTTTTAAGGCCTTTTTTACTGCATGAAATCTTAATGTAGACATAGTATAGTATTTTATACTGCAAAATTAATAATATAATAATACAACCACACATATTTTTGGGTATTAACAACTGTTAATAAGATTTTTTTACATTTAACCCTATTTTTTTTTGGGGTATAAATAATTTTTAATGATTTTTGCGTATCAAATTTTATAAACCTATTCACTATGAGTAAATCAAAACTTGAATACATTTGGTTAGATGGCTATTATCCAACCCAAAACATGAGAAGCAAAACTAAAGTTGAAAATGACTTTAGTGGAAAATTAGAAGACTGTCCAATTTGGTCTTTTGATGGTTCTTCAACAAAACAGGCATCAGGAGGTTCTTCAGATTGTCTTTTAAAGCCAGTAGCTATTTATCCAGATCCTGCAAGAAGAGATGGCTATTTAGTAATGACTGAAGTCTTAAATGCAGATGGTACACCACACGTATCTAACGGTAGAGCTACTATTGAAGATGAAGACAATGATTTCTGGTTTGGTTTTGAGCAAGAGTATTTTATTATGGATACCAAAACTCAACTCCCTTTAGGTTTTCCTATTGGCGGTTACCCAGCACCACAAGGTATGTATTACTGTTCTGTTGGTGGAAGACACACACATGGTAGAGATTTAGTTGAAAAGCATGCTGATTTATGTATTGATGCAGGTTTAAATTTTGAAGGGATAAACCAAGAAGTTGCATCAGGACAATGGGAATTTCAACTGTTTGCTCAAGGTGCTAAAATAGCAGGTGATGAAATTTGGATAGCACGTTATTTATTAGACAGATTAACAGAGCAATATGGCTACTACATAGAATACCACCCAAAACCACTAGGTAAAGACATGGATTGGAATGGCTCTGGTATGCATGCCAACTTCTCTAATACAGTTTTAAGAACTTGCGGCTCTAAAGAGACATATGAAAAAATATGTGAAGCTTTTAGACCTGTTGTTAAAGAACACATGGCAGTTTACGGTGAGTTTAACGACCAGCGTTTAACAGGAGATCATGAAACAGCATCTATTGATGATTTTAGCTATGGCGTATCAGATAGAGGAGCTTCAATTCGTATACCTATTATTACTGTAGAAAAAGGCTGGAAAGGCTGGCTAGAAGACCGAAGACCAGCATCTAATGGTGACCCATACAAAATTGCAGGTCGTATTATTAAAACGGTAAAAAGTGCAGATATAAGCTAGTAAAATAGTTTAACTCTATAAAAAAAGGCTATCTAAAAGAACTACACTTTACAGATAGCCTTTTTTTTTATTTAAGACTTATATATATAAAGACCATATAAGCACCAAACAAAAATAAACCTTTATACCTACCCAACTCTAAACGCTTTGGTATTAGCATCAGCGGAATTAATATTGCAGCAAAAGCAATCATCCAAAATATATTAGTAGATAATATTTGAGGAGTCTCTGGGTTTACAACTATTGGTTTTATAATTGCTGTTAAACCTAAAACAGAAGCAATATTAAAGATATTAGACCCTATTAAATTCCCCAAAGAAATAGCTTTTTCCTTCTTTAGTGCCGCAATAACAGAAGCAGCAAGCTCTGGCACACTAGTACCAATAGCAATGACAGTTACAGAAATAGCATAATCGCTTATACCAACAGATTCTGCTAATTGTTTTGCGCCATCAACCAACCAATCTGATCCAAAATAAAGACCGGCTGCACCAATTAACAACCAAACACCTATTTTAAAATTAGAAACCTCAGCGAGAGCATCATCAACTTCTTCGAGATTGGCTTTTGTAGATTTTCTAGAACTTCGTATGAGTATAACTAAAAATACAATTAAACCCATAAATAACAACGCGCCTTCAATTGCGGTTAATACGCCATCATTCTTCAAAAAATAATAAAGCAAAAAAGAGGCTAACATCATCATTGGCCAATTTAATTTATAAAAATCTTTATCTACAACCAGGGGTGATATAATAGCGGTTATACCCAATACTAGTCCAATATTAGCAATATTAGAACCAATTACATTACCTAAAGCGATATCTGAAACACCATCTAAAGCAGCCTGCAAACTCACTAATAACTCTGGCGCTGATGTTGCAAAAGAGACAACCGTCATACCAATAACCAACTTAGATATTTTAAGCTTAAAGGACAACCCTACCGATGCTCTAACTAAAAAATCACCACCAACAACCAACAAAGCCAAACCTGCAATAACAATAAGTACACTCATTTACTTTTTCGTATTAAATATCTCTTTTTAGTTAATGCTACAAAGATAGCATTTCATTTTAAGACATATTAAAAACTAAAAATTTCGTTAAATAACTATTATTATAGTTGTATAACTACAAAAATAGTTATATATTTAATTTTAATATGCTTAACCAGAGTCACCTGCTACAAAAACAGAACTAAACAAACAACACTTAAAGAGATTAAAATAGAAAACCAACAAAACAAAAACCTATAAGAAATGCAAAAACTAACAAACAAAGAAGAGGAAATTATGCACATTTTATGGACGCTAGAAAAAGCATTTGTAAAAGATGTATTAGCAGAAATTAAGACAGAAAAGCCTCATTACAACACGCTTTCTACAATTATTAGAAACCTTGAAGAAAAAGGCTATGTTGGTTACAATGCTTATGGTAAAACACATCAATATTTTCCACTGGTTTCTAAAGAAGATTACAAAACACGCTTTATGAATACTGCTATCGAAAATTATTTTAATAGCTCATATAAAAACGTGGTTTCCTTTTTTGCAAAAGAAGAAAAAATAAGTGTTGACGAGCTTAAAGAAATTATTGCATTAATAGAAAACAAAAACTAATATGGAATATTTAATAAAAGCTAGCGCAGTAATTACGCTATTCTATTTGTGTTTCTATTTTTTCTTAAAAAAAGAAACCTTTTTTGAACATAACCGTAAGTTTCTTCTCATTGGTTTACTTATCGCCATAGTTTTCCCGCTTATTGTAATACCAATATATATTCCGGTAGAACCAATGCTACAACAAGAAAGCTTTTTTGTTATACAAGAAAGCGCAAATCATAACGCACCAGTTGTTACTGAAAACAGATTTAATTGGATGCACCTCTTACCTATTATTTATGGTATAGGATTAATTTTATTTTTTATTCAATTCTTGTTTCAGTTTGGGTCTTTAATAATTCTCTTATTAAAAAACCCAAAAAACAAAAATGGTATGTATACCTACGTTATTGTAAATAATAGGATATCACCGTTTTCATTTTTTAAATGGATTGTTTTTAACCCGAATGCATACAATGAAACTGAATTAAATTTAATGCTTACACATGAAAAAGTTCATGCAAGTCAGTTACACTCTCTAGATATTATTTTAATTCAATTGGGCTGTGTAATTTTCTGGTTCAACCCTTTTATGTGGTTGTATAGAAATGATGTTAAACAAAATTTAGAATATATCGCAGACCAAATAACACAAGAAAAATCTAAAAATAATAAAGAATACCAGCACCTACTTCTAAAAACAAGTGTTGGCGAACACAATATTTCATTATCAAATAATTTTTATAATTCATTAATCAAAGAACGAATCGTTATGTTAAAAAAATCAAGATCAAATACAAAAAAACAATGGAGATATTTACTCATGCTTCCTTTATTAGCAGGATTACTAATGAGTATGAACACTAAAAAAGTGTATATTGAATCAGATACTATAATCGAGAACTCATCTCAACCAACAGTAGAGTTTGTGGTCACAAAAAATACCACAGACAAAGAACTTAATGCCATGTCTGCCGCTATTGAAAATAAAGGTGGAACTTTAGTCTTTAGCCAAGTTAAAAGAAATAAAAAAAACGAACTTGTAAATATATTTCTAAAACTAAATAATCATAGTTACGGTTACTCAAACAACACTGCACCAATAGATTCATTTATTATATACAAAGAATTCTTTGGTCGAGGTGGTGGTTATGTTGGCCGTATTAATGGAGCGACACTACATTTTGATAACAATACTAACGACAAAGAGATTATAGATGCACTCAAAAAAAGAGCTCACCAATCTATAATTAACAAAGGCATACAAACTACAAAAACACCTAATAAAGCAGATGCAAACAATATAGCTATTAAAGTGACTTTTAATAAAGAAATGAGCGATAATGATCTAGAAGAAATTAAAAAAGAACTGAAGCTTAACGGTATTTCTATGAACATAAAACGCTTAAAGCGAAATAGAAACAATGATATTACGGCTATTAATATTTCTTTTAAAACCAAAAACGGCACAACTAACTATAATACAAAAGACAATAAAGGTATAAAACCATTTTATTTTAGTAGAGATGATGATGGAAGTTTTGGTGTGAGTAGTGTTAAAGACTATGCACCTGTTATTGTTGAAACTATCCGAACGGAGCCACTTAAAAAACGTGAAGGTAACATCTACTTCCATAAAGATAATGGCGAAGTTGTTGAAATCGTAGAAGACACTTTTTCTTATAAAGGTGTTCAAATTATAAAAGGAAACAAAAGCCCATCTAGATTATATGATTTAGATTCTTTACCAGTAGTTACAGGCAGGTATACAAGTAGTTTTACAAATGACACAATACGTGTTGTTAGAGGCACTAAAACAGATTCTATTAAAGTAAAATATACCTACAAAGTAATTGGTGCATATGAAGAGCATAAAGAACCTATTAAAGCGACAATAACAGGAGAATCATACACCATATACCAACAAGGTAAAGTGCAACAGAACGCTATTAACTATTTTAACTCAGACGATGAAAAACCTTTAATTATTCTTGAAGGAAAGGTTCTAGATTATGACGAATTAAATACCATAAACCCTAAACACATTAAAAGTACTACTGTTTTAAAAGATAAAACGGCAACTTCTGTTTACGGTGAAAAAGCTAAAAATGGAGTTATAATTATTGCGCTAAAAGAAGATAAAAAAGGCGCTTGGGAAAAAAAATTAGCTTCAAAAGAAAAAGGGCCATGGAAAATAATACGATCTGAAGTTAGCAGTGTACAGTATATAGATGACGAAGATTCTAGTAAAAATGGAACACTAGCTTACATTTCTAGATACTCAACAGATAAGGTTTTAGACAGTCAAAAAACATTACTCGAAAAGCAAGGCATTACTGTAAAATACTCTAAAGTAAAACGCAATAAAGCAGGCGAAATTACGAGTATAAAGATTAGTCTTAATAACGGTAAAGGCCAGGAAACTTCTGCTAGATTTAAAAGTGATGATGGCATAACAGGTATTCAGTTTGGTCTTTCTGAGGGCTCACTAATTATAGGTACAAGCGGTAGAGATTAATTTCACCCTTATCTATTTTAAAATTAAAAAGCCAAACTAATAAATCAGTTTGGCTTTTACTTTATATATAAATTACTCTTTAATCAACCATTACTTTTTTAACTATAGCACCATTGGCACTTGTTAGTTTTAAAAGGTATAAACCTGAAGCTACGTTCAAATCAATATAATCTTCAACACTCTCAAAATGTTTTAAACGTTTACCATCTATAGAAAACACCTCAACTTCAATAGCTGAATTAAAACCAGTAATATAAACTCGACCTTTTGTAGGATTTGGATAAATAGTGGCTTGTAACAACGTATTTTCCTCAGTACTTAATCCTTGATCCCAAGCTAAGCCAATATTGTTACCCCAAATAAATTCTACTAAATCTGGTTGATCTATAAAAGGGTTTCTATTAAATTGCCAATTATAGATAACATTGTTTCTATTCATTTCAAAATCGTCTGGTGGATCATTTCTGTGCCAATCTAATAAGGTTGCTAAATCACCCAATTGACCTGTAACAGTAGGGAAACCATTAACTACCTCTAAACCATTATACCTAATCTCCATATATAATACACTACGTGCCACATCACCTCTAAAGCTCTGTAAATTACCGGTAGGCCCGACATAATCACCATAGTGTTTGTTACCACGCGAGCTATTTTCTGAAGCATCAGCAGCCCTAAGTGCATGTGCATCTGAGTTACCATGCCTTAAAGAATCTGCCTTAGTTTCCCAAAAAACATCTATACCATCTGCAATTTCATCGTCTTCAATATCGCCAAAACCACCTCGAGACCTTGGGAAAGTGTGTTCTCTATTCCACTTATTGGTATTATTACTACCAGTTTGCAAATCTAGCTTAGCTCTCCCCTCTTCTGAATATACTAACCACACTTGGTTACTGTTTTCTGGGTTTTGATCTGCTTCTATTAAAATATCTATAACATCTGCATAAGTCTGTGCTCTCACTATAGACGGATCTGCAATAATATCTTGCAATGCCTGCCTAAGCGCTAAGTCTGCTAACCCATCTAAACTATTGTAATAACCAGTAGGCTGTGTACTTTGCACACTACCAAATGTAGAATTTAAAGGGGTGCCCCATGCAGCAACTGTAAAATCATTATCAACGACCCTCACCTCTACACTATTATTAAAAGGAATTTCGGGCTCTATTAAATCTGAAAATCTAATTTTTAAAACCTCATCACCTTCATTATCCGTATCATCTATTAAAGTTATAGTTGTACTTGTGGTTGTTTGGCCTGCAGCAATAGTTAAGCTTGTTGCACCTGTAAAATCGGTAGTATTAAATCCTAGATTATTTAAACTTATAGAAAAATTTAAATCTGAAGTCATTGCATTCTCTGCAGTAAATGAAATATCAAAAGTTAAACCCTCTGCATACTGCATCTCAGCGACTGCTATTGCAATAGGATTTACAGCAATACCTGAGCCGTCATTTTCGCGTCGTGGCGTTGGTGTAACTGTAGCATAAGTTTCAACACCATTAACATCTACAAAACGTTGTATAGATTTAGGATTGGCATTTGTACCATTATCGTTATACTGGTTAGTCTCACCCATTAAGGCTAATAAAGTAGCATCATCAGAATCGTTAGTGTCATAAACCATAGCATCTATAAGATTAGACTGTGTCGCTATAGTACCTTCTGGAAAATCGTTTACAGACGCCTGATATATACCAACGGCATCTGCACCATTTTGAATAAGGTTTTGTGCTATAAAATACTGCGGAGTAGGAAAAACACCATCACTACCAATAACTAACAATCCGTTATTATCTGTAGTGTAACCTTCTAAATCTATAACCAAATAACTAGAATCAGCACCACTAGTAGAACCATTAAAGAAGACTAAAATATAACCATTTGTAGAAAAATTTGGACTCGTAGACTTTAACTCTATAAACTCT
>JAOEWO010000016.1 GCA_028383925.1 Winogradskyella sp.
ACTTTTTCTGTCGAAGGAATCATAGTTTGTTCTAAAGTCGAATTTAACGGAATCGCCGGCATATTCTCACTACCAATAGTCATTACTGGTGCATCTATATATTTAAAGCATTCTTCTTGAATTTTCCCTGCTAAAGCTCTGGCGAAACTATTGTTAGAAGGCTCTTCAGTAACCACTAAGCACTTTCCTGTTTTCTTTACAGATGTCATAATAGTGTCTTCATCTAAAGGGTAAAGTGTGCGTAAATCAATAATCTCTATTTGATTTTGCATTCCTAATTCTTCTGAAGCATTCATTGCCCAATGCACTCCCATTCCGTAAGTTACAATTGTAAGCGTTTCTAAATTTTCTTGTTTCCAGATTTCTTGTAAAACCCAAGCTTTACCAAATGGCAAAACATAATCTTCACTTGGTTCAATAGACGTTGCGCCTTTTGTTCCCGGTACTTTAGACCAGTATAAACCTTTGTGTTCTAAAATTACCACAGGATTTGGATCGTAATAAGCCGCTTTCATTAAACCTTTTAAATCGGCACCATTACTCGGATAGGCAATTTTTATGCCTCTTATATTTGTAATCACACTTTCTACTGAAGATGAATGGTAAGGTCCACCACTTCCATAAGCACCAATTGGTACTCTAAGAATCATACTCACTGGCCATTTTCCGTTAGATAAATAACAACTACGACTGACTTCGGTAAATAACTGATTTAAGCCAGGCCATATATAATCTGCAAATTGCACCTCAACTATTGGTTTTAAACCTACAGCAGACATTCCAACAGTAGAACCCACAATAAACGCTTCTTGTATAGGTGTATTAAAAACACGGTCGTCACCAAATTTTTGAGCTAAAGTTGCTGCCTCTCTAAAAACACCACCTAAGCGACCACCTACATCCTGGCCATACACTAAACACTCCTTATGTTCTCGCATAAGTTCTTCAACAGCAAATAAGGCACAATCTACCATCACGACTTTTTCAGCACCTTCTGGTGCACGTGTTCCTTTTTCTTCTGTTATTGGTGTTGGTATAAAATCGTTTGTAAATAAATCTTCAGGCTTTGGATCTTCAGATTTTAGAGCTTTTTCAAAATCTACTTGCACTTTTTCTTTTGCTAAATTTTCAATATCTAGGATGTCTTTTTCTGAAAAACCAGCAGCTTGTAATTGTTGTTTCAATACAGGGTATGGGTCACGAGAACGTGCTTCTTCCAAATCATCACGATACCATTCCATTCGTACTCCAGACGTGTGGTGATTTAGTAAAGGTACTTTCGCATGAACTAAAAATGGACGACGTTCAGTACGTATCGTTTCTATAACTTTTTCTAAGGCTTTATAACTTTCTGTAAAATTTGCACCATCAATAGTTATGGCTTCTAAACCATGAAATCCTTGTGCATATTCGTAAGCATTTTGAGCTCTTGTTTCGGCTGCGTTGGCTGAAATATCCCAACCATTATCTTGTACGAGATACAAGATTGGCATTTGTTTCAGAGCTGCCATTTGAAATGCTTCTGCTATTTCACCTTCGGTAACTGAGGCGTCACCTAGAGAACAAACGGAAATGGGATTCTCAATTGATTTATCGTTTAAACCTTGTAATTCTTTATACTGCATTCCCATAGCAACACCTGTTGCAGGAATCGCCTGCATACCTGTTGCTGAAGATTGATGCGGAATTTTTGGCTTATCAGCATCCTTTAAACTTGGGTGCGAATAATAGCTACGCCCTGCAGAAAATGGGTCCTCTTTTTTAGCTAGTAATTGCAACATTAAATCATAAGGTTCTAAACCAAATGATAATAACATCGCATCATCTCTGTAATAAGGAAATGCATAATCTTGCGGTAATAATTGTAAGCCTAAAGCAATTTGAATAGCCTCGTGTCCGCGCGATGTAGCATGTACGTATTTTGAAACTTGTTTAAAATTAGCTTCGTACAATTCTGTCATAGCTTTTGCTGTACAGAGTTTTGAAAATCCTTTTTTTAGTGTTTCTTTTTTCATCTTTAATGCCCACGAAAGTGGGTATCTTTAAATTAAACCTTTTCTTACCTGTAACACCCCTAAAGTCCCCTCAAGGGGACAATCCTAAAAAGCAAATTAGAACTAGTGTCCCCTTGAAGGGACTTTAGGGGTGTTTCGCGTTAGGGATTACTCATTTGTTTCTATCTTAATAATTAAGAAATCGTGATTGCTTCGCAGTTGAACGGCCTGTTTGAGCTCCTCGCAGAGAGCGAGTAGTGAAAGCCCGATCCTTGTGGTAACGCCCAAATAATTCTAATTAAACTCTTTTTCTACCCTTGTCATCCAACCAAATTTATCTTTGATCTGACCTGTTTTAATAGCATTGAGTGTATCATTAACTTCTAACCCAACCGGACTTTCATCTGATACGTGAATGGTTTCGCCCTCTAATCCAATGTCTTGAATGTAAGCAATACCAACCGCTGTGCCTGTGCCAAACCCTTCTTCTAGTGTTCCGTTTTTAGAGGCTTCTTTAATTTCGGTAATCGTGATTTTTCGTTCTGTTACGTTGTAATTCATAGCCTTAAGCATTTCAATAACACTTGCTCTTGTGATGCCATGCAAGACTGAACCATCCAATTCTGGCGTGATAAATTCTCCGTTTATTTTGAAGAAAATGTTCATGGTGCCGACTTCTTGAATATACTCATGCTCGGCTGCATCTAACCATAATACTTGGTCGTAACCTTTGGCTTTTGCTAACTCTGTTGGGCGAATGGCAGCTGCATAATTTCCGGCTGCTTTTGCTTCTCCTGTTCCACCTTGCGCTGCTCTGATGAACTGCTTTTCTGCCCATAATTTTATGCGTTTGCTGAAAAACGGTCCTGCTGGTGATGCCATAATTATAAACTTGTAATGTGTTGCTGCTCGCATACCAATAAAGGGTTCGTCTGCATACATGAATGGTCTTAAGTACAAAGCGCTTCCATCTTTTGGCGGAATCCAATTATGTTCTAAACCTACCAATTCCTTTAAACCTTCAACAAATAAATCTTCGGGTACATTTGGCATTCCCATGCGGTCTGCACTTTTATTTAATCGTTTCGCATTTTGCTCTGGGCGAAATAGCATTGGCTTGCCTTCGGTATCTTTGTAGGCTTTCATACCTTCAAAAATGGCTTGTCCGTAATGCAAAGCCATTGCTGCTGGATGTGTTGGTATCATTCCCATAGGAATAATTCTCGCATTTGTCCACTCACCATTTTCATAATCGCAAATGAACATGTGGTCTGTGAATGTGGTTCCTAATGGTATATTGTTGAAGTCTAAAGTATCTACTTTAGATTTTTCTACTTTGGTTATTGAAATGTTAGGTTTCATAATTTTTATTTTAAAACACCCCTAAAGTCCCCTCAAGGGGACAATACTAACTATTAAATTAAATGGTTGTCCCCTTGAGGGGACTTTAGGGGTGTTACTCTATATTCTAAATCTCTCTTTTTGTATCAAACTGTTCAAAATAATCAGCCACTCTTCTCACAAAGCTTCCTCCTAAAAATCCATCAACTACTCTGTGGTCAAATGATAATGAGAGATACATCATACTTCGTATGGCAATTTCGTCACCGTTTTCAGTCTCAATAACTTCTGGACGTTTCTTTATGATTCCCAAGGCTAAAATGGCAACTTCAGGTTGATTGATAATTGGTGTTCCCATAACACTTCCAAAAGTTCCTACGTTGGAAATTGTGAATGTGCTTCCCTTTATATCATCGGCACCTAATTTATTTTCTCTTGCTTTGCCAGCGAGTTCATTGACGTTAGCTGCAATGGTTTTTAAATCTTTAGAATCTGCATTTTTAACAACAGGAACAATTAAGTTTCCGCTTGGTAATGCTGTTGCCATACCAATATTGATATCTTCTTTTACAATGATATTACTGCCATCTACTGATGCATTTATATTTGGGAAATCTTTCACTGCTTTTGCAACCGCTTCAACAAACAAAGGTGTGAATGTTAAGCGTTCTCCATGCTTTTCTTGAAACGCTACTTTGTTTGCATTTCTCCAATTCACCATATTGGTTAAATCGGCTTCAACATAAGCTGTGACATGAGGTGATGTATGTTTTGAATACACCATGTGGTCTGCAATCATTTGACGCATACGGTCCATCTCAATCACCTTACCTTTTCCTTTGTCAAATTTTAATTGTGGAATACGATATGCTGTTGGGTCTTGTTGAATAGGTTGTGCAAACTGAAATGGTCTGCCGTCATCTATGTATTGAAAAACATCACTTTTACGCAACCTGCCTTCATTTCCTGTTGCTGGTATTCGCGCTAATTCTTCGTAACTAATGTGATGCGTTTTTGCGATTTCTATAATTAATGGTGAAAAGAATAAAGAAGCCCCATCTGACGTCCCCAAAGGGGAAGAAACAAATTGAGTATTAGCAACTGAAGCTAGCTTAGTTGCTCTAGGTCTTTTATCCTTTTCTATTTTTTGAGACGTCTCGACTGCGCTCGACGGGACAGACTTTTTAGTAGATGCGTTAGATACTTCTGAAACTTCTAAAATTGCCATAACCTCACCTACAGGCACGACATCTTTTGCCTGAAAAAGTGTTTTCACTAAAGTTCCTGATGCTGGTGCAGGTACTTCGTTATCTACTTTGTCTGTTGCAACTTCTAGGATGACATCTCCTTCTTCAAAAGTATCTCCTTCAGAAACTAACCAATTGATTATAGTTCCTTCTGTGATACTCTCTCCCATTTTGGGCATTTTTAGTTCCATTTCAATCACAACAATCCTATTTTAAATCTAAGGAATAAAGATAAGCAATAGTGATATTTACATTTGTTAAAAACTTATAAATTAGATTTAAAAAGACATATATTCTTTAAATTTAATTTAATAAGGTTTTTTATTCTTTTTAATTCTTAATTTTGAATAGTAATAAAGATAATTTTCTGATGGCATATAATTTAGACCAAATTGATTCACAAATTCTAGGAATCCTTCAAACTAACAGTAACCGCACTACAAAAAGTATCGCTGAAGCGTTGAAAATGAGTACTTCACCTATTTTTGAACGCATTAAAAAACTTGAAAAAGAAGGCTATATTAAAAAATACGTAGCTGTTTTAGATAATAAGAAAATAGGTTTAAAACTGACAGTTTTTATTGGGATAACCTTGCAAGGTCATACGCGAAGTTATTTGGAAAAGTTTGTGAAGGAAATCAATAATTTTCCTGAGGTGGTAGAATGCCACAGAGTGAGTGGAAATTTTGACTATTTATTGAAACTTATCGTCGAGGATATTGAAGCTTATGAAACCTTTATTATTTCGAAATTAACCTTGTTACCTTACTTAGGAAACGTACAGAGTTTGATTACTTTGTCTACAGGAAAAGAGACTAATGCAATAGATTTGAGTAGTGTGATGTAAATTCAAACACCCCTTAAGTCCCCTCAAGGGGACAATCCACTCAGATGAAAATTACAAACACTATCTTAAAAAAAATTGCAGTAATCGAATTTAAATCTATTTTTTAAAAGTGTCTCTCAATGTTTTATAAACATCGTCTTGAATTTTCATCTTCTTTGGCACTTCTCTGAGTGGCTCAACTTCTTTTAACGATTCATGACAATCTTTTGGCAATTGCTGGTACAGTAGCGTTCCTTTTGTTTTCCATGCTATCATTTCATCGCTTACTTGCTTAATCACTTTTGCAGGATTACCAACGATCAGACTTCGTTTTGGAATTATAGTTTCTGCTTTTACAAATGCCATTGCACCAACGATACTTTCATCACCAATTTCGGCATCATCCATAATAACGGTATTCATACCTATGAGACAATTTCGACCTAAATTAGCACCGTGAATAATGGCGCCATGACCAACGTGTGCGCTTTCTTTTAGTGTAATCGATTTTCCTGGAAACATGTGGACTGTGCAGTTCTCTTGCACGTTTACGCCATCTTCTAAAATGATTTGTCCCCAATCGCCACGGATTGCAGCACCAGGTCCGATGTAACAGTTTTTACCAATGATGACATTTCCTGTTACGGCTGCTAATGGGTGTACGAAACTCGATTCGTGTACTACTGGTGTGTAACCTTTAAAACTGTAAACTGCCATTTTTCAATTTTGCGTTGATTAAAGAAAATTCTAAAATACCTACAAGGTTTTTAAAACCTTGCAGGATAAACTATTTGAAAGCCCTTTTTAATTTCCCCAGAGAGTAAAAATACTGTTGTCTACTTACTCATATATTTTTAATATTTAGTTTTCATAATCAGTTCCTTCCCTCTGGGAAGGTAAGGATGGGCTTCTACTTTTACTTATAAGTTTTCAATTTCTCTTTAGTAAAATCACTCAACACTAATCGTCCACTTGTTTCAGCCCTTTCAGCTAATAGCTCGTCCCAATCATCTGTACCTTTCCAGAATACTTTTTTCATTTCCAACATCGCTTCAACATTATAAGTACACAAATGCTCAGCCGTTGTTTTTACAGCGTCGTCTAATTCAGCAGTAGTATCAAAAACGTGCGTGAATAAGCCTTTTTGCTTTGCGAATTCTGGTGAATAGAATGTATTAGCATCAATGGCGATTTGAGACATAGCACTTAATCCCATTTTACGCTCAATTGCTGGTCCAACAACAAATGGCCCAATACCAATATTAAGTTCACTTAACTTAATAGACGCATGTTTAGTTGCCATACAATAATCTGTTGCAGCTGCGAGACCAACACCTCCACCAACGGTTTTACCTTGTATACGTCCGATAATAAATTTAGGGCATTTTCGCATGGCGTTAATCACATTGGCAAATCCTGAAAAGAAAACTTTACCAGTTGCTACATCGTTGATATTGATAAGTTCTGTAAAGCTTGCTCCTGCGCAAAAGGTTCTATCTCCTCCGCTTTTTAAAACAATAACTTTAATGGCATTGTTTTGACCAGCTTCGGTAATTATGTTTGCTAATTTAGCTAAAACATCTCCTGGCAAAGAGTTGTGGGCAGGATGGAAAAACTCTATGTATCCTACTTCGTTTTGTATGTTTAATTTAACGTAAGGTTTACTCATGTTTATTGTTATGTCAATGCGCACTTTTTGCGCATTCGTATTAATCTTTGTTTTTAGTATATTTTGAAAAATCCCAATCCACACTTAAATCTATCCACTCTGGATTCATTTCTGTAATTATATTAATTTTCCAACTGCGTTTCCACTTTTTTATTGTTTTCTCTCTTCTAATTGCTACTCTAATATCTGAATGCGTTTCAAAGTAGACCAGCTTTTTGATATTGTAACGTCCAACGTGTGTACCAAAAGTTGCTACTTTATGTTCACTCATTCGTCTTTCAATATTATTAGTAACACCAACATAGAAAATATGATTTCTTTCGTGAGTTAAAATATATGTATAATACTTTTTAGACATTTTGTTTGCTTCAAGCGAATGCGCAACAAATGCGCATTGACCTGCTATTCATATTTATATTAATCCGAATTGCTCAAAGTGATGATTTAAATGCTTGCGTTCTAACAAATAATACTCATATTTGTTCAATTCACCGAATACTAAGTTCTTTAGTTTAGCTTCAGGATGTTCCTTGAAATACTCTAAATATTTTTCTCGTTGTGCTTTGAATTTTTCAATTGCTGTCTCTAAATCTGAATGTTTTAAAGGCTCTAAAGTATCTTTTTTTAATTGAGGAAATTGTGAGTTCCTAGGGAATTTATCATAATTCCATAAACTGTTATGAACTTTATCTAAAATCTTTTCTGGTGTAGCGATTTCAAAATCTTGAATTTCACCTGACGCGATTTTATAGGTGTATTCTAAATGTTCAATCATGTGTTGAGGCGTCATAATTCCCCATTGTGGCTTTGCATCTTCTTTTAATGCTGAAAGACATTCGTTGATTTTATCTTCGGTCATTTTAGTAAAAATGGCTTGCTTTTTCTGAACCATTGTTAGCACAGTCGCAAATGCTACTTTCTCATCAGTATTAGCATCAAAAATTTCTGCATACCATTTTACAATGCCGCTTGGATGTTCTGCAGAAGCGACATCTCTATCTACTTTTTGCTGACATGTTAAACGCACGTAAATAGTATCATTATGGTACAATGGACGTAAAAAACGACACTCTTCTAATCCGTAATTTGCAGATACTGGGCCTTTGTTTGGATAAACGAATAATCCTGCTGCAGCCGAAATAATGAAATAGCCATGTGCTGTTCGTTTTTCAAAAATACTTCCATCCAAAGACGTAATATCTGTGTGTGCATAAAAATGGTCCCAAGTGAGGTTTGAAAAATTAATAATATCCGTATCCGTAAATGTTCGGTTATGTGTCTTCATTGACATTCCTGGCTGAATGTCTTCCCAATGGTATTTAAATGGATGCATTTCTGCTTCCTTATATTTTGCGTTTTGTTGATAGATTCCTGTGATTTCAGTAATCGTTGTTGGTGACCCTTGAATGGCCGTACGTTGTAAATAATGTTTAATACCCCGCATGCCTCCCATTTCTTCGCCACCACCTGCACGTCCTGGACCTCCATGAACTAAGTAAGGTAATGGTGAACCGTGACCTGTACTTTCTTTAGCCATTTCGCGATTCACAACCATGATTCGACCATGATGACTTGCTGCATTTATAACATAATCTTTGGCAATTTTATCATCATTAGTTGCAATTGACGATACTAAAGAGCCTTTACCCATCTGGGCTAAAGTGATGGCTTCCTCTAAATTTTTATATGGCATTATGGTACTGACTGGTCCAAATGCTTCACGCTCATGTATGATTGTATTTTGAAACGGATGGTCTGCTCTTAACAAAATTGGACTCGTAAATGCTCCTTTTTTTGCATCTGCTCCAATCGTTTCTATTTTGTCTAAACTACCGTAAACGATTTGTGCTTCTTTTGCTAAATCATTTACCGAATCTCTAACCGCTTGTACTTGCTGATGACTTACTAAAGAGCCCATTCGTACTTCTTTGAGTCTTGGGTCTCCAATAGTGACTTTATCTAAAGCTTTACTTAGAGACGCCTGAACAGCATCTATTAAATTTTCTGGAACGATGATACGTCTAATCGCTGTACACTTTTGCCCGGCTTTAACTGTCATTTCTTTTCTAACCTCTTTGATGAATAAATCGAATTCTGGTGTTCCAGGAATGGCATCTTCTCCTAAAATAGACGCATTAAGTGAATCGGCTTCCATGGTGAATGGAACAGATTCTTGAATTAATCTTGGATTTGCTTTTAATAAGCGTCCTGTTTGCGCAGAACCTGTAAAAGTGACGACGTCTTGAGACTCAACCGTATTTAAAATGGTTTTAACCGTTCCGTTTATAATTTGAAGCGCGCCTTCTGGTAATATACCTGAAGCTATAATTTCTTTGGCCACAGCTTCAGCTAAATAAGATGATGAAGGTGCTGGTAGAACCACAGCCGGAACTCCAGCCATCCAATTGACTGCACATTTTTCTAACATGCCCCAAACAGGAAAGTTGAAAGCATTGATATGCACGGCAACTCCTTTTTTAGGCACCATAATATGATGTGCCATAAAACGGCCACCACGAGATAAATCGATAGCATCACCTTCTACATGGTAAGGCTGATTAGGGAATAACTTTCTTAAAGATGCATTAGCAAATAAGTTTCCGAATCCACCTTCAATATCTATCCAACTATCTACTTTTGTTGCACCTGTTCTGTAACTTAAATCGTAAAAGGCATTCTTTCTTTTTGTAAGATATAATGCTAGGCTTTTAAGCATATTACCTCGCTCTTGAAAGGTCATTTTACGTAGTACTTCGCCTCCTTTTGTGCGTCCGTAGTTTAGAATTTCTGGAATATCGAGACCTTCGGTAGCTACACTTGTGAATGCTTCACCAGTAATTGCGTCAAGGATTGGTGTACCTTCTTCTTTTCCGGTTGTCCAGTTTCCTTGGACGTAGTGTTGTATTTTTTTCATACTAATGCCCACGAAAGTGGGTATCTCATTAATTAGACTTCTATTTTTAAATACCTACATGGTTTTTGAAACCTTGCAGGATACTTTAGCTTATTTGAGACCTCACAGGTTTCTGAAACCTGTGAGGTCTTTTACAACCGAGTAAGTCCGCGTTAGCGATTGAACGGCCTGTTTGAGCTCCTTTTTGCTTTTCGCAAAAAGAGCGAGTAGTGAAAGCGCGACCCTTGTGGTAACGCCCAAATTATTTTCTTCTTTTAGTATTTGAGATTGTGGATTAACGATTTTTGAAGTTCTACTCACTACCTAAATCTCTAATGACAATCTTCAATCGTTAACTTTAATCCTTTTAAACACTTTTAACACCCCTAAAGTCCCCTCAAGGGGACAATATTGCGCATCAGATTACTTCTAAAAATTCACATTTTCAATAACGCAAGCATAGCCTTGACCTACACCAATACACATGGTTATTAAAGCATAGCGCTTATTGGTTTCCTGCAACTCTAAAGCTGCTGAATAAGTAACTCTTGCTCCTGTAACTCCAAGTGGATGACCAATAGCAATTGAACCTCCATTTGGATTTAATCGTGGATCGTTATCTGCTAATCCCCAAGCTCTTGTGCATGCCAAAGCTTGTGCTGCAAATGCTTCGTTAAGCTCAATCACATCCATATCATCCATAGTTAAACCTGCTTTTTCTAAAGCTTTATTTGAGGCTTCTACAGGGCCAATACCCATAATTCTGGGTTCTACGCCAACGACTGCCGAACTTACGATTCGTGCTAAAGGTTTTAGATTGTATTTTTTTACGGCATCTTCTGAAGCTATAATTGTTGCAGCTGCTCCATCGTTTAATCCTGAAGAATTTCCTGCTGTTACGCTTCCGCCTTCTTTTTTAAAGGCTGGTCTTAATTTTCCTAAAACTTCTAGTGAACTTGTTGGTTTTACAAATTCATCTTTTGAAAATTGGATAGGGTCTTTTTTGCGTTGTGGAATTTCGACTGTAACTATTTCTTTTGCTAGTCGCCCATTTTCCTGTGCTTTGGTTGCTTTCATTTGACTCCAATAGGCGAATTTATCTTGGTCTTCTCTTGAAATGTTATATTTTTCGACCAGATTTTCAGCAGTATTTCCCATGCCGTCTGTGCCATATAACTGTTGCATTTTTGGGTTGATAAAACGCCATCCGAATGTTGAATCGTACATCTTGGAATCGCCTCCAAATGCAGATGATGGTTTTGCCATAACGTATGGCCCACGCGTCATATTCTCCACACCTCCTGAAATAAAGACATCTCCATCTCCTGCTTTTATAGCACGATTGGCATGAATGATTGCAGATAATCCTGAGCTACATAGTCTATTGACTGTTTCGCCAGGAACTGTGAAAGGCAATCCTGCTAAAAGTGATGACATACGTGCAACGTTACGATTGTCTTCCCCTGCTTGGTTGGCGCAACCCATAATGACATCGTCGTACGCTTCCTTTGGGATGTTAGGGTTTCGTTTTACGATTTCTGCAATTACTAAAGCGCCTAAATCATCTGTTCGGATTGCAGACAATGTGCCTTTGTAGTTTCCTATTGGTGTTCTTATGCCGTCTATTATGTATGCTTGTTTCATTTTATTATTTTCAATTCTCGTCCTAATATCTTAACCAATCTATTATTCCCTTTATCTAAAAGGTCTTCACCCTTCACGTTGAGTTTTCTCTTTACCATAATCTTATCCGTTTCAGTGTCTATAAGCATTATGTATAAATCATAAACCCAATATAACGCTTCTTTATCAATGACTATATTACGACCTTTGTTAATACCGTCAGCACTCAATGTACAATCACCCAATCCTAAAATACATACATAACGCGATTCAATATTAGATTTATCATACTTTAAATCCTCAAAGGTTTTAATCTCTGTTGATGAGTTTAAATCATCATCAAAAAACGTATTCACAATAACATTTCTATCTTTAAACTTACGATTTATTCTTTCAAAAAATTGTTTAAATTTATTATCTGTTTCCACTTCCTGTCCAACATAAAATAATATTGAATCGGGACAAGAATAAGAATCAATCGTATATTCCTCAACTACTTTCATAGTTGAATTAATTTTTCGTTCTTGCCCAAAAGCATTTAAGACGCATAGGATAAATATTATTTGAATAATTCTCATTCCCAATCTTTATGTGTTCGATAAACCACACCCTTAAAAAGTGCAACCATTTCATCTCCTCTTTTGACCTCAATAATATTGAAACCTAATTTATTTTTTACAGTTTCTATAACAGATTCTGCTACTATATAATCGCCTTCATTTAAAGCTTCAATATGATTTATACTCGTTTCTATTGAAACTGCATATTTCCCATGTGTATTTGCTGCAAAACCGAATGCTGTGTCTGCTAGTGAGTAACTAATGCCACCATGTGCTTTGTTCATGCTATTTAGCATATCCTTCCTAATAGTCATTCCGACTTTGCATCTTCCTATTTCACATTCTAGAATCTCAATACCTAACCATTGACTGTAGGCATCTTGACTTAACATTTTATATGGTATTTGTTCTCCTTTCATATATTAATCTTTCGTCACTTCGAGTGATTCCGATTTCTTATCGAAATTGTATCGAGAAGTCTCACTTGTTCTCGATACATCACGCCCAAAAGCGTGAAACTCGAACTGACGTTCTTTCTTTAAAAAAACGTATTATTTTCTTTGTTCATTTTTCGTAATAGGGGACTACAACGGTATCTGTCCTCGTGATATTCATCGTATAAATCATCTAGTTGTGACACACACCAATCAATCCCTTTTTCATCTGCCCAAGCTAGTAATCCTTTTGGATAATTCACACCTTTTGTCATGGCATTATCAATATCTTCTGCTGTGGCAACGTTTAAAAATAATGCATCCGCAGCTTCATTAATTAACATCACCAAAATACGATTGAAAATCTGCTCACCAATCTTAGTTTTTTGATTTTCTGAAACCATTTTAGAATGGCGTTGTACTATCTTTCCATTTGCATCATAATCGTAATAGCCTTTGCCTGATTTTCTTCCAAAATAACCTGCTTCAGAAAAACGCTTTTGGGTTAATGATGGTTTATATCTTGGGTCGAAATAGAATGCTGCAAAAATAGTTTCTGTTACCACATAATTGACATCGTTTCCAATAAAATCCATTAATTCAAAAGGTCCCATTCTGAAACCTCCAAGTGTTTTTAGACTCCAATCTATTGTTGCAAAATCTGCAATGCCTTCTTCATAGATTCGTAATGCTTCACCATAAAATGGTCTTGCTACTCTGTTTACGATAAAACCTGGTGTATCCTTAGCAACAGCGACTACTTTTTTCCAGTCTGAAATAATCTGTACTGATTTTTGAAGTACGGCATCAGCCGTTTGAATAGCAGGAATTATCTCAACCAATTTCATTAGAGGTGCTGGATTAAAAAAATGAATTCCGATACAACGTTCTGGTTTTTTTAACGAAGCAGCAATTGATGCTATAGATAAACTAGAGGTATTTGAAGCAATGATACAATCATCAGCGACGTAAGTTTCTAATTCTGAAAACACCTTTTTCTTTATCTCAAGATTTTCAATAATTGCTTCAATAGTTAAGTTTGAATCTGATAAATCTTTTAGATTGTTCACATAAGAAATGTTCTCCTGAATTCGATTTTTTTCATCAGTATCAATTCGTTCTTTTTCAATTAAACGATTTAAGATTTTTTCTAAAGCAGCTTTGGCTTTATCTAAAGCCGCTTGATTTGTGTCGTACAATTTAACTTTACAACCAGCAGTAGCAGCAACTTGTGCTATACCACTTCCCATTGTTCCGCCTCCAATAACTCCTATGTTCATAATTTTCACTAATCTTCAAAAAACACCCCTAAAGTCCCCTTAAGGGGACAATTCTAAAAACGGCATTTTTAGTTAAACTTTTATACCTATCAGGTTTTGACTTCGACTTCGCTCAGTCACCAAAAAAACCATTTAAAATTACGATTTTTAAAACGGTAAATTTTCCAAATCAACATTTCCGCCGGTTATAATAATGCCGACATTTTTATTTTTAAATTCTTCTTTATGTTTTAATACTGCTGCTAAAGGTACTGCGCATGAGGGTTCTATAATAATCTTCATACGTTCCCAAATCAATTGCATGGCGCTTATAATTTCGGCTTCTTCCACACGTATAATTTTATCGACATGCTTTTGAATAATTGGAAAATTTCGGTCTCCTAAATCTGTTCTTAAACCGTCTGCAATGGTATGAAAATTATCGTTAGTTTCAATTTTACCAGAAATTAACGAGCGATATGCATCATCTGCTTCCATGGGTTCGCCACCAATCACTTTACAGTTTTCTGAAAAATAATGCGCTGCTAGTGCTGTGCCTGCAATAAGTCCACCACCACCAACTGGTGTTAAAATTACGTCTAAATTTGGATAGTCGCCAAGTAATTCCATAGCAGCAGTCGCATTACCATATATGACCTCATCTTGATTTGATGGATGCAAAAAAGATGCGCCTTTTTCTTCTTTTATTCTATTCGCTGTAGCTTCTCTTGCTTGAGGTGTAGATTCGCATTCTATAATTTCACCCTTATAAGTCTTAACACCATCTTTTTTTACTTGTGGTGCATTTTCTGGCATTACAATATAGGCTTTGACTCCTAATTTTTGAGCCGCTAAAGAAACGGCTTGTGCGAAATTACCTGATGAATGCGTCACAACGCCGCGTTGTCTTTCTTCCTCTGTTAGCGATAAAATAGCATTAGCGGCTCCTCGCATTTTAAACGCACCCATTTTTTGAAAGTTCTCACATTTAAAAAACAAATTACAACCCGCTTTTTCATTTAACAATTGTGATGTTAACACAGGTGTTTTGTGAATAAAGGGTTTTATTCGGTTGTGAGTTTCAATTAGGGTTTGTTTAATTGATTCTTCTTGAGATTGTTGTTTAGGACTGTCCCCTTGAGGGGACTTTAGGGGTGTTTTCAAAGTTTTTACTTTTTCCTCTAAAGATAAAGAAACACTAAACATATTATTTTTAACGTCGGAATCTGAAAATCTTAAAAAGTTTACACCGTATTCTTCTAATTTATTCTGTCTTTTTAAATCTTCAAAGTATCTGTAATCATGCGAATTTCCATCAATTTCAATTGCCAACATCAATTCATGGCAGTAGAAATCAATAATATAATTAAGCATCGGGACCTGTCTGTGAAACTGAACACCTAAAGCTCTATTCTTGATGTTTTTCCACAATAAAACTTCTGCTAGTGTGCTGTTTTTTCTTAGCTGTCTTGCGTATTCTTTTAGTTTTGGGTTGTATGGAATTATTTTGTTTTTCACTTGGTATTTTACACCCCTAAAGTTCCCTCGAGGGGACAATACTCGGATGAATATTTAGAACTGATTTGTGATACTTTATATTTATTAAAATAATACTTTCTTTATAAACACCCCTAAAGTCCACTCGAGGGGACAATACTCGGATGAATAATTTTAGTTTCCATTAAAATTCGGCTTTCTCTTTTCAATAAACGCAGTAACTCCTTCTTCGTAGTCGTTACTTTGTGCTGCAATAATTTGCAATTTAGATTCTAATGCCAATTGCTCCTCTAAAGTGTTTGTCATTGATGCGTTATATAATTCTTTTATAAGACCTAATGCTTTGGTTGGCATATTGGCTAGTTTAGTTGCTAATTTATTTATCGTTTCTTCGAAATCTTCTAAAGATACACACTTGTAAATCATTCCCGTATTTTCGGCTTCACTTGCTGAAATTTTGTCTCCTAACATGGCCAAGGCTAAAGCTTTTTGAAAGCCAATCAATCTTGGTAAAAAGAACGTTCCTGCACTATCTGGCACTAAACCAATTAAACTAAATGCTTGAATGAAACTTACTTTTTCGTGTGCAACCACAATATCACAAGCTAACGCAATATTTGCTCCTGCACCAGCAGCAACACCGTTAACAGCGGCTATAATTGGTTTTTTAATCGAGCGAATTCTAGTGATTATAGGATTATAATGTTCTTCGAGTATTTTTTTGAAGCCAGGGTTTAATTCTGGGTCTATAACTTCTTTTAGATCTTGACCTGCGCAAAATGCTTTTCCGTTTCCTGTTAAAACGATTGCTCTAACCTCTACATTCGTCTCGCAAGCATCTAAAGTATCATGAAGTAAAAAAGCCATTTCACGATTAAAACTGTTAAATACTTCTGGTCTATTTAGTGTTATAAACGCTACTTTCTTTTCTATTTTTAGTTGGATTGAACTCATATTGATATTCTTTTTAAAACACCCCTAAAGTCCCCTCAAGGGGACAATCCAAGTATTCAACTTTTAGTTATTATTTCAAGCATTTAAAATAATCAAAAGGCTCTTGGCAATCATCACATTGGAATTGTGCTTTGCATGCCGTTGAACCAAATTGACTTACTAGTCTTGTGTTTTGAGATTGGCAGTTTGTACATTTTACGATGCGTTTTCCATTTAATAAAACGTCTTTATCTGCATCAGCGTCTAAAGGTGCTGCAATACCATAATCTTCTAATGCTTTACGTCCTCTTGGTGTAATCCAATCTGTTGTCCACGCTGGATGTAGGATTAATTCGATTTTAGAGTCGTAACCTGCTTGCTTAAGCGCTAGTTTGATATCATCACCAATAACATCCATTGCTGGGCATCCGCTGTAGGTTGGTGTGATTTCAACGTGTACACTATTATTTATGATTATTGCAGAACGTACAACTCCCATATCCATTATTGATAATACAGGAATTTCTGGATCTGAGACCTCCTCCAATATTGGAACTAAAATGTTGTCGATGTTTTGTTCTGTTGTTGTCATGCCTTTCAATAAAAAATTTCTTACGATGTTTTTAAGATTTCATTTCTCAAAAAAAACACCCCTAAAGTCCCCTCAAGGGGACAATCCACCAAATCAAAAATTTACTACCACTCCATATTTGGGTAGGCACGTTGCATGTATTGCAACTCGGCTAATAAATAACCCAAATGCTCTGTATGAATACCTTCTTTACCGCCTTTTTGGAAGTATTTAGACTCAGGAATTGTAAGTGTAGCTTCTTCTAAAACTTGATTGATCTCGGTATAATAGGCTTCTTTAAGTCTTGTAACATCTACACCAAAACCTTCTTCTACCATGGCTTTATCTGCCTCTGTTTGATGAAATAGTTCATCTGTATAGGTCCACAAATCATTAATAGCGTCTTGCATTTTCGCTTTACTTTCTGCTGTTCCGTCACCTAGACGCTTAATCCAATCTGAAGAAAAACGTTCGTGGTAACTTACTTCTTTCACACATTTGTTTGCAATTGCAGAAAGTGTTAAATCTGTACTTTTCTGTAATTCTTTAAGGAACGCTAAATGATAGACATCAAATAGAAATTGACGTCCTAAAGTATAAGCAAAATTGGTGTTTGGTTGCTCTACGAGTAATACATTTTTATAGTCACGTTCTTTACGTAACATAGCGATATCATCTTCTGTTCTTCCGTCTCCAGCAATTTTTGCTGCATATTGAAAATAGCTACGTACTTGTCCGAATAAATCTAGAGAAATATTAGTGCAAGCGATGTCAGTTTCTAAACTTGGACCATGACCGCAAAGTTCTCCCATGCGTTGGCCTAGGATTAGACTGTTGTCAGCTATCCCTAGGATGTAGTTATATAAGTTTTGGTTTTTCATTTTGAATGCCCATGGAAATGGGTAAATTTTTTAGTTTGACACCCCTAAAGTCCCCTCAAGGGGACAATTCTAAGTATCAAAATTTATTTTCAATTAATGAGATTAGCTACGCTGAACCTAAAGGTTTGTCTGCTTGCGCAGACATTTGCTACATGTGTTTTACCTCGTCTGGTAATTCGTAAAATGTGGGATGGCGATACACCTTATCGTGAGCTGGTTCAAATAACTCCCCATTATTGTCTGGATTTGATGCTGTGATGTTACTTGATTTTACAACCCATATACTTACGCCTTCACTTCGTCTTGTGTATACATCGCGAGCATTTTCTAGAGCCATATCTTCATCCGCAGCGTGTAAACTTCCGCAATGACGATGTTCTAATCCGTTTTTACTTCTTACGAAGACTTCCCAAAGTGGCCAGTTTTTCATGTGAATTTGAATTTGAATTTGAATTTGAACTCGAACCCAAAATTGAATTTGAATTCAAAAAAAGTTTTAATTGATATTTTTTATTCTTAAGTAATTAGCATTTGAAACACCCCTAAAGTCCCCTCAAGGGGACACTACTCTTATGAATATTTAAGGAATATTAAACTGCTTCTTTTTGTTTTCTTTCTTGCTTCTTTTCGGCATGAGCCATCGCAGCATCACGAACCCAAGCACCTTCTTCCCATGCACCAACTCTTGCTTTCATTCTATGCTTATTCATTGGGCCATGACCTTTTACGACTTGCCAAAACTCGTCCCAATTAATTTCGCCAAAGTCGTAACTTTGACGTTCTTCGTTCCATTTTAAATCTGGGTCTGGAATAGTTAATCCAATCAATTCTGCTTGAGGTACTGTTTGGTCTATAAATTGCTGGCGTAAGTCGTCATTAGATTTACGTTTCAGTTTCCACTTCATAGATTGCTCTGTGTGTATAGATTCTGCATCTGTTGGGCCTAACATCATTAAACTTGGCCACCACCATCTGTTTAAAGCATCTTGTGCCATATCTTTTTGTTCTGGCGAACCGTTTGCTAGCTTCATCATAATCTCGAAACCTTGACGTTGGTGGAAACTTTCTTCTTTACATACACGAATCATTGCACGTGCATAAGGCCCGTAAGATGTATTACAAAGCGGCACTTGATTAATAATTGCTGCACCATCGACTAACCAGCCCACAGCGCCCATATCTGCCCAAGATATCGTTGGATAGTTAAAAATACTTGAGTATTTAGCTTTACCAGTATGCAATTGCTCATACATTTCTTCGCGAGAAATACCTAAAGTTTCGGTTGCTGAATACAGGTACAATCCATGACCAGCTTCGTCTTGTACTTTTGCTAATAAGGCGACTTTGCGTCTTAATGAAGGAGCTCTAGAAATCCAATTACCTTCTGGCAACATCCCTACAATTTCAGAATGTGCGTGTTGCGACATTTGTCTAATGTGCGTTTTGCGGTATTTTTCTGGCATCCAATCTTTTGGTTCGATTTTTTCGTCTCTTGCGATACGTTCATCGAATTGTCTTTCTAAACTTCTAATTTGCTCTTCACTCATAATATTCTTTTTTAGAAACCTGTCAGGTTTTGAAAACCTTACAGGTTAGAGTTTCAACATTTAATTTTTCTTTTTCAATATATTGTTTTAGCCGCTGGCTTTGGACCTTTAGCTGCTAGCTTTTTTAGACCTCACAGGTTTTAAAAACCTGTGAGGACTTTTGCGTTAAGGGTTACTCATCCTTAGTTATTTTATTTACGAAATCGTGAATACTTCGTATTTGAAGCGACATCCTTTTTTGTTTTTCTCAAAAAAGATATAGCGGAAAGCCTGACGCTTTTTTGCTCCTAAAAGCAAAAAAGGGTAACGCCCAAATCATTATTTCAATTTATTTAAGGGTTAGTACTTAGTTTTAAGTAGAAAAACACCCCTAAAGTCCCCTCGAGGGGACAATCCATACTTTCAAAATATTTATTTACACATCAAAATCTACAACGACCTTATCAGTTGTTGGAACGGCTTGACAGCTGAGTACTAAATTTTGACTTACTTCTTTTTCGTCTAAGGCATAGTTGATTTTCATTTCAACATGACCTTCTTTTACTTCGCATTTACAGGTGCTGCAAACACCACCTTTACAAGCGAATGGTAAATCTGCTCCTGCTCCTAATGCTGCGTCTAAAATGTTATCGTATTCTTTTGTCATGGTGAATGAAAATTCTTTTCCACCATCTACGATTGTTATTTCTACACCTTCTACATTTTGTTTTGATAGGCGCTCTGCACGCTTAATATCTTCTTCTGAGAGTCCGGTTACGAACAACTCAAAGTGCACATTTTCTTTTGGTAAACCTGCATCGATTAAATAGTCGCTAACGTAGTTCACCATTTTTTCTGGTCCGCATAAGAAAACGTCATTGGTGTCTGGTATGTCTATAAATGTGCTGGTTAACACTTTCATCTTTTCATCATCGAAACGTCCGTTGAATAACTCGATATCTCTTTTTTCTTTGGTTAGAAAATAAAAGATTTCGAATCTACCAAAATACTTGTTTCGAAGCTGTTCTAATTCTTCTTTAAAGATAATAGATTTTGCGGTTTTATTGACGTAAAACAACTTGCATGTGGCGTTTGGCTCTTGTGCTAAATGTGCTTTTACCATGGAAAGTACTGGTGTAATACCACTACCTGCCGCAAAAAATAGATAGTTTTTAGATTCGAGAGGTTTAACAGGAACTCCAAATTTTCCGCTTGGTGCCATCACTTCGATGTTATCACCTTGCTTCAGAATTTCGTTTATGTAAGTAGAAAACTTGCCTTCATTAATCAATTTTACAGCGACTTGCCACTTATTGTCTAATGGACTAGAGCATAATGAATATGAGCGACGCACGTCTTCGCCATTGATGTCTGTTTTTAGCGTAAGATGCTGCCCTTGTGTAAACTTGAACTCCTCTTGTAAATCTGCAGGAACATCAAAAGTAACCACAGAGGTATCTTCTGTCTCTTTATATATATCTGCTACTTTTAAATTATGAAATTCAGCCATCTTTTGCCACGCCCTTGCGTGGTATCTTTTAATTATACTTTAACTCACTAATGAGATTCCTGCTTTTGCAAGAACTTTAACTAACGCTTGTTAGTTAAAGAAGCAAAGTTAATAAATTTAATCTTAACTATTTGTTAATACCTTCTATAAGGATTTGATTTAACGTGTTAGATAATTCTGAAAGGTTTATATCTTCTTTTTTTGGTATCCAAACATAGAGCGATCTTAATGTGGTTAATATAGAAAACATCATAACTTCTGGATTTGAATTTACAATTTCGTTAGCATCGATACCTTGTTTTAAAATGGCTCTAAAATCGTTTTCGTAATCTATTCTTAGTTTTTGGTAATAATCGCGTTGATCTTGCAAATGCATCCAATCGTTATTTAGGGATGCCATACCGTAGATATTCTGACTCGAAATTTTAACATGTAACTCTATAATTTGTTTGAGTTTAGTTATACAATTTGTATTAGAAGACTGAATACGCCTCATGCCATCTGTAAATTCTTCTGCCAAAGCTATAATTATAGTATTGAGTATGTCTTGCTTAGAACTTATGTGATTATAAAGACTAGAGGCTTTAATGCCCATCTCTTTTGCCAAGTCTCGCATAGTAACAGCACTGTATCCTTTTTCTTTAAACAGTTTTGCTGCGACTCTTATAATTTCTTGCTGTCTTGTTTCTGGCTTCATTTACTTTAGGTAATGCTTTTCTTAATAAAAAAATAACTATTGCTACGCGTTGTTGTAGTCTTATTAAATTGAGATTCTGTAAATTTAAACAAAAAAGAGGTTATGCTTTTACAGTACAACTTTGAATAATGTAACTTTGGTTACGTAGTGTTCTAAGTTATTTTAAGAATTTTGCTTAAAAATAAACATGATGGGATTATTTAATACTTTATTCGGAAAATCGACTAATAATGTTGCAGACTACCTTACAAAAGGTGCTGTTATACTAGATGTTAGAAGTCTTAGCGAATATAACGGTGAACATATTGCTTCTGCTATACATATTGCTCTACCAGAGCTCAGCAATAGAATTGAAGATATTAAAAAGCTAAACAAACCTGTTATAGCTTACTGTGCAAGCGGAATGCGATCTGCGAGTGCAGCAAGTATTTTAAAAGCCAATGGTATTGATGCTATTAATGGTGGTGGCATTGGTAATTTGAAGCGAAAACTAGGTTAATCTAAAATTGCTGGTAAATTATTAAGCTGACTAAAATCTTGAATAGGGGTTTCGTTGTAGACCAAAGTCCAACCTAAAGAATTGGTTAGAATAAGGAATTTTGAAAGTTCGCTAATCAGTCTGTTTTGCGCATTAGATTTTAAATCTGAAGCTTCAATCTTCTTCATTAAAGAAGTATTTACCGTCTTCTTAATAGCGTTATAATCTTTGGCTTCAAACGGATTTAAAAAATCGGCTTGTATATCGTAATATTCAAAATCTGGACTAATTTTAATCTCCTCTTTAAGGATACTTATAATTTGAAGCGTTTTTGTGGTTTGATCTATTTTGTATTCAATTTTAGCTAAATCGTATGCAATTGTAACGTCTGCATTAACAATAACAATAGCCTGCTTTTCTGCCTCGAGTAAATCGCCAAACACAAGTTTAGAGTTTTTGTAGGTGAATACTTCGCTAAAATGTCCTTCGGTAACAACCAGCTTACCTACATTTTTAATCTGCTCTTGTATTAAATCGGTACTTTCTTTAAGTACTATTTTATCACCTTGTTTGTCTCCACAATATTTAAAAGTGAATAAAACAAGTAAAGTTATAATGACCCCAAATAGTATCTTTCGCATAGGCTAATTTAAGTAAAATAGAACTTTATAACATAAATTAATATCTTTAAAGCTAATAAACTGAAATTTGAACCTAAACACCAATTTCTATGACCTCTAAATTTTACATAGTATTTACATTTATTATAATGCTATTTAGCGTCTTAGGATGCTCTAATACAGAAAAAGAGTATGCAACTTTATTAATTTACGGAGGTACAATTTATACCGTAGATTCTAATACAGACACTGTAGAAGCTGTTGCTACAAAAGACGATAAAATTATATTTACAGGTAGTTTAGCAGATGCACAAGTTTACAAAAACGAGAATACAAAACTAATAGATTTAAAAGGTAAGACCATGACACCTGGCCTAATTGAAGGTCACGGTCATTTTATGGGTTTAGGGTATAATGAGCTCAATCTAGACTTAATGAATACAACAAGCTACCAAGCTATTGTTGACGCAGTTGCCGAGCGTGTTAAAATGGCTAAACCAGGCGAATGGATAACTGGGCGCGGCTGGCACCAAAGTAAATGGGACAGTATGCCTAATGAAACCGTACACGGTTTTCAAACACACCACTTACTAAGCGAAGTATCACCAAATAACCCTGTATATCTAAGACACGCAAGTGGCCATGCAGGTTTTGCTAACGCCAAGGCCATGGATATTTCGGGCTTAACAGCATTATCTATAGATGGCACTAAAGCCTACGATGTAGAAGGTGGTGAAATTCTTGTAGATGCAGCTGGAAGACCTACAGGTGTTTTTAATGAGCGTGCACAAGGATTAATTACTCAGCACATACCTGACAAAACAGAAGAAACAGACATTAAAGCTTTTAAATTGGCTGTTGCAGCGTGTCATAAAAACGGTATTACTAGTTTTCATGATGCAGGTATTGGAAGAGAAACTATTGCTCTTTTTGAAAAGATGAAAGCTAATGGAAAAATGAAAACACGTATTTACGCGATGCTAACCGGTTGGGAAGAAGATTTGCTTAATGATTGGTTTAAAAAAGGCCCAATGATAGACCCAGACCACCTAATGACTATTAGGTCTGTAAAATTAAATTGCGATGGCGCACTAGGCTCTCGTGGAGCTTGGTTGCTAGAACCTTACACAGATAGGCCAGATCATTTTGGACACGAAACGCTGCCTATGGAATTTGTACAAAAAACAGCATTAAATGGTTTAAAGCACGGGTTTCAGGTTTGCGCGCATGCTATTGGCGACCGAGCAAATAGAGAAATATTAGATCGTTATGAAGCTGCCTTTAAAGCATTACCAAATGCAACTTTAGACCATAGATACAGAATAGAGCATGCTCAACATTTACACCCTGAAGACATTTCTCGCTTTGCAGCATTAAAGGTTATACCAGCGATGCAAGCGGTACATATGTCATCTGATCGTCCTTGGGCTATTGATCGCTTAGGCGAGAAACGCATTAAAGAAGGAGCTTACATGTGGCAAGACTTACTACAAAGCGGCGTACCTATTGTTAACGGAACTGACGTACCTGTTGAACCGATTAATCCTATTGCTAGTTTTTATGCAAGTGTAAGTCGTAAAACATTAAAGGGCTTACCAGAAGGTGGTTATGAACCTGCACAAAAAATGACCAGAGCGCAAGCCTTAAAATCTTATACTCTAGACGCTGCTTATGGTGCTTTTGAGGAAGATATTAAAGGTTCTATAACGGTTGGCAAGCTCGCAGATTTTACAATTTATGATCAAGATTTAATGTCTGTTGATGAAAATAAAATATTAAAAACTAAGATTATAATGACCGTATTTAATGGTAAAGTGGTCTATCTTAATGAATAACCTAATAAGTATCTGTAGACAAATTAATAATAGTATTTAAAACTGTTTTTTTTTAAATGTACCGTAAATAGACAAATAAAATCCATCTTTTTTTAGACTATAGTTGATATATACCTCTAAAAATTAAATTTAGACTATTGCTTCTTCAACTCTAATTTCTCAGCAAAATAATCGCAAAAATCTTTCATTGTTGCTGTCATTTTTTCGTCTTGAGTGGCACGTAAAAAAGTATCGCTCATGGTAACTAATGTTTGATGAAAAAACAATTTCATCTCATCTACTGGCATGTCTTTAGTCCACAAATCAATTTTTAAGGTCTCTTGTGCTTTACTATCCCAAACAGATAACATTACTGCTTTTGCTTCTTCATTATTAACACCACCGTCTTGTGCTGTCCAGTTTAATTTTTCTGGCACACGGTTTTCGTCGAGTTCTACGTTGAGTTCTATTTTAGATTTAATAATTTTAGACATTACTTTTTTGGTTTAAATTTTGATTTTCTAAATATTTCTTCAGGCTCAGTTTGCATAATTTGCATCAAATCTTTGCCAGATGTTTCTGCATAAGCTCTTACAATTTGCCAACCCACGTATTGCCCTAATCGTCCTGGTGATTCATTGTCTAATTCTAAATAAAACTTAGTAAATGGAGCATCTGCAATAAAACGATTTGGCAATTTGCTATCTGTACTGTACAATAATTCTTTCTCAATAAAATAACTCCAAATAGAGCTCTCATTAGCCTCTGCCCAAGCTAATTGTTGTTGCGTATATCCTATTTTTTCTGCATTTGTTTTAAACGGAATAATAACATCTTTAAAATACAAGAGTTTCCCAAAGTAAATCATCTCATCTAGTAACGTCTTTCTATTGGTTTGAAACGCATATTTTTTGGCATAACTATCAGTAAAATCAACAACAATTTGCTCCTTTTTAAAGTTTTTTGCTAAGTAAGAAGGTATATTACCATTAACGTAAAACTTATGATTTTCACCTAAATAGTTATCTAATGCTACTAAAGCAATACTATCTGTTACAATCACTTTATCTCTGTATTGCACGGAATTGGTTAAGGTTACAACTCTTGGTACAGAAAACGCTTTATCATAGTATTTAATATGCTGAAACATACTTAACAAGTCTGCCTTTACATCCTTAAAATCAAGAAAGTTGCGACTTACTTCTCTTAAAATTTCATTTTGTAAAGTATCATTTAGCTTATTCACCCAAATAGAATCTGGTGTGTGTTTAGAAAACAAAAACGGAAAAGCCTGCTTTAAATCTGGCAAATCTTTAGGAGTCGCTTTTAATACAGCCTCATCAAACCGTTCTACTACAAAGTTGGCTTCTATTTTTGCAATGTTGGTTTCTTGTTTACCGCCATCACTACAAGAGACTAAACTTAAAGCTACTATTAAAATAAGGTAAATTCTTAATTGCATTTTACAAAACATTTTTAATCCTAACACTATTAAGCTATTTTTGTTGTGCAAAGGTACACTTCTTTACATTAAATTTTAAATATTATGCAAACAGAAAAGGTTGTAAATCACATTGTAGATTGGCTAAAAGATTATGCTATAAACGCAAAAGTTAATGGTTTTGTTATTGGTATTTCTGGCGGAATTGACTCTGCAGTAACCTCTACACTTTGTGCAAAAACAGGCTTAGATCTTTTATGTATTGAAATGCCTATACACCAAGCAGCAAGTCATGTATCTAGGGCAGAAGAGCATATTGCACAATTAAAGCAACGATTTTCTAACGTTAGAGAAACAAGAACCGACTTAACACCTGTTTTTGAAGAATTTAAAACAGAAGTTAGCCTAGAAGGAAAACAAGCCACTGTAGATATGGCTTTAGCAAACACTAGAGCTCGCTTAAGAATGACGACACTTTATTACTATGCTGGCCTGCAAGGTTTATTGGTTGCTGGCACTGGTAATAAGGTAGAAGATTTTGGAGTAGGTTTTTACACAAAATATGGAGATGGTGGAGTTGATTTAAGCCCTATTGCTGACTTATTAAAATCTGAAGTGTATAAAATCGGTGAATATCTAAACGTCCCTAAATCTATAATGAATGCGGCACCAAGTGATGGCTTATTTGGTGATGCACGAAGTGATGAAGACCAAATTGGTGCATCTTACCCAGAATTAGAATGGGCCATGAAGATGAAAGAAGAAGGTAAAACCACTAATGACTTTGAAGGTAGACAAAAAGAAGCTTTTGAAATCTTTTTTAGATATAATACGTTAAACAAACACAAAATGATTCCGATTCCAATTTGTGATATTCCTAATAATTTTAGATAAATCGTGTATTTTATCGAATAATTAATGCTAAATGCTTAATTTTTAGTTATTTTTGTTTAAATAATTTCCTTGTTTACTGACGCTATTTCAGTTACAAACCCTAACTGTAACAAAAACCAATTTTAATGATACATATTTTAATTGTTGACAACCACCCTATTGTAAGAACTGGACTCGAATTATTTTTAAATAGTAAACCAGATTTTAAAGTTGTGGGGAAACTAAGTAGTGGTATTGAAATTTTTGAATTTGTAAGACGACATAAAGTTGATATTATAATTTCTGAAATTGATTTACCAGAATTAAATGGTATTACAGCACTACGTGCTATTAAAAAAGAAAACAATACCGTCAATGTTTTAATGTTTAGCCACCAACCTGAAGAAATATATGCTATTAGCACGTTAAAAGCAGGAGCTTCTGGTTATTTAAACAAAACCGTAGATACACAAACCATTGAAACTGCAATAAGAAAAATTCACAGTGGTGAAGTTTATTTAAGCGAAAAAATGGATAAGCATTACCGTTATGAAGACACGCGTAAAAGCAGAAGCCGTTTATTTAAAAAGCTATCTACTAGAGAAGTTGAAGTTTTAAAACTACTATCAATAGGTAGAAAAAACAAAGAAATAGCTTTAGAGTTAGATATTAACGAAAAAACGGTGAGTACCTACAAAGCACGGCTTTTTAAGAAATTAAATGTTACTAATATTGTAGATTTAATTCACCAAGCTAAACATCACAATCTTGCTTAATTTAGTACTAGCCAATTACTTTCCCTAACTTACGAGATAATAACATTTTTAAACCCACATAATCTTTAACATCCTCTATAATTGAGCGCATATCTGATGTTTCTTTTAACGTTTCATTTTTATACTCTGCAACTTTCTTGTCTATAAGATGGCAACGAAGACTCAGTATTGTTTGACTTACTAATTGAGAAACAGAATGGTCCTTTTCTTTTGGTATAATTTGATTACGTTCCCAGTCGTGTAAGTTATATTTCTCATCGTCCATTAAAATAGTGGTAACCATACTGGCAGACTCTTGGTCTAACTGGTTTATAAAATGTCTAGTTGAAAAATCTTCGTCTTGATTTAACTTATCAATAATAGAATAATATAATAATTTAAATTTCTCGTTAGTAAATTGCATTTCGTCTTCTTGAAGATCTAAATACAATTTTTCAAAAACACGAGTTTCGTGTATGGTAGGCTCTAGTACTAATTCTCCAGAGACCTCATCCTCCTTTAAAATTAAATCTTCAAATTGCTCTGTCTTATCACCATAAAGCATTAAAATTTCAATAATCTTACGCTCTAACTCGTACTGAATATCTATTTTTTGCTTTGGCTCTTCTGTATTTTTTACAACCTGAAATGCTTTTTGTTCTTGTTTAAAACTTTTGCTGGCTTCTTGTAAATCTTTTTTATTAATTTGAGCTAAAGTGCTAAACAAAACACTCTCACTAATATCCATAATACGCGCACATTCTTGAATATATACTTCGCGCTTTATCTGATCAGGAATTTTAGCAATACTATTTACAATATCTCTAATAGTCTCAGCTTTTTTAATAGGATCATTATTAGCTTCTTTAACCAATAATGAAGCTTTAAACTGAATAAAATCTTTAGCATTCTCTTTTAGATACTCAGTAATTTCCACTAAGGTATTAGATTTCGCAAAACTATCTGGATCTTCACCATCTGGAAACATACAAACTTTTACATTCATACCTTGCTCTAAAATTAAATCTATACCACGTATTGAAGCCCTAATACCCGCAGCATCACCATCAAAAAGTACCGTAATGTTATTTGTAAGACGGTTAATTAATCGTATTTGATCTGATGACAAGGCAGTACCAGATGAAGACACCACGTTTTTAACACCGGTTTGATAAAACTGAATAACATCTGTATAACCCTCTACCAAATAACAATTATCTTCTTTTGCAATAGTCTGCTTGGCAAAAAATAAACCGTAAAGCACTTTACTTTTATGGTAAATTTCACTTTCTGGCGAATTAAGATATTTTGCTGCTTTTTTATCGTTTGTTAAAATACGACCGCCATATCCCAAAATACGACCACTCATACTATGTATAGGAAACATAACGCGCCCCTTAAACCTGTCAAAACGCTTCTGATCTTTTACTATAGTAAGACCAGTAGCAGAAAGAAAATCTATATTATAACCTTTACCTAAGGCATCATCTGTAAACGCTTGCCAATCATCTAAAGAATATCCTAACTGAAATTTTTTAATAGTCTCTTCAGTAAAACCACGTTCTTTAAAATAGCTTAAACCAATGGCTTTACCTTGGTCTGTTTTGTGAAGTACTTTCTGAAAATATGCGTTAGCATACTCACTAACTAAGTATAAACTTTCTTTAGCATTTTGTTGTTCCTTTTCTTCGTCAGTTCGCTCAGTTTCTTCAATTTCTATGTTGTATTTTTTTGCTAAGTACTTAATAGCTTCTGGATAGGTAAAATGCTCGTGCTCCATTAAAAATGTAACAGCATTACCACCCTTACCACTAGAAAAATCTTTCCATATTTGTTTTACTGGTGAGACCATAAAGCTAGGAGAACGCTCATCGCTAAAAGGACTTAACCCTTTAAAACTACTACCAGACTTTTTAAGCTGCACAAAGTCGCCTATTACCTCCTCTACTCGAGCAGTTTCAAATACTTGTGCTATACTGTTTTGTGAAATCATACAACGTCCTAAAAAAAGCAGGAATCTATTTTTAATTTAGTAATCTAGTTTGTTTACAGGTTTCTGTCGGTGCAGAAATGACAACTTTGTAAATTTAAGATAAACAATTTGCATTAAAAACTAATACCTCAAATTAACTTCACTTTGTAGTTTTAAATACCTAAAATATAAAACTCACAAAAAAAAGAGCCTCAATCAATATTATGATTAAGGCCCTTTTTAAAAATAAAATCAACTATTAATTATACTAGTCTAAATCCCATCTTAGACCCAATGATATGTTATTTTGCTCAAGTGCCTGATCTTGAAATAATGGACTTAAATCGTACTTTGCATAGATGGCTAAATCGCCTAAACCAATATAACCACTTAAACCGTAAACAAAATTAGAGGCATTAAAATTACGTCTTTCCTTAGTTTTTACACGGTTACCATCTTCATCTTCATAAATTAACTTTTGCAACGACGCTAATCTTACACCACCAAAACCACCAATACCAATTCTAAATTGGTTATCTGTTGTATATCTTAGTCTGTCTTTATAATCACGTTTTTTAGAAGGACCAAATTCTAGATGTAAAGGCAGTACTAAATTAGTTACTCTAAACTTAGATTTTTTAAGATCGAATGGAAATTCTTGCAATGTTGTTTCGTCACCATTTTGCACAAAATATTGATTGTTTTTAATATCAAATTTGTTCCACTGAAATGAGAATCCATAATTAAGTCTTAAAAAATTAGAATCTTTAAGTAAACGTGTTTGCCATGCCCAACCTAGTTCTACAAAACCTGAGCCGCCTAATTTATAAGGCGAATCGTCTAAACTTTGGTTATCGCCAATAGCGTTATTAAAGCCAAGTGCAAACACTAACCTATTGGTTGTTCTTAAATCGTATTTTGGTGGCTTTTTATATTCATCATCATCATCATCATTACCATCTGTTAGATCAATATTAAAACCATTTGAGCCAATTGATACTGACATTTTATTGGTTTCTGAGAGATTCTGAAATTTGTATGGATTACGATCAATCAGCGCTATCTTATTAGTAATAATACTTAATCTGTTTTCAATATTTGCTACTCTTTTAGTAGCCGCTTTTTTCTTTAAAACTTCAGCTTCAGCAGCACTAATCTCATCATTATCTAGCCTACGATTTATGACTTCAATTTCACTTTTTAACCATTCTCGTTCTTCCGCACGAATATTCTCTTTTAAAGCTTCGAGCTTATCAATTTGGGCTTTCTTTAAAACACTATCATTAAGAATTGAATCTTTTTTTGTTTCTTGAGCCTGACTAATTGCAAAAGTTAATGCAATTATAGAGTACACTACTAATCTTGTAATTGTGTTCATAACTGTTCTTTTTTTGATTTATTGATATTAATTAAATTTGATTTATCCTTTTAGTCCTTTCGCGTTACAACTCTTGTTTTTAGAGTTTTATAACTACCCTCTAATGCCTCAAAAACCTTACTCCTAAAAGACTGACCCATATCTTCTTCTACACTTAAGAGTAGCGCATTGGCATCAACTGTTTTAATGGTGCTCTTTTGTAAGTCATCATTAAAAAGTACTGTATTTGCCAGCTTTAATAAAGAATCTACCTCTTTATCTAAAACTAATTTACTTTCAGCATTAAGGGATTTCAATGTTGATGCAACTGTGTTTTTAAGCACTAAACTCTTGGTTATTTCTTGAGACTTCATAATACTTGCACCTTCTATAATAGGGGTCTTTAATACAGCGTTATTATTATTTTTTGCTAATTGTGATTTAGTATTTTCTTTTTTTGGTGTTACCGCTTTATAATTTATAATTTTTGATTGCTCTAATTTATTCTCTTTTTCTAAATCGAGCCTATGGTCTTCTGTCGATAACTCAAAACGTTTTTGACTATCTGCATTATTTGTTTTAAAATCTTCCAACTTATCTAATACGTTTTCTTCGACGACGCCTTCTATAGCTTTTTCTGTTTCATTTTTACTAAAAAACTGAACAGATACCGCTAACATAATCAGTAGACCGGCTGCAATGCTTAGCCATAAATAAATAGAATTCTTAGATTTATTTTCTTCTTCATCTAAACGCTGCGAAAGTTTAGACCAACTATTTACAGACGGAGACAACGTACGTTTGTCTAACTTTTCTTTTAATTGTTCTTCAAATTTAATTGGAGCCATAACCAGTACTATTTAATTCTTTTATCTTTTTTTGAAGCATCTTTCTCGCTTTAAATAATTGCGACTTTGATGTACCTTCAGATATTTTTAGCAACTCAGCAATCTCATGATGTTTATAACCTTCAATAGCATACATTACAAATACTATTTTATAACCTTCTGGTAAACTATCTATGAGTTGTTGTATTTCTGCTACTTCAATATTTGATTTTATATTATTATCGTAATCGTGCTCTATATAGGCGTCTTCAGTTGCAAATTCAATATTTTTTTTCTGTCTTAAATACGATATTGCTTCTCTTACCATAATGCGACGTATCCATCCTTCAAAACTCCCTTCACCCTTAAATGATTTTAAGTATTTAAATACTTTAAAAAAACCATTTAGCATCACTTCTTCTGCCTGATGCACGTCCTTAATATAATACCTGCAAACGCTTAGCATTTTGGGTGCGTGCAACTCATACAATACATGTTGAGCCTCTCGATTTTGTTTCGCGGCGCGTTGTATGAGTTTAGATTCGTTTTTATGAAGTTGAATAACTTTCATTGCATCGTTTACGATTGTACTTATATTTATAAAGACGCAAAATTAGGAATAAGGGTTGCCTATGAGGCAAAAAATAATTAAATAAATTTATAGTTATCTAAAAATCAATATTTTAAATTATTTTTTTCTATCAATTACATAATCTACCATAAGCTTTAAAGATGCCTTATAGATAGAATCTGGGTAGGTATTAAGAAGCGTTATAGCTTCTTCTTGAAACGCTTTCATTTTTGAAACCGCATAATCTAAACCACCATTAGACTTTACAAAACTTATAACCTCCTTAACACGTTTCTTGTCTTTATTGTGACTTTTAACAGAGTTAATTAACCAAGATTTTTCTTTTTTGGTACAATTATTAAGAACGTATATTAAAGGTAATGTCATTTTTTGTTCTTTAATATCTATACCTGTAGGCTTACCAATAGCTTCTTCACCATAATCAAATAAGTCATCTTTTATTTGAAAAGCCATACCTATAAGTTCGCCAAATTTTCTCATGGTTTCTACATCTGGTGTGTTTGGTTTTACTGAGGCGGCACCCAAACTACAACAGGCCGCAATTAAAGTGGCTGTTTTTTGTCTTATAATATCGTAGTATACTGTTTCAGTAATATCTAACTGTCTGGCTTTTTCTATTTGAAGCAATTCACCTTCACTCATTTCTCTTACCGCAACAGAGATGATTTTAAGTAAATCAAAATCGTTATTATCTATTGACAACAACAAACCTTTAGACAATAAATAATCCCCTATAAGTACAGCAATTTTATTTTTCCAAAGTGCATTAATAGAGAAAAAACCACGTCTTCTGTTACTATCATCTACAACATCATCATGTAGTAAAGTTGCGGTATGTATTAATTCTATAACAGAAGCACCTCTGTAAGTACGCTCGCTCACCTCACCATTATTCATCATTTTGGCTACAAGAAAGACAAACATAGGCCGCATTTGTTTACCCTTACGATTTACAATATAATGCGTAATTCTGTTGAGTAATGCCACTTTGCTAGCCATAGAAAGTTGAAACTTTTGCTCAAAGAGCTCCATTTCATAAACGATGGGTTGTTTTATTTGTTCAGTTACTTTCATAAAAATTAAAAAAAGCTTTGCTAATGCTGTAAAATTACGAATAAAGACTATCCTTTATTACGAAAAATTAAATAATAAGGCTTTAACATTTTTTTAGGAATTAAAATTTTTATTTTTATCACACTAATCTAAAATCTAAAAATTATGAAAAAAATTACTTTATTATTTACAATGCTTCTAACCTCATCCCTTATGTTTAGCCAAGTGGTTTTAACAGAAGATTTTGAAGGCGGAACAACCCTACCCTCAGCTTCAGGCTGGACAGTAGAAGATTTAGCAACACCTGCAAATGGCGAAGTTTGGGCTATAGAAGCTGGTGGCGAAGCTGGTGGATTTGCTGCGGGCAATAGCTTTATTTATGATAATGGCGCTGATGGAAACTATGCAACTTTAGATAGTGATGGCTTTGGAAATAACGGAACGGCTGAATTATCAACTTTAACTAGTCCTGTTTTTGATTGCTCTAGTTTAACATCAGTTACTCTAAGTTTTGCTACCGTTTACAACGGAAACTTTGGTGGTCTTGGGGAGATTGAAGTCTTTAATGGCACATCTTGGATAAATATCCAAACGTACGCTACAGAAGCAGGTGGTACCCCTTCAACAACTGTAGCTGGAATACAAACGTTCGATGTACCAGAATTAATTGGTGTAAGTAACGCTCAAATTAGATTTATATGGTCAGGTAACTGGTCTATTTCTTGGACGGTTGATAATATTTCTGTGTTTCAATGTACAGTTAGTGTGCCTGATGCTGTAACAGCAATTTCGCCAGCTGACGGTGCAACTGATGTTGATATTAATTTTGGAACAACAAACAACTTAGGACCTATTGAGTGGGCAGCAGCAGCAACTGGTGGTGCACCAGATAGTTTTAATATTAGTTTAGGTGCAACACCTACTGGTGACGATATTGGATCTATTGGCGGCTTTGGCTCTGGAGGTTCAATAAACTTTGGATGGCTACCTAACACTACATACTACTGGTTTATAGAAGCTGTAAACTGTGCTGGCACAACTAATAGTCCTGTATTTAGCTTTACAACATCTGCTTGTACAGAAACAACACCTCCTGGCGTCGTAAATACACCTGTACCAACAGATGGAGATACCGATGTTAGCGTAAATGTAGTTGGTAACGCCGTTACTTTTAACTGGACACCTACAGATGCTAATGCTAATTTTACATTAAATCTTGATACGGTAAACCCACCAGTAGCAAATGCTTTTGATGATTTTGAAAGTGGTGACCCTATAACAGGATTAGCTGTAAATACAACCTATTTTTGGAGTATAGATGCTGTAAACTGTAACGGAACAACACCAGGAACGGTATGGAGTTTTACAACTGCAGCAGCCCTTTCTGTTGAAGAAAACGAACTTGAAACATTTAGTGTTTATCCTAATCCGACTTCTGATGTTTTAAATATTAAGACAACAAAAGCGATTGATAATGTTACTGTATTTAATTTATTAGGTCAGAGTGTAGCTACTTTTAAAGGAACTGAAATTTATGATAATTCGATTAATTTATCTGAATTATCTAAAGGTCTATACCTAGTAAAAATTACTGCAGAAGGTACTACACAAACGATACGTGTTACTAAAGAGTAATTACATACTTTTTAAAATAAAAAAAAGCGGCTAATAGCCGCTTTTTTTTATTTTAACTTTTATTAGCCAATTGGCCACAAGCAGCATCAATATCTTTACCTCTACTTCGTCTTACTGTAACTGTAATAGCATTAGCTTCTAAAACTTTTACATACATATCTATAGCCGTAGAATTTGCTTGTTGAAACTCACCATCATCTATAGGGTTATACTCAATAATATTAACCTTGCTAGGTGCAAATTTGCAAAACTCTACTAAGGCATCTGCATCTTTACGTTTATCATTTATACCGTCCCAAACAACATATTCATAAGTAATTCTATTTTTTGTTTTGGCATACCAATACTGTAAGGCTTCTCTTAAATCATTTAACGGAAATGTTGCATTAAAAGGCATTATAGAAGTTCTAATATCATCTATTGCAGAATGTAATGATACAGCAAGCTTAAACTTAACCTCATCATCTGCCATTTTCTTAATCATTTTTGGTACACCAGATGTAGACACTACAATACGCTTTGGAGACATACCTAAACCTTCGGGCGATGTAATCTTATCTATGGCCTTAAGTACGTTATTGTAATTCATAAGCGGCTCACCCATACCCATAAACACTATATTACTTAAGGGTCTGTTATGGTAAAGTCGGCTTTCATTATCTATAGTAACAACTTGGTCGTAAATTTCATCTGGATTAAGATTTCGCATACGTTTTAATCGCGATGTTGCACAAAACTTACAATCTAAACTACAACCTACCTGAGATGATACACAAGCTGTTGTTCTTGTACCTGTTGGTATGAGTACAGATTCTACAATTAAATCATCATGTAATCTTACAGCATTCTTTATTGTACCATCAGAGCTACGTTGCATCTGATCTACTTTAATATGATTTATTACAAAATTGTCTTCTAAAGCTTTGCGCGTTTCTAAAGAGACATTAGTCATGTCTTCAAAACTGTATGCAGATTTTTTCCATAGCCACTCGTAAACCTGGTTACCTCTAAAAGCTTTATCTCCTTGCTTTACAAAGAATTCTCTAAGTTGCTCCTTAGTTAATGCGCGTATGTCTTTCTTTTTAACTTCCATCTGTTGCAAAAATACTTAAATGCATTTTGGTTTACTTGTAAAATAAAAAAAAGCCTCAATTAAGAGGCTTTTAGGTATCCGTTATTATTCTTAATTAGATGATAAGCATAGCATCACCATAAGAATAAAATTTATATTTTTCTTTAACAGCCTCTTCGTAAGCCTTTTTCATAAAATCGTGACCTGCAAACGCAGAGACCATCATTAATAATGTTGATTTTGGAGTATGAAAATTGGTGATCATACAATTAGCAATACTAAAGTCGTATGGAGGAAAGATAAATTTGTTTGTCCAGCCTTCAAAATCGTTTAATCTACCTGCTGATGATACAGAACTTTCAATGGTTCTCATAGAGGTTGTACCAACAGCACAAACACGTCTTTTGTTTTCAATACCTTTATTTACAATTGCTGCAGCAGCTTCTGTAATAACAATTTCTTCACTATCCATTTTGTGCTTAGATAAATCTTCTACTTCTACAGCATTAAATGTACCTAAACCGACGTGCAATGTAACCTCAGCAGTTTGCACACCTTTAATCTCTAAACGCTTTAATAAGTGCTTAGAAAAATGCAATCCGGCTGTTGGTGCTGCAACAGCTCCTTCATTTTTTGCATAAATGGTTTGGTAACGCTCTTCATCTTCTGGCTCTACCTCTCTATTTATATATTTAGGAAGTGGTGTTTCACCTAACTCTGTTAATTTCTTTCTAAAATCGTGATAAGATCCATCATATAAGAAACGTAGTGTACGCCCTCTAGAGGTTGTATTATCTATTACTTCTGCTACTAACGTATCGTCATCACCAAAATATAGTTTGTTACCAATTCTAATTTTACGTGCAGGATCTACTAAAACATCCCAAAGACGTTGCTCTTGGTTAAGCTCACGCAATAAAAAGACTTCTATCCTTGCACCTGTTTTTTCCTTATTACCATATAATCTAGCAGGAAAAACTTTAGTATTGTTTAAAATCATCACATCACCTTCATCAAAATAATCGATAATGTCTTTGAACTGCTTATGCTCAATAGTTTGCTTTTCTCTGTTGAGTACCATTAAGCGCGACTCATCTCTGTGTTCTGATGGGTGCTCGGCTAATAATTCGTCTGGTAGATCAAAACTAAAGTGTGATAATTTCATGTATATGTATTATTTTTTTCGAATTGCAAATATACAATCCCAAGATAGGCCTTGTCAAGTAAATAGCCGTTTATTTTATTATGAAGCCAACCGATGCCAAATCTTCCCAAAATTGCGGATATGATTTTGAGACCACATTGGCGTCTTTTATGCTTATTGCAGTCTTTAGTGCTAAAGGTGCAAATGCCATAGCCATTCTATGATCGTTATAGGTTTCTATGTTTATATTACTTAGTATAACACGCGTTTGTGCAAGCTGTAATGTAGCCTCAGTAATTACAACTTGAGCTCCTAATTTTTCTAATTCAGTTTTTAGTGCTACTAACCGATCTGTTTCTTTAATTTTTAGAGTGTGCAAACCTTTCATATAACAACCCATACCTAAACCAAAAGCAGTAACAGCAATTGTTTGGGCAATATCTGGCGCATTTGCCAAATCTAAATCTACGGTGGTTTCAATATTTTTTATTGCTATTTTCTGAAGTATAATACTGTTATTTTTAAATACAGTAATAACACCAAAAACCTTGTAAATATCTGCGAGGACGGCATCACCTTGCAATGCATTTTGTTTGTATGCTGAGAGTGTAATTTCTGTACCCACATCGCTTAACGCAACAATACTGTACCAGTATGAAGCCGAAGACCAGTCTGACTCTACTGTCAATGTTTTGGACTCTACTGGTAAATTATTAGGTTTTACAGTTATTGTATTCTCTTTAAAACGTGTTTGAATACCTATACTGTTTAACAAACTTAAAGTCATATTTATATAAGGCACTGATGTAATTTTACCGTCTAAATTTAACTCTAAACCCGCTTCTAATTTTGAAGCAATTAATAGTAATGCCGAAATATACTGGCTACTAACATTAGCTTTTAAAGTGACTTTACTTTTAGTGAGCTTTTTACCAACTATTTTTAATGGTGGAAAACCATCGTTTTCTAGGTACAAAATATCTGCACCTAAATCCCTTAAGGCATCTACCAAAATTTTTATTGGTCGCTCTTTCATACGAGCAGAGCCAGTTAAAGTAATGGTTTTTTGGTCTTGAATAGATAAATATGCAGTAAGAAAACGCATAGCCGTACCGGCATGATGTATATCTATAACAGCATCTTTTGATGTCAACGCGTGCTGCATTAAAACAGAATCATCTGAGTTAGAGACATTCTCTATACGTAATTGTGGATAAAGCGCTTGCACCAAAAGTAACCGATTAGACTCACTCTTAGAGCCTGTTATTTTAATTGAAGATGAACGCTTTGCTAGTACCGACTTATGAATATTAATATGCATTAATTTATAAAATATGAGTTAGGCAAAACCTAAGTTTTAAGAGCAAAACTACTTCAATTTCTCATTATTATGATGCCTATTGTGATCGCGTTTTGTTTTTATATCTAATTTTTTATCAAATGCGTCTTGCAAGTCTATACCCGTTTGGTTTGCTAAGCAAAGTACCACAAACATAACATCAGCTAATTCTTCGCCCAAATCTTTGTTTTTGTCGCTCTCTTTTTCGCTTTGCTCACCATAACGTCTTGCAATAATACGGGCTACCTCACCTACTTCTTCGGTTAGTTGCGCCATATTGGTTAATTCATTAAAGTACCTTACACCGTGTGCTTTAATCCAATTATCAACTTCTTGTTGTGCATTTTTAATATCCATAATTAGGCTTTAGTAAGTACAATTTGTTCTGCTTGTTTTTCTACAGTTTTTTCAAAAAAGGCTTTAAAACTAGCATAGTCTGCCGGACTAACATAAGGATTATTAACCTCTAACTCTACTTTAAGCTGCAGGTATTTGCCATTCATTTTTGCTATATAAACAAACTTAGATTCGCCACCTTTAAACTCTATGGCTAATGTTTCTGGCAAAGATTCTACTTTATAACCTTCTGGCAATGCAATATTAACTAAATATTTATCTTCAAAAGGAATTACAAAATCTATTGGGTAATTTCGTTCTGTTAATTTAAAAGGACTCTCTTTTGTTCCTAAAAATAACATCGGTGTAAAGTATAAGTTTCCACCAATATCATCTACAGCATCTGTTAGCTCGTAACTATAAGACACTCTAACTGGCTTTATAATATCCTTGTCATTTTCAAAATTTAACTCACTTATTACCAAATCACCTTGTCTTTATCGTTTACAATTTCAATACCATTAACATTAAGATTATTTATATTGTCCCAATATTCCTTATAATGTAATTGCTGATCTCTTTCTGTTTTTTTCTCAATACCATCATGCAATCCGTACTGATAACCAGTAGTCTCTATAATAACGTCTGCAACAAAACTACCTGTTTCATCTAAAACAACAGTGGCTTTAGTGTTTTGCACACTATCATCTGCGTCGTATACTTTTGTATGTACTATAACACCACCTTGGGGTTTTACCAATAACACATCTCTATCATCTGTAAAACCAGCTGTAAAACCAAACGGATTGGTTTGACTTGTACATTCTAAAAATATATTCTCATCGTTATTTGGCACACATAAAATAGCATGATTACCCTGTGTTGAAGAGAAACCTTCATCTATATCTCTAATACTTTTTCCGCCATAAACCAATGTGTAATACGATGGTACATCTACGGCCTCTAACAGAGCTTTTGTATAATTTGTTAACCCTTTACAATCTGCATAACCAAGGTTATCTACATCATCTGCAAGCATTGGTTTCCAACCGCCAATACCAACTTGTATACTAATATAACGTGTACGTTGTTGCATGTAGTTATAAATTAATTTGGCCCGTTCTATTTTATCATTAACACCCGCTGTTAAACCTCTCACCTCATCTATTGTAGCTTGTGGTATTTGGTCTGTACCCGTTAGTAACCTATCGTACATCCATTTACCAAAGTCGTCCCAATTGTTATTTAAACCTTCAACACCCATCATATTAAATTTTTTGAGTGCAACTTTAAAATGTGGCACAATAACCAATAAATCTGGTGTATATACCTCGTATTTAATACCTTCTACGTTTTTTACTACAAAGTGATTTTCTGCAATTTCTTCGATATTAAAATTTTTGAAATTTTGTTTTTTTGTCTTTAATGCTATACCTGCAGTATTAATTATTTGGTATTCGGCATGCTGAATACTTGTAAAATAATTATCTATAGGAATCCAATTAGGAAAAAAGGCAGTGGTACTTGTAATAACTTCAGATGTATACGCTACAGTATACGGATATTTATTTGGGGTATAACTCATATACTTAACCCTATCGTCTTCGTAAATTGAGATATCGCTAACAGCACTAGCATCAATAAAATCGCGCTCTTTTATTTTTTTTATTTCTTGTCCAAAAGCATCATATATACGTGCTTCTATTTCTACTATTTCTCTATTATCATCGTAATACTCTGATGCACCAACACGGTTTTTACCATAGTTATTAAAAACAGTAACTATGCGTTTTTTCTTTACATTAATTTTATCATAGCTAATGACTTCTACTGTTTCTTTTTCGAATCTAACAACTGCATTTACTTTTGTTTTTAGCTCTTCAGGTATAAAAAAAGAGCTGTAATCTTTTTCGGTTTGTGAAAAAACAGACAGCGATATGCTAACTATTAGGAATGAAATTACTGTTTTAAGTCCTTGCATTAAAATAGAATTTGAGTTTAAGGAATTCAATATAAGGGAGAATTACAGAAAAACAAATAATAAGTGTGTTATTCTACTTACATTTCTTTAAATTTTAGATATTTACGAAAAAGCGCAGCCTTAATACCGTTAAACTACTGAATTTCTATAGTTTATCTTTAGAATCTATAAGTATAGTTACGGGACCATCGTTAACCAAATGCACCTTCATATCTGCACCAAACACACCTGTTTGTATTGTTTTTTTTAATTCAATTTGAAGGGTTTTAATAAAATTTTTATACAACGGAATTGCAACATCTGGCTTTGCTGCTTTGATGTAACTTGGACGGTTTCCCTTTTTTGTACTTGCATGAAGTGTAAACTGACTAACTAAAATAACATCGCCATTAACATCGTTAATGGAAGCATTCATAACACCTTCTTTATCTGAAAAAATTCTGAGATTCGCTATTTTTCTACACAACCAATTTACATCTTGAGTCGTATCACTATCTTCTATACCAAGTAACACAAGAAGGCCTTTGGCAATAGACGCCACCTTTTTATTATCTATTACAACGGAAGCTTCTGAGACTCTTTGTATTACTATTTTCATTCATTATCCCAATTATCTGTTCTATAATGCTCATCTTCACCATCTAAAATCTGTACATAACTTTTATATCTAGAATACGATATTTCGTTATTTTCTAGAGCATCTTTAACAGCACATTTTGGCTCTTTTAAATGTAAACAGTTGTTAAACTTACAGTCTTGTTTTAGTTTGAAAAATTCAGGAAAATAATCACCTATTTCTTCCTTTTCCATATCTACAACACCAAAACCTTTTATACCAGGTGTGTCTATAATAACCGCATCAAAACTTAAATCGAACATTTCTGCAAATGTTGTGGTATGCTGTCCCTGACTGTGCTGTGTAGAAATGGCTTTTGTTTTTAAATCTAATGTGGGCTCAATAGCATTAACAAGTGTAGATTTACCAACACCAGAATGGCCGGCAAACATACTAACCTTGCCTAACATCATGGCTTTTACTTTATCTATATTTTTACCTGTTATTGCTGATATTTCAATACACTCGTAACCTATTTTGGTATAAATACTCTCTAGATATTTCACCTCTAATATAGTCTCTTCATTATAAGTATCTATCTTATTAAATAACAATACTGTATTTATAGAGTATGCTTTTGAAGTAACTAAAAATCGGTCTATAAAATTTGTAAACGTTGGCGGATTATCTATAGTTACTAATAAAAATACTTGGTCTATGTTTGAGGCTATAATATGGGTTTGCTTAGATAGGTTTACTGATTTGCGAACAATATAATTTTTGCGTTCCTCTATACGATTAATAACACCAGTTTCTGTATTGTTTTTTGTCTCTAACTCAAACGCCACTTTATCACCAACAGCAATAGGGTTTGTGCTTTTAATACCCTGCAATCTAAAACGGCCTTTAATACGACATTCGTAAAACTTACCATTTTGGGTTTTTACAGTGTACCAACTGCCTGTAGATTTGTAAACTGTTCCTGTCATTACTTCAATTAATTCAAACAAAATAACAACAATTAAAAAAATATAATGTATGTTCGACGCTAAATTTTTAAAAAACCTACACAATGAAAAAATTATTATTTTTAATACTTTTAAGTTTAAGCACTTTTGCACTAACCGCTCAAACTAATCTATACCAGCACGAAAACTTTGACAATCTAACAAAAGATCATAAAATAATTGCAATAGTTCCTTTTAAAACAACAGTAAGACTTAGACCTAAAAAAATGAAAGCCTTAAAAGAAGGTGATCTCGAAAAAATAGAGCGTGCAGAAGGCATAGGTCTACAGAGTGCTATGCACTCTTGGTTTCTAAAAAGGAAAAAAAGAGGTGACTTAGAGGTAAACGTACAAGATCCTAAACGCACAAATGCCATTCTAAAAAAATCTAATATAACCTATGATAATATACAAGATCAATTACCAGAAGATCTCGCCAAACTTTTAGGCGTAGATGCTGTTATTTCTGGTGATTTTGAAACTGACAAACCAATGTCTGACGGAGCATCACTAGCTTTAGGTGTTGTTTTTGGTTTTTTAGGCTCTACCAATTCTGCTGTCATTAATATGAGTATTCATAATGGTATAGATGCCGAATTACTTTGGAACTACAATAAAAAAGTGAGAGGAAGCTTAGGTAGTGACTCTGACGATTTAGTTAATACATTAATGAGAAAAGCATCGAGAAGACTTGGCTATACTGACTAAAATCTTGTTGTTTTAAACAAAAAAACCACGTTAATTGACGTGGTTTTTTTTGCTGTTTTCTTATTTATTAATTATTTTCTCTTGGTGATTAATAGATTCTTGATGAATGGCTTTAAACATTCTTAGAATAAATTCTTCACTTAGATTTTTCTCTTCACCCTGAAGAATCATTTTTCCTAAAATTTCGTTCCAACGTTTAGATTGTAATACCGCAACGTTATGATCTTTCTTTAGTTTACCAATATCGTCTGCAACATGCATACGCTTACCAATCATATCTATAAGTTGATGATCTATAACATCTATTTGCGTTCGTAATGTGTTTATTTTGTTTTTAAATTCTGTTGCCTCACCAATCTCTTTTCTAATACGTAAGTCTTCCGTATACTTTATTAACGTTTTTGGTGTAATTTGCTGTGCAGCATCACTCCAAGCATTATCTGGGTCGTGGTGCGTTTCTATCATTAAACCATCATAATTAAGATCTAAAGCCGTCTGACTTAAATCGAAAATAATATCGCGACGCCCTGCAATGTGCGACGGATCTAAAATTAGAGGTAAATCTGGAAAACGATTTTGCAAATCTATCGCTATCTGCCATTCAGGATTATTTCTGTAACGTGTTTTCTCATAGGTTGAAAACCCTCTATGAATTACCCCAAGATTTTTAACATCGTTAGTATAAAAACGCTCTACTGCACCTAACCATAAAGACAGATCAGGATTAACAGGATTTTTTATAAGCACCGTTTTATCTGTTCCTTTTAAAGCATCTGCAATATCTTGTACAATAAAAGGACTAACCGTTGTCCTAGCACCAATCCAAAGGATATCTACATCGTGTTTTAACGCCAACTCAACATGGTTAGCATTTGCGACTTCTGTGGTAGTCATCATACCAGTCTCTTCCTTGGCTTTTTGCAACCATTTTAAACCTAGCGCACCAACACCTTCAAAATTACCTGGTCGTGTTCTTGGTTTCCATATACCTGCTCTAAAAACAGTAGCATCACTATCCTTTAATTGATGTGCAATTTTTAAAACTTGAGCTTCAGTTTCTGCACTACAAGGACCTGCAATAACGAGTGGGTGATCTAGGTTAAAGGCGTCTAACCAATTTCTTAATTCTTTTTTATTTTCCATAGTGCTATTATTTTCTTTTTCTTTTTCTTTTTATTTTACTGTATGCCGTTTAATATTTCTTTTATGCGATTTGCAGTTTCCATTTCTTTATAAACAGCTTCAAAATTTTCATTCTCCATGAGTGTTTTAAAATGCTTTAGATTAGTAATATATTCATCTAAAGTTTCTATAACATTGGTCTTATTTTGCTGAAAAATTGGCGCCCACATAGCCGGAGAACTTTTTGCTAATCTTACGGTACTTTCAAATCCGCTGCCTGCCATATCAAAAATATCGCGTTCGTTTCTTTCTTTTTCAATAACTGTTTTACCTAACATAAAAGAACTTATATGCGATAAATGAGAGACATAAGCAATATGCTTATCGTGTGCTTTAGGATTCATGTAACGTATGCGCATCCCTAAATCTAAAAATAACTTTAATGCCTTTTCTTGAAGTTTAAATGCGGTTTCTTCAACTTCGCAAATAATGTTAGTCTTATTATGATACAAGCCATGTATTGCTGCACTAGGACCCGAATATTCTGTACCAGCAATAGGGTGAACAGCCAAATAGTTTCTTCGTTTTGGGTGCTTTTTAACTGCAGCACAAATATCTTCTTTAGTAGAGCCTGCATCAAAAACAATAGCATCATCTTTAATGCCATTTAAAACACTCGGCAAGACATTTAGTGTGGCATCTACTGGTATTGCCAAAATAACTAAGTCTGCTTTAGACACATCGTTTAGCACAGCTTTATGATCTACAACACCAAGTTTAACGGCCTCGTCTAAATGTGCTTCATTATTATCAATACCATAAATAGTAGCCTCAGGATATAACTTCTTAAAATCTAAAGCAAAACTGCCACCTATTAGCCCAACTCCTATTATAAAAATATTTTTCATGTTTACTTTACTCTAGTAATTGCGTCTTTAATAATTTCTTCGGGTGCGCATAACGAAAACCTAACATAACCTTCTCCATTGCTTCCAAAAACAGTGCCTGGTGCTAAAAATATAGCGTACTCTTTAAGTACTAAATCTGTAAATTCTTCAGACTTTAAAAGTGGTGGTACTTTTGCCCAAACAAATAAGCCTGTTGTATCCTTATCGTAAGTACAATTAAGTGCATCTGCTAACTGCCAAATGAGTTCTCGTCTTAGTTCGTAAACGCTATTTAAACTTACAAACCACATGTCTGAACATTGCAAGGCTTCTATTGCCCCTTTTTGAATACCGTAAAACATACCAGAATCCATATTGCTTTTCACTTTTAAAACTGCGTCTATATATTTAAAATCACCAACTAACATACCGACGCGCCAGCCTGACATATTAAATGTTTTACTTAAAGAATTTAGCTCTAAACACACGTCTTTAGCGTTATTGTAACGCATAATACTTATGGGTTTTTTATTGAGAACAAAACTGTAAGGGTTGTCATTTACAATAAGAATATTATGACGTTTACCAAAGGCAATAACCTCATCATAAAACTTATTAGGCGCATTTGTACCCGTTGGCATATGCGGATAGTTTATCCACATTATTTTTACTTTAGTTAAATTCATTCGCTCTAAAGCAACAAAATCTGGAAGCCAATTATTCTCTTCGTTTAAATCATAAAATACAGGTTTTGCTTCTACCAATTTAGTGACGGCCGCATAGGTAGGATACCCAGGATTTGGTATTAAAACTTTATCACCTTTATTAAGAAAAGCCATAGAGATATGCATTATACCTTCTTTACTGCCCATTAAGGGTAATACTTCTGTCTGCCCACTAAGACTAACTTTATAGCGTGTGCTATAAAAATCTGCCACTGCTTCTCTTAACTCTGGAAGCCCTTTGTAACTCTGATATTGACTAGCACCTTCTTCGTCTAAACTGTCTTTTAATAACATGGTAGCTTTAAAAGGTGGTGCTAAGTCTGGACTACCAATACCTAAATTAATAATTGGTTTTCCTTGAGATTTTAAAAATGCGACTTCACGCAATTTCTTAGAAAAGTAGTATTCTTCAACATGGCTTAAACGTTTTGCAACTTCTATCATAATCTCGCATTTTTATATTGGCCTAACACTTTAAAATTTTCCGTCATTAATTGCATAATAGCAATAGCTTTTTCATAATCGGTAAACGCATTAAAAGTTACATCTACAAAAAAAGCATATGTCCATGGAGTTTCAATTTTTGGTAAAGATTGAATTTTGGTTAGGTTTAATTTACAATCACTCATTACATTGAGTATGGTAGCTAAACTACCACGTTTATGATCTAATTCAAATTTTAGAGATGCCTTATTCAGTCCTTTTCGTTCAATTTCATCATTTTGACGCTTAACAATAACAAAGCGTGTTTCATTGTGCTTTATAGTCTGAATTGCCTCTGCAAGAATAGCAACACCATATAATGCTGCTGCTGCTTTACTCGCAATTGCAGCAATACCTTTAAGCTTGTGCATTGCAATATTTTTAGCAACTTCTGCAGTGTCTTTTGCTTCTACTAATTTTATATGCGGATAGTTTTTAAAAAACTGCTTGCATTGCAATAATGCCATTGGGTGAGAATGCACTTCTGTTATAGCAGCTATAGACTGGTTATGTAGCGCCAATAAATTGTGCTGAATATCTAAATAATGTTCACCAACAATTTGCAAATTATTAGCATCAATTAATGCATAATTAGGAATAATAGATCCTGCAATAGAGTTTTCTAAAGCCATAACAACCGCATCCGTTTTACCGTCTATTAAACAGCTTACTGCAGCATCAAAAGACAAGCACTCAACCAACGTACTAGTTGCACCAAAATAATTTAGAGCAACCTGATGATGAAATGAGCCTTTAATACCTTGTATGGCTATTGGTTTTTTCAAACTTTCAATTTTCTTTTTATAAAATCCTGAAATTGATTCAGAATAAATTCAACTATCTATTTTTAATTCGCTTTTAGCTTTTAAAACAGCGTTTTATTAAACAAAAAAAGTCCCGATAATATATCGAGACTTTTTTAAAAACTATATTTTAATTAAAACATACTAAGCCTCGTTCCTTTTTGTATAAAAGAAATAATACCAGTGGCTATATGCTTTTGCTGTGTTCATTGTAAAATTATAGTGCTAAAGTAGTTAATAATATTAAAAAACGAAACCTATTAAACCAATTTTTATATTTAAGCGTTCTATAAATGACTATTTTTACGAAAACAGGATATGATATGTCTATAGAAGTTAATAATATTACAAAAACATATAATAATCAAAACGCCTTAAATGCGGTTTCATTTAAAGTTAAAGATGCTGAAATTGTTGGTTTTTTAGGCCCTAATGGTGCTGGAAAATCTACAATGATGAAAATTTTAACGACTTATATAGAAGCGTCTGAAGGTTCTGCAATAGTTAATGGCTTTAATGTTACTACAGATAAAAAAAAGGTACAAAGCAGTGTTGGCTACTTACCAGAACACAATCCGCTTTACACCGACTTGTATGTAAAAGAGTACTTAAACTTTAATGCTAATGTTTACGGCACGCCAAAAGCAAGAATTGAAGAGGTTATAGAATTGACTGGTTTAAAACCCGAATCTCACAAAAAGATAAGCCAACTTTCTAAAGGCTACAGACAACGTGTTGGTCTAGCAAACGCCTTACTACACAATCCTGATGTTTTAATTTTAGACGAACCCACAACAGGCTTAGACCCAAACCAATTAGTCGATATACGAAACTTAATAAAAACAATTGGTAAAGAAAAAACCGTGTTTTTATCTACACATATTATGCAAGAGGTTGAAGCCATGTGCGACCGTGTTATTATTATAAATAAAGGTGAAGTTGTTGCAGATAAATATTTGAAAGATTTAAGAGACGGCCAAGAACAGATTGTAATTGTAGAATTTGATTATCGTGTTGAGGATGCTTTCTTATTAAAGCTACCTAAAGTGACTACGGTAAAAAACACGCACGACTTTATTTACGAGATTACATTTTCTACTAAAGATGATATGCGCGCTCATGTATTTGATTTTGCGCACGATAATGAATTAAAAATTCTTCAACTGAATCAAAAAAATGCAAGTTTAGAGAGCTTGTTTCAGGAGTTGACTAGTTAGCTGTAAAACACTAGCTTTTTAAAATCACTTTTTTAAAACGGCTAAAATTATTACTCATCAAGTAATTTTTCAATTATATTTTTTGTATTGTAAGCAACAATATTAAATTTAGTATTAAGATAACCAGAAAATCTTATTTGATTGTTTTTAATAATCATAAATTCAGGATAAGCTTGAATATTTAGTATTGCCTGCATATCTTCTACTGAGCTGGCATAAATTGTTTTATACTTATAGTCTAAACTGTCTACTATTTTTAGAGTTGATAAAAAATCATCTCTTTTTAAAGGTGCGTTAACTGAATAAAATTCAATTTTAGGATTTTTTTTGTACTCTAAGAAGAGTTTTTCAAATTCTGGAAATTTTGTAAAACATACACCACAACTCGTAGTCCAAAAATCTAAAACTACTATTTTATCTTTAGGCAAATTTAGTTGACTTTGAGTATGATCTGAAAAAACGAGCTCAGGAAAAGGCTTATTTTGCGTAGAGTCGAAGTTTAAATAATAACTATAGATGTTTGGTATAAAAAATATAGGCGCAAAGGCTATAGTTACTATTAAGCCTATAACAACTAATAAACGTTTCTTGCCTTTAACAAATAACCATGACAAATAAAATACAATTGGAAGGAATATAATATATACTAATGACCGTTTGAACCCGCTAAACAAAGAAATAGAAATAAATATGGCAAGTATGGGAACAATTAGTGTTGCGAAACCTATTAATAATTTTTTATTAGGCTGAGATTTATAATATAATAACGTAATAAAAAATGTAGCAATGGTTACTAAAACTAACATCTGACTATGATTGCCGAAAATATAGCCTGAAATTATGTAAACTATATAAAGAGCGACAGCCCAAATAATATTCTTCAATATTTTGATCATTGAGTTTACTTTTGAATAATTTCTCCTAAGATATAAAAAACTTGAAATCCTTTTGAACTATTATCAGATACAACAATAGATTTACTTACCGTTGTTCCTACTTCTTCTAGTAATGGTATATACTCAACTTCTATTTCTGCAAACTCACCTTTAGAAACTTGATTTTTCGTATAAATTGATTTTGTACAGCCGCAACTTTCACCAACTGCATCAATCTTATATGGTATATCATACAAATTCTTTATAAAGAATTTGTATGATATTGTATCACCATAAAATGATTTACCAAAATCATATTCTTTTTTTAATATCTCCACCTCTTTGACTTGATTAGTACAAGAAAGCAAAAACAAATGTATCAAGATTAATACTTTAATAAATACGCGCATTACTGTTCATGCGTTAACAATGGATTACATAAACCATCACAATCAAACATCCAATTGAAACCACAATCAGTAACTTCTTCACACGGATCAGCTGAAGACACCTTACACTTTTTACTTCCCTGACCCCATTCACAAGAGAAAAAAGAGTCTTCTGCACAGTTACATTGTTTTGGAGCAAACTTGGCTACCATATCAGAATCAGAATTATATGCCTTTTTCAAATCTTCTAAAGTCAAACTATTTTTCTCTGAATTTAAAATAAATTTTGAAGGAGCAAATAATTCATAGAAAATAACACCCATAAGGAATTTATCCCTAAATGTTACTTTTGCGTTTTCAAGATATTTGGGAACTAGAATATTTTTGAAATATTCTTTATTATCACTACTTATATCACTAAACATGTCAGCGTTTA
>JAOEWO010000017.1 GCA_028383925.1 Winogradskyella sp.
AAGCGAAGCATCTTTATTTAAACAACAGGTTCTTAGGTCATTGTATTCCCTCTGAAACCGAAGGTTCGGCGTAGCCAATGACAAGTGTGAGATGCTTCATAGCTCTATTCTGGTGGCTTAATCAGCATGACATTCAAAGTATTTAATTACATTTGTACTATATATTAAACATTAAAAACACAACTATAAATGAAACGAATTTTAGTCACTGGCGGTGCTGGTTTTGTAGGATCACATTTGTGTGAGCGCCTACTTAATGAAGGCAACGAAGTTATTTGTTTAGATAACTATTTTACAGGCTCTAAAAAAAATATTGAACATCTTATGGATAATCACTATTTTGAGTTGGTGCGTCACGATGTCACTAACCCTTATATGGTAGAGGTTGATGAAATCTACAATTTAGCATGCCCAGCATCACCAGTGCATTACCAATACAATCCTATAAAAACAATTAAGACTTCCGTGATGGGAGCGATTAATATGTTAGGCTTAGCCAAGCGCGTAGGAGCAAAAATATTGCAGGCCTCGACTAGTGAGGTGTATGGTGATCCTGCTGTGCACCCACAACCCGAAAGTTATTGGGGTAATGTAAACCCTATTGGGCTACGTTCTTGCTATGATGAAGGTAAGCGTTGCGCAGAAACATTATTTATGGATTACCACATGCAAAATGATGTGAATATAAAGATTGTTAGGATTTTTAATACCTACGGTCCAAGGATGAATCCACAAGACGGCCGTGTAGTGTCTAATTTTATAGTGCAAGCCTTAAGAGGTGAAGCTATTACTGTTTTTGGTGATGGTACACAAACACGAAGTTTTCAGTATGTAGATGATTTAGTGGAGGGCATGATTAGAATGATGAATAGTAGAGATGGCTTTTGGGGCCCTGTAAATATTGGGAATCCTGGCGAATTCACCATGTTAGAGTTAGCACAAGAAATCATTAAACTTACCAATTCTAGTTCTAAAATTACGTTCTTACCCTTGCCTCAAGACGATCCTTTACAACGTCAGCCTGTAATCGATCTTGCAAAGAAAGAACTTAACGATTGGGACCCAAAAATACCTTTACATGAAGGTTTAGTTAAGACTATTGATTATTTTAAATCTGTGATTTAGATGTGGTACTGTCTTATATGCTACTGCAAACTATATAATAAATAAATTATTTAAATATATGCCTTAATTTTTATGGGTACGTATAATGATAAAAGTTAGAACAGTAAAACATTTTTTAAAGCAAAAACTAAAACCTTTCTATTTTTCTAGAAGTCAAAAAGTATTTTGTATTGGCAGAAACAAAACAGGTACAACCAGTATGTCGCGTATTTTTGTGCGCCTAGGCTTGTCTTTAGGTTCTCAGTCTGAGGCAGAATTGTTAGCTGACGATTGGATGAATAATAATTTTGATTCACTTATAGCCTATGTGAAGTATAAGGGCATTTCGTTTCAAGATGTTCCTTTTAGTTTTCCAAATACATTTAAAGTTTTAGATGAAGCATTTCCAAACAGTAAATTTATTTTAACGGTGAGAGACTCCTCTGAGGTTTGGTATAATTCTGTTATATCTTATATGCCTAAAATAAATTCAAGCGGTAATAGATTGCCAGATAAAATTGATTTACAAAATGATTATTATGTGTATAAGGGTTGGAAATTTAAAACACACCAGTTCAATTATAACACACCAGAAGACGATTTGTTTAATAAAGCCATTTTAATTAAACACTATAATGATTACAACGCATCGGTAATTGACTATTTTAAAGATAAGCCAGGACAACTATTGGTGATTAACCTTAAAGCACCAGATGCCTTAAATAGAATTTGTGTGTTTTTAAATAAAAAAAACACTTTAGGTGAAATGCCATGGGTTAATAAAACTAAGGATTTAAATTTTTTTAAATTTTAGATATCGAACCCATTTAAATCAAATGTCCCAAATCATAACTCTAGTAATTCTAAGTTTGTAACGGGTACAAATATGTAAAATATTTAAACTCGTATTACAAGATTGATTTGGCAGAACTAGATATTTTATTTAAAAGCATAGGGATGCTATAATATTTATTAGTGCATCAACTACTGATACCCTTAGTCAATTATTAAAAGCTTATGCATGGTATCATTAATTAAGTTTTATCTTCTGATATATTGAAAAACTTGAAGCTTTATAGATAGCTAGTGTGTCTATTATTTTAGACACACTAGCACACATAGTTTTAAAATTATACATGTGTTTAGAACCCTTAGCAAGTTGCAAGAACACACCTAGTACAAGACTTACCAATGCCAAATCTAACTTAGGTTAATAGGTTATATAACCTTAGGGCACTACAAATAATTAAAGCAATTTATAATAAATGACATTGTTAAAACATATATACGTCGTTACCATTAAAAGAAATGCAGAGCGTCAACCTAGAATACGTAAAATTTTAAATGATCATAGTTTAAATTTTTCATTTGTTTGCGGTATAGACGGACAAGATTTAAAACCAAAACAAGTAGAAAAAGTTTTTGATGCAGAAGTTTCTAGAAAGCGATTAAAATACGATTTAACAAAAAATGAAATAGCCTGCTCACTAAGTCATATAAAAGCCCTAAAATTATTTTTAGAAAACGATCAACAAGAATTTGCCTTAATTTTAGAGGATGATATTGATATCCTGAATTTTGAGTCTTTACCTTTAGCATTACAACACATACCAGATGAAGAAACTTGGGATTTACTTTATTTTGGCTACCAGAAGATGAATATGCGCATGCCTAAAGCTATTTATATAAAATGGAGGTTTATATACCCAATTCTTAATTTTTTAAAAATTAAGCGTTACGATTTAAAAAAAATAAGATTAATATTTGCAGAGCCTTTTAATACCTATTGGTTCCGTGCTGGGTCTCATAATGAATCGCATGCTTATTTGGTATCGAGAGCTGCTGCAGAAAAAATTATAGCCTACAATACGCCTGTAACGTTACAAGCCGATGTGGTCCTTAGAGACATGATTACGGAAGGTAAACTAAAAGCATATGCCTTAAATAAACCAATTTTTGAACAATCGGACAGTTTAGTGTCTTCAATTGGTGTGCGTACTATTTCTATTTAATTTTAAACTGAATAGATGCTTTTTAACGCTTTAAACTTCGCCATAGTCTTGCCAATCGTATTTATACGGTATTAGTTTTTAACCCAGCGTTATTTTAAACTTTAAAGCGTCTTAATTGTAGCACCCAATTAGGCGTTTTAGGGCTTGTCAGACTGGCGTTTTTGTTGCTGATAGTCTTTATACTTTGCTAGATTATATCATAGACAGGTAGTTGCAAACCACAACTAAATTATAATAATTTTACAATACCTCATAAATTAAAACACAACAAATGAGAGGTGGTATCTTTGCAGGAGCCTACATATTAATGTTATTAATCATTAATAAATATCCAAGACGACACCATCTAACTCAGTGCTACTCGTCAAGAATTACGCACAAAATTAATAAACTCAAATTTTTAAATTGTTGCCATTTTATTTTTTCAAGATGAAATAAAGAGGTGCTGCATTTTAATAAAAAAATCAGAAGATATTATTAGGTTTTAATAGAATTTCCAGGTGTACTAAAACAACAATAAGTCTCAAAATACAATACCACATAATTTCTTTTTAAAAAAAAAATCTAATACCAGCTAAAAATTCAGCAAATCAATTGGTTTAAACACCAATTGATACTAACTAAATATATCCTAATGCAAACAAAGGTCGATTTATCTAACTATGATAATTCTTGGTATGATCCAGGTTCAAAAATTAAGTGTATGATTTGGTATTTTATAAATATTCTCATCCTAAAAAATCGTTGGATACCTTCTTCTGCACTACGTGTATATACCTTAAGATTATTTGGTTCAAAAATAGGAAAGCAGGTTGTTATAAAGCCCGGTGTAAATGTAAAGTACCCTTGGAAGTTAAGTATTGGTGATTACTCATGGATTGGTGAAGCCGTTTGGATAGATAATCTAGACCAAGTTATTATTGGTAAAAATGTATGCGTGTCTCAAGGTGCTATGCTATTGAGTGGTAACCATAACTACAAAAAGACAACGTTTAATTTAATGATAGCCCCTATAACTATTGAAACTGGTGTGTGGGTTGGTGCTAAAACTATAATATGCCAAGGTAGCACATTAAAAACACATTCTGTTTTAACAGTAGGGTCTATAGCTAATGGCATATTAGAGGCCTACGGTATTTACAAAGGCAACCCAGCTATTAAAATTAAAGAAAGACAACTACTATTATGAGTTTAAAAGTTTCAGTTATAACAGCAACTTACAATAGCGCTAAAACTTTAGGGTTCTGCTTAGATTCTGTTATTAGTCAAAATTATTCAAACATAGAATATATTATTATTGATGGCGATTCTAAGGATAATACACCAGGGTTACTTAAAGCAGCAGCCCAAAATCACCCTCAGATAAAATGGATTTCAGAACCAGATATGGGAATCTACGATGCTTTAAATAAAGGAGTGGCATGCGCTACAGGTGATGTTATAGGTTTTTTGCACTCTGATGACATATTAGCAGACACTACCGTAATTACAGCTATAGTAGATGTGTTTAAAAATAATAGTACAGACGGTGTTTATGCCGATTTACAGTATGTAGATCAACAAGATGTCAATAAAGTTATTAGATATTGGAAGAGTTCTAAATTTCATAGTAGCCTACTTAAAAAAGGATGGATGCCAGCGCACCCAACTTTATTTTTGAAACGTGAAATTTATAATAAGCATGGCTTATTTAATTTAGAATTTAAAATTTCATCAGATTATGATTTTATGTTACGAGTATTAACAGATTTTAGTCTGTCATTTATGTATTTACCCACTGTTGTTACCAAAATGCGTATTGGTGGTGCTAGTAATGGGAGTTTAAAAAAGATACTATTAAAATCTAAAGAAGACTACAAAATCTTAAAACAACACGATTTTTCTAGTCCGCTCTACACCGTAATATTTAAAAATCTATCTAAACTAAAACAGTTCAAAAGGTTACCTAAAATTTCAAAAATGTAATACCTTTGTATCCCAATGGATGCAAATCTAAAAGCTATATGCAATGTTTACAATTAACGTTAGTGACTACCAATTAGAGTTTATGCTATGTGCAGCTATTGTTAGTTTTTTAATTTCTTATTTATCTTATGAAACTATAATTACAGTTGCAGAGCAAAAGCATCTTATGGATGAGCCTGGAGAACGGAGTAGTCATCATAAAAAAGTACCTACACTAGGCGGAATTGCTATATATTTAAGTTTGTTAGTTGTACTTATGTTATTAGGATCTTTTCTTAATACAAAATTGATGCTAATGAGTTTGGCAAGCTTAAGCGTATTGTTGTTTCTAGGTCTTAAAGACGACCTATTAATTTTGGCATCACGTAAAAAGTTTTTTATACAGGTGTTAACTGGTATTATATTTATAGCAGTTACCGATCTTCGTATTACAAGTTTATTTGGTGTATTAGGCTTTACATCATTAACTTATTTACACTCTTTTTTGTTTTCGTTATTCGTATTTGTACTTATAATTAATGCATATAACATGATTGATGGTATTGATGGGTTAGCTGGAGGGTTTGGCGTGATTGGTACTTTAGTTTTTTCGGGTCTGCTTTATTCTGAAAATCAACTAGGACTAGCCGTAATTGGAATATCTGCTGCTAGTGCTTTAATTGCATTTTTAAGACTTAACTTATCACAGAATAAGAAAATTTTTATGGGAGATACAGGAACCATGATTGTAGGTTTTTGTCTGGCTATTTTAACTTTAGGATTTTTAAATACTTCAGATTTAGATATACATAGCAATTACCACGAGTCTGCACCAGTATTAGCAATCGCCATACTCTTTTTTCCGCTTCTTGATACCCTACGCGTGTTTGTATTACGTGTTTTTAAATATAAGAAAAGTCCTTTTAGTGCAGATAGAAATCATATTCATCACTGGTTTTTAGACCTTAATTTGTCGCATATTAAGGTTTCAAGTATTCTTATAGGTCTTAATTTAGCTGTAATTGCTGTAAGTTTTTTGGTTAATTTTAAAGATTGGACACATCGCTTATGGGGGGTCGCTATAAGCGGTTCAATTATGTATTTTGTAGCCTATATTATTTTAAAAACGATGCGAACAAAAAAAAATGATTAACTCAACTATAACAATGAAATTTATAAAACGTACCTTAATATTAAAGCGAAATTATGCGCTTTATGTTCTATTTCTATTTATTATAACTAGTTTATCGTCTTGTTCAACCAAAAAGCAAATTATTTATCTTCAAGATATTGATGCGTATAATAATTCTCAAATTATATATCCTGACAATAGCATACAACCAAATGATATTTTAAGTATTCAAGTATCTTCCGGAAGTATTGCAGAAGCTGCTGAGCCTTACAACAAGCAAGCTCAAGGTGGTAACATGATGGGTGGTGGCGCCAATGGTGGCCAACAAGGAAATTTACAAATGCAAGGGTATTTGGTTTCCAAAGATTTAATGATAAAATTACCTATACTGGGTGAGATTTCTGTAAAAGATAAAACGCTTAAATCATTAGAAGCGGTCATAGAAAATAAGTTAGTAGCAGATAACCATCTCACATTTCCAACAGTGATGGTCGCCTTATTAAATGCAAAATACACTACTCTAGGTGAAATGGGAACTGGAACTCACTATTTTAATGAAAACAACCTTACCATTTTACAAGCTATTGGAAGGGCAGGGGATTTAACTATACAAGGTAAGCGAAATGATATAATAGTTATACGTGAGGTCGATGGTATAAGGCAAATAGCTCATTTAGATTTAACAGCATCAGACCTTCTTGATAGTCCTTTTTATTTTATAAAACCTAATGATGTTATTTATGTAAAACCTAATGATGTACGTGTAAGATCTGCTGGTTTTATTACGGGCCCTTCTGCGCTTATTGGTTTCGCAACATTGTTAGTAACAACAGCATTATTAATAACAAAGTAAAATGGCTAAAGTGTCTCAAAAATCATATAAAAATGCTCATAACAAAGGGCATCTCATAAAAAAAGAATTAGCAAAGTATTTAAGACTTTGGCCGTTTATATTTGGAAGTATTTTAATAGCTATTGCTATAGTTTTTGTTCAGTTACGCTACACTAAAAGTCAATATAAGTCGTTTTCTAAAATTAAAATTCTTAGTAATACTAAAGGTCTTGAGTTGCCACAAGCGGGTTTTATTTTTAGCAGACCTAATATTAATTTAGAGAATAATATTGAAATTATTAAGTCCTCTAGATTATGGGAAGAATTGGTTGTTAATTTAGAGTTAGTAACTTCTTTTTTACAATACGGTAATGTGCTTTTAACTGAAGTGGAAACACTACCTTTTAATTATAAATTAGACATACCACTAGACGAAATTAGTGATACGCAAAAATTTAAGATAGATGTGCGTAATGACGGATTATTTGTCTTTAAAAATGAAATGCTTGAGCCTATTGTGTTTTCAGACTACAGTACACTCGGTAAAGATCATGATTTACCATTCACCCTCTCTCCATTAAGTTTTGAGTCTATAAAAGCTAATATTGGGACTGTATATGAAATTCAAATTAGCCCAGTAAAAACCACGGCAGATCGTTTAAGACAAAAATTTAATGTTACTGTTGTTGGTAAAAATAGTGAACTCTTAGAATTGAGTATGGAGGGCGAGCTTAAATCTAAATCGGAACGTATTCTTAACGGACTTATGGAGGTTTTTGAATTAGATGGTATTAGACTTAGGCAAACTATATCTGAGCGTACTATTAATTTTATACAAGAGCGTTTTACTGTTTTAGCCAATGAGTTAGACTCTATTGAATCTGGTATTAAAGATTATAAGGTGACTAATAACATGTTGAGTATAGAAAGTAAAGCCACCGCAGATCTGACTAAATTGAGCTTATCAGAACAAGAATTAGTCACTGTAGAAGCTCAATTTTTGGTATTAGATTTTATAAAAAAGACGATAGAATTGCCTTTAGAAAGTTTGGAGATTTTACCAAATTTTATAAATGATGATGGCGTAAATATTAATGCAGAAATAAAGGCTTACAACGCATTAGTTTTTGAAATGGATCGTTTAAAAACCAATGCAAAGGCAAACAATCCTGTGTTTATAGAATTACAGGCAGAGCTAGAAAGTTTAAAAAATAATTTAAAAGTATCCTTAGCACTTTTTAGATTACAACTTACTACAACTAAAAATGAACTCACAGAAAAAAATACGGCATACAACGCTTCTTTATTAGAAATACCTAGCATGGAAATGTACATGCGTAATATTGAGCGACAGCAACAAATTAAAGAAACTTTATATTTGTTTTTACTTCAAAAGCGAGAAGAAGCAGCTATAAATAAGGCCATTACAGAGCCAACTATGCAGGTTGTAGAATACGCGAGTTCTTGGTGGGATCCTGTTTTTCCAAATCCTAAAAACTTATATGGTATGGCTTTACTTTTAGGGTTAGCAATACCTATTGCTATTATATATTTAATCTTGTTATTAGATACAAAACTTAAGTCTATTGATGATATTAAAAGTATTGTAGATGGCTTACCTGTTTTAGGTGAAATACCATTTGTAAAAGACAATAGTGCTTTAATTTTAGAGAAAAATGATAATTCACCATTTTCTGAGGCCTACAGAATATTAAGTTCTAACCTGAGTTTTGTTTTGCCTTTAAAAACCAACAAAGAAGCACAAATTATATTATCTACTTCTACTATTAAAGGAGAAGGTAAAACGTTTACTAGTATTAATATAGCTGTTGCACTCGCTAGTTTGGGTAAGCGGGTTTTACTACTTGGTGGAGATTTAAGAAATCCACAAATACATAAAACTATTGGTACTTTAAAAAACAACGACGGACTATCTACATACTTGCATAATAGAGATATGAGTTGGAAAGCCTTAATTAATCCTATTACTACTTTTGATAACTTAGATATTATTACTTCTGGTCCTATACCACCTAATGCACCTCAATTACTTAATAACGGTAGATTAGAGTCCCTTTTAACTGAAGCTAAACATGAGTATGACTTCGTTATTATAGACTCTGCTCCAACACTATTAGTAAGTGATACAATGCTTATAAGCCCTTTAGCAGATTTAACATTGTTTGTTACGCGATATGGCTACACAGATAAAGAGCTTCTTAATTTTGTTAAAGATATGAATGAAACAGGGAAAATAACGAATTTAGCGTTTGTCTTTAATGGTGTTAAATCTGCTAAATCTTATGGCTATAAATATGGTTATAAATACGGTTATAACTACGGTTATAACTACGGTTATGGAAATAAAAATTAGATATAATTTAAATTTTTAAGCCCCCTTGTTTTTTAATTGCTAGTTAAAAATGGCATGTTTCTATAGTGTATGTGTGTGAGTTAAATCTATGTTTAAATTAGCATTCTTAAACTTGTTATATTAATGATATGAGTTAATAGCATGGCAGTCCATTAGAATATTGTATTCAAAAATTAAACTTTTAGTCATTATTATTTAATTTTAAAATATCCTAAAACAAAGTGTTTTATAAAGATTGTGAGTCTCTGTTTCGGTGAAACGTTTTGTGTTTTAGATAAAATTTTAGTGTTTTACGGTTTTGGTAATTTTATTTTATAGAGTATTAGCCATTGGTCGGTATTTTAGTCGTTGAACGGTATATTGTTTTAGATGTTATATAAGTTGATAGCTAGAGTTTTTATTATTTTTTGTCTTTTTATGGAGCGCTATACCTTTTTAACCTCATTGCTGTTCTGTGAAGATTATAGGATGTGATTGGTTGTTATTATATAGGTATTACCCGTTGTGCACTTTGATTAATTTCATCAATTTTGACCTAACCCTAAAGGTAATATCGATGAAATTTTCGATTCATCCTTTAGGATTGAGGACAAAAAGCGAAAATTTTAGACATTTTAATATTTTTATGCCAAAATGTGCAACGGGTTTAAAAACTAAATTTTTACTTCGTAACATAAATATTTTCTCACTTTCAATTTTAAAATTTACTTAAGTGTTACGTTTTATCAAAATGCACAATAGGTTACAACACTATTACGTGTTTTCTCTAAATGAGTAATGAAAATTGGTGTTAGCTAACTTTATGCTATGTATTTATAACAAAAGAGGTCTCAATTTAAATTGAGACCTCTTTTGTTATTTTAATAGGTACTTTAATTTATAGTGCAAACATTAATTGTAAATGTGTTTGAAAGTGATTATTATCTAACCCGCTTTCTTTATGGTCAAAAGCAAATTTAGCTATAGTCTGTAATCTTATACCAAGAGTTTTTCTTCGGTTAAGCCAAAAAAGAACACCACCACCAATATTCGCAGAAATATTAGTTTCATCTATTGAAAATATACCAATACCAGCATTACCATAAAAGTCAATCCAATCTGCGTTTGGTAAAATATGCTTACCAAAATAATACTTTGCATGCGTATCAAATGATAAGTAAGAATAATCTTCTGTTAGTAAAACACCATCAATAGATGCATTCTCAGAAAATTTGTTAATGGTAAGTGATTGTTCTATAGAGATACCAGATCCCCATACTAATTCAACAGCTGCTGAAATTGGAATACCATTTGCCCAGTCTCCAGGACTATTTAATGGTGATTTTGTTCCTAGGTTATTAACTGAGTTAAAACCAATACTGGCAAACCATTCTTTGTCATTACTTTGAGCATAAGTTGTAAGGGTTAACAACAAAAATGCAGAAGCTAAAATCAATTTTTTCATAAACATATATATAACTAAACAAATGTAAACTTTATGTATCATAAAAACAAATAGTTAGTTTAACTAATTGTACTATACATCATTTATTATTAAGTTAAGGATTAAACTATTTTAACTTCAGTTGCTATAAACTTTTAGGAAGCTATAGTCAATTTTAGAGGTTTAGACCGTTGTGATGAGAAATCTTATATCTATGTGATGCTACTTCACTGACACATTAAGTAATTACTAACTACGCACGCTCTAAAAAAGAATTTCATTCTTTCAAAACCAAGGATTCTGAATTCAGACGTGTTTATTTTTTAAAAGCCATTCTTTTTTTAAAGACATTAACTATACGAGTTTTGTCATTTAAAACAGCTGTTCTGTAATTAGTATTAAAAACAAAAAAGTATAGTCTATTAATAACCTCTATCATAAAGGCAATCCTTGTTAACAACATATAATAGATTCTATTTAATTTTTTATACTTAAGTCTTAATAAAAAAAAATGACTAATTAATGAGGGTTGCACGTCTAACTGTGTGCGTAATGATTTAAAAAAAAGACTAAGATTTTTAAAATAGCTTTTAAAAGGTTTTTTATTATATGTTTTTTTTAGCCTAGCTACATTAACCTTCTGTAGTAATATAATAGTATCATAAGCGGCTCTAAAACTTATATTATGGTATAAGCTGCCTTGGTCATTTATTTGATAATTTAGAATATTGTGCAATAATAAATGGGTGTTAGAAGGCACATTTAAGTCAAAATCTAGAGTCTTGTTTTTTAGTATGTTTTTTGGATTGAGTTCCTCTAGTTTATACGTCATAAATAACTTTAAGTGCAATTCTACCGCACCAATATGCTTATTTGAGATGAGTCGGGGTAAATGTTTGTGTTCAAAAAAATCAGTACCTAATGTTGTTTTAACTCCGTTATAGCTATTATTTTCTAATAGAACATAGGCCTCTTGTAGCTTCTCTTTTTCAATAAGAATATCAATATCGCCTATCATGCGTTCTGCGATGTCTTCAAAGTAATTGGTGGCGCATAAGGCTGTTCCTTTTAAAAAGACATGATCAATGTTATGCCTTTTAAATAGTTCAGATATACCCTTAGCCTGCCTAAGTATAGCTTTGTTTCTATTTCTATTAATTTTGGTAATCTCTTTTAAGTAGTCTTGAAGTTCTGGTGGTAAGTGGTGTAATAAATGCTTAGATTTTAGTCTGCAATATAGTGTTGGTAATACCAAATGTTTGCTGCCTTCTACAACAACACTGTCCCAATCTATAACTTCTTTTTTTAGTTTTAGCGTTAGTGTATCTCTTGTCGTATCATTTACATCTAATATATCAGCAATAAGTTGATACGTATGTACTAAATTTGCCATTGTAATACGGTGTTAGAGTAGGGCTTCTTTATTTTTAAGAAACAGAGATTCAACGTTTTTTAATACACTTTTTGTATCACTATAGGTGAGCTCGTAAAATTCTAAGGTTTGCAACCAGTCTAAAAATTGTTTGGCATGTTTTGGGTTGGGTGATAACCATGAGTCTGGTATAAGCGTTTCTAGAACTTTAGCGATAGAAATGGGGTGAAGTGCTGTTTCTGCATTTTTTTGGTAATTCACTAGTATGATTTGGCGACAAGGATAATGTGACTTTTCTAGTGGTGTAGGTGCTACATATTTAATAGGCCCTTTAATTTTACTGAGTTGTATGCTAGGCAATGTGTCAAAGTTTGTAAACATTGGTTTTAGTGTTGTAAAAGCCCCAGACTTTATTGATATAGCAGCAGGGTTGCTATGAATTTCAATAGTTTCTGATGATAGAGGCGAAACATCATCTGCCACAAGTTTATAACCATTAGCCGCTAAAATTGCACACAGTGTACTTTTACCTTTACCAGATTTCCCAATAAAAAGTAGAGATGAATTGCCATCCGTTATTGTAGAACCATGAAAAGACCCTATCCAGTCTGTTTCTTCTAAGTCGTGAATATAACCTAGCAGGTGTATTATAAATTTCCCTTGAAGCTTATGATACTCTTGCTTTGGGTAACTGTTTATAAACTTTTCATTTTTAAAAAGTGTTATAGTTTCTCCTTCAATAAAAATATCAAACGTAATGCAAGCCTTTTTGGTAAACGTAGTTTCGAGGTAAGCTAAAGCAGGATGTATAAGTTTTTGTATATGTTCTGAACCGAAATAAACTTGAAACGTTTTACCATTATAGGTATAGTGTTTTAAAATGTTACGATTAGCAGCGTTGAATGTCTTAGGCGTATCGGTAATGGATAGGGTGGTAATATTACAATGCTTTAGGTAATCTGTAATAGTTTTAGTGAGTTGTTGTTGCGTTGTTTTGGTGGTGTCAAAATCTACATGTTTAAAAAATGTGCTAAGCGTATTAGATTCAAAATAGCGGTCTAATAGTTGTTTAAACGCGCAGTCAACGATACTATAACTATTAGATAAAGCATACCATAACAAAACAGAATCACTAAAATAATAGTGGTGGGTTGGTGCTAATTGGTTATTCAATTTTTAGTTTTTAATGTATTAGTCTGTGAAGATATCCCCTCCTGGATCTGGAGGTGAAGTTGCTTGTGCCTTTAGAGGGTTTAAAACTAAAAAGGTGCCAAATGCAGTTAATGCTGCATATTTCCCCATTTTTTTTAAAGCGTCATTACGCGAAATTTTTTCTATATTATTATCTTTATTCATGATGGGATGTTTGTATGTCGTTAAAAATAGTAAATTATTTTGCATAAAAAAGCAAAACGAGTTAACCTTTATTTTAATATAATTTTTTGGGTTATATTTTGATTAGTACTATCTGTTAATTTAATAATATATATACCAGTACTTAGGTTGGTTGTGTTAATTTTTTGTAGCCTACTATTTGTGTTTAATAGCGTGGTTATTACCAAGCGCCCTTGCAAATCGTAGAGGCGCGCAGTTGTTTTTGTTTTTAATTCTCCTGAAATTACAACAGTTCTATCGTTTTGGTTTGTGTAAATATTTAGATTGTTTAGTGAGTTATCAACTACGCCTAAGACGTTGTTTGTAAAGTGTAAGAAGAAACGTCCTGTGCCATTTAAATCGGTGCTAGGTGTTACTACGTAATTAGCATTATTGAGTAATGTATAGATGTTAGTAACATTGTCTTCTAAATATACCTCTGCGTTATTTGGTAAGTTAGATGCTGTAATACTAAATGTTAGTTGTTCTCCTTGTGCTGCATTAACGCCAAGTGCAATAGTTACATTTGTGTAATCTGTACCACCTAGAGCTTGTATGGCAAAAGGCACTCCTTGATTGTCTTGTACTAAATGCGAATACAACGCAAATGGTGCGGCAGCACCTCCAAATAAGCCAGCATCATAACCTGGGTTTAAGCCTTGGGTAGCAGCATTAGTGAAATAAAAATCGGTATTAAAACTATCATTAGGTTGAGATAACTTCAACGTGGTTTGGTACACTGTATGATCTGTACGGCCTTGTATAAAATCATCTCCACCGCTAGACACACGCATGGCAGGTGTAAAGTTTAATTGCCCTGTATTATTAGACGCGACAAAGAAACCTTGACCAGGTGCAATGTTTAAGGTGTTGTTTTGTAGGTTGTTAATAATAGTCCATTTACGCGTTGTTGTGTTATCTGTATTATCATTGTAGCCATATATTGCATTAAAACTCGGGTCTAAAACACTTTCGTCTATAGCACCACCATTAGTCGTAAGAAATGTTTGTGCGTCTATATAGCTTGGGTAAGGATTTCCTATTAAATTCCATTTATCTATGGGGGCATTGCCAAGTGCTTGAAAGTCTGTTGTTGTAACAGTGCCACTATTTACGCCACCTCTAAAGGTTAACGTTGCGCCTGTGGTACCTGTTGTTGCTGCTCTATAACCTTTGCCAGTAGTTAACACTTGGTTATTGTCATAGTTAGTGTTTGATTGATCTGCATTACCAAAAGCATCTAAGCCTATCGAATAATTAATGTAAGACAACGTACTACTGTTATCATAAGGGCCAAATAAATATTGAGCCTCATCGCTATTTGCAGGCGAAGGGTTAGCGTAAAGATTTGTATTGTTTGGGTCTGTTGCAAAATTAAAAAAGGTTAATCCTGTAAGTGGCGACGCTACAAGGTCATTGCCACCATTGCCAGCAGTAAAATTATTTACAAAACGGTGATAGACTACATTATCAAGCGCATTACCAGCAATAGCACCATCTCGTATTAGGCTTGCGTATGCTGTAGCGTTAGACTCTAGATTTAAGCTATTTGCAGTGAATGTAATGCCTGAAGGTATGCTTATAGCTGCAGCCGGATATACAAAAACATCATTAAGGCTTACATCTGCTGTTAATGTGTATTCCCCATTTACAATAATGGCATTACTCAAGTTAGTGGTACTGCTAGGTTCTTCAGGTGACCAAGATCCGTTAGCATAGGTAAGACCGTTATAGAGTCCTTCTAATTTGAAATTATCAAAACCAGAATAACCATCCCCGCCATTATTTCTAACTGCAATTAAAAGGCTTATTTCGTTTACAGTATTAGGTACATTTATAGTTAAAGTACCTTCGTTATCCTCTGGTGCACCGTTACCATCTAGTAAAAAGGATTCTCCTTGGCTAATTCCATCATAAAACACTTCATATTTAGCATCGTCATTATTAGCATTATATCCAACAACATCCCAGTCAAAGCTTAATACAACATTAGAGAAGTTAGCTATATTAATATTAGCAAAGGTAGTTGTAGCAAAACCAGTTGTGCCATTACCTTCATCATCTAAGTCATTTTCACCTAAAATATTATTTGTTAAATTGTTTTGGTTAATAGGTGATGCAGCGGTAATATCAATAATGCCATAAAAGCCGGAGCCCCATTCATTATCAAAAAAGGGTATATCGTTGGTGTAAGTCCAGTTTGGTGCAGCACCATCAAAATTTTGAATAGCAATTATTGTCGGGTCTGGTAATATCTCATTATCTATAATAGTTAATTCAAAGCTATCATTTGTGCCTGCAGATGCACTCGTGCCACCAGTTACATTTTGTATGGTGAATGTTAGTGTTTCATCACCTTCTGAAAGTAAATCGTCTGTTAGTGTAATTGTTAGAGTTTCATCTGTACTAGAATTTGCAGCAAAGGTTACGGTTTGTGTTGTGTAATTATTAATGTCAGAGGCATCACCGTTTCCACCAGTTAAAACAACATCAAAACTAGTAGCATTAGCTGCATCCTCATTTGTAATTTCAAAGGTTAAATCAATAGTACCAACACTTTCTGAAACAGATGAAGCTGCAGAAGTAAATTGAACCGAGGTGTCTGCGCTAGGTGCTGAGGGTGCAATACCAAAACCTTCATCTCCATTTGTTCCACTAGGATTTGTGTTTATAGTACTAAACCTTGTACTAGGATCTGTCCATCCATCAGTATCACCTGTAGTGATACCATTATTTAATTCTAGATTTTGGTCCGCTGTAGATACTCCACTACCAGACCAACTAGACCCTGGATCTGAACCAGCGATTCCAAACATATCAGTTATGGTGCCACCGTATTTAACAACTAACGCATCATTACCATTATAAGTAAATGCTTTAAGATAAAATGCACTTCCGTTAGTAAGAGTAACCGTTTCCATGTCAGAAGTTCCAATAACAAGTACTGCTTCAGATGCTAATGTTCCGGTATTTAAAGTAAAATCGATGCTTGGTGTTCCGCCGTTATTTCCTTTTTCTATAACAAGGTTGTTAGTGCTAAAGTCTAAGGTAGAACCCGTGTTGTTCCAAATCTCTATCCCTTTAGGTGTGGTCCCAGAATTAGTCTCGACATACTGGCTAATAATCTGTCCAAACCCCAAGCTTGTAAATAAAATTGCAACTAAAAATACGTAAAATTGTCTCATCTTTCTCTATGCTATTAAGTAGCAGTAGGTTTGTTTAAAGAGTAGTCTTGGGATTACAAATATAATAAAATATAGTATACGTGTTTTCTTTTCAATATTAAGAACGTATTACTAATTGTTTGTCATTATGTTAATTAGTTAAAAGGGTGCGTTTAAATTTACGACTTCTTTTAGAGACTAAGCTTTGTTACTGCTTTGTATGGTGTTGCTATTGAATAATTAAATACATTAATAACAATACTCGTTTTTTTATAATGTGTTATCATTGTATTGGTATTCTAAGGCCAAGATATTTTACTATTAAAATAATAGTTGAAGGTGCGAGTTAAATTTTAAATAAGAATTTGTGTCTATACATCTCATATATAAAGAGCACTAAAATAGCCTATTCATTAATCTATATAATTTTTTTAAAAAAAAGACCAGAACACATGTATGTTCTGGTCTAATTATTTTACTAAAATTGTCAACCTAATTTTGATAGACTTTATTTGACGTTTTCAATTATTGTATAACTACTTTTTTAGACGTCTCTTGTACACCATTACTCAATCTTACAACGTAGATACCTTTAGAAAAAGTTGAGGCATCTATTTGGTTAATTAAGTTGTTGCTGTCTAATATAGAAGAATGTACTAGGCGTCCTTGTAGGTCATATACTTTTGCATTAGTGTCTTCCTTTAGTACACCATGTATATAGATCATTTTTGGTGTCTCTTTAGTATAGATTTTAATACGTTCAAAAACGGCATCGTTATTAGATAAGGCTTGTTCTTCAAGTCTAATATAGAACCTGCCTGTGCCAGAAATATCTAATATTGGATTGATTATATAATCAGACGTGTTTAAAAGTGTTGTTGTATTATTTGTGGTATCCTCTAAATACACATTAATAGTACTTGGTAGTGTTGTATCTGTTATACTAAACGTAAGTTGTTCTCCTGCATTGGCATTAACACCTAATGGAATGGTGATGTCAACTAAGTCTAACGCGTTTAGAGCTTGTAAAGCAATAGGAACTCCTGTATTATCTTGTACTAAATTAGAATACAAAGCAAAGCTAGGTGCAATGCCTCCCCAGAGTTTGGCGTCATAACCATGATCTAAGCCAACGGTAGCATTAGTATTAAAGTAGAATTCTGTAGTGTAGCTCTTGTTGACAGTACTGATATTTAGCTTTAAAAAAGTTAATGCCTCATTAGTGTTTCGTCCTGTAATAAAATCATCAGTATTACCAGTTGTTCTCATAGCTGGCGTAAACTCTAGGTTATAAGCACTAACAGCATTACCATCTGCAGCCACAAAGAAGCCTTGGCCTGGGGCAAGACGTCTTGAGCCTACATTGGCTAGTGTAATAACATCCCAGCCATCAGCCACATTACCGTCGTAACCATAAATACCTGAAGCCCCTTCTAGAATGTCTAAATTGGTAACACCAGAAGCTACTTCATGGCTTAAAAAAGCCGATAGGTCCACATAGGAAGGGTAAGGATTACCAATAAGATTCCAATCGGCAAACGCAGTGCCGGAGTCTTGTATATCTATGGCAATAGTACCCGTCTCTACTGTACCGGAAAAAGCAAGTGTACCACCACCGCTAGTGGCAGCGCGGTAACCCGTACCTGCTGTTATAACCGTATTGGCATTATCAACAATATTGTAATTGGTGTAGTTACCCGTTGTTTTATCAAAGGGGGCAAAGGCCCGTAAATTCCCAGAGGCTAAAAGATTAGCGTTGGCAGCATCATTGGCAAAAGCACCAAAGGTCTGCCCGCTGAGTGGTGCAGTGATTAGGTCATTGTCGTTGTTGTTACCATCATTGGTATAGGCATTGACGCTGCGGTTGTAATTGATGATTCCAACTGTATTTATAGTATTAGATATAAGACTAGAATAGGAATTACTCGTTGAATTTAAAACGATTATGCCATTATTCTCAAGGCTGTTTGTTGTTAAGCCAATGCCAGGATGTATTGTGAGGTGCGATCCTAGCTCCAATTCTAAGCTGTTTATAATGGCATTATTGGCTATTGTTACAATTTCACTAGCTCTTACCAATACATGTTTAGCTCCTGTAGATTCTGTAGGTTCTGTATTCCAAGCATTATTAGAATACACGAGCCAATCGATTATTTGCTGATTACCATTACTACCCGGTGAGCCAAAATCTGTGGTGATATTCTCTGAAATGTTCGCTGTAGTCCATAAACTAGCATCATTATTATTTTCTAAGGTACTACCAATGTACACCATTGCAGCTCCTGTGGGATTTGGCCAATTCGCGCCACCATCGTATTCTATTCTGTCTACTTCAGTATTGTTAGCGTCTGTTATTATGAGTTCATCGTCACCGTTTGCTAAATTTATACCAGAATAGACATAGTTAACAAAAACACCTCCATTAAGAGATGTATTATCGTTTTTTCCTAAGACGATAAAACTTTCGGTAGGGATAATTAAATCACTTGTAATCGTATGCGAATCTGCATTATTATCACTTATGGTCCAACCATTTAAATTTACAGGGTATAATTCGTTATTGTAAATTTCAAAATACTCACCAACATCATCTCCGACGGCACTCGGGTTTTGCATTACTTCTGTAATAAGGATATGGGGAATTGCAGGAATTTCATCATCATTAATTACAATACGATGTTCAAATACATTTAAAATAGCACTTCCAATACTTACAGATACCGTTAGTATTAGGGTTTCATTGTCAGTATCTGCATCATCATTAATTGTAACTGATATATTTTGTGTACCATTACTATTAAAAGAAAGATTTGTCGTATTTAAGAGAAAGTCTTCGGCCTCTGCGGTAGATGCATCGTCTATAGTTACATAAATTGTTACTGGTGCCTCGTAATTTGTAAAGTTTATCGGTATTAAAGTATTAAAACTTGTATTAGTTTCTGTAACTGCAGATGTATTCGTTATGAATCCAACACTTGGGCCTTGAGTATTTCCCCAAGTATCTGTAACGCCTGCAGGGCCACCCCAAATAATCGTAGCCAGGTAAGGATTGTCTATAAAAGGGTTGCGGTTGCCTTGATATCCATAAATAATTTCGTTTCTATTAATCTCGTAGGCTGATACAGGATCATCCTTATTCCACTCTAAAAAAATATCTGGGATATTAGCATTGTAGCTTTTAGGGCCATACCCAACCTCATTTGCAAGGCACTGGCTAGGATAGCGTGTGTACATATACATAATAATGCGGGCTACATCGCCTTTGTATTCATCACCAGGATAAAATCCGTTTGTTGTTAAACCAGCATTACCGCTTCCTTCCTCGTATACATTATTGTTTCTGGTAGAATTCATTTGAGTATCCGCAGCACGCAGGTTGTGTAGATCTGTACCTGAGCCGGCGCTATCGGTTTCTAGAGCAGGTGCGGCCAAAGATTTAGGGTACACATGCTCGCGGTTCCAGTAGCCGTTACAATTGCCATTAAAATTGCAAATCAAACTTTTATCCCTAAGTCGATCAGTTACGGGGTTATTGTCATTATCATCATAGCCATACAGTAATAGCACATTTGTAGTAGTGATTACATCGGATTCTTGAAGTATATCCCAAGTATCGGTGCTACTAGAGCTGTATGGGAATGCCGTTTGTACTGAAATTAGAGCGGTAAGATCGTCTTTCACAGACGCACCTGTTTGGTTAAAGTCTATGCTATTATAGTATTCTGGTATTTGTGCCAGAAGCACATTGACCAGAAATAGAAAAAGTATACTTAGCGCTTTACTTTTCATAGATGTAGGTTAGTATTTTAAACAATTTGGGTTGTTTCGATCAGCTAAGATAAGAAAATATTAAATCTCAATATTTTATATTGTAGTCATACTCCGATAGAACCTATGATTGGATTGATAATTTTCTTTTTCTAGATGAGGGTCAATTTATGTACTTTAAGGTTAAAATATATTTAAAAAACTGATAATCAAACAAATAAATATATAATAACGAAAATTTTCGTTAAAAACTTGTTGACAACGTTCATTAAATTTCCTTTTAACTACAAAGATTTACACTTTTCTTTGTAAGTGTTGTGAAGGCGCTGATTTGCAGCGTACTGCAACAAAAACTTTTTTTTAATTTAAATTTTTAAATGCCCATGGCAGTGAAATTTAAGGCGCAAGCCAAACGAAACCCTCAGGATGTTACATTACCTGAGAAGTACTACGCAGCAGCGATAGCTGACGGCGAAGTAGATTTAGACATGCTCGCAGAGCAAATTGCGTACGAGTGTACGGTAACCGAATCGGATTGTTATGCCGTGTTGCTCTCATTAGAGCGTAACATTATTAGGTCTTTAAATGCGGGTCGTATTGTAAAACTTGGACGTTTAGGTAATTTTCAGGTTGGTCTTAGCTCAGAGGGGGTAGACACTGAAGCGGAAGTTAATGCCAGTTTAATTACAAAATCGCGTATTTTGTTTAGACCTGGCAGACGTTTACGTCAGTTACTCATAACCCTAAGCTACAGAAGAGCGAGTTAGGATCCGTTTTTTGTTTAGCCTAGAGCTATCTTGGCCTTGAGTGTTTCTTACCACTCAGGGCCTTTTTTTTACAACACACTAGTTATTCCAGCAAAGCGTAACGCTGATGCGTCTCACGTTAACACCCACACCAAAAAAAAGTTGCGCAACGGCCCTTTAAAAGTACAGCACCTTCCACACCAAAGTTCAGCATCTCTATACTAAAAGTTCCGCGTCTTTTGTCGCAAAGGCCAGCACCTTTTAGATGTATACCATGGCCAGTGTTCGGTAAAAGCATGATTTATAGGTTTCGGCCTGAGCTTATTTTACATAAAAAATGAACGGAAACGAAGGATTACCCAAATATATTGAAACACAAAGCCTATTGGCTCCATTGTTTTTTACGCTATTTTTTAAACGCTTATCGTGTTACAAAAGCTTTGTTTTTGTGTTGAAGCGATAAAAATTTTTAGTAAAATTAATTTAAGCCTTGATTTTTTAATCTTTTTTGATCAATGTAAAACGTATTGCATAGTAGACGAAGCTTCCTTATTGCTTAATAAAAACACCAAGTTGTCCTAGCGATAGCAATCTCAAAAAACCATAAAAAAAGCCTAAAAAGCGAGTTAGGATCCCTGTTTTTTTAGGCTAAAGCTATCTTGGCCTTGAGCGTTTCTTACCCGAACAAATCGATAGATTACGCTGCAAAAATACAATTTTTTTTTAATGCTATGCGTATGTTGTATTACAGCTATTTGTTTAAAACGTTTTTTATCACTACAATACGTGGTGCTCAGTTGATATGCGTTGCTAATAACTTGGTAAATAAAAGCTACAATTTATGATGTCATTGTATGAGGCATTTCTAAATTTTAGTGGCTTTACGGTTAAGCGTTTTTTTTAATTTTGAAGTTTAAAAGAACTGTTCTCCATATAAATTCCTCTTATTTTTAAGCGTTAAATTATAACTATTGAGGCGTGTGTAATCTCTTTTTAAGGTGTTTTATGTTAAAAAAAAAGGTATAAAAAAAGCTCAAAAATGACCAACGGCTAGTTACGTGTTATTCTTTTTTGAACATAGTTGGTACAAGTCTTGTTCTGTCAATTAGAACAGATTTATATAAAACTTAATATGTTTTTGGTTTTTACTGTTAAAAGATGTTTTGATTTTGAAGTCTAAAACAGCGGTTCTCGATACAAATTCCAAGCATTTTCAATCGTAAAATTTACGCGGACTGATGTTTTTTTTTCTTTAGATGGTGTAGAACTTGTAAAAAGCTACCTAACAGCATAGATATTTTTTTTAGTCACTCATTGAGAATGACGCGTGTTTTTTTTTGAAAATTTATCTTTTTGGCTAGTAAAATCTATCTAAATATAAATTGAACTCAGGTTCTAGAAGCATACTTAAAGAACACTTATTAAATATAAATTTAGAACAAATCAAAATTTGCTGTGTAATGCTTTACATATGATATGATATGGTATTCAGAAAGGATGTTTTATTCTATAATCGGCTGTATTTCTATGTGTAAAATACTAGTCCATCGTTTTTTACACATATATTTGCAAACAATTTTAAATTAAGACCTTTTTATTAGGTTTTGGTAGACTAAGTGTGTCCTAAATACAAGATAAAATGGGACTTACAACAGCGAAGCTTTGTAAAAAAATCAAATCTTTTCAAGATATAAACAAATAATAAGTCTTGTGGAACATATTGTACTCTGCATGCTGTATTAGGTTTGACAAGTTCTTTAAAAAAAATAGGTTTTGTACGTCTGGTTGCGGTGAAAATTTTTAGTAAAATTAATTTAAGCCTTGATTTTTTTTATCTTTTTGGGTCAATGCAAAACGTATTGCATAGTAGACGAAGCCTCCTTATTGTTTAATGAAAACAGCAAGTTGTCCTAGCGATAACGTTCTCAAAAAACCATAAAAAAAGCCTAAAAAGCGAATTAGGATCCCTGTTTTTTTAGGCTAAAGCTATCTTGGCCTTAAGCATTTCTTACTCGCACAAATCGATAGATTACGCAGTAAAAAAACAATTTTTTTTATGCTATACGTATGTTGTACTCCAGCTATTTGTTTAAAACGTTTTTATCACTACAATACGTGGTGCTCAGTTGATATGCGTTGCTAATAACTTGGTAAATAAAAGCTACAATTTATGATGCAATTGTATGAGGCATTTCTAAATTTTAGTGGCTTTACGGTTAAGCGTTTTTTTTAATTTTGAAGTCTAAAATAACTGTTCTCCATATAAATTTCCCTCATTTTTAAGCGTGAAATTCACTCGGACCGACGTGCTTTTTTCTTTAGATGGTGTAGAACATGTAAAAAGATACTTAATAGCATAGAGATTTTTCTTCGTGCCTCATTGGGAATTATAACTACTTTTCTTGAAAATCTATTTTTTTTTGTCTATTTTTAATGTCACTTAAATACTACTTTTTTATAGCCCCACCTTTGTTACGCTATGTGCTATTTATTTGATGGTATATGTAGTTATTTCAGTTAAGGCTAATAGCATTTATATAATGTTCACTTAAAAGTGTTACGTTTTTAAATAAAAGGATTGCCTCTGATTAGTGCTAAAAAGAGGTGAATTTTAGTTTAAGTAAAAAACGAACTTTAATATTTATTTTCCTTTAGGTATTAGCGAAACTCATAGCGTTAGATTTAATATCTATAACGTTTAATAAATATGTTTCGTTAAATTATCATAATTGGTATCTTGCAAGTTCTTTAGGATTTGATTACTGGTGGTAGTCGAGAAAAACTATATTATGAAAAAAATTTTAATAACAGGTGGGGCAGGTTTTATAGGGTCTCACGTAGTTAGAAGATTTGTAAATACATATCCAGAGTATCACATCTATAACTTAGATGCGCTAACCTATGCTGGGAACTTAGAAAATTTAAAAGATATAGAGACTAAAGAAAACTATACGTTTTTACACGGTGATATTACAGATGAGGCCTATATCAACTCTATTTTTGATAAGTATCGCTTTGATGATGTCATACATCTTGCTGCTGAGTCGCATGTAGACCGTTCCATTACCGACCCTTTAGGTTTTGCTAAAACAAATATTTTGGGCACCATGATTTTGCTCAATGCCTTTAAAGATTTATGGCAAAATAATTGGGAAGACAAACGCTTTTATCATGTAAGCACTGATGAGGTGTATGGATCGCTAGGAGAAACTGGCCTATTTAAAGAAACAACGGCTTATGACCCTAACTCACCCTATTCTGCTTCAAAAGCAAGCTCAGATCATTTTGTTCGTGCCTATGGCGAAACCTATGGTTTACCTTATGTGATTACAAATTGCTCTAATAATTATGGGCAACAACAATTTCCAGAAAAGTTAATCCCATTATTTATCAATAATATTTTAAATGATAAAGCCCTGCCGGTATATGGAGATGGTAATTACACCAGAGATTGGTTGTATGTAATTGATCATGCCATTGCCATAGATTTAGTATTTCATAAAGGGGTAAATCATGAAACCTATAATATAGGCGGTTTTAATGAGTGGAAAAATATTGATTTGGTGAAACTATTGTGTCAGCAAATGGATGAAAAATTAGATAGAGCTTCTGGCACCAGTGAAAAGTTGATAACCTATGTTAAAGACAGACCAGGTCATGATTTACGCTATGCTATTGACGCCTCAAAAATAAATAAAGAACTGGGTTGGTGCCCAACGGTAACTTTTGAGCAGGGGCTTTCAGAAACCATTGATTGGTATTTATCTAACGAAGAGTGGCTAAATAGTGTAACCTCAGGAAAATACCAAAATTATTACAAATTGCAATATAACTAGCATTATGAAAGGAATCATATTAGCAGGCGGGTCAGGAACACGATTGTACCCAATAACCAAAGGTACCTCAAAACAATTATTACCTATCTATGACAAACCGATGATTTATTATCCGTTATCGGTATTAATGTTGGCAGGTATTAAAGACATACTTATTATTTCTACACCAATAGATTTACCAAATTTTGAACGCCTATTAGGTGATGGTAAAGAATTGGGTATAGAGCTTCATTACAAAGAACAACCCTCTCCAGACGGTTTGGCACAAGCCTTTATTATTGGTGAAGACTTTATTGGTAACGATGATGTGTGTCTGGTGCTGGGTGATAATATATTTTATGGGCATGGTTTTACCGATTTGTTAGCCAAATCACTCAAAAATGTAAAAGAAGAACAAAAAGCGACTGTTTTTGGTTATTATGTCAATGACCCAAAACGTTATGGCGTTGTAGATTTTGATACCGAAGGAAAAGCATTAAGTATTGAAGAGAAACCAACACAACCAAAAAGTAATTATGCGGTAGTTGGTTTGTATTTTTACCCCAACTCTGTGGTAGAGATTTCAAAAAACATAAAACCTAGTCATAGAGGTGAGTTAGAAATAACCACCGTAAACCAAGAATATTTAATCCGTGGTGATTTAAAAGTAGAAGTGATGGGGAGAGGCTATGCATGGCTAGATACCGGCACCCATGACTCACTAATTGACGCCTCAAATTATATCAGGACCATAGAAAATCGCCAAGGATTAAAAGTAGCATGTCTAGAAGTAATAGCTTGTAAAATGGGCTACATCACAAAACAACAACTTTTTAAACTTGCTGAGCCTTTAAAGAAGAATGGCTATGGTCAATATTTAATAGCACGCGCCAAAGAATTATAATGAAGTTTACAAGATTAAAAATACCAGATGTTATTTTATGCGAACCCGCTGCTTTTGGCGACGAGCGTGGCTATTTTGCTGAAACCTTTAGGCAAGATAAGTTGGATGGTTTTTTAGGATTTAAAATAAATTTTTGCCAAGACAATGAGTCAAAGTCTTCATATGGCGTATTAAGAGGTTTACACTATCAATTAGCACCCCATGCACAAACCAAATTAGTAAGGGTAATTCAAGGAAGCGTTTTAGATGTTGCTGTAGATATACGTAAAGGCTCACCAACGTTTGGGCAGTATGTGGCGGTAGAGCTCACCGCCGCAAACAAAAAACAATTATTAATACCCCGAGGTTTTGCACATGGTTTTGTGGTACTCAGCAAAGAAGCCATTTTTGCCTACAAGGTAGATAACTATTATAGCCCAGAATGTGATCGTGGGATTGCCTTTAATGATGAAAGTCTAGCCATAGATTGGCAGTTAAAAGCGAGCGCCTTGCAATTATCTGTAAAAGATACCCAGCAACCTTTGTTTAAAGATGCTACATACTTTAACCATTCAATTAACCTCTATGAATAACATACTAGTGACTGGTGGTAATGGCCAGCTAGGCTCAGAGTTAAGAGAGCTAGCTCCCAATTACCAAGATTATAACTTTTTATTTACAGATGTTAAAGACCTGGATATTACAAATCATACTGCTGTAACAGCGTTTATTGAGAGTAATAACATCACAGTTATTATAAACTGTGCAGCTTACACAGCTGTTGATAAAGCCGAATCTGAGCCTGAGTTTGCAAATGCTATCAATCATTTAGCGGTTGCTAATTTTGCGCAAATAGCAAAAAATAAAAACATTAAGCTTATCCATATATCTACAGATTATGTATTTGATGGAACTAACCATAAACCTTATACAGAAATAGATACCCCAAACCCAAAATCGGTCTACGGGCAAACCAAATTAGATGGGGAGCTAGCTATGCAGCAAATAAACCCTACAAATTCTATTATTATTCGTACCTCATGGGTGTATTCAAAATTTGGAAATAATTTTGTTAAGACCATGCTAAGACTGGCTGAATCTAGAGATGAGATATCTGTAGTTGCAGATCAAATTGGGACGCCCACCAATGCTGCAGATTTAGCAGAGGCTATTTTAAATATCTTACTAAAAATAAGTAATGAAACTGTAGAATTGTTTCATTATTCCAATGAAGGAGTATGTAGTTGGTATGATTTTGCTAAGGCAATTTTTGAAATTAAAGAAATTTCTATTAAAGTAAACCCGATTGAAAATACTCAATACCCGACGCCAGCCGAAAGACCCTATTATTCGGTTTTGAATAAAAGTAAGATAAAAGAAGTTTATGGAATTGAAATTCCATATTGGAAGAAATCTTTATTTAATTGCCTAAAAAAATAGTGTGATGGTATATCTTAAGAATAAACTATTAAAACTTGATAATCATACTTTAGAAGTTGTGAAGAAATCTTCAGCTTCTATCGCCGTTAAAATCGGGGGTATGCTAATAGGTTTGGTTGTTAGTATTTCGTTGGGCTATTTAATTGGTGCAGATGGTGTTGGAATAATTGGTTTAAGTAATCGAATTGTTTCATTATTAATGGTTCTAGCTTTATTGGGCTTGCCTCAGGTAATAATAAAGAAAGTAGCTATTGCAAAAAATGAAAGCAATTTTCAACAGATAGGAGATGTTTTACACACAGTAAATATTGTTATGGGATTATTATCTTTCCTTTTAACTATCATTTTAATTGTACTTAGCCCCTGGATTTCAAATTATATTTTTAATGAGCCTAGTTTAGTCATTCCGCTAATAATCAGTGCAATAGTGATGCCGGCGCAAGTGTTTTCACGTATTTTCGGTTCGGCTTTAGTTGGATACAAAAAAATTTGGCAGAGCAATTTAGTTGACCAAACCTTAAGTGCTGTCGTTACTGGGAGTTTATTGCTAATTTCATGGTTATGCGATGTAGGAATAACAGTAAATTTAGTTGCTGTTTTTTATGCAGTTGGCAGAATAGTTGTCACAATAACCGTTAGTGGTTACTGGAAAACACTTTATCAATTTAAAGGAGTTAAAAATTTCATATCTAAGGAATTATTAAAAACTTCCATCCCTTTACTTTTTGTTTCCATGACCTTGCTTTTAGCCTCAAGTATTGATGCAATAATGCTTGGGTGGCTTTCTAATGTAACTGAAGTAGGTTATTACACTATTGCTTTACAATTGGCTTTATTAACTAGTTTTTTTTTACAAGTAGCTAATTCTGTATTAATGCCTAAAATAGCTGCTCTATACTCAAGCAAAAAGCTCAATGAAATGCGTATAATGGTTCAAAGAACAACGCACTATTTAATATTAATAGGTATTTTAATGGTGGGTCTTTTTATTATTATTGGAAAACCTTTATTGGGACTTTGGGGAGAAGAGTTTAAACAAGCTTTTTCAATCCTAATTATTCTAAGTATAGGTCAATTCTTTAATATAGCATCCGGTCCCATAGGCAGTTTATTAATAATGTGTAATTACGAAAAAGTACTACGAAATATAACCATCACATCATTAGTTTTAAATGTCCTTCTAAACTATTTTTTAATAAAATATTATGGAGCAAACGGTGCTGCAATTGCCACTGCCATTACAATAGCTATAATAATGGTATTGAGTTCTTTTTTTGTGAAAATAAAATTGGGGTTTTTTGCCTTCGGAAATAAATAAAAATCTATTTAAATAATGAATTTATTAATTTCATTTATAATAACTACTTTTTACAGAATAATTTATTCCAAAACATTATTCTTAAGCGGATATACATCAATCAAAGGAAATTTAAAAATAATAAAATTTAAGAAAAAAGGAAAATTAAGAATTGATTTAAAAAAAGGAGCCTCCTTAAAATCAAATGTTATAATTCAAGGATCGGGGCATCTAATTTTAGGAGAAAGAAGTTATTTTAGTTCATATTGTGTCGTTGGGGTGAATGAAAAAATAGAAATAGGAAATGATGTAATGATTGCTGATTGTGTTTCTCTTAGAGACACAGATCATAAATTTACTGATACTTCTAAACCCATGAATATTCAAGGAGTTTCTACAGCGCCTATAGTTGTTTGTGATGACGTTTGGATTGGTCATGGTTCTGTAATAACCAAAGGTGTAACTATTGGTAAAGGTGCTATAATAGGAGCAAACTCTGTGGTAACAAAAAATATTGAACCTTATGCTATAGTAGGAGGTGTGCCTGCAAAACTTATAAAATTTAGAAAATCAATATGAATATAAATTTTTATTGTGTTGGTGCTCAAAAAGCAGGAACAACTACATTACATGATATATTAAACCAACATCCTGATATTTTTTTACCGAAAACAAAGGAAGCGCATTTTTTTGATGAAGATGAGAAGTTTGAAAAGGGGTTAGAATGGTATGAAAACACTTTTTTCAATGAGTCTAGCAATGAGAAAATTTTAGGTTCTTGCAATCCTGAATATATGTATTTTGAAGAAGTGCCTAAGCGTATATTTGAATCCTTTGGTGGTGATGTTAAACTAATTTTTATATTAAGAAATCCTGCAGATAGAGCATATTCGCATTATTTAATGAGTAAAAGAAGATGTATTGAAGAGCTCTCTTTTACGGTTGCTTTAAAGCAAGAAAAAAGCCGCATAAATAAAGATTACTTTAATAAAACAAATTTTAGCTATGCTTCAAGAGGTTTTTACTCAGAACAAATAAAAAGATACTTGAATTATTTTCCCAAAGAGAATATGATGTTTATTCGATTTGAAGATGATTTTATTAAAAATAAAAATAAAACGATAAATGAAATCATTAGTTTCCTTGACCTTGAACAGATTGATTTAGATGTTGACCTAAAAAGTAATGTAGCGAGATCCTCCCGATTTTTGTTTATTCAAAAGTTTATTTATAAACAAAATATTATAAAATCTTTTTTTTCAATTTTTGTTAGCCAAAAAATGAAAAATAAAATTCGTAGTTGGATTTATAAATTAGTTATGAAGCCAGAGAAAAAAAATAAATTAAGTTTTGAGTTGAAAAATTCGCTTATGCAGCAGTATAAGGAAGATATTAAAGAACTTGAAGGACTTACAGGTAAAAATTTTTCTAATTGGCTTAAAACTACTAAGTATTAATGAGGTTAGGTATTGTAATTTTAAATTATAATTCTTTTTCAGATACCATTAAATTGGTAGAAGAATTACAAAATCAAACAGTTGTAGAAGACATCCAAATAGTGATAGTTGATAACGCATCACCAAACAATTCATTTGAACACCTAAAACCATTAGAAAAAAAGTTTTCTAATGTTATAGTACTACAAACTGAAGAAAATTTAGGCTATGCCAAAGGTAATAATTTTGGTTTAAATTATTTAGACAAACATATAAAACCAAAATATATTGCTATTTTAAATAACGATATTATTTTACCAAATGATTGTTTTGAAAGATTAATTGAGAAATATAATATTTTAGAAAACCCAGCAATTATTGCGCCCAAACAATTAGATATAAATAATAATGAACTATTGCCATATAAGCTAAATAGTTTTTTAGATGATTGTCTCAGTTTATTTTTTGTTTTTAGATTATTTCTTAAGGGCAATGCCTTGGAATATATAGATAATACGGGGTTAAAAGCCATGAAAGTTGATATGATACCTGGTAGTTTTATGTTTAGTTCATTTGACACATTTAAAAGAATGGGCTTTTTTTATACGAATACGTTTCTTTTTGCTGAAGAGCGTTTTATTTCAGTAAAGGCCAAACAAATGAATTTAAATAATTATATTTTATTAGATGAGACTTATATTCATGCGCATTCAAAAACAATTAATACTGTTTTTAATCAAGTAGCTAAGTATAAAATGCTTTATACCGAATGGTTAGAGTTTACAAGTGTCTGTAGATTACATGGTAAGGTAAAAGTTATGATTTTAAAACCTTTAATGAAAGTCTCTTTAATGGAATTATATATTATAGATAAGTTTAGAAATCTTTTTTTTAATTTCAGAGGACAATGAAAGTCAAAAGAGTCAATCGCGCGTTTCTAGTTTTAATTTTACTGTCTATGGCTTTATCTCCAGCTATAGCATTAGGAGAAGGTAATCGGAATTTATTTTTAATTGGGGTTATGAGTATTTCCCCAATCATTATTTTAAGATTTTTTGAATTTGACAAAGAGGATGTATGGCTGTTAGCTTTCTTAGCTACTATTGTTATTTTCCCGAATCTTTTTCATCCTGAAACCATGCGATGGTCCACGGTGCTATATTCCATGATGTTTGGATTTTCTTTTATCGCCTATAAACAACTATTAAGACAAAAGCATTTTTCTTTAAAAAATTATATTTATTTATTAAGAATATTAATATATGCCTATTTTATAACCTTACTAATTCAGCAGTTTTGTGTTTTAACAGGTTTGCCTGTATTTAATGTTAGTAATTATGACCCCACAGACCCTTGGAAATTAAATGCATTGGCCGCAGAACCGTCCCACAGCGGACGAATTGTTGCCTTATTGATGTATAGTTATATTACGCTCAAAGAATATATATTGAGTCAGAAATATAATTTAAAAAAGGAGATTAAAAAAGATAAATTTTTATGGCTTGCTTTTTTATGGACTATGATAACCATGGGTAGTGGAACGGCTTTTTTGTTCATTGCTATTGTTTTGTTGAAATTTGTGCGTTTTAAAAATTTAATGCCTCTTTTTATAATTGGAATCATCTTAGTTGTCTTAGTTAGTACTATTGAAAATATTGCTTTGGAACGCACCATAAAAACAATTACTGCTACCATGACACTTGATGAAGACACCATTATTGAGGCAGATCATAGCGCATCCATTCGAATTGTACCCATGATTATATTAATAAAGATGATTGATTTATCATCTATAAATGGTTGGTTTGGGCATGGTGTGGATCATGTGGGCACATTTTTAAGTGATATGCTACCGGGTATTCAGGAAGGAATGACAGGAGGCGGCTTATTTGCATTATTCATAGAGTATGGCTTTATTTCTTTTGCGCTGTTCGTAATTTTTAGCTTTAAAACGGTTTTTAATAGAAATGATTATTTTAATATAGTATTTTGGTTTTTGCTAGTAGTTATGTATGGCGTAAACAATCAAATTCTTTGGCTCTGCCTCATTTTACTTTTTACAAATAATTATTTTTTTAAACAAACAAATTCATATCGAAAATTAAAATCATGAATAACATAACGCTCGTAATTTGCGCTTATAATTGTGAAAAATATATTGAAGAGACCCTTAGTTGTATTATAAATCAAACCTTTCAAAATTTTGACCTGCTAATAATTAATGATTGTTCAACAGATACGACAATCCAATTAATACACGAGTTTTTTAAAAAAAACCCGAGACATTATGACATATTAACTTTAGTAGAAAATGAGGGTATTGCAAATGCGAGACAAGTTGGATTACAGGAAGCAAAAACCAAATATTTATTATTTGTTGATTCTGATGATTTACCCCACCCCACATTGATAGAGAAGCAGTTTACAAAGATCATTTCTGATGAGCATATCATGGCTGTAAGCAGTTGGTCTCAGTTTATTGATTTACAAGGTAAAAGGATTAGAGGGGGATTGTTTGTCGGTTCTGTAACTAAAGGAGAATTTTTATCATTAGCAAGTAAAGAAAAACTTGTTTTTCTTCCAGTTCAGACTTTATTTAATAGAGAAACTGCCTTAAAGGTTGGTGGTTATCGATTAGATGGTTTTCCATTAGGCAACGTTCGTTATAGAGATTTTTGTGAAGATTTAGACTTATGGACTCGAATGAGCGATTTATATAAAGAGGAAAAATACATTATTACTATTCCCGAAGTATTGTATTCGTATAGAAAAAGTAATACTGGTCTTTCTTCCAATGCCGTTTCTATGTCTTTAAAAATGAAATATGTAAAACAAAATTTAAAATTAAGGCGAAAAGATCAAAAGGAACTTACGTTTAGTAACTTTTTGAAATCTGTCTCTGAAGAGGAGTTAGATGACATAAGAAAATCAGCTAAAGCCGGTTATTATTTAAGAAATGGTTTTTTTCTATTAAAAGAGTATAAAATACTAAAAGGAATTTATTATTTATTAAAAGCAATTACTATGAATCCTAAACAGTTTTATCAAAAAATAAAAGCGAATTCAGGTATATTAAAATAGCAAAATGGATAAACAAATTGAATTAACAACTAAAATAATTGAATACCTTAATAAACATGCTAAATATGCCCTCTTAAGAAATTATGAAGGGTTACCTGAAATAAACTCAAGTAGAGATATAGATATCGTTATTGATAAAAAAGATTTTTTTCATAGAAAAAAAGAACTTGAAGCGATGATCCTTTCGTCTAATTATAGAATTTTCACTTATTATTTAAGTGATAGAATGATTACTTACATCTTGATTAATTCTGAATTTGAATTTTTACAATTTGATTTCTTTTTTAAAACGTCTATTCATGGAATTATTCTAATAAAATCAAATGATTTATTAGGGAGTCGAGAGTTTAACGGAAAACTATATCATGTTTCAAAGGAGTATGAATTTTTGGATAAATATATTTATTTAAAATCTCTAAACCTTGATTTTCCTTCGAAATACAAAGATACGCGAGAAAGTGTTTTGAGTAATGAGAAGAATTTTGATATCACAATAAGTAAATCCTTTGGAATTAAATCATTCTCCAAATTAGAATCGCTCTCATCTAAAAAACTACTTACTAAGTTGTTTTTTAAAAATTTTGTTGGTAATATTTTTTCTGTCCTTAATAATATTTATTTGCAGTTGTGTAATTTACTTAATTCACAAGGTGTATCAATATCATTTACTGGGCCAGACGGTGTAGGTAAAACAACGGTAATTGATAAATTAATACACCTACTGACTAGCCATCATTCAGAAGTGCATTTATTCCATCATCGCCCCACTGTTATTGGTAACATAAGTAATGTTGCTAAAGAAATAGGTGTTTTGGAAAAAATAAATGATAATTATACTGAGCCGCATAGAGGTAAAAAGAAGGGGGTTTTCAGTTCATTTTTAAGACTTTGCTATTATAGTGTAGATTATATATTTGGTTATTGGCTAAAAATAAAAAAACCCTTGTTTAGACGGGAGGTTGTGATTTTTGATCGTTATTATACCGATATCATTGCAGATAGCCGCAGAAGCAGTATTTATCTTAATCGTAAATTTCTCTATTATTGGGGGAAAGTATTTATTCCTAAAATGAATTATAATTTCTTATTCACTGCTGATGTTGATGTTATACTTGGCAGGAAGCAGGAGTTAGACAAAAAGGGAATAGAGGATATTAATTCAAAACTAAATTATTTATCAAATAAAAAAGGTTATTATTTAATTAAAAACAATGGCACTGCAGATGAGGCTATAAAGAAAATTTTCACGATTCTAATTAAAAATCAACATTCAAAGAATTTAAAAAGACTATAACAATAATGATTTTGACTAAAAATATAAACATTAAAACAGTTTATTATTTGGTTCTTAAATTATTGATTGAAAATCTTTTAGTTCATAAATAAAAAAACAATAAATTATGATTGCTTTTATTCATACATATAAAACAGCAGGAACGTCAATAAAGTGGATATTTAGAAGTTCATATGGTTTAAGGCATCTGGATATCACAAAATGGGATGAATCTAAAATACCTCATGATTCACGTATTCTTCATAGTCCTGACCCAATAAATTCTGTTGATTTAAAAAGAGTTATTAAATATATGCCTCATGTTAAATCTATATTGGGACATGAGGTCATGGGCTTTTCAGACCTAGAAAAAGTTATGCCAGATATTCAATATTGTACTTTTATGAGAGACCCTATTAAACAAACAGCTTCCTGGTTCCAATATTTAATTAATGTTGGTAATAGAAAAGAATTAGATTTTAAAAGTTATATGAAATCTGAATTTCCAAAAAACAGGCAAGTGAAGATGATTGCGGGAAAAGAGGATTTGGATACTGCCCTAAAAATCATTAAAGAAAAAAAAATATTTATGGGATTGACAGAGAGATTTGATGAGTCCTTATTATTATTCAAAAAACTATATTGTCCTTCCTTATCAATAAGTTATTCTAGAAGAGGTATTGCAACGGATAAATCCATTTTTAATGAGTTACTTGAAGATGAAGAAACATATCAAATATTGTTAGATTCCACAAAACTTGACAGAAAACTTTATGACATAGTACAAAACGAAATTTTCCCAAATTACCTAAATTTATATGGTAATGAAATGGAAGCAGACTTGAAACATTTTAAGGAAGAAAAAAAGAAATTTAATATGACTAATGTTAATTTGTCAAGAATACAGTCAAAGTATCTTTTTCAGAAGGTTTTAGTTAAGTCTTACAGAAATGGTGTTCTTAAATAAATTATCTTTAAATATAATTCAACTTGTCAAAAAAAGTTAAAATTACCGATATTGTGGCGATACGTTTTTATATCCTCGTTGTTCCTCATCTATTCTCACGAAACAACCATCAAAAAAACAAAATATGTTTAGATTATGGGACAAAAGCGTACTAAAATTTTCATTTCAGCTTATGCTTGTGAACCCAATTTAGGCTCAGAGATTGGTGTGGGTTGGCATTGGGTATTAGAAATGTCAAAATATTTTGAACTTTGGGTGCTTACGCGTAAAAGTAATCAAGAAACTATAGAAACATGGTTAACTGAAAATCCAAACTATAAAAATATTCATTTTATTTACTTTGATTTACCCTATTATTTACGTTTTTGGAAAAAAGGGTTACGTGGGGTGCGTACCTATTATAATATCTGGCAATGGTGTACTAATAGTATTGTAAAAAAGACCATGTTCGGAAATAAGATTAAAATTTTTCATCATTTAACCTATGGCAATGCCTTATGGTCTGTGAGTAGTTATGGGAAAAAACAATTTTTTATTTGGGGTCCAACAGGAGGTACAGAAATTATTGCCAAAGATTTTTCGAAGCACTACGAATTGAAAGGAAGAGGGATTGAAAGTTTGCGACGGTTTGTGGTAAAAAGTTTGGCTTATAACCCAGGTTTTAAAAATAGATGTAAACATGCCAATTTGATTTTATCTAAAACAGAAGTGCATAAAGAAAGTATTCCCGCTAAGTATAGAACGAAAGCCATTTTATTTACAGATGTTGCTGTTGATGATTTTGAAGTTGAAAATTATACCTTTGAAAAGCAAAGTGCTCTATTGAAATATATAGTGGTTGGCAGATTAGATCCTTGGCGTGGTTTTGATATATTGATTGAAGCGTTTGCAAAAGCGGTTAAAAAGAACGCCAACATACAACTTCAAATTGTTGGGAAAGGTATGGATTTGAATCGCTTGCAAAATTTGATTCAAAATCGTGATATGTCAAATCATATTAAAATGATTGGTGAAGTACCTATGGAAACATATAAACAATTAATGAGAGAAACTGATGTTGTTGTAAACCCATGCTTAAAAGAAGGGGCCGTTACAACGGCTTTCGATTCCATGGCATTGGGTAAACCTCTTATTTGTATTGACACCACAGGGTATACCCGCTATTTTTCAAAAGAATATGCCATTGTCATCCCTAAACAAAATAGAGAAAAAACAATTTTAGCTTTAAAAGATGCTATTTTAAAATTGACGAATCCCGTTGAAAGAGAACAGCTTGGAAGGCATGCTCAAAAAATGGGCGCAAAATTTACTTGGGAGAACAGAGGTAAAGAAATTTATAAAGCAATCACCAAGGCTTATGATGCATAAAAATCAGGATGACCATTATTCTAAATATAATTTAAAGCATTGAAAAACTATTTTTTCTTACTTTCTGTTAACCATGGGGCTACGTATATTTTTAATACCAGTCATTGGTCTGCGATTAAGGAGTCGTTAAAATTTTATAGAGCCTATACACTAAAAGGTAAACTTCAAAAAAGTATCTTAACCTATTTTTTATTTGTAATTGGTAAGTTTTTTCCATTTATTTGTAAATCTAAAGATGCCATAAAAATATATTTGAAGGAAAATATAAACCAAGATGTAGACTTTAATTTAGATGAAAATAGTTCAGTTTTAATTTCTCCAACCCGAGATAAAGTTATTGTGAATCATCATACACAATATTTTCATAAATTCGCTTTTGGTAAGAGTTTTATAAAGGTTCAAAATGAAAGTGCCATATACAAATTATTGCAAAACTCAAAAGAATTTCAAGTAGCAAGTGTCATGGATTTAAAAATAGATGAGCAACTAAGCGCTTGTCATTTTAAATTGTTAAATCCACCTGTAAACACAGGCCATAAACTTTTAGAAATTGATAATTTACCTGAGATCTTAGTTGAGTTTTTTAATTCTACCCCTCATAAGAAAACAGTTACCCTTGTTGATTATATAGAAGACCTTTTAAAAAGGTTTCATTCTTTAAATATGGAGCCTATAAATAGCTTAACAAGTTATTTGGTAAAAATTCAAAAAGAGTATGATACAGAAACCATGCCTTTGGGTTTGGTACATCGTGATTTTAAACCTTGGAATATCTTACTAAGAGATTCCGTTTTGATATTTGATTTTGAAGAGGCTATTATTGCTGGGCCGCCTTTAGAGGATATATTAAATTATTATATAGATCCTATAATCCGGTATCAATCTGCAATTCAGGTTTATAATATGCTCTATTATAAAGAAAAAGTGACGGAATACACTTCCTATCTCAAACTTTTAAATGTAACAATGACGTTTGAAGTGCTTCTGGTGACTTATGTATTAGAGCGTATTATCTATTGGACAAAGGAAGATGAATTAGACACAGTAATGCATTATAAAAATTTATTAAACCATATTTTACTAAATACTAAACCTAGTGAAAAAATATATTTTTGTTCATCTTTTAAATGATTTTAGTGGTAGCCCAAAGGTGTTATCACAAATCATTCAGGCAGTTCAGAAAAAAGGGATGGCGCTAGAACTCTATACCGGTAAAAGTGAATCTGGTTTTTTATCTGGGCTAACCCAAAACCATCATCAATACTTTTATAAGCGGTCAGAGCATAAATGGTTAACTTTAGTGACCTTTTTAAGTTCACAGCTTATATTATTTTTTAAGTTATTAAAATATATAAATAAAGATGTGGTGTTCTATGTAAACACCATGTTGCCCTTTGGTGCAGCATTGGCTGGTTTTGTAATGCGTAAACCCGTTATTTATCATGTACACGAAATAAGCTTAACCCCTTTAGCCTTGAAACACTTTTTAAGAGGGGTTATACGGCTAACTGCTCAAAAAATAATTTTTGTATCTAATGCAGTAAGATCATCAGAACAGTTTTTAGAAAAAAAAGAATACGTGGTCTATAATGCGCTATCAAATGCTTTTGTAAATAATGCGCTAAATCAAAATAACATAAAGACTAAAGACCCTTTTAACGTACTGATGCTAGCCTCATTAAAAGCCTATAAAGGGTTACAAGAGTTTGTTGAAATAGCCACATTATTAGAACCAAATAAACATATATCCTTTACACTAATAATTAATGCGACTCATAAAGAGGTAGATATCTATTTTAGAAATAAAAACTTAACAAAAAATATTAAAATTTATTCGAGTCAAAGCGATGTTATTCCTTTTTATCATAAGGCAAGCCTAGTTTTAAATTTATCTCATGTAGATGCTTGGGTAGAAACTTTTGGTTTAACTATAGTAGAGGCCATGGCTTTTGGAATTCCCGTAATTGTGCCTCCAGTTGGTGGTCCGACAGAGATTGTTACAGATGGTGTTGAGGGGTATTTAATCTCATCTCATGATACAAACAATATTGCTAAAAAAATAAAAGATTTATCTTTAAATACAGATATTTGGTCACGTCTTTCAGAGAATGCTTTGTTGCGCTCAAAATATTTTAATCAAGAAACCTTTGAAAAGGAAATTATAAACGTTTTAAATGCTTAAAAAAATAGCGATCATCGGCACGGTAGGGCTGCCATCAAATTATGGTGGTTTTGAGACATTAACAGAATACTTAACCAAAGATCTTGGCGATAAGTTTGATATCACTGTATTCTGCAGTAGTACATCTTATAAAACAAAATTAAAAACACATAACAATGCCAAACTAAAATACTTGCCCTTAAACGCCAATGGTATAGAAAGTATTTTGTATGATATCGTTTCTATACTTTATGCTCTTTTATTTGCGGATACTTTATTGATTTTGGGTGTGTCTGGTTGTGTTGTGTTGCCTGTAGCTAAATTAATATCATCAAAAAAAATTATTGTTAATATTGATGGGTTAGAATGGAAACGTGCCAAGTGGGGCAAGGGTGCCAAATGGTTTTTAAAGTTTTCAGAAAAAATAGCAGTCAAGTATGCAGACACAATTATTACAGATAATAAAGTCATTCAAGATTATGTGCAAGAACAATACAACGTTAGGAGTGTTTTAATTGCTTATGGCGGTGATCATACTAAAAAAGAAATATTTACAGAAAATGTATTAAAACGGTACTCTTTTCTAACAGAAGATTATGCTTTTAAAGTTTGTAGAATTGAACCAGAAAATAACATACACATTATTTTAGAAGCTTTCGCTAATTATCCTGTCTTGCCAATAGTTGTTATTGGTAACTGGGAGAATAATGTATATAGTAAAGATTTAAAAATACAATTTAAGAGGTATGCTCATATTCATTTATTAGACCCTATATACGATCAAGTCATGCTAAACCAGATACGAAGTAATTGCTCCGTTTATATACATGGGCATAGTGCTGGTGGCACCAACCCATCGCTGGTAGAAGCTATGTATCTAGAATTACCTGTTTTTGCTTATAATGTGTCTTATAACAGAGAGACCACTAAAAATAAGGCGACTTATTTTAAGGATGCAACTGCGCTACAACTAATTCTTAGTAAAATTAATCCTGAAATGCTTAAAATTAATGCAGAGGCCATGCATAAAATCGCTAAGGTTAATTATAATTGGGTTAAAATAACAGACGCATATGCTAGCTTATTTTAATTGAAAAGATCTTCAAAATTGAGCTATTTATAGTTGAATTATTTGGCAGATATTTCAAAGTCGTTATTTCAGTTTTTGGTGGTGTTAATAGAGAGACCCTGTGCACGTACCTTACATGATACAAAGCGATAATGCCGGGCGCACAGTAGTCATAACAATTAGCACCAATTAATAAGTCGCTGTTCATTTAAAAAACATGACTTTAAATGATTTTGTATTAGGAGATAATATACCGTTATAGATAGACTAAGAAAACTACTACTAGAATAGGGAATTTAAATTATAATACATAATTAGTCAATAATAAATGAGCAGCCCTATTGTTTTTTTAATTTGCACTTAAATCGGTATTAGATGCAGTCTTTACTAACCAAAAAGAATAATTGATTAGGGTCGCCTTAATGGGGTTTTAGGATATGCTTCTAATACGTTTGTTAGTGGACCCAAAGTAGTTAAATTAATTTATTATATTTTAAATATTTACAACATCACAATTATAGCAGGTGCAAGACCCAATTTTATGAAGATTGCACCCATAATTCATGCCATAGAAAAGACAAAAACTACCGGAAGCACCTTAGATTACCGTTTGGTACATGCGGGGCAACACTACGACAACAACATGTCTGGTACGTTTTTTCAACAATTACAAATACCAGAACCCCATGTTAACTTAGCGTGCAGTGGCGGTACACAAGCCGAGCAGACTGCCGCCATATTAGTGGCTTTTGAAAAAGAGCTACTAGCCAACCCAGCAGATTTCGTTCTTGTTGTGGGTGATGTTACCTCTACCATGGCTTGTGCTTTGGTGGCTCAAAAATTACACACCAAAGTCGCCCACGTAGAAGGGGGTATTCGCTCTAATGATTGGAGCATGCCCGAAGAAATAAACCGTTTGGTTACCGATAGTATTACCAATTATTTTTTTACAACCTCTGCAACAGCAAATACAAATTTGAAGCAAAGTGGTGTAAAAGACAATCAGATATTTTTTGTGGGCAATACCATGATCGATACCTTGTTAAAACAACGTCCTAATTTTAAACCACCAAAGCTTTGGGACGCTTTACATTTACAAGAAAAAGGCTATATTGTAATAACACTACATAGACCAGCTAATGTTGATGAAGAAAGTCTGTTAAAAGACATGATTCATCAAATTATTATAAACTCTGAAGAGGTGCCTCTAATATTCCCGGTACATCCCAGAACCGCTAAAATTTTAGAGCACTTAGATATTGTACACCCACGATTACATACTGTTGCACCTTTGGGGTATTTAGAATTTAATTATTTGGTAGAACACGCCAAAATGGTCATTACTGATTCTGGTGGTATTACAGAAGAAGCATCGGTAATGCATGTGCCCTGTATGACACTACGAGACAACACCGAGCGTCCCGAAACTATTACCTTAGGGACTAACGAGCTGGTGGGTACAGATCCGGCAAATATTCAGTTTTATTTAAAAAAGTTGTTTTTAAATGATTGGAAGTTAGGAAATTATATACCTTTGTGGGACGGAAAAACAGCCGACAGAATTGTTGAAGTGCTTTTAGGTTTTACAAAATTAAAGTAACAAATCAATTTATAAATAATAAATGTGTATTTTGTTAAGTTATTTCTTACAAATTCCCCTTAACCAAGTATTGCCTAGATACTTGCATAACACTACATCATGATTAAAACATTATTTGATAATTTTTCCCCCGAAGATTATTACATTGGATGTCTCTTTTTCGCCTTTGTTATCGCTTTTATTATAGCGAACAAAACATTTCCTACCGTATTATATATTGCAAAGCACAAGCAGCTTATGGATGAGCCCGATGCTAGAAGTTTACATGCTAATAAGACACCAACTTTAGGTGGTATTATTATATTTTTTAGCCTCATCGTGGTGATGACGCTAGCTGGTGGTTTTTTAAATTCTAAAGTTTTACTGTTACTTATGGGGGGGCTAACCATCTTATTTTTTTTAGGTTTAAAAGATGATTTAACAACGTTGTCGCCTAGAAAAAAATTAGTGGGTCAGATACTAGCAGCAGGTTTACTTATTGTGTTTACAGATACCCGTATTATTGGTTTTTCTCATATTTTAGATATTAACGTATTGCCTTACGGGCTTTCTATTTTATTTACACTGTTTGTGTATGTTCTTATTATTAACGCCTACAACCTTATAGATGGTGTTGACGGTTTAGCAGGTACCATTGCATTAACTATTAGTGGTGTTTTTGTGTTTCTTTTTATTAACGGGAATGATTTAAGTTTAGCGACTGTAGCCATAGCCTTATGTGGTGCTTTAATTGCTTTTTTGAGGTGGAATTTCTCAACAAAAAATAAAATATTTATGGGCGATACGGGCTCTATGATTGTTGGTTTTTTATTGGCCTTTTTTACCATTAGTTTTATTAATATGGTGCAAAAAGATCCAGGATCTATATACTACAGTACCTCACCTGCATTAGCCTTAGCTTTGTTGTTTTACCCTTTGGTAGATACGTTTCGTATTTTTTTTATAAGAATTATAATACATAGAAAAAGTCCGTTTAAGCCAGATAAAAACCACATACACCACCGCTTTATTGCTATGGGCTTAAGTCATATGGCAACGACTTTAACTATAGTAGCTATTAACTTAATTATTATTTGTATCGCATTTAATCTTTTAAGTTATAATTTGAATGACCAAATTTTGTGTTTGTTAATTTATGGTGCTGCGCTCTATTACTTGCCCTTTGTAGTAAAAAAGTTGACACAAAATTACATGCTTTAATTATAATACGTACCTTGGTAATGCTGTAAAATGAAGCTATATTTGTAGATTTAAATATTAAAATGAAATGAAATTAACAATAACCAGTATACTAGTGCTTTTAGTGATGAGTTCTTGTGCATCAAAAAAGGATATATTATACATGCAAGATGCAGAGCGCCTAGATGGTGCTGTTTTAAATTATACAGACCCTACCATACAGCCCAATGATATATTAAAAATAACAGTCGCAAGTGCCATGCCAGAAGCAGCAATGTTATACAATAAAGCTGGCGCTCAAGGCATGCAAGTTCAAAACATACAGCTATTGCAATTAGATGGGTATTTGGTCTCTTTAGAGCACACAATTAGCTTCCCTGTTTTGGGTGAAATAAGTACCTTAAATAAAACGACATATCAGTTAGCTGCAGAACTCACATCTTTATTAAAATCTGGTGACCACTTAAAAGATGCCACAGTAAATGTACGTTTGCTAAATGCTAAAGTGACTATTTTAGGACAAGTAAATAGTCCAGGTACCTATAGTTTTACAGAGCAGAATATTACTGTATTACAAGCGCTAGGTTATGCTAACGATTTAACTATAAATGGAAAACGTGATGATATTTTAATAACACGCGAAGAAAACGGTATTAGAAAAATAGCACACATAGATCTTACGTCTGCGCAATTTTTAAACAGTGAGTTCTATTTTGTGAAGCCTAATGATGTTATTGTGGTAAACCCAAATAATCCACAGGTAAAACAAGCTGGTTTTATAGGTAATGTAGGTACCATATTAACCATAGCGTCTTTAGCATTAAGTATTACAATTTTATTGTCTCGATAATATGGAAAAATCAACACACGGTATGCATACATTTATGGAGGACGACAGTACTATTGATATAAAACAAGAAATAACACGCTACTTACGCTATTGGCCTTGGTTTATCTTTGCCGTATTTATAACTATATGTAGTGCCTATTTTTACCTTAGATATGCCCCTAGAATTTATGAAACCACAGCAAAAATTAAAATACTAGATGAGTCTGAGGGTTTAGAGTTGCCAACAGCAGCCTTAATTTTAAACAGAAGTAATATTAATCTTGAAAATGAGATACAAATTTTATCGTCTTATTTAATTCTTGAGCGCGTAGTTAGGGACTTAAATCTTACGACCAAATTTTTTGAAGAAGGGACCATACAAACTTCGCCATTAGAAGTATTGCCTTTTGAGTTTGAACAACTCATAAAGCCAGATAGTATAAGTGAGCCGTTAGGTTTTAAGATTGAAGTTAATACGTCTAATTTTACCGTAACTAATTTAACGTCTGAAGAAATTGTTGAGTTTCCTAAACACAGCACTTATGGTACAAATCACGAATTGCCATTTGAAATAAGACAAGATACATCAACCTTATTTGAAAGTATTGAGGATAAAACTTTCTTAGTTTATTTTAACTCTGTTAAAAACACGATTTTAGGATTAAAAGCAAAACTTGAAATTAGTGCACTTGGTGATAGAAGTGATTTACTGCAATTAAAGATAAATGGCGAAAGTACAGAGATATCAGAACAAATTATAAATGCGATTATTCGTGTTTTTGATGAAGATGGTATCAATGATAGGCAGTTAGTTTCTAAACGGACTCTAGATTTTATAGACGAACGTTTTTTGTTTTTAGCAAAAGAACTAGATGATATAGAGATTGAACGTCAAGAGTTTAAACAACGTAATAACCTCGTAGATTTAGTAGCAGATGCGGGTATAGGTTTGGAGCAGCGTACAGAGTCAGACGCACAAGTGTTTACAATTAATTACCAATTGACACTGGCTCAAGATTTAAAAAATGCCATAACTAAAGATACAACATTAGGGCTTATACCTTCAGATATTGGTTTAGAAAGTAACGGTGTTAATAGCCTTATTAGCGATTATAATACGGCTGTTTTAAATTTAGATAAATTAAAGAGTAGTGCAGGTGGTAATAACCCAACTGTAAAAGTAGCAGAAACAAGTATAGCGGTTTTAAAACGAAATATCAATAGATCGCTAGCCTCTTATGTCAGTCAATTAGAAATTTCACAGTCGCAATTACAAACCCGAAATAATAGATTTAGAGGGCAGGTAGCACAAATACCAGAAAAAGAAAAATTACTGTTAGCTATAGAGCGTCAGCAAAAAATTAAAGAAAGTATTTATTTACTTCTACTTCAAAAGCGAGAAGAAGCAGCAATAAATTTAGCGATCACAGAGCCCAGTATAAAAGTTGTTGAAAATGCTTTATCTGGGTATCTGCCAATATCCCCAAAGTCTAAAATTGTTTATGCAGGTGCTTTATTAGCCGGACTTTTAATGCCGTTTGGCTTTTTGTACGTACTATTTATGCTAGATACCAAACTGCATACTAAAGACGATATTACCGATTTAAAAATTGACATACCCGTCATAGGTGAAATACCTGAAATAAAAAATGCAAACACTTCTATTTTTAAAGATCCTAATGACAGATCTGTATTAGCAGAATCCTTTAGGATACTTAGTGCTAACGTAGATTATATTTTACCTATTGTAGATGGTGAAAAAGGTAAAGTAATCTATTGTACATCTACTATTAAAGGTGAGGGTAAAACGTATATTAGTGTTAATTTGTCTTTAGCATTATCTAGTATGAATAAAAAAGTATTGCTGATTGGTACCGATTTAAGAAATCCACAAATTCATAGTCTTATAAAAGAAGATAAACACAAGCCAGGTTTGTCTAATTATTTGCACGATGTTAATTACGATTGGAAAGATGCATTAATATCTGGTTTTGAGAAACACCCAAATCACGATATTATACTTTCAGGAAGTATTCCTCCTAATCCTGCTCATTTATTAACTAATGGGCGTTTTAAGAAATTAATAGAAGAAGCAAAACAAGAGTACGATTATATTATTGTAGATACGGCACCAACGATATTAGTTACAGATACACTTTTAATATCTCAGTATGCAGACGTTACCGTTTATATTACACGTTCTAACTTTACAGAAAAGAAGCTGTTAAATTACTCTAAAGATTTAAATGAAACAGGTAAGCTAAAAAACATGGCATATGTTGTTAATGGTGTTGGTGCAAGTAAATCTTATGGCTACACTTATAATTACGGTTATGGTTACGGTTATGGTTACGGTTATGGTGTAGATGAATAATTTTTGTAATTCAATTTTTATAGTAATATAAGTCAACTATTATAGCATAGCTTCACTGATTTTAACAAACGAAACCACGTATTAAGACTAAAGTTTACTGCTTTTTTCTTAAGACGTGGTTTACGTGTTTTATATAAAAAATGAATCTAATAGCAAAAAAGCTTTATGACTTTTATCATACTTTAAATCACTTAGGTCGCGTACTTTTAATATGAATTAAAAACAAGTCAGATTATGAAACAAAGAGAACCCGTAAGTACTATAATGTCTAAACATCTTATAGCGTTAACCCTTAAAGATGATTTAGAAACTGCTGAAGCCCTTTTTAAGCAACATAAAATAAGACATATACCAGTGGTTTCGGGGACTGTTATTATTGGTATGTTAAGTTATACGGATTTGTTACGTATAAGCTTTGTAGATGCTGCAGATGAAGATGATAAAGACATAGATGCTGTAGTCTATAATATGTTTACGATACAGCAAGTTATGGTTAAAGATATAACCACTGTAACGTCTAACACTTCTATTAAAGATGTCGCCAAGATACTAGCAAAGAAAGAATTTCATGCTTTGCCAGTAGTAGATAATGCTACTTTGGTTGGTATAGTTACAACAACAGATTTAATAAACTATTTGATTGACCTCTATTAACCAAATAGTTTATTAAATCCGTTGTTTTTATGAATTAGCTAAAGTTTTTAGATGCTTAATTGTGGCTATCTGGTCCTCACTTTTAAATACATGGCTGCCTGCTACAAAGGTGTCAGCACCAGCCTCAACAAGCTTTTCTATGTTTTTGTCTGTAACACCACCATCAATTTCAATTCTTGTATTAAGACCTTGGTCGGTTATCATTTTACGAAGATTTTTAACACGTTTGTAGGTGATGTCTTCAAATTTTTGGCCACCAAAACCTGGGTTTATAGACATTAAAAGAATCATATAACATTCGGGCAAAATATCTTCTAAGACGCTAAGTGGTGTTGTAATATTTAAAACAATACCTGCTTTACAACCCGCATCTTTAATTTGTCTTAACGTTCTGTGCAAGTGTACTGTAGATTCGTAATGTACCGTAATAATATCTGCACCAACTTTTGCAAACTCTTCAATATAGCGTTCTGGTTTTTCAATCATTAAATGCACATCTAATGGCTTTGTAGCATGTTTTTTTATGGCAGCAATAATGGGCATACCATAAGAGATATTGGGCACAAAATGACCATCCATAACATCAATATGAAACCAATCGGCATCACTATTGTTTACCATTTCTGTATCGCGCTGTAAATTGCCAAAATCGGCAGCTAGCATTGAAGGAGCAATTAATTTTGAAGCCATTGTAAGTTGTTTTTTTTTGTTTGTGCAAATGTAATTAAAAAGCTAAGATTTTATTATACAGTCTAACAAGAAACATTTTATGCTGTTTTCAGTCTGCTTAACACAGCAGAAAATAAAATTATGAATAGGGTTGCCTAGTAAAAAAACAACAAAGTAACAATAGTAAATTTTAGCTCTTGTTTTTTTATTTAAGAAGTAAACAAGTTGCTATAAAAAGTGAACCCACGGTAATCAGCCGTGGGTTCTTTCATCAATCAAAAAACGAACAGTTATGTTTGTAACTGTTGTTACTTTTATTAGGTTAGTCGTTAAAGGTACAAAAACCTAACCTAAATATGTCTTTAGTATTTTGCTTCGAGAGGTATGCTTTAACCTACGAATTGCTTTTTCTTTAATTTGTCTTACACGCTCTCTTGTTAAATCGAACGTTTCACCAATTTCCTCTAAAGTCATTGGGTGCTGACTAGCAAAACCAAAATACAACCTAATAACATCAGCCTCTCTTGGTGTAAGTGTGTCTAATGCACGCTCAATCTCAGTTCTTAACGATTCATGTAATAAATCTCTATCTGGGTTTGGTGATTCTCCACTTCGCAAAACATCATATAAGTTAGAATCTTCGCCTTCAACTAAAGGGGCATCCATACTTACGTGACGACCAGAATTTTTCATAGATTCCTTAACATCGTTAATCGTCATATCTAATTCTTTAGCAATCTCTTCTGCAGAAGGCGGTCGCTCATGGCTTTGCTCTAAAAATGCAAATGTTTTATTTATTTTGTTAATAGAACCAATCTTATTTAAAGGCAAACGTACAATACGAGACTGCTCTGCTAAGGCTTGTAAAATAGATTGCCTAATCCACCAAACAGCATAAGATATAAACTTAAAACCACGTGTTTCATCAAAACGTTGACCCGCTTTAATTAAACCTAAATTACCTTCATTTATTAAATCGGGTAGTGTTAAACCTTGGTTTTGGTATTGCTTTGCAACAGAAACAACAAAACGTAAATTGGCTTTAGTTAATTTTTCTAAAGCAAGCTGGTCACCAGCTTTTATACGTTGCGCTAATTCTACCTCTTCATCTGCAGTAATAAGATCTACTTTTCCTATTTCTTGTAGGTACTTATCTAATGAAGCAGTTTCTCTATTCGTTACCTGCTTGGTAATTTTAAGTTGTCTCATTTAATTTTAAGATTTGTGCATTGTATACACATCAATGTGA
>JAOEWO010000018.1 GCA_028383925.1 Winogradskyella sp.
TACCATCTTCAACAAAAGAATATTCATAAACACCCAGAAAGCCTCGTCCATAAATTATTCCATCTTCAGACGTTTTCTCGTTTAAGTTTGTTTTCCAAGCATCGTGTACTAATGAAAAATAGGCTTTCCCCATAACGCCAATTTCATTATCTATAGTGAAAATGTCACATTTTCTAAGCTCATCTTCTGTGTTTCCCCAAAACAAAAATTCTGATACATTTGGATGACTAAACGCTGCGATCATAAAGTCGCGTGTGTATTGCTCACGAATTTTTGGGTCTTGAACATCCATTGTAAATTCTGAAATACTAATTTGCTTTCCTAGTGATGCATAAAAAGATAAAATTTCTAACACACGTTCTGGTGGTGTTAAATCACTACCGATATGACTTTGTATACCAATACCTTGTACCAAACCACCAGTATTTTCATCTAGTCCTTTTATATAATCGTAATACCACTGTTGCTTTTGGGTATCGATTCCGCCTTTACTTATAATTCCGTATTCGTTAGTAAAACGACGTACATTGGGTTGCTTTTTGGCTACTGTCTTAAAGGCGTTATATAGTATATCTTCGCTTCCAGTATTTTTTTGCAAATCCTTATTAGTATAAGCTTCATTAACCACATCCCAATGTGTGATTTGTCCTTTAGTGGCCTCTAAAATACTATTAACATGAGTCTCCATAAGCTCCGTTAATTTCTCAGGATTATCTTTATTTGCTCTAAACTCTTTTGTTAGATAATTAAATCCTGGCCAAACTAATACATGTCCTTTTACTGGTATACCATCCGCTTTAAGAATCGATAAGGCCTCTAAAGTTTGCGCTCTTTTGCGCTCTTTGGACCATGCTTTGATTTTTAAATCATTACCAAGAACGACATTATTAAAGCCTCTCTTGAAATTTTTATAATCATCAGAATTTTTGATAACATCTTCAGCATCTAATTTTGCGCCAAATGGAAAGGCGTGATTTACCAATTTAACATTAACGTCTTTATTAGACATTGCGACTCCATCTTTTATAAACTGAACTTTGAAACTGCCCTTTCTAATAGCTTCAATGCGTTGGTTTGCCTCTTTACGCCATTCGGCATCCGCTTCCATACCAATATATTTTATTTCTGTTTTTGGTAGACTCTCTAATTTTGTACCTTCAGGAAAGACTTCAAACTTAATATCCTTTAATAAAAAAGATTGTGGTCGATAACCATATTGCATCACAATACCTAAATTCTCTTTATTTATATATCTATCAGCTTTAAATGGTAAATAATACGTTTCCCACTCTGAAGAAAAACTCTGTGTATAATTTATGTTTCCCTTATAATCTTTAGTTTGTTTAAAAATAAATAGTGCTTTAGCTTCACCTGTTTCTAAACTTGATGTTTCTGTTTTTGCTTTAAATGATAATAAGAATACTGTTCCTTTTTTGCTTCCTTTTGCTTCAATAGGAATTTTTGAAGCACAATTGTATATGAATTTAGGTTCTGTTTTAGTTTCAATTAAAAACTGAAGATTACCATTGTCATCTTTAGATTTTTGAATACTTGAAAACTCGCCTTTTGAATTTAAAAATTTTAAACGGTCTTTATTTACTAAATCTGTGCCTTCTGGATTATTTTGGGTGAACCCAAATCCAGCAAAAAGAATACATATGATAAGTGTTATTTGTTTCATTTTAAAATTTTGATTTCCATTTATTTAGCTCTTTCAATAACTGTTCCGTTAATTCTGGATTTTCTTCGGAAATATTATAGGCTTCATAAGGGTCTTTTGACATATCATACAGTTCTGTTCTTCCTTCAATATACCAATTAATGAGTTTATAATTACCTTTTCTTATGGCTGAAGATTTAGTGTCTCCTGTATTAACTGGTCTTGCTTTGCTAGAATGCCAAAATACCGTTCTATCGTTCCACTCGTCTTTATTTATAAGTACTGGCAGAAAACTTTTACCGTTGGTATCTAAAGATTTGTTAGCTGTAATATCCAAAACCGTTGGAAATACATCCATGAGCATAACTAGAGATTCATTATTAGTTTTTGGTTGAAATTTGCCATTCCACTTTATAAATAGTGGTACTTTAATTCCGCCATCATACAACCAACCTTTTCCTGCTCTTAGCGGAAAATTAGACGTTGCTAAATCGCGTTGTTTCGTGCCGTCGTTTGAAAGTCCTCCATGGTCTGAAGAAAAGATAATTATAGTGTTGTCCTCGATGTTTAAATCTTTCAATAGTTGCAATAATTTGCCTACATTCTCGTCCATAGTTTCTACCATTGCTGCATATCTAGCATGGTCTTGACGCATTTTTGTTCTTCCTGTACCTTCGCTTATAAATTCTGGCTGATTTCCAAAGTTAAAATTTTTGATTTCTTCTTTATTTTGTTTTATATCGTTTTCTTTAGCTTCTAAAGGTTGGTGTACTGCGTAAAACGAAAACATCGCCATAAACGGTTTGCTTTTATCTGCATTGGTAATATATTTCGCGACATTATCAGTCATCACATCCGTTAAATAATCGCCTTCTTTACTCACCTCATCTACATCTGGAATTGGTGTTTTTTTAGACTTTCCTTTCCCTTTCTTTTCGTTAAAAGGATACAAAAAACTTATAGGTGAACCTGAGCCACCTGCAGCAAAACTGTAATCATAACCAAAGTCTTTTAAACTTTCTTCGCCACCCAAATGCCATTTTCCAAAGTAAGCGGTTTGATAACCTGCTGACTTAATGTTTTTTACAAAATTCTTATTATCTGCAACATTATCCATTTTAAAACCATCGTCTGGCACGTCTCCATTTTGAACTGGATAATTTCCTGTCATCATGGCGTAACGTGATGGTACACAACGTGGATAATTAGCATAGGCATTAGTAAACTGAATCGATTGCTGTGCTAAGGCATCAATATTTGGTGTTTGGTAGATTTGGCTTCCATAGATACTTAAATCGTGATAGCCTAAATCGTCCACGTGGATGATTAATATGTTTGGTTGTACTTCATTTGAAGTTGAAACTGACGTTTGCTTAGATTTGCAACTAAACATCAAAACAAATAACAATAAGTATATGCTAAATATTTTTTTCATTACTCTAAAATGATGGTTAAGGTATTATTCTCTGTGATAGTTCTTTTAACATACTTAAATTGATTTTTATAACTTACACTAAGCATGTAATCACCTTTAAAAACTCTTTTATTTACTTCACCATTTGAATTTGTTTTTAACTCATACGACGAGTTAAAATATGTGTTCATAGTTTTTATCCATTGTTCTCCAGATACAGTTGGTGTACCATCATAATTAAATAAAGCCCAAGGTTTTGAATTTCTAGTATTATTATAAAAGGTCCAATGCCAAATGCCATCAACTAAATAATGGCTTGTATAAATGAGCATAACTTGTTCTATTAAACCACTTCGTTCTTCAATAGTATAGGTTCTAATATCTGAATCTCTAATTTCAAATTCTGTGGCATGAAGCGGTAAGTTAAATTCTTCGAAGCTTTTTAGTCGTTCTAGCATTTGCTCTGGTGACACAAATTGATGCTTTATCCTAGATTGAAAACCAATACCTTCTAATGGTGCACCTTCGTCTAATATGGACTGAATGATTTTTTTGTACTCGCTTGGTCTACTATAGGTGTTTGGTGTTGTACCTGAAATGACACGATTTTCATTGATAAAAAGTTTTACGTCTGGTTTGTTGTTTCGTTGTCTAACGCTATCAGCTAACTTAAACCAATAGGCAAATGTGTTTCTATCGGCTAAATCGTTAATTTGATGATTTCCAATAGGTTCATTTAAAACATCCCAACAGTTAACGTCCCATTTTTTTAAGGCGTGTGTAAAATGTTGACTTAATAATGCGATGACTTTTTCTTCCTTCTTTTTATTGGTAATTCCTTTTAGGTTCATTACCTTTTTCTCTTTGGGGCGCATGTTTTTTCTGTTTTCCCAAACTAAAGCATGACCACGCATATAAAAATCATTTTCAAGAAACCAAGGTATTATTTGTGCTGCTTTAGCTTCGGTTTCGCTAAAACGCCGTTTAGGCTTTAATGCATTTTCAAAACCACTACTATTAAAATATGTTTTTAGTAAGCTTTTGTATTTTTCTGTATGAGGTGAGTTAAATACGTCTTTGTCTATGGCTGCTCCAAACTTAAACTCATGTTTATCGAGGTTGATTTTGACCTCTGCATTTGGAATACTATTTCCATTTTTATCTTTTACAATTATGGTTAACTCACGCTTTCTTAAACTATCAATTCTATGTAAGGCTTCTTTTTTCCAATTGGCATCCTCTTCAATATCTAAGTTATTAGTTTCGACAAGGTTTGTTTTACAAGAAAAAATTGTAAGACAGCATACGCTAAACAGAAAAAAAAGTTTCTTATTTTTCATTTTACAGAATCATAATCCATTTAAATCTTAATCAGTTTTTTAAACACTGAACCTTTATTAGTTTCGATTTTTAAGATATACATACCAGAAGTTAATGCACTTAAATCGATGGTGTTATTGTTTACTTTTTCCGTAGTAAAAACTTTTGCTCCATTGATACTATAGACACAAATATGTTGCAACATAGCATTAGAATCGATAGTTAAAATATCTGTTACAGGATTTGGGTACATCGCAACAGAATGTTCATCTATATCGTTAATACTTAAAATGTTTTCAACCTCGACAACATTAATAGAAAATCGTCTTGCGTTAAATGTGTTAAATATTGTTGCATCAGTAGATATGATATTAGCATCGCCTTCGGCCACACCAAAGACATAAGGTTGTGTTGAATGATACTGCGTTAAGTTTTGAGTTCCAGTATAGGTAAATAGGTTATCTATTTGTACATCTGTGAAATCGGTATCACTAATATTAATAATTAATAAAGTCTCTTTTTCAGCATTTTTAAACTTATAACCAAATAATGATTCTACGCCATTTACTGAAATAGGATTAGTAGTGAAATTAATGTTTTGCATTTCGGTCATATCTACTAAAGCCTGAGCAATTAATTTTTGAGCAATACCAATTGGTGCTAATTGCATAGGCGAACCAACCTGAACCACATTATCATCCGAAATATGATGGTAATGCAATTGCTCTACCTTATCACCTCTATTTAACCAGCTATAAACTAAAGCTGCATAGCGTAATCCGGAAGCCCATGTTTCTTCAGCAATTTCTTTAACTTCTCCATATTCTGTATACCAAATCTTGTAGTTATGAGGCACTAAATTATAATCTGCTTGCTTATCAACTGGGTATTGAATGCCTTCTGCAATAGCCACTTTTGCCTCCGTATTATTTGTTATAACCGTTTGCACACCGTAACTGTCATTGAGGTAATGATGCTGGGTTACCGCATCAATATCATTTGAAAGGTTTGTAAATTCAGGATTGTTTTGTAGGTTATCAAAAATAGTGCTGTTCCAGCGCTCTCTTGCTGAATTGCCATTTCCACTTTTTGTTGTACAAAGTGCAAATTTCATATTAGGATATTGCATTTTTATAGCATTGACAATAACCTTAGCCTGTTCTAAATAAAATAATGCCGTAATATCTGTAGCGTCTTGTTTTGATGATGATTGAAAAGGTGCATTATTTGCTTGGTCCCAACCAGAGTAATATTCTGTTGTTCCATTATTATCGACTTCTTGTATTTGAAAAATTCCAGATTCTATATTTCCGAAATAAAACTCATTGCCCAATTCAATGGCATAGGGCAATTTACCTGCTTGCGAAAATGCATTTATAGCATTAAGCATATCTGTTATTTTTAAATTTAAAGTAGCGTCACTTTTAAGAATGGCTTCACTAGCATTAACATCAGCACCGGTTGCAGGTGTTGGTCTTGCAATATTAACCACATAGACTGTTTTTGTTCTGTTAGGTAATGCATTTATAAATGTAGGAATAGTAACTACCTCTTTGTTTCCCCATACTTTATCTGTGTTTTCAATAAATTGACCCGTATTCCAATTCCAGTAATTAGCTTGTGTACCTGCTGGATATCTTACAACATCAGGATTCATTTCTGCAACCAGATTGATAAACGAACCGTCTGTCCACCAAGAGCCTGGATTAGAACGACGATTAAAACCAATTTTGACCTCTGAAATATCTCTAATAGTTGCCTCCAAAGTCGTAGTTACAGTTTGCCCATAAGTGGTCATCATACTAATAAAAAAAAGTAGTGTCAATGATTTTTTTATGGTTTCAATTAATTTCATTTTAATGAAAATTATAATTTTATAAGTCGAATTGTTTTCAATTGCACATTATCCCAAGCCTTCTTTTTTTGTCCTGAAAATGTTATTGTATTAACACCTTTTTTAAGCGAAAGTGTTCCTAAATCTAAAGTCTGGTAAACATCCAATCCACCAGTATTTGGTAATTTGGTATGCACAGGCTTGTTAACTTTTATCATTGCGAAGTTACCGTCTGCTCGTGTTGACAATTTTGCAACCACCTTGTAGTCACCTTTTTCGGTTACATTTACTTTCCAGTGTGCTTGATTACCTGTGTCAATACGACCTGGAATACAATTTTGCCAATTCCTAAAATAAGGTTCATCACCATCATAAGCGACTTCAGGTATACAGTCGAACTGTGGTTTTATAGTCAGCAAAGCGTTTTCAGGATTTAATAAAATAGAACGGTCTTCTGATGGTTGAATGTAGCCGTAATCAATTTTCAGTGGTTCAGAAATTTCTAATTTTATAACAGAAACTGCATCATGAGGTGCTTCTTTTGGTAATCCAGAAATTTGAAGTCTATTATTATTTTGTTCTACTTTTAAGGTTGAAGAACCTCCTAAAACTGAGGCTGAAACAGATGCATTATGTAATCCTTTTATTTCTAACATTCCACTTGATGGCCAATCGTAAATATGAAGATAGATTATAGATTTGTCATCCATTTGTCTCATAGTTGCTTCCCCAAACGGTAACTTATAAAACGGACTTTTTTCAGTTTCATAAATCGCTTCATTATTTATTGCCATCCACTCACCAATATATTCTAAAGCTTCTTTAGCTTGTTTTGGAAATTCGCCATTTGACTTTGGACCAACATTAAATAAGAAATTACCTCCAATAGATGTCATGTGTGTTAAGGTCTTTAAAAGAAAAGCAGGTTCTTTCCACAACGTATCTGATGGTTTATAGCTCCACGAACGGTTTTGAGTTAAACACAATTCATTATATTCTTTTTCAAAAACACCTGGAATAACTTGTTCAAAAGTTTGAAAATCCATTTGAGATGTGGTGCTTAAACGAGGGTTTACAATAATATTTGGTTGCAATTTTACTAACTCGCGACCAATAGCGTTTGCCAAATCATTGTTTTGTACTTTTCGAGCAGAATCCCACCAAATTAATGAAATCTCACCATAATTTGAAAATAACTCTGTGACTTGACCTTTTACAATGGTTTCAAAATAGCTGTCCCAATCGCCTTCCTGCTTTTTATCCCATCGCTTTTTTGGTGTGTAACCTCCAGCATGATACCAATCTTGTGCCTGCGAATAATACACTCCAAATTTGAGTCCGTATTTTTTACAAGCTTCAGATAGTTCTTTTATTACATCACGCCCAAAAGGTGTTTGTGCCACAATATTATAATCACTCACATCGGATTGAAACAAAGCAAATCCATCGTGATGTTTTGTGGTCATTACCATATATTTCATACCTGCATCGTAAGCCGATTTTGCCCAAGCATCTGCATCAAATTTTGTAGGGTTGAAGTTACCAACCACATCTTTTTTATAATCTTCTATTGGAATAGTAAGGTTTTGCATAATCCATTCGCCTAATGGACCACGTTGCTTTTTACCTTTGTATTCGCCATCTAAAACACTATACGCTCCCCAATGTATAAACATTCCAAAACGCGCATCTGTGTACCATTGCATACGCTCGGCTTTTTGAGTTGGTGTTTCAGTTTGGTAAGCGCCTTGACTATAGCTTTTGGTTAAAGTCGCTATAAAAAACAGGATAAAAATATATTGCGTTAGTTTCATATTAAAATATTAAGACCTCACAAGTTTTGACTTCATCTACGCTCATACACCAGAAAACCTTTGAGGTCAATTACATTTAAAAAATTTTTAGTTTTTCTTCTTTCCTTTTCCTTTTTTATCTCCTTCGGCTTTAGGCTTTCTAATTTTTGTTTTTGAAGGAATCAAATACGCTTTTTTCCAACCTTTTAAAAGGGTGTACAATTGCTCTTTTTTTGCAGTCTCTTTTTCTGCGAGATTAGTTTCTTCAGAAACATCTTCCTTTAAGTTATAGAGTTCTAAGGCTTTTGTCTCCAAATATTCAATAAGTTTATAATCACCAGAACGCACCACGGCCATTTTACTGTCCCCTGTACTATGTGGTCTTGCTTTTCGGGAAATCCAGAATACCGTTCTATCTTTCCAGTTGTCTTTTGCTTTTAAAACAGACGCGTAACTTTTACCATCAAGACCTTCTACCGTTTTATTGGTTGCTAATTCTAATAAGGTTGGAAATACATCCATACCCAAAATAATAGATTCATCATCTACACGAGGTTTTAGTTGATCTGCCCATTTTACAAATAGCGGTACCCGAATTCCACCTTCGTATAACCAGCCTTTTCCTGCTTTAAGCGGTAGATTGGTGGTTGCTAAATGACGTTTGCCTTTATGGCCATCATTGGATAATCCGCCGTGGTCTGATGAGAATACGATAATGGTGTTTTTATCAATTCCCATATCTTTTAAAGTTTGAAGAAGCTTTCCAACGTTTTCATCTACATTTTCTACCATACCTGCATAAGCCGCATCGTCTTGACGCATTTTTCTTCGTCCATGACCTTCTTCAATGTATTCTGGTGTATCACCAAAATCCATGGATTTAAGTTGTTCCTTATTTCTTGCTTCGTCTTCTGGTTTTGCTTCAATTGGTGTGTGCACCGCATAGTATGCTAAAACTGCTAAAAACGGTTGGTCTTTATGGTTGCTTTTTATAAATTTTATGGTTTCCGAAGTCATCATATCACTAATGTAATCGCCTTCTTTACCATCTTCTTTTACATTGGGCACATCGTATTTTGCTTGCTTTCCATTCTTTTGTGTGTTAAATGGGTGAAAACGTGAGCCCACCCCACCTGCTTCACCTGCAGCATAAGTATGATTAAATCCAAATTTTTCTGGTTTACTTGGCCCTTTTCCCAAATGCCATTTTCCGACATAAGACGTATTGTAACCAGCATTTACGAATTGTTTGATGAAATTCTTTTCATCTGGAATTCCGCCTAAAAAGCCCTTATCCTCGTTAACAGGATATGTGCTAGTAATCATTGCATATCGTGAAGGTGTACAACGTGGATAACTACTATACGCATTTGTAAAACTAACTGATTCTTTTGCCAATTGGTCTATATGATCTGTGTTGTATAATTGAGACCCTGTGAAGCTTAAATCGTGATAACCTAAATCATCTGTGTGGATGATTAAAATGTTTGGTTTATCTTGAGCATAAGCTAAAGCTGACAAACAGAAAGCTATTAAAAATGTAATTTTTTTCATTATAAGTTTATATCTTAAAGTCTATTGTTTTAGACTTGTATTTAGTAGCTAGGTTTAATTCAGAAACTGTGCCAAAAAAAGCGATATTAAATACCGCTCTTAATTTCACTTGGTTAATTGAGATTTGAGTTTTGATTTTAGTGCTTTTACAATTTTAGCATAATTAGAATCTTTAACCCAATTTTTAGTTTCTGAGGGATCGTTTTGATAGTCGTATAGCTCCGCAGCAATAATATTACTTTCGTTATATGTGTCATAACTTCTATAATTATTATCGTGCCATTCTGTGTAGCGGTAACGCTCTGTTCTAATCGAATATCCCATACGTTTACCACGAGCGTACTGGTGATATGCATAATCCATCTCAACCGTAGTTGTATCATCATTATCTAATAAAGGCACTAACGATTTACCGTCTGTTTGGTTATGTTGCTTCACATTAGCTAACTCAAAAACTGTAGGGAATAAGTCTACCAAATTTACAGGATGGTGAGATTTCTGATTTTTTTGAACACCAGGACCAGAAAACATAAAAGGAATGCGTGTAGCTTGCTCAAAATTTGAATGTTTACACCACTCGGTATGATCACCCAAATGAAAACCATGGTCACCCCAAAGTACAATTACAGTTTCTTCTAATATACTTCGCCTCTGTAAATCATCTAATAATTTTCCTATCTGTGCATCTATATATGAAATACAAGCCATATAACCATGAATTAACTCGCGTTGCTTAGCGTCTGACAGTTTATCACCAATATTTAATGCGTTATCAATATCAGAAAACGCCCTTAGTTCACCAAACGAATGAAATGCAAATTTTGGTGTACCTTCTGAAAGCTTCTGAAATTCGGCCAGTTCAATATGATCTCTAGTGTATAAATCCCAGTATTTTTTGGGTGCTACAAATGGCAGATGTGGTTTTTGAAAACCAACAGCTAAAAACCACGGTTTAGTGCCGCTTTCTAATGTCTCTAATTGTTTTAAAGCTGTTTCAGTATATAGGCCGTCATTGTATGCTGTATCGCTAACGTCTGCACTTTCTGTTGAAGGTTTTAACCGCTTAAAAACATAACTTCTCGTTCTTCCACGCTTTGTAATGCCTTTAGCATTTGCTTCTTTAATTAGTCTATCAACTTCTAGTTTAGTCTTAGGATTTTGATAATAATTTAATGCAGGTTCACCATATTTTGGGTCGAAATTTTTAGGCATTTGGTGAGGTATACTCCAAGTTTTTGCGTCATGCCCTTTGGCCGCAGAAGGAATATGATAAATTTTTCCTGTTCCTGTGCTCTCATAACCCTGATTGATAAGATGCTCTGGCATTGAAATCAAATCTGGATTAGACACTCTAAAGTCTGTCTTTAAATCCCATACTTTATTAGTATCGGGATTTGTACCTGTCATTACACTTGCTCTGGAAGCTCCACAAACCGCATATTGTACATGCGCATTTGTAAAGGTCATTCCCATCTTAGCTAAACGGTCAAAGTTTGGAGTTTTCATTTGAGTATTGCCATAATTTGACAATAAAGGTTTTAAATCGTCTATTGCTATAAAAAGAATATTTTTCTGCTTATTACTAGGAGTAACACTAGCACTCTCAGTAGTAACTTTTGTGGTATTATTTTGACTACCGCATGCAATAAAAACTAATGCTATTACAAGACTTAAAAAGGACTTTTTCATATCAATTACTTTTTCCTGTTAAAACATCTTGTACTGATGTTTCACTATCTTTTTTATCTACTATAGAACCAAAATCTGTATCTGTAATGATTCTAAAGTCTGCTAATGATTTATCATTTCCAGAATTCTTCATTAACTCTTTTAATTGAGACTTTAAATCTAAAACCACACTGGCATACTCTGGGTTGGTAATAATATTATTTATCTGCATGGGGTCTTTTTCTAAATTGTAAAGCTCCCAAACATCAATGTTATAATAGAAATGAGCGAGCGTATATTTTTGTGTCCTAATACCATAATGTGGTTGTACATGATGCCAATAAGGCCATTCATAGTAATGATAATACATAGCTTGGACCCAGTCTTTTGGTGTGTTACCTTTTAAAATAGACTTAAAACTGCGTCCCTGCATTTCTTGATTAGTTTCAATGTGTGCTAAATCTAACAATGTTGGTGCAAAATCTATATTTGATACGATATCTTCATTTACACTTCCTGGTTTAACAACTTTAGGATACCTCACCATAAACGGCATTCGAACAGACTCTTCATAAATAAAACGTTTGTCAAAAAATCCGTGATCCCCTAAATAAAAACCTTGATCTGATGTTAAAACAATAATTGTATTATCAGTTAATCCATTATCATCAAGATATTTTAATACACGACCAATATTATCATCAACAGACTTTACACAGGCCAAGTAATCTTTTATATACGTTTGGTATCTCCATTTTCTGCCTTCTTCTGCCGTCATCCCTTCTGGTTGGACTACTTCACCAGGCTTTGCACCATAAAACGCCCATTTAATTTTATCTTTACCTTTTAAACCTGCTGGCTCTTTAAATTTCATATCTCTGCGAGAGAAATATTCCATGGTCATTTCTGTATCACCAGCCGTTAACTCGCGGCCTTTATAATCATCATTAAAGGTAGCTGGATAAGGGAAATCAATATCATCCCAAAGGGTTTCATATTTAGTATCTGGCTGCCAAGGCCTATGCGGCGCTTTATATTGTAACACCATCATAAAAGGATCTTCCTGTTTACGCTCGGATTTCAACCAATTCATAGCAAAATCAGTACTAAGATTAGTTGAATAACCTTCTAATTTTGTGTCTTTACCATTTATATTATAAACAGGGTTCCAATAATGCCCTTGCTGACCAGCCGAATTATGATACTTAAAAACATCAAAACCCTTAGGTTCAGTACCTAAATGCCATTTACCAAATAATGCTGTCTGATAACCGTTTTTTTGAAATTCTTGAGGGAATGTCCATTTTGAAGCATCAAATTTTCCACCACTTTCATTTTTATAATAACCATTTACATTACTGTAGTTACCCGTTAAAATAGCAGAACGTGAAGGACCACAAATAGCATTAGTACATAAGGCATCTTGAAAAAGCATACCCTCGTTTGCAAGACGATCTATATTTGGCGTTGGCGCCAAATCTCTATAAATGCCACCATAAGCACTTATAGCTTGGGTGGTGAGATCATCTGCCATTATATATATAATATTGGGTGTTTGTACTTCTTGTACCTCAACCATCGTATTATTAACCTGATCTTTGTTAGTTTCTTTACATGAAACTAATAGTATTATACAGACGAAACCATATTTTAGTATCTTATACATATTATTTTACTTTATCTAATGTGATTAATTTAGAAACAGAAATTATTGCCTCTTTTAATGCTTTATTTTCCGAAGAATTACCCGTCATAATTGTAAATTCTCCTGGCTCTACTACAAAGTTGAAATCCTTATCGTACATAGCTAGACTTTCTGCTGAAATTGGAATTTCTACAGTTTTCGTTTCTCCAGCTTTTACAAATACACGTTTGTAGCCTTTAAGTTCTTTTACAGGTCTTGTGTAAGAGCTTCTATTATCTCTTATATACATCTGAACCACTTCTTCTCCATCCACATCACTATTATTTTTTACATCTACTGTAACTGTAATGCTATCGTCTAAACCTGCAAACTCAGCTTTTGATACGGTTGGCTCTGAAAATTCGAATTTTGAATAACTCAACCCAAATCCGAATGGATGCAACGGTACTTTCTTCTCTGTGTTGTACTTGTGAATGTAAGCCGTTGGTTTGTGGTTATACACCATTTGTAATTGACCAACACTTCTTGGTATCGTCAACGGTAGCTTACCACTTGGGTTAACTTCACCCATTAATATTTCTGCGACAGCCTGACCACCAAATGCTCCTGGTTCCCATGCATTAACGACTGCTTTTGCACGTTGTTCTAACCAAGGTTCTGCAACTGGACTACCACTTACATACACCACAATTACAGGTTTATTAAGCTCAAAAATTTTGTTTGCTAACTTCATTTGGTTTCCTGAAAGTCCTAAAGTTGCACGATCTATATTCTCACCTGTTGTCTTATTTTTCCAGTCGTGACGGTATGAGTTTTCACCTAAAACCAAGACCAAAATATCAGCATTTAATGCTTTTCGCTTTGCTGTTGCGATGTTTTCATCAGTAATCCATTTTGAGCGTTGTCCACAATCGTAATATTCTGTAAAATATCCATATTTGTCAGCAAGATTGTCTAGACCTTCTTTAATGGTTATGTAATTTTCTTTTGGCTGTGGGGATGTCCAATCACCAAGCGTTGTCATATTATGTGCATTTGGCCCAGTAATGAAAAGTTTTTTCCCTTTTAAATTCTTTAAAGGCAATAGGCCTGCATTTTTTTGAAGTACAATACCTTTTCGAGCTTGTTCTAAAGCAGTTGCCTGATGTTCTTTTGTGAAAATTTTAGTTTTCACACTTTCAAGATCAATGAATGGGTTTTCAAAAAGGCCTAGTCTGAATTTGGCTTCTAAAATTTTACGAACTGCATCGTCTACTCGTGATGCTTCAATTTTACCCTCGTTAACCAATTCTACAACATAATCTTGAAAAAATGGGCCATGCATGTTCATATCCATACCTGCATTTACAGAAAACTCAACAGATTCTTTAAAGTCCTTCGCAACATGATGCCATTTTGCAATTCGCGAAATGTCATTCCAGTCGCTGACATAGAAACCGTCAAATCCCCAACGATCTCTCATTAAGTCGGTCATCATATACTCATCCATGTGTCCTGGCATACCATTTACTTCGTTATGCGCAGCCATTATAGAATAAACGTTAGCTTCTTGTACCGCTCTTTTGTATGGTGGTAAAAAGATTTCGAATAGTGTTCTTTTTGAAACATCTGTTGGTGAGGCATTAAGTCCATTAATAGACTGACTTCCAGCAATTAAATGTTTTGCGCACGTAATAACTTTATCATAACCCGAAAAATCATCACCTTGTAAGCCCTTAATTGAAGCTATACCCATATTTCCTACTAAAAAAGGGTCTTCACCAAAGGTTTCACCGGTACGTCCCCAACGTGGATCTCTTAAAACATCAATGTTAGGTGTAAAAGTCCATTGTGTGCCTGTAGCTCGCATTTCTTTTGCAGTTTGCACACTCGCCTTTACCATTAAGGCATCATCGAATGTTGCTGCTTGTGTAATTGGCGTTGGATACACAGTTGCACCACCTTCATAATAAGCATTTCCATGGATTGCATCAATACCAATTAGTAATGGAATTTGTAATGGTGATTCTTGAGCTAACTTTTGAAGTTCGTTTGCTTCTTTTGCAGTTAAAACATGTAAGAAAGAACCTATTTTACCTTCTCTAGTTAATTGTGCTATATCTGTAGTTTTAAATCCTGGGTAAAAACCTTTAGCATCATTTTTATCTAACTCTTCCTCTGTTAAATCGCCAAGAGCTTGTTTCATGTGCTCTAAACCAACGTACTGACTCATTTGGGCAGCTTTATCTTCTAATGTCATACGCGACATTAAATCATCGATTCTATCTTCAACAGAGGCAGAAGCATCTTGATATAACCGACCCCCGCTAGCAGATTTTGTATTACTTTTAATTTCACTACAAGAGACTAAAAGTGCTGCACTTACAATAATTAAGGACAAATATTTAAATACGTTTCTGATCATGTTTTGTTAAATTCTATAATTAGTAACCAGGGTTTTGATCTGCTTGAGATATTTCGGTGTTATTAGATAACTCAGTTGATGGTATGGGTAACAACATATTTTTTACAGAAACTGGATATGTAAAATCCTTGTTCCCAAGGTTTGGAAAGTTGTTATGTGTTTCTATAACTTCTTCTAAGAAATATTCATAACCTCTTCGTCTGGTATCAAACCACTCGTGGTTTTCACCTAGAAGTTCGTATTGTCTTTCTCTTAAAATCCTTGTTCTAAATTCATCTTGACTCATTCCACTCCAATCTGCCGGTTCTGCGGCTTGTGTGCCATCTGCTTGCGTTCTTGCTCTTGCTAGTACTTCATTAACATATTGGTATGCACCCCCTGGCCCATTAAGTTCATTCTCTATTTCAGCAAGCATTAATAATAAATCCGCATACCTTAGTTTTAGCATATTTCTATTTGTTGTACTGCCATTAAAATTAGGCTCTAAATACTTTTTAAGTCCTGTATAACCGTCATTTCCATTTATTTGAATTGGATATAAATTCTGATTATTGCCATTTACTTTTGTGTAAGAGTCATAAATAAATGTAGCCGCTATACGCGGATCACCTGGATATTGATTAAGATGCTGGTCGTACACTTCTTTATTAGGTCTAATACGTCCAAAAGTTGGATACTCATAAAACTGTTTTAGCGTGTAACTCCTAATGATATCTGAATTTCTAACCGCGCCGTTAGTTGCATATTGTATTTCAAAAATTGATTCTACGGTATTCTCATTTAGCGGATTATATAATTCTGCAAAAGTTGGTACTAAACTATACTGGCCGTAAACCTGTATAGCCTCGTCATAAGCCGCTTGCCACATTTCCATATTATTTGTTTCACTAGCTAAAGTCATGTACACTTTTGCCAAAAACATATTTGCAGCTAATTTTACAGGTCTTTGAAATAATGCCTCACCTGTATTAGGTAACATTAATTTAGCATTTTCAAAATCTGAAATAATAGCGTCGTAAACTTCTTCCTTTGAACTTCTAGGTGTATTAAGATTATCTATACTAGCAGGCAAGAGTTTTAAAGGTACACCGCCAAAATAGCGTACCAAATCAAAATAAGTTGCGCCTCTAAGAAAATAAGCTTCACCTAATGCTCTATCTTTATTGGGCAGGTTAGACTCTTCTATATTTGCAATAATAATATTTGCTACATTCACAGTAGTATACATTTGTGGCCACATACGTGTTAACCACGTATTATTTGGCAATGTATTTAGACTCGTTGCATCTGCGCTAGCACCTTGATTAGAGAAAAATTTACCAGATAAAGGAGCTATAAAAGTATGTATTGACGACCCGTGATAGCCTGGATCTGCATAACTTTGATATAAACCGTTTATTGCTGACTCTAAACCTTCTTCCGTTGTAAAAACAACCTCTTCTTCTATAAAAGTTTCAACCTCTTCTTCCAAATAATCATCGCAGCTATTAATAAATAGGGCACTTATTATGAGGACACTTATGGATATATATTTTTTCATTTCTATGGGATTTAAAATGTTACGTTTAATGCTAAAGTAAAAGTGCGTTGATTTGGAAATGAATTCCAATCTACACCAACTCTGCTCGGATCAAATGTGAAACTATTAGCCTCTGGATCAAAACCACTATAGTTTGTAAATAATAAAAGATTCTGACCAGATACAGAGATATACATATTATCAATCCTAGAGTTTTCAGAAAATGGTACTGTATAACCTAAGGTGACATTTGCAAGTCTTAGGAAACTTCCGTCTTCAATAATACGATCTGTGAAACCCGTCTCATCTGCTAAATCGTAACCTACTCTAGGGTATGTACCGTTAGTGTTTACTGGTGACCATGCGTTGTAGTAAGCTTCTGGACGTACATTGGTAGCTCCATTATCTGCATAGGCTTCTCTTAATAAATTACCATTAGCAATATCATTACCGTATACACCATTAAATAAAGCACTTAACGATATATTTTTATATTGAAAGCTCGTACCAAATCCAAAATTAAAATCTGGGTTTGGATTTCCAATAATAGTTAAATCGTTATTATCAATAATCCCATCCGCGTTTTGATCTTGTAAATAAACATCACCCAATTGCGCTGGCGTACCATTAAAACTTGGTGCGTTAGCAACGTCTTCATCATCTGAAACGATGCCGTTTGTTGCATAACCGTAAAATAAGCCAGGCTCTTCACCTTCAATAAAAATATTAGCCTCTGTTTTAAAGAAGTTTCCGCCGGCAATTTGACGCCCTAAGTAAGCACTATAGGTTTGGGTACCGAATTGACTTGGTACAAAACCAATATCACCAACTTCATTTCTATTAAAAGCAATATTTCCAAACACGTTCCATTTAAAACTATCGCTATTTACGATATCAGCATTAATTGCAAACTCAACACCTTGATTGAATAATTCTCCTCTGTTACCAAATGTTGAAGGAAAGCCACCCGCTGAACCAGGTAACGGAAAATCTAAAAGAAGGTCCGATATCTTTTTGTAATAAACATCTATTGAACCTGTAACTCTGTCATTTGCTAAACCATAATCTAAACCTGCATTATACTGACTCGTGGTTTCCCATTTTAGTTTTATATTATTAAGATTTTCTGGTAATAACGTTGGTAATGGTATTCCATTTTCGTCTGAATATGGTGTTAATGCTACTTGAAAACGACGAATAGTACTGTAAGGATCTATGGCTTGATTACCTGTTAAACCCCAACCAAGTCTTAGCTTCGCTTGAGATATAAATTTTGAGTCTCTAAAAAATTTCTCTTCTTGTATTTTCCATGCAACAGCTAAGGCCGGAAAATAGCCCCAACGATTATCGTCTCTAAATTTTGAACTACCATCTGCTCTAAACGACGCTGTAAATAAATATTTGTTTTTTAAAGTATAGTTTACACGAGCTAAATAAGATACCAAAGCCTCTTCTTCATTAATATTCAATTGAGGTTGCTGTTGTTGACCTAAATCTATATTGTCTGCTCTAGAATTCTCATCAGGAAAATCTGTAGCTTGTCTTGTAGAAAACTCTGTTCTTCTGTGATCCAAAATAAATCCTACAGTACCATTGATTCTATTGTTTTTATTGAATCTATGTTTAAAAAGTAGGGTATTATCTATATTATATCTAAAACGATCTAAAGTACTAAGACCTGCTTCACCATTTACCAAGGCCCCGCGTCTTAAAGCTGTACCAAACCAAATTTGTCTTTCTTTAGTTCTATAATCTCCTGCAACATTAAGTCTGTAGGTAAAGGCTTTAGAAATCTTATAATCTAAACTTAAGGACCCTAAAAGTCGAATTTCTTCAGATTCATCATCATAATCAGATACCCAAGCTCTAGGACCGTCCAAGCTGATATCGAATTCATCACCTTCAAAATTATCTTCTTGTCCGATAATTGGCGCACCTGAGATGACTTGCCTTATTAAGCTATTACTTGTACCACCTAAATTCTCAGTACCTTTTGACGCAAAGTTTTTTGTATATTGTGCAGCAACTTTCGAAGTTAACTTAAGCTTATCTGTAAACGTATTAATTAATTTTACATTAACATCTGTGTTCTCTGCAACGGCTCTTGGTATTATACCTTCGTTCTTAAGATACCCACCAGACAAATAATAATTCATTTTCTCAGTGCCGCCAGAAACTGCTAACCTGTATTTTGTAGTAATGGCGTTCTCATAAGTATCTTCACCCCAATTTACACCTTCTATTCTCTCAATGGTATCAGCATTATCAATCATAAATTGCTCATCAGTTTGAAACTCTGCAATACTTTGGTCGGGGTAGACATAATATCTCGGATCAAACCCTTGATTTGCTCTTACATCATTTTGATAATTCACATATGCTCTTGTATCTAAAACATCTATATTATTAGCAATGGTACCAACTCTAGTTGATGTGGTGAAATTAAATTGAACCTCACCAGGCAGACCCTTTTTTGTCGTAATTATAATTACTCCATTTGCACCACGTGAGCCATAGATAGCGGTTGCAGATGCATCTTTTAAAATCTCAATACTTTCAATATCTCTTGGGTTTAAACCTGTGATACCACCTTGAGGTGCTAGATAGCTATTACCATTAGATAAAGGATCTAAAGTATCTTCTGTGGCAGAGTCTACAATAATACCATCTATAACATACAAAGGTTGTGTATTACCTGTTAAACTATTTAGACCTCTTATGGTAATACTATTAGGCTCGCCTGGTGCAAAACCACTGCGTACCAATACACCAGCGGCCCTACCTTGTAAAAGTTCTTCTACGGTATTAGATTGCGATACTAAATCTTCTTTTTTCTTAATCGAGGATACTGCCCCGGTTAAATCTTTCTTATTAACTTCACCATAGCCAATAACAATAACTTCGTCTAGTGCTTGTTGGTCTTCTAAAAGAGTTACGATAATTTCTTTTTGTGTTGTAACAACTATCTCTTGCGTTACAAAACCAAGGTAGCTAACTAAAAGTATTGTAGGTGATGATTTCAATTTTATAGTAAACGTACCATCCATACCGGTAACGGCCCCTTTTGTTGTGCCTTTTACTAATACAGAAGCTCCTGGTAAAGGAAGATTTTGAGTATCTACAACTTTTCCGCTCACCGCTTGCTGTGCAAAAAGCACCAATGGCAACATAAGTAAGATAAGGCCTAAATATTTTTTCATGATTGATTAAATTAGTTTGTGCTAAACTACTCTAATCTATTTGCTTTTAGGTTTAAAAAAGCATCACAAAAGGTTTATTAATTGTCATAATAGAGAGAAATACTAATACAAGTCGGCAATATATAAGTACTCTGCTTATTTCTTTATACTCGACAAAAAGCCGCTTGGTGTCATACCATAAAACTTTTTAAAAGACGTACTAAAGTATTTAGGGTTAGAAAAACCAGACTGATAAGCTACTTCTTTAATGCTACAGTCGCCTTTTATTAAAAGGTGCTTTGCATGTTTTAATTTGGTATGAATAACAAAGTCTTGAGGTGATAAGTCTACTAAGTTTTTTAACTTCATATACAACGACGTTCTACTCATGGCAAAACTTTTAGAAAGGTCATGAACAGAGAACGCATTATTCTCTATGTTTTCTAGAACTGTACGTTCTAAATTAGTTAAAAATTCTTGATCGTTTTTGTTTCTATGTATTTCAGCCGTATCAGCATCGCTATTCTGAACATACTTAACTCTAAGCTTTTTTTGCCATTTTAGAGTATTTATGATTTTTGCGATGAGATATTTAATGTCAATAGGCTTTTCGATATACTCTGATATACCAATTTCTATGCTTTCTAGTTTTTGTTCTGAATTCTGCAATACTGTAAGCATAAATATGGGTATATGGTTTAAGTTAATGTCTTCTTTTAACTTTTTTGACATTTGCATACCATCCATTTCTGGCATAATTAAATCTGTTAGAATAATATCTGGGAAAATAGCTAAAGCCTCAGCTAATCCTTCTTTTCCATTTGCAGCTTCATGAACCTGAAAATAAGCTCCAAGACTATTTATTAAAATACCTCTTAGTTCATCATTATCTTCAACTATTAAAATTTTACTATCACTAAACCCGGAGAGGTCTTCATTATCTCGTATTGTTTCTTCCAACACAGCAAGAGCAGGTGTTTCTAACTTTGAAGATGGCTTATAGTGTGCTTTTAAATTTTTAAGTACTAGAGTGAATGTGGTACCTTTATTCTCTTCACTCTCAAAATAAATAGAACTCCCAGTTTTTTCTAGCATTTTTTTAACCATCATTAACCCAAGACCGGTGCCGGGTCTTTGACTATTAATAACATTTCTTGCTCTAAAATAGCGTTTTAATATGTGCTTTTGTTGATCTTTTGGAATGCCAATACCTTCATCGATAATTTCTATTTTTAAATCCCCTAATTGGGTTACACCTGTGTTAATGGTAATCGTTCCATTTTTGACTGAATATTTAATAGCATTTGAAATAAGGTTAAGAAGTACTCTATCAAAAATATCTTTATCAAAGTGAAAATCTTGCTTCCAATTATTATTAAAAACAAACTGAATATTACATTCTTCCGTTAAAGGCTTAAAACGATCTATTCTTTGTTTAATGTGGGCAAATATATCTAGTTTTGCCACATCCTGCATGTCGCCGTCTACAGCAGTTACTTTTTGAAAATTCAACATCTGCTCAAAGAGTGAATTAATTCTTTTTACAGTCGTTTTAATTCGCTTTTTTGAATCATCCTTACTATCTATATTTTCTGTGACCTCATCTAATGAAGAAATTAGAATCGTTAAAGGTGTTTTAATTTCGTGTGTAATATTATTAAAAAAGTCAATTTGTTCATCTGCATTCTTATTTTTAATAATCACTGTAGCAATATGTATAATTGTATAAAGTAAAACTATAAACCCAATTACATAAAAAACATAAGCCATGTGTGTTGACCACCAAGGTGAATTAATTATAATTTTTAGTTGTCGCTCGTTACTAAAAAGGCCATACTTATTATTTGCCTTAACTCTAAACGTATACTCACCTGGACTTAAATTTGTATATGTAGCAAAATTTGTTTTAGACGGCGTGGACCAATAATCATCAAAACCCTCTAAAATCCATGAGTATTGTAATCGTGAAGAAGCACTATGTAATATTCCCGTAAACTGTATTTCTAATGAGTTATCTAAATGATCTAAAATAACCTGACTAGTTCTGTTAATATGCTTGCCAAGTGGTTTTTGTCCTGGCTGAATAATTTCGTTGGATAACTTAAAGGTATCAAACACTAATTTAGGTTTATAACTTTCTACGTTAATCGCTTTAGGATTAAAGACTGATACACCCTCAACACCACCAAAAGCAAACAAATCACTATCTAGCTTGTTAAAACTTCCGTAGTTAAACTCTGTACTTGCTAGTCCATCATTTTGGTCGTAAATATTAATAATTGTATCATTTTCTTTTATATTTATGTTAACTAATCCTTTAGTAGTACTTGCCCAAATATTGTTATCATTAACAGAAATAAGACCCTGAACTATATCTGACGGCATACCAGAAGTAATTTTAAGCTTATCTATTGTTTTTGTAGCGGGATCATAAAATAAAACCCCCTGCCCATTGGTGGCTAAAACCAACCTATTATTTGTCGTTTGGTTAATGGCATTAATATTAGAAAAGGCTAAGGTCTTATCTGGAATTAAATCTTCTACTAAACCAAAAGTTTTTAAATTATGGTTTATTTTAAAAACACCTTGTCTGCCTGATATTAATATCTCACCTGATTTTGTTTCTGAAATAGACTTAATCTGCTGTATTGGATAGGTCTCAATATTACTATTTTCGTCAATCACCACTAAATCTTTCTCAATACCACCTACCCAAAGATTTCCATTAGAATCTTTACAAATAGCATAAATTTTCTCTAATATTTCTTGTGGGGCTAACGCATTAAAGTGAACAATATTAAACGTATCAATATGTATTTTATAGAGTCCTTCGTCATAAGTACCTGCCCACATATTATCACCATCTGGCTCTAAAGCCAAGACAATAACCTCTTCTTCTATGTTCGAATTTGATAAATTTTGAATATGTTGCCAAGAATCCGTGGTCCTATTCCATACACTTATCCCTTTCTTAGTACCAAACCAGATATTTCCGTTTTTATCCTTAGCGATAGCTCTGGTAAAATTAGTAATAATGCTGTTCTTGTTGTTAATTTTATGACGTATATTATGAAACGGTAATTTTCCAGAATTATAATAATTTAAGCCCCCACCATAAGTAGCCACCCATAAAATACCCTCATTATTCCATTCTATATCATAAATACCATTGCTAGAAATAGAATTAACCTCATTTGGGTTTTCGGTATAATGCGCTATCTTCTTAAATGCGCTGTCTAATTTATAAATACCGTCACCATCTGTTGCTAATAATAAAGTCTTATTTTTATCTTTTATGATGTCTGTTATCGGATCTGTTAATTCAAAATCAAAACTAATTTTAGAAATTATGTTTTGTGTTTTATTTATTTGATACAAATCACCAGCTTTTGTACCTATTAATATAAGACCATCCAAATCAGTAATAAATCTTATATTTTTTTGCTGAGAATCAATAAACACCTCCTCTACTAAGTTTGTAGCGCGCTCATAGTAAAACACCCCTTTTTGAGTACCAAATACAAGTTTACCTTTTATTGAAGAAAGTGCCTGAATCTTATAGTCGCTAAGCACTCTTTTAAAGTGTTTGTCTTTTGAGTTTTCATTGTATTGCCAAAGACCATTATAGCCGCCAACCCAAATGTTCTGATGCTCATCTTCAATGATAACGTCAACAAGCGACGGATTAAATCCCTTTTCATTCTCTACTAATTCAAAACGGTCTAAATCGGCATTATATAAACAAACACCTGCCTCCATACCTATCCATATACGTTGCTTGGAGTCTATAAATATTTCTTTGATACGATTACCTATTATCTCAGGAAGGCCTTTATATGAATTATAGATTTTATAAAACTTAGAGTTGTGTTTTAACACACCATCTTCAGAGGCCACCCAAACATTACCAATACTGTCATTAGCCACAGCATAGGTAATACTTTGTGTAGGCACATTCTCACCCCTCAATTGATTGAACTCAACACTATTCTGTGAAAATAAAAATGTGGAAAAACAAATAAGTAGAACTAAAAGTATGTGAGGTTTAGACGTCAATATTTATTATTTGATTAATTTTGGGAGCTAAATGTAATTAAAATAAACTTTACTAAAGTCATAAACTAGATAATGAGATTTCTATTAAAATTAAAAAGAATATTTATTATTAGTATAGCGCTCATTTGCTTTAATTGTAAATCAGAAACACAAAACCAAGCATCTACCTCTAAAGAAATCAGTAGTGCGAGCGATTCTGTGCATAATACCCTTATTAAAAAACCCACTAAAATTAAGACCCCTGAAGGTATGATATGGGTCAATGGAAAAACCTTTACCAAAGGCGCAAAAGCAAATGACAACTTAGCAATGATGGGAGAAAAACCTGCACACCAAGTTACTGTTGACGGCTTTTTTATTGATGTAACAGAAGTCACAAACAAACAGTTTAAAGCGTTTATTGATGATACTGGTTATATCACTGTAGCTGAAAGGCCTATAGACTGGGAAACCATGAAAAAAGAGTTACCTAAGAACACACCAAAACCTCACGACTCTATTCTTAAACCTGGTAGTTTAATCTTTAATAAAAATGTAAATACCGTAGTAAATATGGCTAACTACAACCAATGGTGGACTTGGAAGATTGGTGCAAATTGGCAACACCCTGAAGGACCAAATAGCTCAATAAAAAATAAAGATAATTACCCTGTTGTTCATATAGCTCTAGAAGATGCACAAGCCTTTTGTAATTGGGCCAAAAGAAGATTACCAACAGAAGCTGAATGGGAATCTGCCGCACAAGGAAATTTAATTAATAGTATTTATACGTGGGGCAATAATCCTGATATATTAAACGATTATGCCAATACTTGGCAGGGTACATTTCCAACTAAAAATAAAAGCACTGATGGCTTTGAATTTATAGCACCTGTAAAGTCGTATACGCCAAACAGCATAGGTGCTTATGACATGTTAGGAAATGTTTGGGAAATTACTTCAGATGCGTTTAACTCTAATTATTACAAAGATATTGACAAGTCAAAACCCTTAATAAACCCAAAAGGGGCAACAATCTTTTTTAACCCAAACAACCCTTACCAAAAAGAAATTATCATGAAAGGGGGCTCGTTTTTATGCCATGTTTCTTATTGCGCTAGTTTTAGGATTTCAGCACGGATGGGTATGAGTTTAGATTCCGGATCTGACCATACCGGCTTTAGAACTGTGGCTACAGTAGATATGATTGCACAATAATTATACATTTACTGGTTTTGTCGTATTTACCAAATATAATTTTAAAAGTATAATTTGAATCTTAATTTACGAAACTAATGATATAGATGATTTATAGGCTGAACTCTTAGTGTTTAACAGTTGATTTTTATTTTTTTTGCTAATTTAAATGCGACAGAATAAACCGTGGTTTTCTTTATATTTAAGTACAATAAGTAATATCTGTACTTTTTAATTATTTTTTAAAGCCTGCTTAAATATAAAATTTCATTAAATTTATTGATATATCTATAACATTTTTATTTCTAATGGGAACGAAAAATGCCCGCAATAAAAGTAAAGTCAATTATTAGAAGCTCTTTTAAACTTCTCTTTTTGTTTTTATCAAACCCCCTTTTTTATTGGGTGTTTTCTATGCTTTGTAATACCGTTGAAACCGTATTAAAACCGATTTTAATTAGGTTTCAACGGTTCTAATACGATTTACTATCGTTTACATCACTTCTGTTACCACCGTTTCATTGATATTGGTATATTATTTTTTAAAATAATACTTATTTTATTTTCCAATATTTATTCTTTAAAATAATTTTTATTTTGGAGTAAAAAAAGGGCACGGATTACCGTGCCCACTTATATCAAAATAGTGTTGTAAAAATTATGTACCTTCCTCAGTGTTTTTTTTCTGTTGCGACAACACTAATATAATGCTTCCAGCAACAAGTAAACCTATTGTTATCGCCATGAAATAGAATCTATTTGAGGGTTTTGTAGTATCAACTTCAATCAGCTTCTGTTCTTCAAGCATACCACACATTTTAGCTTGCTCTATAGTCGGTTTAAGGCAATCCATACCTTCAAAACGTATTATCTCCATATCATTAGTCCTTAAATATTAAATGTTTGTTCTCAATGACATAGTATATATCATACAATCGGGAAACTGTTTTAGTTTGCCCATTATAATTGGCTACAACATCCTTATGTGTCGCAGTAAATTCAAAACCATGACTCTGTAAGGTCTGAATAGAAATTGGACCAAGGTTGAAATTCTTTAGTTTTAGTAATATGCTATAATTAGTCTTTAAGACCTTATTATGCGCGTCTACCTCGTACCAATTCTCCATTCTTCTTATGTAAGCCGCCCGATTTTTGCAACGGTCATTACAATAACAACGCTTGGCGCTTTTTCTCTTTTCTATATGCTTGCCGCATTCAGGGTTCTTACATGTCATTGTCTTAGTTTTTTTTGAATAGGTAAATTTAATAAATAATTTTATTATAATACATATAATGTAGCTTTTTATAAAATTTTTATTACTTTTGAAGAATTATACAAAAGAATAACATGGTTTATAATGACAAAAAAAGATAACGGCAAACAGATTGTAGATTTAGGAAACAAATTCTACGACACTAATGAAATTAATCCCAGTAGACTTAACATAACTTCCCGTAGAATCAACTATTGGATAGACAAAAAACTTATGCCCTTTACCCAAAAACAGGAACCAAGAGCTGAGATAGCCAAGCTTGACAGTAAAAAGGAGCGCAAATGGGTACGGCTGGACCTCGCCCAAGCAACTTGGGCATGTATCATCGATGAGCTGCTGAACTACAAGATTCCGTTGGAGAGATTGCAAAAACTCACCGAGGAGGTATGGCATAGGCCCAGAGTAGAAAAATATGCAGATAAGGTTCTTAAGTGGCATATCGAGAAGAACCCCGAAGGCCTCAGCGAACAATATCTTCAAATGTTAAGGACTAATCTGCAGAGTGAAGAGCTCATGCTCACCGTTAGGATGGAACTCAATCCGTTTACGGATGCGGTCAAGTCGGCCTTCAGGTCGAGGGTGCTCCCACATTCGTTTCTTTACGCACCTGAGAGCAACTCTCATGCCCTCCATATAGGCGACAAGGCCCTAATGCTCGACTTGGGAAGCAAATTTCTGCAGTGTACCATGATATGCATTCCCCTTATTCCCATATTAGCAAGGGTCATGGAGTCGGAATTCAGCGATGAAAGAAAGACCGACCTTGACTACCTTAACAGCATTGAAAGACAGATTCGTGACATTGTTGTATTCAAAAAACCTAAAGAAGTGGTCATCGCTTTTGAAAATGACAGCATAATACCCATTACCGTAACTCAGCAACATAAGACACGTGAGCAATTGGCACGCTACATCCTAGAGAACAAAATCAAAAAGGGGTCCAAACTTCTTATAGACATAAGATCAAACGGCAACTATAAAATAACACTCATTCAAAAATAAAACGCATATGAACCTTTTAGTAGAACCTCATCAGTCCCTGCAAATACAGCCTGGTCAAATTAGTGTAAGGAGCGGCCCAACGCAATCCTACTACCAACGGCTATGCAATTTAAAGATGCTGAACGTATTTTAAACTATAATCGTAAAGATAAATTATCTCAACATGAGATTGAAGAGACTTTACAGTTTTTAAGGACCTATTCAAAGGTCATAATTTCTAACCTTATAAACGAACACTAAATGAAAAACGTCATACTCTACGTTAGGGTCTCTACCGACGAACAAGCAGACAAAGGATTCTCCCTTAGGGACCAAGAGGAAAAACTGTTACGCCACTGCTCGGACAACAACCTCAATGTCCTGGAAATCTACCGTGAGGACTATTCGGCAAAAACATTCAACAGGCCCGAGATGAAAAAGCTTATTGCCCATTGCAAAAAGGAACATAAGACTATTGACCAGTTGCTCTTTATCAAATGGGACCGATTCTCTAGAAACACTTCGGAATCTTACAATAAAATCAACCTCTTTAATAGTTTAGGCATAACACCAAATGCAATTACCCAACCCCTTGACCTTTCCATACCAGAACAAGGACTAATGCTGGCCGTTTACCTTTCCGTTCCAGAGGTCGAGAACCTCAGGCGGTCACAGAACGTGAGAGCTGGAATGCGTCGTGCTTTCAAGGAAGGTCGCTATGTAGGCTCGCCACCGAAAGGCTATGATATGGGAAGGGACGCATCTAAAAGACCCGTACTAACCCCTAATGAGGATGCACCCTTAATACAGGAAGCCTTTGAGCTTGCTGCTACAGGGATATACAATCAGAAAGAGATGTTTCAAAAGCTTAAAAATAAAGGGCTTAGATCTAGTTCAAGCGCTTTTTCTAGAATACTGCGTAACGTGCTTTACTGCGGACTAGTATACCTAAAAGCACATAAGGATGAAAGGGAACGCTACATCGAGGGCATCCACCAACCGCTGGTGACCAAAAAGACCTTTGATACCGTACAATCTGTTTTAGACGGAAGGAATAAACAAAAAGGGAAGTCACACAAAAAGGTAAACCCTAACTTCCCCCTACGTGGATTTGTCATGTGTCCTAAATGCGACAAACCGCTATCCGCAAGCTCATCTAAAGGAAGGAACGGATACTACTCTTATTACCACTGTTTCTCACCCTGTGATGTTAGGATTAAAAAAGAAGATGTGCATATCTGGTTTGAAGAATTTCTTAAGTCCATTTCATTAGATGAGAATTCTTATACCTTACTCACAGAATTGATAAAGGAAGAATTCAAGAAAATCGATAGAGAAAGCCCTATAGGTCCAAAACATTACGCAAAGATTAAACACCTTGAAAGCAAATTAGAAAAAATTCAAGATCTATTCATTGAAGGCGATTTTAGCAAAGAAGATTACAATAAAGCCAAAAAACGTTTCAAAAATCTAATTGAAGAGCTGAAGGAAAAAGAAGCACAACTGGCTAAAAAGCAAGAGGTCTTTAAACTATATAAAGATGGACTGAAATCTATGGAAAACTTTAACAAACAGTACATTGACAGTGATATTGAACAAAAAAGACTACTGATTGGTTCGATATTTCCAGAAAAATTCCAATTTGATAATAAAAAAGTTCGAACCGATGATATCAATCCAATACTGCTCAAAATAGCTAGTATTAACAAGGGTTTGAAAGGGAATAAAAAAAGGGACAAATCAAAAAAAATTGATTTGTCCCAGTCAGTACTCAAGGCGGGAATCGAACCCGCACGTCTTGCGACATTGGATTTTGAATCCAACGTGTCTACCAATTCCACCACTTGAGCTATTTTGAGAGCGCAAAAATAAAGAATAATTTTCTTCAGGCAACTAAAAATAGTGGTTTTATACTTTATAACGTAAAATAATTTTCTAAATTTGACCTTTACCAAAATACCGACTATTAACTAATTAAATTACTGATAACAAATGTCATACGAAACAGAAGCCAAGATTTTTACTTGTTCACAGAGTCAATATTTAGCAGAACAGATTGCAACTGCATATGGCGTTAAGTTGGGCAACGTTATTACGTCTACTTATAGTGACGGTGAATTTCAGCCGTCTTATGAAGAATCTATTAGAGGTAAACGTATCTTTATAATAGGCTCAACGCACCCAGGCCCAGAAAATCTTATGGAAATGTTGTTAATGATAGATGCAGCAAAGCGTGCATCTGCAAGACACATTACAGCTGTAATGCCTTATTTTGGTTGGGCAAGACAAGACAGAAAAGATAAACCACGTGTGCCAATTGCAGCAAAATTAGTAGCAAAAATGTTAGAAGTTGCTGGTGCAACTCGTATTATTACTATGGATTTGCACGCTGATCAAATACAAGGATTTTTTGAAAAACCTGTAGATCATCTATTTGCATCTACTGTCTTTTTACCTTATTTAAAGAGTTTAAACCTAAGTGATCTTACAATTGCGTCACCAGATATGGGAGGCTCTAAACGTGCTTACGCTTACTCTAAGGCGTTAGAAAGTGACGTGGTAATTTGTTATAAGCAACGTGCTAAAGCTAATGTGATTTCTCATATGGAACTCATTGGCGATGTTACAGGCAAAAATGTTGTATTAGTAGATGATATGGTTGATACTGCTGGCACATTAACTAAAGCTGCAGATTTAATGATGGAACGTGGTGCAAAAAGTGTGAGAGCAATTTGTACACACCCTATTTTATCTGGTAATGCATATGAAAGATTAGAAAACTCTAAACTAGAAGAATTAATAGTGACTGACTCTATTCCGCTAAAGCAACAAAGCAAAAAACTTAGAGTTTTAAGTTGTGCAGATTTGTTTGCTGACGTTATGAATAACGTACACCACAACCAATCTATAAGCAATAAATTTGTAATGTAATTTACTCTTATTTTGTAAGTATAATAAGTTACGAAAATGTAATTACACCCATTTTTAATTACTAAGAAATTATACAACTACAAATAATTAGCTAAAACACTAGTATTTAAGTATTATATTTCTAAATTTGCACCCCTCAAAAAGAGGAAATTACTAATTATAAATAACAATTTCAAAAATGAAATCAATTTCAATTAACGGATCTCAAAGAGAAAGCGTAGGCAAGAAACCAACAAAAGCCTTACGTAATGCTGGTCAGGTTCCTTGCGTTATATACGGAGGAGACAAGCCCTTACATTTCTCAGCACCAGAACTGGCTTTTTCAAAACTTGTATACACAGCTAATGCGCATACAGTTGTAATTGCCTTAGATAACGGTGTAGAATATAATGCTATAATGCAAGATATTCAATTTCACCCAGTAACAGATAAAATTACACACATCGATTTTTATCAGATTTTTGATGATAAAGCGATTACAATGGAAATCCCTGTACAAATAGTAGGGTCTTCTAAAGGTGTAATGAATGGTGGTAACTTAAGAACACCTTACCGTAAATTAAGAGTTAAAGCAATACCGTCTAAACTTCCAGATTTTATCGAAGTAGATATTACGCCTCTTAAAATTGGTAGTAAACTTTACATTACTGAGTTAGAGAATGAAGATTACACATTCTTACACCCAGATAACACTGTTGTTTGTCAAGTAAGACGTAGTAGATTAGCTATTGTTGATGCTGATGATGACGAAGAAGAAGGAGAAGAAGCTGAAGGTGGTGCACCAGAAGCAGATGCCGCTGAATAAGCAAAACTATTTTCAAGATATTTAAAAGCATTCTGTTATGGAATGCTTTTTTTATTTTTACACAAATACATACTATGTGTACATTTTTAAAAAAATGGTTTAATTTTAATAAAAAGCTAAAAACATCAACTGAAGATAAAATGAAAAAATTCTTAATTGTTGGTTTAGGAAATATTGGTAGTGACTATGTAAATACAAGGCATAATATAGGGTTTAAAATTCTAAATTACATAGCCGCAAAAGAAGCTATTGCATTTGAAACTCGAAAACTAGGTGACATTGCTACACTAAAAATAAAAGGACGATCTCTTTTACTATTAAAGCCAAATACCTACATGAATCTTAGCGGCAAAGCCATAAAATTTTGGTTAGAAAAAGAAAATATTCCCTTAGAAAATCTTCTAGTAATCACCGACGATCTAAACTTAGATTTTGGTACCTTAAGACTAAAAACAAAAGGCAGTGCTGGTGGCCATAACGGCTTAAAAGACACCCAAGACAAATTACAAACTACAGTTTACAATCGCTTTAGATTTGGTATTAGTGATAGTTTTGGTAAAGGCAGACAAGTAGATTACGTACTTGGAGAATGGGGTGACGACGAAAAATCGAAATTAAAAGAACGACTCGAGGTCTCTGCAGAGCTTATTACCTCTTTTGCACTAGCAGGCGTAAACAACACTATGAATCAATTTAATGGCAAATAAAATGTAACTTTGCTTTTAGATAGTATTTAACTTAAACAATACCATAAATTTGATTGTGAAATCAGCAAAAGTAGTCACTATTGGTACCTTTGATGGTGTACATATTGGCCATCAAAAAATTATTAAACGCGTTATTAAACTTGCTAAAAAACAAGGTTTTGAGCCTGTAGTTTTAACGCTTTTTCCGCACCCAAGAATGGTGCTTCAAAAAGATAATTCTATTAAACTATTACACACAATTAATGAACGCATAGACCTACTCAAATCTATGGGTATTGCAGATGTTGTTGTTAAAGAGTTTACCAAAGCATTTTCTAATTTATCTGCGCAAGACTATGTAAAATCTATTTTAATAGACGAACTAAACACAAAACAAATTGTAATTGGCTACGATCATCATTTTGGAAAAAACAGAAGTGCCAACATTACAGATTTAAAAGATTTTGCTAAAATTTATAATTTTAATGTCGAAGAAATCTCTGCACAAGACATTAAGGATGTTACCGTAAGTTCTACTAAAATAAGAACTGCATTATCGCGTGGCGAAGTAGACTTAGCTAATTCTTATTTAGGTTATAATTATTTTATAACAGGCACTGTAATAAAAGGAAAAGGCATAGGTAAAACTATAAACTTTCCTACGGCAAATATTCATATAAAAGAAGCCTATAAACTTATTCCTAATAACGGTGTTTACATTGTTAAATCGCAATACAAAAACCAAACACTTTTTGGAATGATGAATATTGGCACTAACCCAACCGTAAATGGAAAGACGCGCTCTATAGAAGTTTATTTCTTTAACTTTAATGAAGATATTTATAATTCAGAATTAAAAATTGAATTTTTAAAACGCCTACGCAGCGAACAAAAATTCGAAAATATTGAAGCCTTAAAGCAGCAATTAAATATTGATAAAGTAAACGCTTTAAAATTCTTAAATGCATAAGTTTTTCTTTAAACATATAGATAATTCTGGTCTTATTGTTTTTAGAATAGTTTTTGGTTTATTGTGTTTTTTAGAATCTGTAGGTGCTGTATTTACAGGCTGGGTAAAACGCACACTTGTAGAACCAGAATTTACATTTTCTTTTATTGGGTTTGAGTGGCTACAACCCTTACCAGGCAATTGGATGTATGCTTATTATATTATTATGGGTGTTTTTGGACTACTTATAATGGTGGGCTATAAGTACAGAATTAGCATGCTTATGTTTGCTTTAATGTGGACCGCCACGTATTTAATGCAAAAATCATCTTACAATAACCATTACTATTTGTTGTTTTTACTAAGCTTTTTAATGGTGCTCTTACCAGCGCATAAATATGCTTCTGTAGATGCTACACTAAACCCTAAATTAAAAGCGATATCTATGCCCAACTGGTGCCGCTGGGTCTTTATTATACAACTCTTTATTTTATATACTTATGCCTCTACTGCAAAATTATATGGAGATTGGTTAGACAGTTCTGTTGTTGCTTTATTAATGCAAAACAAAGCCAACTACCCTATTATTGGTGAACTGCTACAAAACCCAACGTTGCATTATTTAATTGCTTACGGAGGTATTTTGTTTGATGGTTTAATAATACCGTTGTTACTATTTAAACCCACACGTAAATACGCCTTTTTTGTTTCTATATTTTTTCACCTGTTTAATTCTATTGTTTTTCAAATTGGTATTTTTCCGTTTTTATCATTAGCATTTAGTCTTTTCTTTTTCGATTCAAAAATCATTAAAAATATAGTCTTAAAAAAGAAAATTTACTATACTGATGACGCTTTAATAGTTCCAAAATATAGTAGTGCACTAATTTCTGTATTTACAGTTTACTTTTTAATTCATATTGCGTTGCCTTTACGTCATTATGTATTTAAAGATGATGTATTGTGGACAGAAGAGGGTCACAGACTATCGTGGCGAATGATGCTACGCGCTAAAAGCGGCAATACCTCTTTTTATGTTATAGACCAAGCTACTAACAATGCCATACCAATAAAACTAGACAACTACCTTACCAAAAAACAACAACGCAGTGTAACTACAAAACCAGATATGATTTGGCAATTTGCACAACATTTAAAAGAAGATTTTGCAAAACAAGGCACTAATGTGAAGGTATACGCAAGAGCTTATGTAAGCGTTAATGGCAAACCGTCTAAACAGTTAATAGACCCAAAAGTTGACCTCGCAAATGAGCCATGGCACCATTTTAAACACCACGATTGGATATTACCTTCAAAATAGCAACCTTTTAATTTTTATCCGTATAAAATCTTATTACTTTTGTGTCTTGTTTTTACCACGCTAATAGGCGTAAAATCAAATACACAGATATGTTACAAGTAGCTTTTATAAGAGACCATAAAGACGATATAATAAAACGTTTAACTAAACGAAATATCGATGCCACAGCCCTGATTAATGATGTTATTAATTTAGACGAAGACCGCAGAATGCTTCAAACTAAATTAGATAATACAAAAGCCGAATCTAATGCGCTTTCTAAAGAAATCGGAAATTTATTTAAGTCTGGCGAACCTCAAAAAGCTAATATTTTAAAAGAAAAAACCACGCAACTCAAAGAAACAACCAAAGTTTTAGAGTTAGAATTTAATGAAAAAGTAGACGCATTAAATGCATTGTTATATAAAATTCCTAATGTACCACACACCTCTGTACCTAATGGCACATCTGAAGCTGATAATGAAGAGATTTTTAGAGACGGACAGATACCTCAATTACACGATGGAGCTTTACCACACTGGGAATTAGCAAAAAAATATAACATTATAGATTTTGAATTAGGTAATAAAATTACAGGAGCAGGTTTTCCTGTTTATATAGATAAAGGTGCAAGATTACAACGTGCACTTATCGCTTATTTTTTAGATAAAAACACAAAAGCAGGTTATACAGAATACCAATTACCACATTTAGTTAATGAAGCATCTGGCTTTGGCACTGGCCAATTACCAGATAAAGAAGGCCAAATGTACCATGTTACAGCAGATAATTTATATTTAATACCTACAGCTGAAGTCCCTGGAACTAATATTTTTAGAGATACACTTCTTAACGAAAGCGATTTACCTGTAAGTATTACTGGCTACACGCCTTGTTTTAGAAGAGAAGCGGGTAGTTATGGTGCGCATGTAAGAGGCCTAAATCGTTTACACCAATTTGATAAAGTAGAAATTATAAGAGTAGAGCACCCAGATAATTCTTATGATGCGTTTCATGCCATGGTTAACCATGTAAAAGATATTTTAATTGAATTAAAATTACCTTACAGAATTTTAAAATTATGTGGTGCAGATGTCACTTTTGCATCTGCCTTAACTTACGATTTTGAGGTTTTCTCAACGGCACAAGACCGCTGGTTAGAAATTTCGTCAATTTCAAACTTTGAAACATTTCAGGCAAATCGCTTAAAATTACGTTTTAAAAATAGCGAAGGCAAAAACGAATTTTGCCATACATTAAACGGAAGTTCTTTAGCATTGCCGAGAGTTTTAGCTGGTATTTTAGAAAATTGTCAAACTGAAGACGGTATTAAAATACCTGAAGCTTTAGTACCCTACACTGGTTTTGACATAATCTCTTAATTCTAATCGTCTTTCAATTCATTCTGTTAAAGTTTTAGGCTATTTACCGATTTTTTTAGCACTTCTTCGTTTATTTTCGTTAATTTAGTCTCGTTCGTGGCCCCAATCTACTTAACACTATTAATTTATGAAAAATCTAAAACGAATAATTGTACTCGTTTCATTGGTTATAACGGCTAGCAAAGTCTTATTTTAATTACCTAAAAAAACAGTACGCTAAAAAAACCGAGACAGAATAACTGAATCATTTTATAATATATAATGGTTAATAGCACATTTATTTTGCAGGTAAAATGCCTAAACTTTTAGTTTGGGCATTTTTTTATAAAAACATTTACAATATCTACCTAGAGTAAATGTTATATTTACAAAAAGAGAGCTATGCAAAAAACGTTTTTAATTTTACTTTTTCTATTTGGGTTATGCACTACGCATGCTCAAGATAGCGAGGTTTTAGCAGATAGTTATTATAAACGTGGTGAGTTTAAAAAAGCATTGGTTATTTACCAAAACATATATAAAGAAAAAAAGTACAATTCTAAATATTTTAAAAAAATTATTGAAACACATCAACAACTAGAAGAGTTTGATGACGTCGAGATTTTACTAACCGAAAAATTATCTAAATCTAGAATACCAGACCTTGTTATAGAGTTGGGTTATAACTTTCAATTAAAAGACAGTTTAGAACGCGCCAAAGCGCTTTATAATGAAGCTATTTCTTTTATAGATGAAAGGCCTATTTACATTTATAAAATAGCAAAAACTTTTGAAGATCATTCTTTACTAGAGCAAGCTATAATAGTGTATGATAAAGCAAAATACTTAACACCAGACAGAAACTACAGTATTCAGTTAGCACGTATTTACGGTGACCAAGGGAACGTAGAACAAATGTTCTCTAATTATATAGATTACATTGCTTACAAGCCTAATTATATAAGTAATATTAAACGTTCTATCAGCGATTTTATATCAGAAAATAAAACCAACGAAAACAATATTTTTTTAAGACGTTTGCTTCTAAAAAAAATACAACAACAACCCGAAATTTATTGGTACGAAATGTTAAGTTGGTTGTATGTACAAGAAAAATCATATAACAAATCCTTTATACAAGAAAAAGCCCTTTACAAACGTAACCCTGAGAGCTTAGATCGCATTATAGAATTAGCCATAACAGCTTTACAAGATAGCGATGACCAAACATCTAAAACTATTTTTAACTATATTTTAGAAATCACACAAGATGCAACCACTGCATTAACAGCCCATCAATATATACTAGAGATAGACACTAAAAATGCAACCACCAAAGAGCTAGAACGTATAGATGAAGCGTACACCAATCTATTTAACGAGTTTGGTAAATCTGAATTAACCATACCGCTTCAACTCGCTTATGGTAATTTTTTAGCATTTTATAAAAAAGACACCAAAACAGCAGCCGCTTTTCTTCGTAAAAGTTTAAAACTAAATATTTCAGAATTTCAACAAGGAAAAGTAAAATTACTACTTGCTGATATTTTAGTATTACAAGAAAAATTTAATGAAGCGCTTATTTTCTATTCTCAAATTCAAATGAATTTAAAGAATAGTACCATGTCTCAAGAAGCACGTTTTAAAGTTGCAAAAACAAGTTATTATAAAGGAGATTTTGATTGGGCAGAATCTCAACTTAAAATTTTAAAATCATCAACCTCGCAACTTATTGCAAATGATGCACTAGATCTAAAACTATTAATCTCTGATAATAAATATGAAGACAGCACACAAACCGCTTTAAAATATTATGCCAAAGCAGATTTGTTTGACTTTCAAAACAGAACAGATGAAGCTATTTCTTTATTAGATAAAATTCTGCAAGACCATAAGGGCGAAAGTATTACCGACCAAACACTCTACAAACAAGCCCAACTTTTCGAAAAGAAAAAACAATACTCTAAAGCCGAAACTAATTATTTAGCAATTATAAAAGATTACAACGAAGATATTTTAGCAGATGATGCACATTACCACTTAGCAGAACTTTACAATACACATTTGGCTAAACCTGAAGAAGCAAAATTATTATACGAGAAAATTATTTTTGAGTTTCAAGACAGCATCTATTTTATAGAAGCCCGAAAGAAGTTTAGAATGCTAAGGGGAGATACTATTAATTAGGCACTAATTCATACTTTTGTAGCTCAATTAAATCTTTAGCATTAAAAATGATTATATACAACGTTACGCTTAACATAGATAAAAGCATTACCAAAGACTGGTTGGTTTGGATAAAAGAACACATCCCACAAGTATTAGCCACAGGTAAGTTTACAGAAGCAAAATTAACCAAAGTTTTAGTTGAAGATGATGAGGCAGACACTTACTCTATTCAATACAGAGCAACATCTAGAGAAGCTTTAGATTCTTATTATGCAGAGCATGCAGAGCGCTTAAAAAAAGAAGGCTTAATGCGCTTTGCAGACAAAGTGTTAGCTTTTAGAACAGAACTAGAAATTGTAGATGAATACGCTGTAAATTTCAAATAATAATTAATTAAAAACAAAGGCTTTTAAAACCAATGGCTAATTTATTTGCGGTTTTAGCTTGGCTTCATTTTTATTATTTCTATCTTTAAAAAAACCTCAAAACCTATCTTAATACGTGGCAAATCAATACCAAGTAAAAGCAAAAAAACATCTAGGTCAACACTTTTTAGAAGACGAAACTATTGCGCAAAAAATTGCAGATAACTTATCTCTAGAAGGTTATGATGATATTTTAGAGATTGGCCCTGGTATGGGAGTTTTAACTAAGTACCTTCTAAAAAAAGACACCACTACCCATGTTATAGAAATAGATACTGAGTCTGTTGTGTATCTGAAAAATAACTTCTTAAATCTAGCGGATAGAATTATTGAAAAAGATTTTTTAAAATTCGACTTAAGTCTCGTTTTTAAAGACAAACCTTTTGCTATAATTGGTAATTTTCCATACAATATATCATCTCAAATTCTATTTAAAACTTTAGAATTACGTCATCAAATTCCAGAGTTTTCTGGTATGTTTCAAAAAGAAGTTGCCCTAAGAATTTGCTCTAAAGAAGGCTCTAAAGTCTATGGTATTTTATCTGTACTAACACAAGCATTCTACAATGCCGAATATTTATTTACAGTACCACCAACAGTTTTTACCCCACCACCTAGAGTAGACTCTGGCGTGCTTTTTCTAAAACGTAAAGCCAACTTTAAATTATCTTGCGATGAAAAACTATTTTTTCGTGTGGTAAAAACGGGTTTTCAACAACGTAGAAAAACACTTCGTAATAGTTTAAAAACATTCAATCTTTCGGATAATTTAAAAGCAAATACTATATTTGGTCAACGGCCAGAACAATTAAGCGTTACCCAGTTTATTGCGCTGACAACGCTTATTCAAAATGATATAGATTAATACAAAAATGACATCTACAGCTTGGCAAAAAAAATTAAAAAAATTTTAAACCATGCTAAAAAGACACCTAGATAATACCTAAAGTGGAAGACATTCAAGATAACATACAATTTCAGCTTTCTAATGAGCTCATTGAAAAAGTAGAAATTCTGGTCGAAGACAAAAACGACAAAGAATTAAAACTACTACTCAACGAGTACCATTATGCGGATATAGCAGAGATTTTAGATGAGTTAGATGTTGAAGATTCGGTCTATGTGATAAAACTTTTAGATTCGGGTTTAACGTCTGATATTTTAATGGAACTCGATGAAGACAATCGAGAAGATATCTTAAAGCATCTTTCTGCAAAAGAAATTGCAGAAGAGGTTGAAGAGTTAGACACAGATGATGCTGCAGATATTATTGCCGAATTACCAGAAAATCGTCAAGCCGAAGTTATATCTCAAATTGAAGATGAAGAGCATAGAGATGAAATAACCGAACTACTAACCTACGATGACGACACTGCTGGTAGCCTTATGGCTAAAGAATTAGTTAAAGTTTATGAAACTTGGACTGTTGCAGGTTGCTTACGTAGAATAAGAGGGCAAGCTAAAGAGGTAAAGCGTGTACACTCTATATACGTAGTAGATAAAAAAGAAAAACTAATTGGCCGTCTATCTTTAAAAGACTTAATTGTAGCTAAAAGCGATCAAAAAATATCTGAAATATCTAATAGTAATGTAGACTATGTTAATGTAAATGAAGACGTAGAAGATGTTGCTAAAATTATGGCTAAATACGATTTAGAAGCCATACCTGTAGTTAATGAAAACCAAACCCTTTTAGGCCGTATAACTATTGATGATATTGTAGATGTTTTAAAAGAAGAGGCCGAAAAAGATTACCAATTAGCGGCAGGTATTACACAAGACGTAGAGGCAGATGACAGTGTTTGGGAACTTACAAAAGCTAGACTCCCTTGGCTTGTGCTTGGCCTATTTGGCGGCTTAGGTAGTGTATTTATAATGAAAGGTTTTGAAAACGTAATGCAAACCGTACCTTCATTATTCTTTTACACACCACTTATAGCAGCAATGGCAGGAAACGTTGGTGTACAATCTAGCGCAATTATTGTACAAGGTATTGCAAATGATAATGTAAAAGGCAGTATAGGAAATAGATTATTAAAAGAAATAGGACTCAGCCTTATTAACGGACTTGCTTTAGCATTTTTAGTAATACTATTTGGCTTTATTATTAAACAAGATCTTACCGAAAGTATAGCCATAGCCGTGTCTATGATGTCTGTAATTGTTGTTGCAGCTTTAGTTGGTACTTTTGTACCAATTATACTAGACAAACGCGGTATTGACCCAGCAATTGCTACAGGGCCATTTATAACCACAAGTAATGATATTTTAGGTATCTATTTATTCTTTGTACTTTCTGGCTTAATCATTGGATTTTAAATTATGAAACCCATAAATATTACCCAAAAATTTACAAAATTTAGCAAAAATTGGCATCCACACCAGATTGCTATTGTAGATGACATGCAAGTTATACTAGCCAAACTTAAAGGCGAATTTGTTTGGCATAGCCATGCTAACGAGGATGAACTTTTTCAGGTCATAAAAGGCACATTACACATGCAGTTTAGAGATAGAACAGAAATTATAAATGAAGGTGAACTTATTGTAGTGCCAAAAGGTGTTGAACATAACCCCACAACTAAAAATAACGAAGAAGTACATGTGCTTTTGTTTGAAAAACTAAATACAGCGCATACTGGTAATGTACAACATGAGCGCACACAAACCGAATATCCTAAGATTTGAAAATTCTACACCTAGATAACAACCACCCTCTGCTTCTAAATCAACTTAACGATTTAGGTTACACCAACCACCAAGACTTTAAATCTTCAAAAGAAGAAATTGAAACTAAAATAGCAGCATACGATGGTATCATAATACGGAGTCGTTTTTCAATTGACCAACAATTTTTAGATGCTGCTAGAAATCTAAAATTTATTGGTCGTGTAGGTGCAGGTTTAGAAAATATAGATTGCGACTATGCAAAACAAAAAGGTGTACATCTTATCGCTGCACCAGAAGGCAATAGAAACGCGGTTGGTGAACATACCCTTGGTATGTTGTTATCGTTATTTAATAAACTAAATAAGGCCGACAAAGACGTACGCAATGGCAATTGGTTAAGAGAAGACAATCGCGGATTAGAACTCGATGGTAAAACCGTTGGGCTTATAGGCTACGGCAATATGGGCAAAGCCTTCGCAAAGAAATTAAGAGGTTTTAACGTTACCGTTTTGTGCTACGATATAAAACCAAATGTTGGAGACGAGAATGCTACGCAAGTCTCATTAGAAGCACTTCAATGTAATGCAGATGTTTTAAGTTTACATACACCGCAGACACCATTAACTGTAAATATGGTGAACTCAGAATTTATCTCTGACTTTAAAAAACCATTTTGGCTAATTAATACAGCTCGTGGTAAAAGTGTCGTTACTATAGATTTAGTTAGTGCGCTAAAATCAGCTAAAATTCTTGGAGCAGGCCTCGATGTTTTAGAATATGAAAAATCATCTTTTGAGAATTTATTTGCTTCAAACCATATGCCAGAAGCTTTTAAATATCTTATCACAGCAGAAAATGTTTTACTAACACCTCATGTAGCAGGCTGGACGGTTGAAAGCAATATAAAACTAGCACAAACTATTGTAGATAAAATAAAAGCAAAATTTTGCTAACTTACAGTGTTAATAAACTGTATTAAATGACAACTCTAACCACAATACCAAAAGACTACATAGCACAACTACCCGAAGAGCGCAAAGCTGCCATTACCAAGCTACACGAGCTTATTAAAAAACACATGCCAAAAGGTTTAGAAGCAGGTATAAGTTATGGAATGTTAGCCTATTATGTGCCAAAATCTATCTATCCGGCTGGTTATCATTGCAAACCCTTTCCACCTTTACCCTTTATTAATCTTGCCTCGCAAAAAAACTTTATTGCACTCTATCATTCTGGTATGTATGCAAAAAAAGAACTGTACGACTGGTTTGTTGCTGAATATCCTAAACACGCTAAGTACAAATTAGACATGGGTAAAAGTTGTGTGCGATTCAAAAAAATAGATGATATCCCTTACGATTTAATTGCAGAGCTTATGGGTAAAATGTCTGTTAAAGAGTGGATTGATATTTATGAAAAATCTATAAAAAAATAAAATCCTTAATTTGAGATTTTAACATGTTTTATATAAACACTGAGCTGTGGTTACTGAGCGAGAACAAAGTGAGACGATAAAACGAGTCTAAAAACAACTACTTCTTGCAAGGTTTATAAAAACCTTGTAGGTATATAATTTAATAATTCTCAGGACTATCATTCATGAGATCCTAAAATAAATTTAGGGTAAAAATAAATTCAGAATAAAATGAAAAAACGCGTAACAGGTATAGGTGGTTTATTTTTTAAAACTAAAGATCCTAAAGCCTCTAAAAATTGGTATAGTAAACATTTAGGTTTTAATACAGATGACTATGGTTGTACTTTTTGGTGGAAAGATAAAGAAGGAAACGACTGCTCTACCCAATGGAGTCCTTTTGCAGAAGACACCAAACACTTTGAGCCATCTAAAAAAGACTTTATGTTTAATTACCGTGTTGAAAATTTAGAACACTTATTAGTGACTTTAAAAGAAGAAGGTGTCACAATAGTAGGTGAAATGGAAACCTATGATTATGGCAAATTTGGTTGGATACTTGATAATGAAGGTAATAAAATTGAACTTTGGGAACCTATTGATAAAGCATTTCAATAAAAGTGTAACTATTTCATTAATTCCCATACCTATAATTATAACTAAAGACAATTAACTATGGCAGAAAGTAACAACTTAGAAGACAATTTAGAAAACGCAAAAGAACAAACTGAAAACACGATTGAGGCATCTGTAAATTCTGTTTCGGAAGATGCTGAAACATTAAAAGAAGATACATCTAATGCTTTTGATAATGCCAAAGAAACTGTAAGTGAGCTCACAACCGAAGCAAAAGAATTATTAGAAAATGCTAAAGACAAGGCTACAACTTTTATTAATGAAGATGCTAAAGAAATGTTGGGCAATGCTAAAGAAAAAGCGTCTGAATTTGCTAATGAGGCAAACGAAAAATTAGATGAGTTTACAGATGCTGCCAAAGAGAAAGCTTCAAAATTAGCAGAAGAAGCAAAAGAAACTTACACTGAAGCAAAAGAAAAAGCAAAAGAATTTACCGAAGACGCTAGCGAAAAAATAAACGAATTGGCAGATGAAGCTAAACTAAAGGCAGCAGAATTTGCAGCAGTAGCAGAAGATAAATTTGACGATTTTTCTGAAGATGCTAAAGAAACTTATATTGAAACTAAAGAGAAAACCAAAGGCTTTTTTAAGAGGTTATTTGGTAAATAATAACGGTATCTTTTGCTAACAAATATTTAAAATTGAACCGTTTAAAAACGTTTAACTCTGCAGCTTAATATCTCAACTACAGCATATAAGCAGAGAATATATTTTTTTAGATAGGCTGTTTTATTTAGTTAGTAATAAGGGTTAACCCATAATCTGATGGCAAGGTATCGCCAACACGCTGGCTTCCCATATTACCACTAAAATATACACCAACAATTGGTGTATAATTACCATAAAAATCTACAATAAACTCATCGACTTCTAATTGCAACTCAGACTGTAAATCTTTATTATAAAGTATAGAGACTTTAGTCTTTAACTTCACTTTTTTTAAATCTGAATTTGGTAAATCTTCGACACTAAAATAAGACCACTCATTAATTCTAAATTTATCGTAAAAAATCCAATACCCTTGGTCTAATAAATTTTTATTGTACAGAGATCTCATAAAATGTCTTACTGAGCCTTTGTAGGCTTTTGCTCTGTTTTTACGCGCCTTTTTTTTATTAGATTTTTTAAGATTCTTAAAAAACGACGTCCCTGTATAGACAACAGACTGTATGTTAAATATGCCAAGTTCTACATCTACATATTTGTAATTCAGTTCAAAATCTATAATCTCAAAATCTACTTCGTATTGAAAGGCTTTATTCTTTACCACCAATGGTACTTTAGAACTTGCATATAAAGACATAGTTTGCTTATTGTATCTTAAAACAAGAGCATCTTCATTTAATATTTTACAAGATGATGCAAACTCAGAAGTGCCTAAAAACTCGCGTCTAAATAATTTTAATTTTTGCTTTCTTGTTAAACCGTCATCATAATTTATGTAAACCTCATCTAGCGTATTTGTAGCAGCAACAAGCGCAACTTCAATAATGTTACGGCTTCTGTAATCGTTTATAAATACTTTTTCGTACCCTAGGTAAGAAATAACTAGGGTAGATTGTACAGCGCTTGTATAAGTAATGGTAAACTCACCTGCGGCGTTTGTTGTGGTTCCTATCGTGGTATTATCAAAATAAACGGCAACGGTTTCTACAGGTTTATTGGTTTCTTTATCAATAACACGACCAGAAAACGTTTGAGAAAAACAAAAAAAGGGGAATAGGTATAGTGCTATTTTAAGATTACTTATCATGGTTATCCATGAATTTTCGTTCTAATTCTGCCTGAAATTCTTCCATTACAGGTCTTACAGTACTCTCAGGCAAATCTGCAATTTTAATATACATTAAACCATCTACGGCATTGTTAAATAAAGGATCTACATTAAAGCCTATGAGCTTACAATTTTGTTTAATATACTTTTTTAATAGTACAGGCATACGCAATGCACCTGGCTCTACCTCATCAATAATTTTGTCAAATTTGTTTAAATCGGCCTCAGTAGCGTCAAAAACAAAATCTTTGTCGGCATCTTTCAGCTTTACTTTAAATGCTTTCTTAGGATGCACATATTGGGCAACATAAGGATCGTAATAATGTGATTTCATAAACTCAATCATCAAACTTTTAGAGAAATTTGAAAACTGATTGCTAATACTCACGCCACCTATTAAAAATTTATGCTCAGGGTAACGTAATGTGGTATGTACAATACCTTTCCACAATAAAAATAAAGGCATTGGTTTTTGTTGGTATTCTTTAATAATAAAGGCACGACCCAATTCTAAAGATTGGCTCATCATTTTATAAAGCTCTGGCTCAAACCTAAATAAATCTTGTAAATAAAAACCGTCTATACCATGACGTTCAAAAATTTTAGAACCAAGGCCCATTCTGTAAGCACCAGCTAAAACTTTTTTATCGTTATCCCATAAAAACATATGGTGGTAATAAGTATCAAACGTATCTAAATCTATAGCTTCATTAGTACCTTCACCAACGGCTCTAAACGTAATTTCTCTTAAACGCCCAATTTCTCTAAGAATGTTTGGTATGTCTGACGCAGCTGCCAAATACACTTCATAATTTTTACTCGTTAAGAGTCTGCAATCTTTAACTTTTAGAGTTTCTACTTCGTTAATCATAACTTCTGAATCTACAGGTGTTACAATGCGTTTTGGAAGTTTTGGTACTTTTAATTGCGATTGAAGGTTATCTAAAATTTTAGGCTTATCCTCAAAAGTATTAGATAACATGTAAGTTTTCCGTCTTAAAAATTCTGAAAATTCAGAAAGGCTTCTGTGCTCTTTCTGACTTTTTACTGAAATAGGCTTCCCTACTCTTACTTTAATAACACGACGTTTTTGAGTTAATAATTCTGATGGTAATTTTGCTGTTCTTAGCGTATCGCTAATTTTTGAAAGTCTGTAAAATAAGCGGCTATTTTTAGCATGAAAATAAATAGGCACAACCGGCACTTCTGCTTTCTGAATTAACTTCATCGCAGCCTCTTCCCACTGTTTATCTACAACGAGTTTACCGTCTTTGTAAGTAGACACTTCACCAGCCGGAAACACACCCAAAGGATGCCCTTTTCTTAAGTGTAAAATTGCATTTTTAAAACCGGTAATACTACTTGCAGCATCCTTTCTGTCTTCAAAAGGGTTTACTGGCATTATGTAAGGTTTTAAAGGCGCTATACGATGTAAAAGAAAATTGGCAATAATTTTAAAATCATCGCGCTGCTCTAGCATTAACTTTAATAACAAAATACCATCTATACCACCTAATGGATGGTTAGATATGGTGATATAAGGCCCTTCTTTAGGCAGACGTTTCATGTCTTCTTCAGGAATTTCGAATTTAATTTGAAATTCATCTAAAATACCATCTAAAAACTCAAGGTTGTTAAGGTGTTTATTACGGTTATAGATTTTATTTAATGTAGAAATTTTAAGAACCTTCATTAACACCCAACCAAAAAATGTACCTAAAATACCATACTTATCTGCATGGATAGCTTTGGCTACTTCTTTAGCGGTTACTAAGCCT
>JAOEWO010000019.1 GCA_028383925.1 Winogradskyella sp.
ATTTTGATTATTACCAATCTGACAATGATAAAGAACCATTGGCAATTGGAGGGTTTTTACCCTTAGAGAAAGTCTATGATTTTAATCCGATTCCTGAAGAATTAACAGCAGAAGAAGCTAAATATATAATGGGAGTTCAGGGCAACATCTGGACAGAATATATGCCAACTGAAGCACAAGTAGAATACATGGCTTTTCCCAGAATGCTCGCTATGAGCGAAGTGGCTTGGTCGCAACCAGATCAAAAAAACTATAAAAATTTTGTGTCGCGATTAGAACATTTTCATAAGCGATTAGAGGCGCTAGATATTAATTATGCGAATCATTTGTATGAGATTGAAGGCAAATTAGTTTCGGAAAATGGAAAACCTTATTTTGAATTGAACACTGTTACCGAAGGCAAAATAATTCGTTATACCACAGATGGATCAGAACCTATAATAAGTTCAGAAGTGTACACGACTAAAATTCCTATTATAAAAAGTACAGTTTTAAAAGTGGCTGCTTTTAATGCTGAAAAACGACTTGGTAAGATTTTTATTCAAGACATTAATTTACATAAAGCAGTTGGCAAGAATATCACTATTAGCAAAGAGCCAAGCAAAGCTTATATGGGAAGCGGACCAGAAGGTTTAATAAATGGTATTAATGGAAGTAACACAAGATTTGGTGATAAAGAATGGTTAGGGTTTTCTGGTGAAGACATTAAAGTCACCATTGATTTTGGTGAAGTAACAGAAATAAATAGAATCTCAACACGCTTTCATAACGGAAACGGACAATGGATTTATGCTCCAAAGCAAATTTATCTTGAATTCATTCTTGATGATGGTTCTATTGTTACTGACAGCATACAACTTGAAAGTCAAACTGAACATATAATCACAGAGTTTAATTATGATTTTGTAACACCAAAAAATTTAGATGTAAAAGTAAAACAGGTCACTTTAAAGATACCAAATTATGGTACAATTGAAGAAGGCAAACAAGGAGCTGGCAATAAAGCATGGACTTTTATTGATGAGATTATTGTGAACTGAGAACACCCCTAAAATCCCCTCAAGGGGACAATATTATAAATAAACTTAGGAAGATTGTCCCCTCGAGGGGACTTTTGGTGACCTTTTCGGATTTTTAAAGCCTGAAAGGTTTGAAATTAAAATGTTAATCGTAAGTTATCCTGCAAGGTTTTTAAAACCTTGTAGGTATTAAAAAAGAGAGTCCTGCCTTCAGAGGAGCTGGCAATATGGACTTTTATTGATGAGATTATTGTGAACTGAGAACACCCCTAAAATCCCCTCAAGGGGGACAATATTATAAATAAACTTAGGAAGATTGTCCCCTTGAGGGGACTTTAGGGGTGTAAAAGTTAAAATTGAAAGAATAACCAATAGTAAAAATCAAAATATTAATCGTAAGTTATCCTGCGAGGTTTTTAAAACCTCGTAGGTTTTAAAAAAATTAAAGTAATTAATTAATAAGATTCCTGCCTACGCAATAACTAAAGATGAAATTAGAAATCTGTGCCAACTCATACCAATCTGCAAAAAATGCTCAAGAAGCAGGTGCACATCGCATAGAATTATGCCAAGAACTTTCCGTTGGAGGGATTACACCTTCGTATGGTTTATTAAAACAAGTGATTGAAAATTTAGAGATTCCTGTATTCTTTTTAATACGACCACGAAGTGGTGATTTTGTGTATTCAGATGCTGAATTTAAAACCATGAAAAATGACATTCAACTCTGTAAAGATTTAGGTTGTCAAGGTATAGTTTCGGGTGTTTTAAATGCTGATAAAACCATAGACTTAAAACGAACAATAGAACTTGTAGAATTATCAAAACCTTTAGCATTTACGTTTCATAGGGCTTTTGATGCCGTTGCCAATCCAAAAGAAGCTTTAGAACAATTAATAGATTTAGGAATAGATCGCGTATTAACGTCTGGACAAGAAACATCAGCAGAACTAGGTATAGATTTAATAAAAGAACTCAATAAAATATCAAACGGCAGAGTCACGATTTTAGTAGGAGGAGGTGTTTCGGCAAAAAATGCAGCTAAATTTAAAGCCGCTGGTTTAGATGAAATTCACGCGTCAGCTTCGACTACAATTAAAGCCGATGATACACTGTTTTCGTTACCATTAACCTATTCTGATCCTCAAAAAATTAAAGCCATTTTAGATGCGATATAGTACACTCAAGGTCTTTTTATTTTTAAGATTAAAATTTAATCCTAATGTCAGTTCGAGTGATTTTGAGGCACGAAAAATTGTATCGAGAACTCTTTTATTGGGTTCTATTTTTCTATTAGCAAGCTGCAACCCAAAACACGATGTGCCTATAACAATAGATTTGCATAACGATTGGCAATTCAAAAAAGTAACAGATTCGGTTTGGCAATCAGCAACCGTTCCTGGTAATGTGCATTCCGATTTATTAGATCACAAACGCATTGAAGATCCATTTATTGGAGATAACGAAAAAGATGTTCAGTGGATTTCTGAAGTCGATTGGGAATACAAAACCATAGTCTCTTTAGATAAAAAAATCCTTCAAAAGAAAAACATAGACCTTAATTTTGAAGGTTTAGATACGTATGCATCGGTATTTTTAAATGATAGTTTAATTCTAAAAACCAATAATGCGTTTAGAGTATGGAATGCAGATATAAAGTCGCTCTTAAAACCAAAAAACGAACTTAGAATTTTATTTGAATCGACTTCAAAATTTGAAGACGCAGAAAAAGAAAAACTAGTCTATGAGTTGCCAGAAGGCGAACGCATTTTTACACGAAAAGCCCAATTTCAATATGGTTGGGATTGGGGACCGAAGTTAAATACTTCTGGGATTTGGAGACCCATAAAATTGGTGGCTTGGAATGATGGGAAAATTAATGACGCTTCTATTCACCAAACTAAATTGAATGATTCTATTGCTAAACTTGCGGTTCAAGTTGAATTTTCAAATAGTAAAACAGAGGGGTATTCGTTCGATGTATTAGTTAATGATTCATTAATTGCTGTTTCTAAAGACGAATTTCAATATAGCCCACATATAATACCATTTGAAATCAAAAATCCAAAACTCTGGTGGCCACACAATCTAGGGAAACCTTATTTATATAATATTAAAGTTATAGTAAAGGATGGGAATAAAATCTTAGACAGTATTTCAGTAAAAAAAGGATTAAGAACCATTGAACTAGTCACCGAAAAAGACAGCATAGGAGAATCCTTTTATTTCAAAGTCAACGAGGTACCTGTTTATGCAAAAGGGGCGAATTATATTCCGCAAAATAGTTTTCAAAATAAAGTTACGGACGAACATTATAAAAAATTATTAAACGATGTGGTTGATGCCAATATGAATATGCTCAGAGTTTGGGGAGGTGGCATTTACGAGGATGACATCTTTTACGATTTATGTGACGAAAAAGGCATTTTGGTTTGGCAAGATTTTATGTTTGCCTGTGCCATGTATCCTGGTGATGTAGATTTTCTAGAGAACGTAAAACAAGAAGCAGAAGACAATGTAAAACGACTTCGAAACCACGCATCAATTGCCTTATGGTGTGGTAATAATGAAAACTCGGAAGGTTGGCATCGTTGGGGCTGGCAAGCCGATAGGAGTGAAGCAGAGAAATCCGAAATTTGGAATAATTATCTCAAAGTATTTGACTCGATTTTACCAAATACAGTTGCTAAATTTTCGGATACAGATTATTGGGAAACGTCGCCAAAATACGGAAGAGGAAACACTAAATATAAAACCGAAGGTGATGCACACGATTGGTGGATTTGGCACGATGCCTACCCATTTGAACATTTAGAAGACAACGTACCACGTTTTATGAGTGAGTTCGGGTTTCAGTCGTTTCCGAGCTATGAAACGATTCGTTTTATCAATCAAAGTGATAGTGTAGAGATGTCTTCTGAAGGTTTTAAAAATCATCAAAAACATGTGCGCGGTTTCGAATTGATTGATACCTATATGAAACGCGATTTTCCTGTTCCTAAGGCTTACACTGAGGGTTGGTCGCTGAGCGAAGTCGAAGCGAGTCGAAGTGCAGAAGATTATGTGTATATGAGTCAGCTATTGCAAGCCTACGGAATTACCAAAGGTATTGAAGCGCAACGACGAGCAAAACCTTATAATATGGGAACGCTCTATTGGCAGCTCAATGATTGTTGGCCTTCGGTGTCTTGGAGTAGCATTGATTATTTTGGGAATTGGAAAGCCTTACACTACAAAACCAAACGAAGTTTTGATAATATTTTGGTGTCTTTAAAAATTGAAAATGAGATTCTACAAACGTGGATTGTTAATGATGAAAGGACTTCAGTAGAAGGAAATCTTCAACTTAAGTTAATAGATTTTAATGGTAATACGGTTTGGGAAGATTCTCAATTGGTAAAGACTATGCCAAATTCTAGTGCGGTAAAACATCAATTAGATTTAAGTAGAATTCAGGTTAAGAAGGATGAAGTGGTTTTGGTTTCAAAATTTAATAATAAACAAGCATTGTATTACTTAGTAAAGCCAAAAGATTTAAATCTTAAAATCGCTAAAATTAAAACAATAATTACAAAAACTAAGGACGGTTTTGATATAGAGTTACAAAGTGAAACACTTCAAAAAGACGTCTTTTTACACACAAAGGCAAAAGGTCATTTTTCAGATAATTTCTTTGATATGCTTCCAAATGAAAAAATTATAATTCATTTTAAAACTGAGACAGAATCACTTGAAGATTTAGAGCTAAAAACCTTTAACACTTTCATAAGATAAGCGGCAGACCTTATGTTTATCTTTAATTTTTAAATAACGCATATGATTCGTTGGGTAATTTTTATAGTTTTAATAGGTATAGCAGACTTTTATGCTTTTCAATCGCTTAGAACTATTACAAAAAGTAATTGGTGGTATGCTTTTTATTGGCTATTTACTTTGGTTATAGTTGGCAATTTTATAATTCAGTTTTATAGTTTTAGTCGTAGTAATGGTTTTTCTCAATCTAATTCTTTAGCCGTTGGTTTGCTAATAGCTTTGGTTGTGCCAAAAGTGTTGGTAATAGCTATAATGTTTGGTGAAGATGTTTTGAGACTTCCACAAGGTTTGTATAGTTATTTTATGCAAGATGGTGGCTCTAGTACAACTATTAAGCATGTACCAGAAAGGCGAAAATTTATCAGTAAAATTGCGCTTGGTGTTGCGGCTGTGCCTTTTGTATCTATACTTTATGGTATGTATAAAGGGAAGTATAATTTTAAGGTTTTAAAATACACGCTTCATTTTGAAGACTTACCTACTGCTTTTGATGGTTATAAACTCACTCAGATAAGCGATGTGCATTCTGGTAGTTTTGATAATGTAGAAAAGGTGAGCTATGCCATAGATTTAATTAATGAGCAACACTCTGATGTTATACTATTTACAGGTGACATGGTAAATAATAAGGCTAGTGAAATGGATCCTTTTATAGATATGTTTAAAAAATTAAAAGCAAAGGATGGCTTGTTTTCTGTTTTAGGAAATCACGATTATGGTGATTATATCAATTGGAGTTCAAAAGAAGCGAAACAGCAAAATCTTGAAGATTTAAAAGCACTACAAAAAGATATAGGTTTTGATTTACTGCTAAACGAAAATAGATTTATAGAGAAAGATGGGGAACGTATCGCTTTAATTGGAGTAGAAAATTGGGGCATAGGTGGTTTTAAAAAAGCTGGAGATTTAAAAAAGGCATCAAGCAAGGTTGATAAAGACGATTTTAAAATACTGATGAGTCACGATCCAAGCCATTGGAATGAAGAAGTCATTAATGATTACTACCACTATCATTTAACACTAAGTGGTCATACACATGGTATGCAGTTTGGTATTGAAATACCAGGCTGGTTTAAATGGAGTCCTGTAAAATGGCGTTACAAACATTGGGCTGGTATTTATAAAGAATTAGGTCAATATATAAATGTGAATAGAGGGTTTGGTTATTTGGCTTTTCCGGGTCGTGTTGGTATTTGGCCAGAAATTACTGTGATTGAGCTCAAAAAAGGAAAGAAACCTGTTTAATTATTTATAAATGCGTATTTTTATATAACTAGCGCACAACTTACTAAGGCTTTTTGTCTAAAACGTAAGTAGCTTTAAGTAATATGTTTGACTAAAAACTATAATGTATGTCAAAATTTGGGGAATTAATAGATATAGAAATACCTGTCCTATTAGACTTCTATACAGATTGGAATGATGAGTCTGTTGCAATGCATCCTGTACTAAGAGATGTTGCTGCTGCGTTGGGAGACAAAGCTAAAGTTATTAAAATCGACGTTGATAAAAACAAGGATTTAGCAGAGGCTCTACGTGTTAAAGGACTGCCAACCTTAATTATATACAAAAAGGGTGAGATGAAATGGCGTCATAGTGGTGCTCAAGATGCTGATACTATTATAGGTGTTATTCAAGATTATATTTAAAACCTTTGTGTAACTTGTTTACAATATACAATCTAAATCAGTTAGCGCGTTTTTGAGGTGATAAAAATAGTATGGAGAACTATTTAGAAACTAAAATAATCCTTCTAAATACAAACTTTTAATTGTTAACCGAAAAATGGACGATTAGATGTGCATTTTATTAGAATAAACATTGGGTTATTTAAAGTGTAATTGCTTTAAATTTAAACCCCTTTGCGCTATAATGTTCTAAAACTTGAGGTAGTACTTTCTTTAAGTTATATGATGCTTTTATACTGTCATGAAAAACGATGATACTGCCTTCTTTTGCTGCAGAGGTAATATTATTTAAGCAGGTTGCGTTACTTACAGATTTGTCCCAATCGTAAGATAAAACATCCCATAGTACAATTTTGTATCCTAATTTGAGTATTTCTTTACTCTGTTTTACTTTAAATTTTCCGTAAGGTGGTCTAAAGAGTTTTTTGTTAGACTCTATTTCGGGGTTTATTTTTAAACTTTTAGAAGTAATTATGGCTTCTGTTAATAAAACATCTTTTATATAATTTTTGGTCTTATGTTTCCACCCTTTTAAGTGGTTGTAGGTATGATTACCAATAGCATGTTTATTTTTAAGTATGCGCTCAAAAATCTCAGGATGTTTATTAATATTATTGCCAATGCAAAAAAATGTAGCCTTAGCATTATAGCTGTCTAACGTTTGCAATACCCAATCTGTGATTTCTGGTGTTGGGCCATCATCAAAAGTTAAGTAAATAATGGGGTCTGTTGTGCTAACATTCCAGACAAAACTAGGAAATAATGTCTTTACAAAACCAGGTGTTTTAGCTGGAATGATTTGCATACGCTATTTTAATTTTCAGGTGAAATAGCCGTACTATCTCTTAGTATAGAATTAAGATCTAAATCTTCGCGTCGCACAGGTGTTTCCTCTTCTGTTGGTCCCATTAAGGGGTCAAATAGTTTTAAATAATTATTAAACTTTCTACTTTCTTCTAAAGCAAAATCTTCATCATTATAAATAACCAAAAAATCTACAAGCGCTCTGTAACGTTGAATATCTGTATAAATTTCCTCTATTAAACGGCTTTGGTTTTCTAAAGAAAGGGTACTTAAATAACTTAGATTTTCTTGGTATTTAATGGTAACATCTTTATAGAGTTTTCTTCCTTTTTCTAGGTTGCCAACTTCATAATAAGCACTAATGTAAGGTTCTAATAATGAGTAAAACCCAAATTTATCTACAGGCATTTTTTGCATGGCTAAATCAGCCATTTCTTCAGCTTTATCTAGTTTATTTTCATTAATTAGCTGTTCTATTAATCTTGCAATATTGCCTCTGTAGGTAATACTGTTTCTTCGGGTTTCAATATCATGGTAGATATCTTCATCGCTTCCGCCCCAGTTCCATGTTTTTACTTTTTCATACATTAAATCTGCGTCAACTCGCCCCATATCGTAAGGGTTGGCTTTATCTACTGCCGTTTTTATAGGCACTAGTTTATAGCACATACCATCTAGTTGAAGGTAGTCTTTTAGCCAAATATAATCTTCAGCACCAAATGCACCACCTGTAAAATAAATAGGGCGTTCCCAATTATTATTAGCGACAATGTCTAACATTAATAGACGATTCTTATAAATAGAATTTGTACCAATTGTAGTAAAAAGGTTATCCTCTATTTTAGCTGCATCTTTAGGGTTTACAATGCCATTTTTAAGTACTATTTCTTTGTTAACCGGAATGCTAATATTTTTAGTAGGAAAATAATTAGTATTCTGTAAATACTTAGGGTATCTGTTAGGGTCCTCACCACGTTTTTCTAAAACATATTTAAGCTTAGTACTTGGTTTTTCGCTGGAAACAAAGTCCATAAATGAATTAATATCTAGTGTATCGCTAGCAATTTTATCATTAATTTCTTTGTAAATAATAACATCTCTTGTGCCTGCTCTGTATTGCTCGTGCACTAATTGTGATGGTATTGGGTCGCTTTCGTAAGCTTTACGTTTCATTTGGTCTATATACCAATCTGTTTGAAAAAGACTTGTATTTACCACTCTAACATCTGTACGTACTCCTTCAATTTCTTGTAGATACCATAATGGGAACGAATCGTTATCTCCAATGGTGAACAATATGGCGTTTGGTGCACAAGATTCTAAATATTTTCTAGCCATAGCATTAGCTGTGTATTTACCAGATCTATCATGGTCATCCCAGTTATTTGCCGCTAAAACACCAGGCACAATAATTAAACATGCTAAGGTAATCGTAGGTGCTAAAAGCTTGGTTTTAATTCTAGAGTTTAAAGAATCATAAATGGCATAAACGCCGAAGCCTATCCATATAGCAAAGACATAAAAAGAGCCTACCACAGAATAGTCGCGTTCTCTAGGTTCAAACGGTCTAACATTAGTATAAAACTGTATGGCGATACCAGTAAGTAAAAAGAATACTAATAACACCCAAAAGCGTTTGGCATCACTAAATAATAAAAATAAGAAGCCAATTAAACCTAATATTAGGGGTAAAAAATAATAGGTGTTTCTAGCTTTATTTTCTAATACGTCTGCTGGTAAATTATCTTGAGATATGCCAATATGTAATTGGTCTATAGCATTAATACCGGATATCCAATTGCCATTAAAATCGTCATATTTACCTTGTACATCATTCTGTCTTCCGGTAAAATTCCACATAAAATAACGCCAATACATATAGCCAAATTGGTATTGAAACATGTACATAACGTTATCAATAGCAGATGGTTTTTCTATTTCTAAATATTGCTGCCCATAAGTTCTAAGAAATTTATCATAACCTTCATAATCAATTTCACCTTTGGCAACTCGCATTCTAAAATCATTAATAACCTGATCTATTTGTCTCTTTTGTTGTAAAGCGTATTGTTGTGCTTGCTCATCTGTTAAACCAGCATTAAAAGCTTCGTTATATTGACTAGTTTGAAAGCTTGGATCTACTTTAAAATCTATAAGACCTGTAAACATCATATAGTTTTTAGCATGTTCGCTACTCCACATTCTTGGTAACAGTGCCGCATGTTTATGGTTATAATTTTGTTTACTCTCTTTCCAATCGTTTATGATTTCATATTTGCCAGTTTCTTTATTTCGCTCATAATTTTTCTTGTCATCTACAAATGCATTTTCTTCATCCTGACCAGAGTAAATTTCAGTAAACTGAGGCCCAAAAAATAAATGTGTCTCAGGGTATTGTTCTAAATTATAATAAGCTAATAATTCTCTAGCATCAGAAGGATCGTTTTCATTTATAATAACATGGGCGTTTGCTCTAATTGGTAACATCATCCATGAAGAAAAACCAATAAAAATAAACATAAGGCATAACACGAGTGTGTTAATGTGTTTTAAGCCTTTGGTACGCGTATAATTTAGTCCAAAATAGAACAGCGCAATAACAAGTAGTGCTGTAATTATAGTACCAGAATTAAACGGTAAACCAATAGAGTTTACAAAGAATACTTCGAGATAGCCAAACAGTTTAAGTGTTGTTGGAAGTAATAATTTAAATATAAAAAGAAGTATTGCAGCAGACACTATATTGGCAATTATAAAACCTTTAACTGTAACTGTTTTGTAATTTTTAAAATAATAAATAAGGCCAATAGCAGGTATGGTTAGTAAGCCCATAAAGTGTACTCCAAACGAAAGGCCAATAACAAAGGCTATTAAAATTAACCATCGGTTACCTCTTGGTTTGTGCATGTCTTGTTCCCAACGTAGAGCTAAATAAAACATTACGGACATAATAAGCGTTGCCATGGCATAGACTTCTGTTTCTACAGCGTTAAACCAGAATGAATCGGTAAACGTAAAGGCTAAACTACCAACTAAAGCACTTCCTAAAATCGCATGACCTTTACTTGTATTACTATCTTTTTTGTACTTAGTAAGTTTAACAAGCAGTATGCTAATGGTCCAAAACATAAAGAGAATAGTAAATGCGCTAGACACGGCACTCATCATATTCATTATCATGCCTATTTGAGAAGGCTCTAAAGCAAATACAGAGAAAAAAGCACCCATCATCTGAAAAAGTGGTGCTCCAGGTGGGTGTCCAACTTGTAACTTAGACGATGTTAAAATATATTCACCAGCATCCCAATAGCTTACGGTGGGTTCAATAGTAAGAGCATATACTACAAATGCTACGGTAAAAGCTATCCACCCTAAAACGGTGTTCCACTTTTTAAAGTTAAAATCTGTCATGAAAAACGTTATTGTTAGCGCAAGCGAATTTACTAATTATTACGGTATAGCCTACGTTTTTAAGTTAACGTTAAGTTATTTCAATTATTTTACTGTTTTTTTTTGCTTAAGTGAAACTTTGTTATAAATTTGCAAACTCAATTTAAGAGATTGGCCTATGGTGTAACTGGTAACACATCTGTTTTTGGTGCAGAAGAGTCTAGGTTCGAAACCTAGTGGGCCAACAAAAAAACCTAATCGAAAGATTAGGTTTTTTTTATATGCTTAATTGATCTCCTTTAAATTTTAAAAGTAATTACAGGTCGTTTAGCATGGTTTACTAAATCTTCACTTAAACTGCCATTAAAAAAGTGTGCTATACCTTGTCGGCCATGAGTACTTATGCCAATTAAATCGGCATCTAAATCTTTTGAGAAATTTAAAATACCATTTTCTAAAGAAGTGTCATTATGAATGTGAATGGAATAATTTTTAAACGATTGGCTAGATATAAAATCAGTAATTCTAGATTTAGCCTCGTATGTTGTTAAAAAATTATTTGCAGTATTTACCATTAATAAATAAATTTCTGCATCAAAAGCTTCAGCAAAAGCCACTGCCTGCTCGTATGTTTTTTTGTTATCATTTTTAAAATCAGAAGCAAACACAAATCTTGAAACATTAAATTGCGAATGCTCATTTTTAATAACAAGTACAGGCACGTCAGACGTTCTTACGACTTTTTCTGCATTAGAGCCTACAAACATTTCTTTTAGACCAGATGCGCCATGAGAGCCCATTACAATTAAATCTATATTAAATTCTTTACAAGAATCTTTAATCTTGTTAAACGTAATATCAGTTTTAACGGTTTCGTGCACCGTAATACCTTCTAGGTAATCACTTTTCATTAAATCTTCAAACCTTTTGTGAGCTAGTTTCATAAAAAACAACGCTTCAGGCACATCACTATACGTACTGCCAGGATCTATTTGTTGCATTGGTATTTCCATCATATGCAATAAATAAATGGCTGCATTATGCTTCTTAGCTAACATTGCGGCAACTTTTAAGGCATTTTCTGCCTGTTCTGAAAAGTCTGTAGGAACGAGTATTTTCTTCATATTTATCAATTAATAGTTAGTCTTATAAAGTTAAGAAAATAATTCAACTTAAGGAAGCTTTGAAAAATCAATAAAAATATCTTATATTTGCACCGTTGTTTACAAAAATAAATATGCGAGAGGACGAAAAGTCCTCTCTTTTTTTATCAAGAAATGTTCAAGAAAATAGTAGAAGACCAATTACAAGCTGCGTTAGACGAAAGACAAGATTTATTTTTAATAGATTTTAGTTTGTCTGGTGATAACGCTATTCAAATTGTAATAGACGGTGATGATGGTGTATTGGTTGAAGATTGTATGTTTATAAGTAGAGCTATAGAGCATAATATAGATAGAGAAGAGTTCGATTTTTCTTTAGAAGTACTATCATGTGGTGCAGCAACACCTCTAACATTGCCTAGACAGTATCAAAAACATATAGGTAGAAATTTAGAAGTGAGTACTTTAGATCATCAAAATTTAGAAGGTGAACTTATTAGTGCAAACGACGAAGGTGTGGTTTTAAAGTGGAAAACAAGAGAGCCAAAACCAGTAGGAAAAGGAAAAGTAACAGTAACGAAAGAAGCTAATATTACTTTTGAGAATATTAAAGAAGCAAAAGTTAAAATAAAATTTTAATTCACGATTAATTATGGAAAATGTAGCGTTAATTGAATCATTTTCAGAATTTAAGGACGACAAGTTAATAGACAGAGTTACGCTTATGGCGATTCTTGAAGATGTGTTACGTAATGCATTGAAGAAGAAGTATGGTGATGACGATAACTTTGATATTATTATAAATCCAGATAAAGGGGATTTAGAAATATGGAGAAACCGTATCGTTGTTGCAGACGGTGAGGTAGAAGAGCCAAATCAAGAAATTGAATTATCTGAAGCACAAAAAATAGAACCAGATTTTGAAGTTGGTGAAGATGTTGCAGAAGAAGTGAAGCTTATAGACTTAGGAAGACGTTCAATATTAGCATTAAGACAAAACTTAATTTCTAAAATTCATGAGCACGATAATACAAATATATATAAGCAGTTTAAGGAATTAGAAGGCGAAATATATACAGCAGAGGTGCATCATATTCGTCATAGAGCAATAATTTTGTTAGATGATGATGGTAATGAAATTATACTTCCAAAAGATAAACAAATTCCTTCAGATTTCTTTAGAAAAGGAGAAAACGTAAGAGGTATTATTGAAAGTGTAGAATTAAAAGGTAGCAAGCCAGCAATAGTAATGTCTAGAACATCACCATTGTTTTTGGAGAAATTATTTGAACAAGAAATTCCAGAAGTTTTTGATGGTTTAATTACCGTTAAAAAAGTGGTTCGTATTCCAGGAGAAAAAGCAAAAGTAGCAGTAGATTCTTACGATGATAGAATTGACCCTGTTGGTGCTTGTGTTGGTATGAAAGGTTCAAGAATTCATGGTATTGTACGTGAGTTAGGTAACGAAAACATCGATGTAATTAATTACACAAACAATATTCAATTATTTGTAACCAGAGCTTTAAGTCCGGCAAGAGTAACATCGCTTAAGTTAGACGAAGAAACGATGCGTGCAGAGGTTTTACTAAAACCAGAAGAAGTATCTAAAGCCATTGGTAGAGGCGGCCACAACATTCGTTTAGCAGGCCAGCTTACAGGTTATGAGATTGATGTATTTAGAGAAGGTGCAGAAGAGGATGTAGAATTAAAAGAATTCTCTGATGAAATTGAAGCGTGGGTTATTGCAGAATTTAGCAAAGCTGGTTTAGATACTGCAAAAAGTATTTTAGAACAAGATGTTGTTGATTTAGTGAAGCGTACAGATTTAGAAGAAGAAACAATCGTAGAAGTTATTAGAATTCTACGCGAAGAATTTGAAGAATAATACCGTCTTAAATTTTTAAAATGTTGTTTATACATTTTGAAGTTGAATAGGTATACTATATATTTAAGTTATTTTACAGGCAATTTATGGCTCAAACAAGATTAAATAAAGTATTAAGGGAGTTAAATATCTCTATTGATCGCGCTGTGGATTTTTTAGAATCCAAAGGCGTAGAAATAGAGAAAAGTCCAAATACTAAAATTTCACAAGAGGTTTATGATACGCTATCTGATGAATTTCAGACAGATGCAACTAAACGTGAAAAAGCTCAGGAAGTAAGTGAGGCTAAACTCAAAGAAAAAGAAGAGCTTCGCGTAAAGCGCGAACGTGAAATTGAGGAAAAGCAAAAGAAACAAGAGGTTATAAAAGAAGCTGCTGTCGTTAAGGCTAAAGCTGAATTGAGTGGGCCAAAGCAAGTAGGTAAAATTGACTTAGATAAAAAACCTAAGATTGAAAAGAAGGAAGAGCCTAAAATAGCTGAGGTTAAACCCGAATCTAAAGTTGAGAAAAAGGAAGCGCCAAAAGTAGAAAAGAAAGAAGCCCCTAAAAAAGAAGCTGAAAAACCTAAAGTAGAAATTACTAAGGTTGAGAAAGTTGAAAAAGTGGCCAGAATTTCTGAAATTGAAAAGGTTGGTAAATTAGATGCCAAAAAGCCTCCTGTAAAAGCAACCCCTAAAAAAGAAGAACCTACTGCACCAACTGAGCCTGTAGAAGAAACTTTAAAAACACAGTACAAAAAACTTACTGGCCCTGTAACTACAGGTAAAAAAATAGATCTTTCTCAATTTAATAAACCTAAAAAGAAGAAAGAAGATAAGCCAGCAGCAGGTGATGCTAATAAGCGCAAAAGACGTAGAATTAGTAAAGCCGGTGATACTACAGCTCCTAGACCAAATTTTGATAACAGACGAGGTGGTGGTAAAGGAAGACCTGGTGCACCAGCAAGACCTAAAGTTGTAAAAGAGGAGCCAACTGAAGAAGATGTTCAAAAACAAATTCGTGAAACTTTAGAAAAACTTCAAGGTAAGTCTAATAAAGGTAAAGGTGCAAAATATAGAAGAGAGAAAAGAGATCAACACCGTCAACAAACAGAAGTTGATCAAGAAATTGCAGCAGCAGAGAGTAAAACCATTAAAGTTACAGAATTTGTTACTGTAAGTGAAATGGCTACTATGATGGAAGTTGGTGTAACTCAAGTTATCTCAGCATGTATGTCATTAGGCATGATGGTGACCATGAACCAAAGGTTAGATGCAGAAACATTAACAATAGTTGCTGAAGAGTTTGGTTATGGTGTAGAATTTATTACTGCGGATATAGAAGAATCTATTGAAGATATAATTGATGATCCAAAAGACTTAATAGAGCGTGCGCCTATCGTTACAGTTATGGGTCACGTAGATCATGGTAAAACATCTTTATTAGATTATATACGTCAAGAAAATGTTATAGCTGGCGAGTCTGGTGGAATTACACAGCACATTGGTGCTTATGGTGTAGAGTTAGAAGGTGGTCAAAAAATCGCATTTTTAGATACGCCAGGTCACGAAGCCTTTACAGCGATGCGTGCTCGTGGTGCACAAGTTACAGATATAGCTATTATTGTAGTGGCTGCTGATGATGCCATTATGCCACAAACAAAAGAAGCGATTTCTCATGCACAAGCTGCAGGTGTCCCTATTGTATTTGCTATAAACAAAATAGATAAACCAGATGCAAATCCTGAAAAAGTAAAAGAAGGATTAGCACAAATGAACCTTTTGGTAGAAGATTGGGGTGGTAAAATTCAATCTCATGACATATCTGCAAAAATGGGCACAGGTGTAAAAGAATTACTTGAAAAAGTTTTACTAGAAGCCGAATTACTAGAGCTAAAAGCTAATCCTAACAAACCAGCAGTTGGTACAGTAGTAGAGGCTTATTTGGATAAAGGTAGAGGTTATGTGTCTACAATTTTAGTACAAGCAGGTACATTAAAAGTTGGTGATTACGTATTAGCCGGTAAAAACAGTGGTAAAGTTAAGGCAATGCAAGATGAGCGTGGGCAAGATGTTGCACAAGCAGGTCCTGCAACACCAGTATCTATACTTGGTTTAGACGGAGCGCCTCAAGCAGGTGATAAATTTAATGTTTTCCAAGACGAGCGTGAAGCAAAACAAATTGCAACAAAACGTACACAATTACAACGTGAGCAATCTGTTAGAACACAACGTCATATTACATTAGATGAAATAGGACGTCGTATTGCACTTGGTGATTTCCAAGAGCTTAATATTATTCTTAAAGGTGATGTTGATGGTTCTGTGGAAGCTTTAACAGATTCTTTCCAGAAATTATCTACTGAAGAAATACAAGTTAACATTATACATAAAGGTGTTGGTGCTATTACAGAAAGTGATGTATTGCTTGCAACAGCATCAGACGCGATTATTGTAGGCTTTAATGTAAGGCCAGTTGGTAATGCAAGAATGATTGCAGATAAAGAAGAAATTGATATCAGAACATACTCAATTATTTATGCTGCCATTAATGATCTTAAAGACGCTATGGAAGGTATGCTATCTCCAGAAGTTAAAGAAGAGATTACAGGTACTGCAGAAATCAGAGAAATCTTTAAAGTTTCTAAAATTGGAAACATTGCGGGTTGTATGGTTATGAATGGTAAAATCTTTAGAAACTCGGGCATTCGTATTGTAAGAGACGGTGTTGTAGTACATACAGGTACATTAGAAGCTTTAAAGCGATTTAAAGATGACGTTAGAGAAGTTGCTAAAGGTTATGACTGTGGTATGCAAATTAAAGGTTATAACGACATTAAAGAAGGTGACGTTATAGAAGCATTCCAAGAGGTAGAAGTGAAGAAAAAGTTGAAATAGACTTTCAGATACATCAATAAAAAAGGAGACCAATTGGTCTCCTTTTTTAGTTTAATTAGCTAAAATTAATTTTTATCAATTTTGGGTTGTAAAATATTAGCATACATGTATTTTTTCTTAACCTTTACTAAAGCTCTATCTGCTTCAAGGCGTGTTGCAAAATTACCAACCCATACTTTGTAGTTTGGTGTATTCCAAACGATATTTACAGGCCATTCATTGTAAGCGTTTAAAAAGTCAGATTTAATTTTTTGTGCAATATCTAAATCTACACTTTGGTCTATTTGTATTTTATAAATAGTCGTCGTTTTAATGTCTTTTTTATACTCTAACAGCTTATCTATATCTTTATCTTGTTCAATGACTACTTGTGCTGCTTGTGCTTTTATGCAAAGCGAAAAACCTAAAGCAAAAACGGATAAAGCTAAATGTTTGATTTTTAATGTCATATTTTTATTATTTAATACAAAGGTATGTTATTCAACGAAAATCGTACAAAAATGTTATTTAGAATAATTATAAATTGATTATTAACAGTTCGTCAACATTTATAAAATCGACTTTATATCCTATTTTTGCATAGGATTTAAAGAACATATTTTTTCAGATTTTTAATGAAAAAATCGTACCAAAGTTTAGAAGATAATTCAACTAACAATATGAAACAGGTGATTTACCGTAATTTAACATCAAGAATTCTTAGTCTAGGTTTCGTTTTATTACTTACGTTTTCGTCCTCGCTTACTGCTCAAGAAGGCGATGCAGAAAAGGGAAAGAAGCTTTACGGAGTAAATTGTGCATCGTGTCACAAGCTCGATAAGAGAATGACGGGCCCGGCTTTGCGTAATGTAGAAGCAAGGCTTTACGAAGATGAGGGTTTAGATAGAGCATGGCTTAATACGTGGATTAAGAATAGTGCTGGGCTTATAAAGTCTGGTGATGCATATGCTAATAAAATTTATAAAGAATATAATGGCGTTGCCATGACTGCGTTTCCGCAGTTTAGTGACCAAGATATTTCAGATATTCTAGCCTATACGGCACAGCCAAAACCAACGCCTCCTGTTATTGTGGATAATGGTCCAGTAGATGGTGGTGGTCAAGGCGACAGTACTTCAAATGAATTAATTCTTGGTGCATTAGCATTATTGTTTGCTTTATTAGCAGGTGCTTTAGTGCTTGTAAATAAAACCCTTAATCGTTTTGCAGATGCTAAAGGTATAGATGTTGTTGTAGATGAGAAAAGAACGCCATTATGGAAAGTGTTTGCTCAAAACCAATTTTTAGTTTTAGTTACCACTATTTTATTTTTATTGGCAAGTGCTTATTTTGTATACGGTTCTTTAATGTCAGTTGGCGTAGACCAAGGTTACGAGCCTGTGCAGCCAATTCATTATTCACACAGAATACACGCTGGTGAAAACGCAATAGATTGTAAGTATTGTCACTCATCTGCTAGAGTAAGTAAGCATTCAGGAATTCCTTCATTAAATATCTGTATGAATTGTCATAAGTCAATTGGTGCAGTAGCGGATGCTACACAAGCAGAAGGTATTAATGAGTATGGTGTAGATTATAACTCTGAAATCCAAAAGCTTTACAAGGCTGTTGGTTGGGATGAAGATACACAATCGTACACAGGTGAAACAAGTCCTGTTAAATGGATACGTATTCACAACTTACCAGACTTTGCATATTTTAATCACTCTCAGCACGTTTCTGTTGCAGGTGTAGAGTGTCAAACATGTCATGGTCCTGTTGAAGAAATGGAAATTATGTACCAGCATTCACCACTAACAATGGGTTGGTGTATTAACTGTCACAGAGAAACAAATGTGAAAGTTGAGGGTAATGAATATTATACTAAAATTCACGAAGAATTATCAAAAAAGTATGGTGTTGAGCAATTAACAGCAGCTCAAATGGGTGGATTAGAATGTGGTAAGTGCCATTACTAAGACGTAATCTTGGTAGTATCCGAGTTGTCGGAAAATTCTAATTAAGAGTAAATAAATCTAAAGTTACTGTGAAGCTGAAAGCAATTGAAGTTGAGCAGAAAAAATAATAAGAAGTAATTCAAAATTATATGTCATCAAACAAGAAATACTGGAAAAGTGTTGAAGAGCTAAACGAAAATAGTTCTATTGTTGAGACGCTACAACAAAACGAATTTGTAGAAGCAATTCCAACAGATGAGTTTTTAGGGGATAAAGAGTCTTTAGAGTCGTCTTCTACCTCGCGTCGTGATTTCTTAAAATACGTAGGTTTTAGTACAGCTGCCGCTTCATTAGCAGCTTGTGAAGGCCCAGTAATTAAGTCAATTCCTTATGTAGTTCAGCCTAACGAAATTATTCCGGGCGTTGCTAACTACTATGCAACAACAATTGCAAACGGATTTGATTTTGCTAGTGTTTTAGTGAAAACAAGAGAAGGAAGACCTATTAAAATTGAAAACAACACAGATGCGGCAACTAACGGTATTGCAAATGCAAGAGTTAATGCATCGGTCTTAGGATTATATGATAGTCTAAGAGTAAAATCACCAATGAAAGGTGACTCTGAAATCTCTTGGAGTACTTTTATGTCTGAGACTACTTCAAAAATTAATGCACTTAGTGATGCTAAAGAGATTGTTTTTTTAACACAAACTTTAGCGAGTCCATCTACACACAAATTACTAGCAGAATTTAAAGAAAAATACGGTAATGTACGCCACGTTGTATACGATGCTATTTCAGAATCTGCTGCTTTAGATGCCTACCAAGCAATGTACGGTACTAGAGGGATGGCTAATTACGATTTTTCTAAAGCCATGACTGTTGTGTCTATAGGTGCAGATTTCTTAGGAGATTGGCAAGGAGGTGGTTTTGATTCAGACTACGCAAAAAAGCGTATTCCGGCTAACGGTAAAATGTCTAGACACATTCAGTTTGAGTCTAATATGTCATTAACTGGTGCAAACGCAGATAAACGTGTGTCCTTAAAACCAAGCGAGCAAAAATTAGCTTTAGCTACATTATATAGTTACGTTACTGGTAATTCAGCGGGTGGTAATTCACTTTCCGAAGAACTAAATGCAGCAGTTAAGTCTGCAGCTCAACAATTAAAAAGAGCAGGCAGTAACGCCGTTGTAGTTACAGGTATTCAAGATGTAAATGCACAGACTGTAGTTTTAGAATTAAACACCTACTTAAAGAGTAAGGCATTCGATCCTAAAACAACTTTAAAAACAAGACAAGGAAGCGATAAAGCAGTAATGCAATTAGTTTCTGACATGAAAGCTGGTAAAGTTGGTGCCATAATAATGAATGGTGTTAACCCAATGTATACAATGCCAAACGCTTCAGATTTTGCTGATGGTTTAGCTAAAACAGATATTTCTATTGCTTTTTCTTTAAAGCAAGACGAAACATCATCTAATTGTGATTACATAGCTGCTGCACCACATTATTTAGAATCTTGGGGTGACGTAGAAATGAAAAAAGGGCATTATTCAATGATGCAACCTACAATAAGACCTTTATTTGATACCAAACAGTTTCAAGATGTATTATTAGCTTGGAATGGTAATGACGTTTCTTACAGAGATTACTTAAAATCAGTTTGGACAGCAGATATACTTAGTGGAGCTTCGTTTAATAAAGCAGTTCAAGATGGTGTTTTTATCTCGTCATCATCATTAGATGAAACTATTACAACTGATGCTAACGCTGATGATACAGAACAAACATCTACTTTAACAGGAAGTAGTGCCGCTATGGCTTTAGCGAATTCAGCTAAGGGTTCAGAAATGGAAATTACCTTATATACCAAAACTGGTTTAGGTGATGGTCAACAAGCAAATAATCCGTGGTTACAAGAGTTTCCAGATCCTATTACAAGAACAACTTGGGATAACTATGTAACAGTTTCTAAAGTAGATGCTGATGCTATGGGGTTGGTTAACAAAAATGTTGCCAATGGCGGACTTAATGGTAGTTATGTGAATGTAACCGTTAATGGAGTTACTGTTTCTAATGTACCTGTAATTATTCAGCCAGGTCAAGCAAAAGGTTCTGTTGGTATGGCCTTTGGTTACGGTAGAACATCTAAAGCTTTAAAAGACGAAATGAAGACTGGTGTTAATGCTTATGCATTATATCAAAACTTCAATACAGTACAAGACGTTAGTTTAGAAAAAGCAGCAGGCGAGCATGAATTTGCTTGTGTGCAGTTGCATAATACGTTAATGGGTCGTGGTGATATCATTAAAGAAACGACTTTAGAAATTTTTAATACTAAGAGTAAACGTGTTTGGAATAAAGTTCCAGAAGTGTCTCTTAATCATATAGAAACACCAGTAACATCACCAGATGTTGATTTATGGGATGAGTTTGATCGTTCAATTGGTCATCACTTTAACCTATCAATCGATTTAAATGCATGTACTGGTTGTGGAGCTTGTGTTATTGCATGTCATGCAGAAAATAATGTGCCAGTTGTTGGTAAGTCTGAAATGAGACGTAGTAGAGATATGCATTGGTTGCGTATAGATAGATACTATTCTCACGAAGATACATTTACTGAAGATATTATTGAAAAAGAAGCAACAGATGGTCTTGGTTTAGGAGATTATTTAGTTGGTGACGGTCAAGGTGATGGCTCGCTATCTACATTCAATAGATTAGAGAATCCTAATGATAATCCACAAGTTGTTTTTCAACCTGTAATGTGTCAGCATTGTAACCATGCACCTTGTGAAACGGTTTGTCCTGTTGCAGCAACAGTTCACAGTCGTCAAGGTCAAAACCACATGGCATACAACAGATGTGTAGGTACAAGATATTGCGCAAATAACTGTCCTTATAAAGTACGTCGTTTTAACTGGTTCTTATACAATAAGAATGATGAATTCGATTATTACATGAATGACGATTTAGGTCGTATGGTATTAAACCCAGATGTTACAGTACGTTCTCGTGGTGTTATGGAAAAATGTTCTATGTGTATTCAAAAAACACAAAAAACTATTCTAGATGCAAAACGTGATGGTAGAGTAATTAAAGATGGTGAGTTTGAAACTGCTTGTTCAGCAGCATGTGGAAACGGAGCTATGGCATTTGGTGATATAAATGATAAAGAGAGTAAGATTGCCGCATTAAAAGATGATGATCGTATGTATCATTTACTTGAATATGTTGGTACAAAACCTAACGTTATTTATCACACAAAAGTGAGAAATACATCTGAAGCATAAATTTAATTAAAGAATCAATTATATAATTATGGCGTCTCATTACGAAGCACCTATTAGAAGACCATTAGTAACCGGAGAAAAATCGTATCACGATGTTACTGTTGACGTAGCTAGACCTGTAGAAGGTCAAGCCAACAGAGCATGGTGGATAGTTTTCAGTATTGCGTTGGTCGCGTTCCTTTGGGGAATAGGTTGTATTATTTATACCGTATCTACTGGTATTGGTGTTTGGGGTCTTAATAAGACTGTAAACTGGGCTTGGGATATTACTAACTTCGTTTGGTGGGTTGGTATTGGTCACGCAGGAACTCTAATTTCGGCAGTACTATTATTATTCCGTCAAAAATGGAGAATGGCAATTAATCGATCTGCGGAAGCTATGACTATTTTCTCGGTAGTTCAAGCAGGTTTGTTCCCTATTATACACATGGGTCGTCCATGGTTAGCATACTGGGTATTGCCTATTCCAAATCAATTTGGTTCCTTATGGGTTAACTTTAACTCACCTTTACTTTGGGATGTTTTCGCAATTTCAACGTATTTATCTGTGTCATTAGTATTTTGGTGGACAGGTTTATTACCAGATTTTGCAATGATCAGAGATCGTGCTGTTAAACCTTTTCAAAAGAAAATATATTCTTTATTAAGTTTTGGTTGGTCTGGTAGAGCAAAAGATTGGCAACGTTTTGAAGAAGTATCATTAGTACTTGCTGGTTTAGCAACACCTTTAGTACTTTCTGTACACACTATTGTATCTTTTGATTTTGCAACATCAGTTATTCCGGGTTGGCATACAACAATTTTTCCACCTTACTTTGTGGCAGGTGCCATATTCTCTGGTTTCGCTATGGTAAATACGCTTCTTATTATTATGAGAAAAGTATGTAACCTAGAAGATTATATTACGGTACAACACATAGAGTTAATGAATATTGTAATTATGCTTACGGGTTCTATAGTAGGTGTAGCTTATATAACTGAGCTTTTCATTGCATGGTACTCTGGTGTTGAGTACGAACAGTATGCGTTCTTAAACAGAGCTACTGGTCCTTACGCATGGGCATATTGGTCAATGATGTGTTGTAATGTATTCTCACCTCAGTTTATGTGGTTTAAGAGATTAAGAACAAGCATTATGTTTTCATTCTTTATATCTATTGTAGTAAATATTGGTATGTGGTTTGAGCGTTTTGTAATTATTGTAACCTCATTACACAGAGATTATTTACCATCATCGTGGACCATGTTCTCTCCAACATTTGTAGACATCGGTATTTTTATTGGAACTATAGGTTTCTTCTTTGTACTATTTTTATTGTACTCACGTACATTCCCAGTAATAGCACAAGCAGAAGTGAAAACTATTTTAAAGTCTTCAGGTGAGCGTTACAAAGCTATAAGAGAACGAGGTGATAGTTTAGTTGGTACAGGATCTGATGCTAGAACATCAACCCCTGTTTTAATGCATACCAAAACTGAAAAATCGTCTGGCACAGCTACTGAAGATAATTCATCAAAAGTAAATGACCTGTTAGGTTCTATTGGTGCTTTTGATGCAGCAACACAAACCGCAGATGACTTAAAAGTTATTAACGGAATTGGACCTAAAATGGAAGAGGTGCTAAATAGCATAGGTATTTACACATTCCTTCAGGTAAGTAAGATGACTAAAAAAGAATATGACTTGTTAGATGCAATCACAAGTTCTTTCCCAGGAAGAGCAGAACGTGATGATTGGTCAGGGCAAGCTAAAAATTTATTAAATAACTAATATAGTTTATGGAAGCTTCGAAAGTAATTCATGCTATTTATACAGATGATGATGTATTGATGTTAGCCGTTAAAAAGGTTAAAGCAGAAAAACATCACATTGAAGAGATATATACACCTTTTCCCGTTCACGGACTAGATAAGGCAATGGGCTTAGCACCTACACGTTTAGCAATAACAGCATTTTTATATGGTTGTATCGGTATTACTGTTGCAACAGTAATGATGAACTATATAATGATACAAGATTGGCCACAAGATATTGGTGGTAAACCAAGCTTTAGTTATTTAGAAAACATGCCAGCGTTTGTACCTATTATGTTTGAACTTACGGTATTCTTTGCAGCACACTTAATGGTAATAACATTTTATTTAAGAAGTAGAATGTGGCCATTTAAGAAAGCTGAGAATCCGGATCCTAGAACTACGGATGATCATTTTTTAATGGAAATAGCAATACATGACAATGAAGCGTCATTAGCTGCTCTACTTAAAGAAACTGGTGCTGTTGAGATTAATATTATTGATAAAGAAGATGCACATTAATATGAAAGCTACATTTAAATTAACGGTAGTATTAGTAATGCTATTAAGTATAGTGTCTTGTAACAAAAAATCAAGTCGAAGCTATCAATATATGCCTAATATGTACGAGTCTATAGGTTATGAAACCTACCAAGAGTCTAATATATTTAAAGGTGGTATAGAAGCACAGCTACCTGCAGATGGAACTATTCCAAGAGGTGATTTTATGCCTTTTGAAATAGAGAATAATACAGAAGGTTATGAGTTTGCCAAGGCAAATTTAATAAACCCTATCGCTACTGCAGAGTTAGATGAAAACGTTGCAGGCCCTTTGTACAACATTTACTGTGCAATATGTCATGGAAATAAAGGTGCTGGAGACGGTATGTTAGCAAAAAAGGAATTAATTATTCCTGGAAGCTACGCAGATAAAGATATTACAGTTGGTAGTATTTATCATACAATATACTATGGTAAAAACTCTATGGGTTCTTATGCGAACCAACTTAGTGAAAACGAACGTTGGCAAGTAGTTGCTTACGTAGAGAAATTAAAGGCTGATTTAAACAAGTAAGATTTAGATAAAGATTATATAAATGGAATATAAAATTTCAAATCGATTAAAATTAGGCGCTATCATTTTAATGGTTTTAGGATCATTAGGTGTAGGTTATGGTTTTTGGGATTCTCACCAGGTAAAAGATGTTAACGATGTAAAAGAGCTATTAGCTAGCGAATCTCATCATGGTGATGACCATGCATCAGAAGGCCACGGTGAAGAACATGCAGAAGCGCATGCTGACTCAGCATCACATTCAAATGATGCACATGCAGATACGGCTCATTCAGATCACGATGTAGAAGAACATAAAATGTCTCACGAAGAGCATGTATTACACCAAATACACAACAGACCTTGGTCCGCGATGTATGTAGCTGCTTTCTTTTTCTTTATGATTGCATTAGGTGTATTAGCATTTTATGCTATTCAATTTGCAGCTCAGGCAGGATGGTCTCCTGTTTTATTTAGAGTCATGGAAGGGATTACAGCTTATGTATTACCTGGCGGATTAATAGTTTTAGCTATTGCTTTTGCCTCTGGTACCATTGGACATTTCAATATTTTTATTTGGATGGATCCAGATGTTGTAGCGCATGATGAACTTATTCAAGGTAAAGAAAGTTGGTTAAACCTTACATGGTTTACTATAAGAGGTCTAATATTTATTGCAGGTTGGGCAACTTACAGACATTTTTCAAGAAAATTCTCTATAGCGCAAGACAACGCAGATATAAATGATAATACTAACTTTAAGAAGCATTTTAGAATATCTGCAGCATTTTTAGTATTCTATATTTATACAGAATCTATGATGTCTTGGGATTGGATAATGAGTGTAGATCCACATTGGTTTAGTACATTATTTGGTTGGTATGTATTTGCAAGTATGTTTGTAAGTGGTATAACCGTTATTGCTATGATTACAATTTATCTAAAGTCTAAAGGCTTATTAGAATTTGTAAACGACAGTCATATACATGATTTAGCTAAATTTATGTTTGGTATTAGTATATTCTGGACCTACTTATGGTTCTCACAATTTATGCTAATATGGTATTCTAACATACCTGAAGAAGTTACTTATTTTGTAACACGTATTGAGGATTACAACCTACCTTTCTTTGGTATGGTAGCCATGAACTTCTTATTCCCACTATTACTATTAATGAATAGCGATTACAAACGTATTCCTTGGTTTGTTGTAATGGCAGGTGTTGTAATATTATGTGGTCATTATTTAGATGTCTTTAACATGATTATGCCAGCAACAGTTGGCGACAGATGGTTTATTGGTATACCAGAAATTGGATCTATTTTATTATTTGGTGGTCTATTTTTACTAGTTGTATTTACTGCGCTAGGTAAATATCCATTACTTGCTAAAGGAAATCCATACATAAAGGAAAGTGAAAATTTCCATTATTAATTTTAAATTAGAACAGAAACGATAATGACGGCTTTTTTATCTATTATAATTGTACTCTTTGTAGCTGTTGCCTTATGGCAAATGGTTAAGATTTTTGATTTAGCTCAAGTAGGAGCAGCAAATACTCAGGTAGCTGACGATAAAGACAATAAATTACAAGGTTACCTAATGATGGCATTCTTGGTATTTATTTATGCAACAACAATCGCTAGTTTTTGGTATTTAGGTGATTTACCTCTTACATCTAATTCTGCTTCCGAGCATGGACCTGGTATAGACAATTTAATGATTATCTCTATGGTAGTTATATTTATTGTTCAAACTATTACGCAGTTTTTACTTCACTACTTTGCCTTCAAATATAAAGGTGAAAAAGGAAGAAAAGCTTTATTCTACGCAGACAATAACACGTTAGAATTTATCTGGACAATCATACCCGTTATTGTTTTAGCAGGTTTAATTATTTATGGTTTATTCACTTGGAATGACATCATGAATATAGATGAGGATGAAGATCCTATGGTCATAGAATTGTATGCACAACAGTTTAACTGGAAAGCCAGATATGGAGGGGAAGATAACGTGTTAGGTAAAGCTAACGTTAGATTAATAGACATAGACAGAGCTAATATTCTTGGTGTTGCAGAAGATGATCCTAATGCACAAGATGATGTAATAGTAACGGAGTTGCATTTACCAGTAGGTAGACCAATATTATTTAAGATGCGTTCTCAAGATGTATTACACTCGGCATACATGCCACACTTTAGAGCACAAATGAACTGTGTTCCTGGTATGGTTACTCAGTTTGGCTTTACTCCAACTGTTACTACAGCAGATATGAGGCTTAATCCTGATATAGTAGAAAAAGTCTTAAACATTAATAAGTTAAGACAGGCCAAAAAAGAAAAGATTGAAGAGGCTGGTCAAGAGTTACTCTATGAGTTCGACTACTTGCTATTATGTAATAAGATTTGTGGAAAGTCGCATTACAATATGCAAATGAAAATTATTGTGGAAACACAAGAAGAGTTCGATGCATGGATGGCAGAGCAAAAGACCTTTGCAAATTCGTTAAATTAATAATAACATCATTTTAAGAAATATTAAAGAGATTATGTCAGCAACAGCAGATACACACGGCCACGACGACCACGACGTACATCATCACAAAGAAACTTTTGTAACTAAATATATCTTTAGTCAAGATCATAAAATGATCGCAAAACAGTACCTAATAACAGGTACAATAATGGGTGTTATCGGTGTTTTAATGTCTATGATGATGCGTATGCAAATCGCATGGCCAGAAGAGCCAAACCTATTGTTTGAAGCATTATTAGGTAAATGGGCACCAGGTGGTGTTATGGACGCAGATATTTACTTAGCCTTAGTTACTATTCATGGTACCATTATGGTATTCTTTGTATTAACTGCAGGTCTAAGTGGTACATTTAGTAATTTACTAATCCCACTTCAAATTGGTGCTAGAGATATGGCCTCAGGATTCCTTAACATGGTGTCTTATTGGTTGTTCTTTTTATCTAGTATTATAATGATTATGTCATTATTTGTTGAAGCAGGTCCAGCTGCAGCCGGATGGACAATTTATCCTCCACTCTCTGCGTTACCAATGGCACAAGGTGGCTCTGGTATGGGTATGACTTTATGGTTAGTTTCTATGGCTATCTTTATCGCTTCATCTTTATTAGGTTCGTTAAACTATATTGTAACCGTAATTAATTTACGTACCAAGGGTATGTCTATGACAAGATTACCGTTAACAATATGGACATTCTTTATTACAGCTGTAATTGGCGTTATTTCATTCCCTGTATTATTATCTGCAGTATTATTATTAATAATGGATAGAAGTTTTGGTACATCATTCTTCTTATCAGATATTTTTATACAAGGTGAAGTATTACATTACCAAGGTGGTTCCCCAGTTTTATTTGAGCACTTATTTTGGTTCTTAGGTCACCCTGAAGTTTACATTGTATTATTACCAGCATTAGGTATTACCTCTGAGGTGATAGCAACCAACTCACGTAAACCAATTTTTGGTTACCGTGCCATGGTAGCTTCAATTTTAGCAATTGCATTTTTATCAACAATTGTTTGGGGTCACCATATGTTTATCTCGGGTATGAATCCATTTTTAGGTTCAGTATTTACATTTACTACTTTATTAATTGCCATACCGTCAGCGGTAAAAGCATTTAATTATATCACTACATTATGGAAAGGTAACCTGCAATTAAACCCTGCTATGTTATTTTCAATAGGCTTAGTATCTACATTTATTACTGGTGGTTTAACTGGTATTATATTAGGTGATAGTGCTCTAGATATTAATGTACACGATACGTATTTTGTTGTAGCACACTTTCACTTGGTGATGGGTATATCTGCACTCTATGGTATGTTTGCTGGTATTTACCATTGGTTCCCAAGAATGTTTGGTAGAATGATGAATAAGAATCTAGGTTACCTTCACTTTTGGGTAACAGCGATTTGTGCTTATGGTGTATTTTTTCCTATGCACTTTATAGGCATGGCTGGTTTACCAAGACGTTACTATACCAATTCTAATTTTCCATTATTTGATGATACTACAAACGCTAACGTTGTAATTACTATGTTTGCTATTGTTGGTGGTATTTTTCAAATAGTATTCTTATACAATTTCTTTAGTAGTATGTTCTACGGTAAGAAAGCAGTACAAAATCCTTGGAAATCTAACACATTAGAATGGACAGCACCAGTAAAGCATGTACATGGTAACTGGCCAGGAGCTTTACCAGTAGTATATAGATGGCCATACGATTACAGTAAGCCAGGGCATGACGAGGATTTTGTGCCTCAAAATGTACCAATGAAAGAAGGTGAAGAAGAATTACATCATTAAACCCTTTTGAATAAAGAGATTTCAAATTAGAGTTTCACAATATCAAAGCCTTTCTGTTATCAGAAAGGCTTTTTCTTTATCTTTGTTTTGTATGAATGAAAATCTAGATCCATCTAACGCTAATTTTACTTCAGATGAGTTTGACGTAGAAAAGAAGTTAAGACCCTTATCCTTTGATGACTTTACCGGTCAAGATCAGGTATTAGAAAATTTGTTAGTTTTTGTACAAGCAGCAAATCTTAGAGAAGAAGCACTAGATCATACGCTTTTTCATGGTCCTCCGGGATTAGGTAAAACTACCTTGGCTCACATTCTAGCTAATGAGTTAGACGTAAGTATTAAAGTCACCTCAGGTCCTGTTTTAGACAAGCCTGGTGACTTAGCCGGTTTACTTACTAATTTAGATGAACGCGATGTATTGTTTATTGACGAAATACACCGTTTAAGTCCTATTGTAGAAGAGTACTTATATTCTGCAATGGAAGATTACAAGATTGATATTATGATAGAATCTGGCCCTAATGCCAGAACAGTTCAAATTAATCTTAATCCTTTTACTTTAATAGGCGCAACAACAAGATCTGGTTTACTTACAGCTCCTATGAGAGCAAGATTTGGCATACAAAGTCGCCTACAATATTATAAAACAGAACTATTAACTACAATAGTACAACGAAGTGCAACAATTCTTAACATGCCTATAAGTATGGAAGCCGCTATAGAAATAGCAGGCCGCAGTAGAGGTACTCCTCGTATTGCTAATGCATTACTGAGACGTGTTAGAGATTTTGCGCAAATTAAAGGTAATGGTAGTATAGATATTAAGATTGCCAAGTTTGCCTTAAAAGCACTCAACGTAGATGCTTACGGCTTAGACGAAATGGATAATAAGATTTTAACAACCATTATAGAAAAATTTAAAGGTGGGCCAGTTGGTATAAGCACCATAGCTACAGCTGTAAGTGAAAGTACCGAAACGATAGAAGAAGTGTACGAACCCTTCTTAATACAACAAGGGTTTATAATGCGTACACCTCGTGGACGTGAAGTTACTGAACAAGCCTATAAACATCTCGGAAAGATAAAGGGACCAACTCAAGGTGGTTTGTTTTAAGTCGTTTATAACTGTTTAAATCTAACTGAAATAACACCTATAGTTGTTAGCTAAAGATGAAAAAAATACCAGAAGTTTCTTTTTTAAAATTTTTAAAACATTCGTTAGAAATTCTTAAAAATCCATTGCCATTTCACAACGCTAATTTTGAAGAGAAAGGCGATATATTTAAGCTTAACGTAGGCTTTAATAGTAATATCTACTTTTGTAGAGATGCTGCGTTTGCCCAATATGTGCTTCAAAAGAATCAGAAGAACTATGTTAAATCTAAAATTCAAACTGTAGATTTAGTTAAATATGTAGGTGAAGGTTTATTAACTTCTGAAGGCGAAAAATGGAAAAACCAACGTAAAATGATGCAGCCAGCTTTTCATAAAAAGCAGCTACAAAATTTAATAAAAGGCATGCAAGACACTATAGTTTCAGAATATGAAGCTATTGAAACTAATAAAACAATTAATCTTTTTCCTATACTAAATGATTTAACGTTTCAGACGGTTGTAAAATCTTTATTCACTAAAGCTGCAAAGGCAGAAGATATGAAAAGGCTTCAGTTTATTACTGAAGAAAACCAAAAAATGCTCGTTAGAGAATTACGACAGCCTTATTTAGGTTGGTGGTTTAAAATGAGTGGAACTTTAGATAAATATTTAGACTTATCTAAAGAGGCAAGAACTATTTTAAAAGGAGTGCTAGACGAACGTAAAGCCTCAGGAAACCGCTACGACGATTTGTTAGATATGCTATTAGAAACCAAGTATGAAGATGGCTCTAACATGTCTGAAGAACAGCTAATAGATGAAATCTTAATCATTTTTACAGCAGGTCACGAAACCACATCAAATGCTTTAACGTTTACATTTCAGTTATTGGCAAAACATCCAGAATGGCAAGATAAAATTTACGAAGAGTGGCTTAGTTTAGGAGGCAATAATACTGATTTAATGACACGCATTGCAGCTTCTAAAGTATGCCAGCAAGTGCTAGAAGAATCTATGCGTTTATTTCCGCCAGCTTATTTTATAGATCGTGTTAATGTTGAAGAAGATGCTTTTAACGACATGACATTTAAACCAGGATGTAGCATCTTATTTTCAGTTTACGAAATGCACAGACACCCAAAGTTATGGGAAGATGCTTTAGAGTTTAAGCCACAGCGTTTTGCAGAAGGCTCACGCAAATTTTCTTCGCAATATTTTCCCTTTGGTGCTGGCCCACGTAAGTGTATAGGTAATAATTTTGCCATGTTCGAAATGATAATTGCAGTCACAGAATTAGTGTCTAAATTTAAAATTCAGTCTCAATTTGATACTATTGGTATAACACCTCTAATAACCTTAAAGCCTAAAAATGCATTATTAAGATTCGAAAAAAGGTGATAAATAACGCTTCAAAATATAGTAAATTTATTAAGGCTGAAGCTAAGCGTCTAGGCTTTCTATCTTGTGGTATTAGCAAAGCTGAATTTTTAGAAACTGAAGCTCCACGACTAGAAAAATGGTTAAAAAATAATGCACATGGAGAAATGCGTTACATGGAAAATCATTTTGATAAACGCTTAGACCCAACCCTATTGGTAGAAGGCTCAAAAAGTGTAGTATCTTTATTGTTAAACTATTATCCTTCAGAAACTCAAAACGAGGATGCTTATAAACTGTCTAAATATGCCTATGGTAATGACTATCATTTTGTCATAAAAGATAAATTAAAATCGTTACTACATGCCATTCAAGACAATATTGGTGACGTTGGTGGCCGTGCGTTTGTAGATTCTGCACCAGTTTTAGATAAAGCTTGGGCGGCCAAATCTGGTTTAGGCTGGGTTGGGAAGCATTCAAACTTATTAACCCAACAAATAGGTTCATTCTATTTTATAGCAGAATTAATAATAGATTTAGAACTAGAATACGACCACGCAACAACAGACCATTGTGGCACCTGCACAAAATGTATAGATGCTTGCCCAACAGAAGCTATTACTGAGCCTTATGTGGTAGACGGTAGTAAGTGTATCTCTTATTTTACAATAGAATTAAAGGAGAATATACCCACAGAATTTAAAGGAAAATTTAATGATTGGATGTTTGGTTGCGACATTTGCCAAGATGTTTGTCCATGGAATAAATTTAGTAAACCACATAGTGAACCCTTATTTAATCCACATCCAGAATTATTAGATATGACAAAAAAGGATTGGGAAGAAATAACAGAAGACACCTTTAAAAAAGTGTTTCAGAAGTCAGCGGTAAAACGCACCAAATTTTCTGGTTTAGAACGTAATATTAAATTTCTTAAGGCGTAAATACCAGTTATAGCAGTATTTGCTATTGGTATTATTTTTTTAAGTTGGTTGGTATCTATATCAATAATTCAATTCCTTATCTTTGTGTCTTAATCCATTTTGAATATGAGTAAAAGAAGCAAACGCCTTGAGGCCTTATTATACCACGCCAAACCAACTCCCGGCAAAATAAAGGTCGTACCAACTAAAAAATACGCATCTCAACGCGATTTATCTTTAGCTTATTCACCTGGTGTAGCAGAGCCTTGTCTAGAAATTGTAAAAGATATTAATAACGTTTATAAATATACTGCAAAAGGAAATTTGGTTGCTGTAATCTCTAACGGAACTGCTGTTTTGGGTCTTGGTAATATTGGGCCAGAAGCATCAAAACCAGTAATGGAAGGTAAAGGTTTGCTTTTTAAAATATTTGCAGATATAGATGTTTTTGATATTGAAGTAGATACGGAAGATATAGACGCTTTTATTGAAACCGTAAAGAATATTGCACCAACTTTTGGTGGTATTAACTTAGAAGATATTAAAGCACCTGAAGCTTTTGAAATAGAACGTCGTTTAAAGGAAGAATTAGATATTCCGGTAATGCACGATGATCAACATGGTACCGCAATTATCTCAGCTGCGGCTTTACTAAACGCATTAGAGTTAGCAGATAAAAATATAGAAGAGGTGCGAATTGTAGTAAGTGGTGCAGGTGCTGCAGCTATATCATGTACACGTTTGTACCAAGCTTTTGGTGCTAAACGTGAAAATATCGTTATGCTAGACAGCAAAGGTGTAATTAGAGATGATAGAGCTAGTTTAACATCTCAAAAAGCAGAATTTGCCACACACAGAAGAATAGATACTTTAGCAGAAGCGATGCAAAACGCAGATGTTTTTATAGGTTTATCTCAACCAGATATCGTAACACCAGACATGCTTAAGTCTATGGCAGATGACCCTATTGTATTTGCTATGGCTAACCCTGTACCAGAAATTAGCTATCAACTAGCTATAGATACAAGAGACGATATTATTATGGCTACTGGCCGTAGCGACCATCCTAACCAAGTTAATAATGTATTAGGATTTCCATTTATTTTTAGAGGAGCTTTAGATGTTAGAGCAACCAAAATTAATGAGGAAATGAAAATGGCAGCTGTAAAAGCATTGTCTAATCTGGCAAAAGAACCAGTGCCTGAACAGGTAAATATTGCATATTCAGAAACACGCTTAACATTTGGTAGAGACTATATTATACCAAAACCATTTGATCCAAGATTAATTGCAGAAGTGCCACCTGCTGTTGCAAAAGCGGCAATGGAGAGTGGTGTTGCAAAAGAACCAATTGAAGATTGGGACCGTTATAGAAACTCGTTATTAGAACGTTTAGGGTCAGATAATAAATTGGTGCGTTTACTTACAGGTAGGGCTAAAAGCAATCCTAAACGCGTTGTATTTGCAGAAGCAGACCAATTAGATGTGCTTAAAGCCGCACAAATTGCCTATGAAGAAGGTATTGCAGTTCCAATTTTATTAGGGAGAAGAGATACTATTTTATCGCTAATGGAAGAACTAGAGTTTGATGCTGATGTGCAAATTATAGATCCGAAGTCTGACGAAGAAATAGATCGAAAAAATAAATATGCTAATGCCTATTGGCAACAAAAAATGCGCAAAGGCATTACAAAATATGCTGCTCAAAAAATAATGAGAGAGCGTAATTACTTTGCTGCAATGATGGTAAATGAAGGTGATGCAGATGCCTTAATTTCTGGTTATTCTGCTAGTTATCCTAAAGTTGTTAAACCTATGTTAGAGCTTATAGGTATGGCAAAAGGGGTTTCTCGTATTGCTACAACCAATATAATGATGACCCAACGTGGACCTATGTTTTTGAGTGATACGGCAATAAATATTAACCCAACTGCAGAAGATTTGGCAAAAATTGCCTACATGACATCTAAAGTCGCCAAAATGTTTGGTATAGATCCAGTTATTGCAATGACATCTTATTCTAATTTTGGCTCTTCAGATAATCCTAATGCAACAAAAGTAAGAGATGCAGTTGCTTATTTACATAAGACATATCCAGATATGGTTGTAGATGGTGAGTTACAAATGGATTTTGCATTAAACTCTAAAATGCTTCAAGATATTTTTCCGTTTTCTAAATTAGCGGGTCGTAAAGTAAATACATTAATATTTCCAAATTTAGATACTGCAAATATTACTTACAAATTGTTAAAAGAATTAAACAAAGCAGAGTCAATTGGTCCTATTATGATTGGTATGAGAAAACCGGTACATATTCTTCAGCTTGGCGCTAGTGTAGACGAAATTGTAAATATGGTTACAGTAGCAGTAGTAGACGTACAAGAGCGCGAAAAAAGACAACATAAAAAGTAATATAGTTACACATGTGTAATCATAATGTAATGTTAAAAATTTTATTACATTTGAACATCTAACTATTCATACTATATGATTACACATTTAGAAGGTAAACTTGTTGAAAAAAACCCAACGGATATTGTAATAGACTGCAATGGCGTTGGCTATTTTATTAATATATCTTTACATACATTTTCTGAAATTCCTGACAGAGAAAATATAAAATTATATACTTACCTTCAAGTAAGAGAAGATTCTCATAGTTTATATGGGTTTTCTACAAAGACAGAGCGCGAAATCTTTAAGTTATTAATATCTGTAAGTGGTATTGGTGCTAATACAGCGCGTACTATGTTGTCTTCATTATCGCCACAACAAGTAAAAGAAGGTATAGCTGGTGAAGATGTAGCATTAATTCAAAGTGTAAAAGGCATTGGCATTAAAACAGCGCAACGTGTTATTATAGATTTAAAGGATAAAGTGTTAAAAGTATATGGTATAGATGAACTTTCTTTATCTACAAACAATACTCATAAAAATGAAGCGTTATCTGCTTTAGAGGTTTTAGGATTTAATAAAAAACAATCAGAAAAAGTCGTAGATAAAATCTTAAAAGCTCAACCAGAAGCCCTAGTAGAGCAGATTATTAAAGAAGCTCTAAAAAACTTATAATGCAATTGACTAAAGCTAACGATAACCAATTTCACTCATTTCGTTTTTTATGCATATTAGCACTTACTATGCTAGTAAATGGTTATGTCAGTGCCCAAGAAAACGAACAAGAGCAAGATTCTACTAAAACAACATTTGCTTTAGGTAAAATAAATATGCCTAATCCCTCTAGTATCGTTTCAAAATATACTTACGATCCTATTTTAGACAAATATATCTACACAGAAAAAATAGGAGCCTTTAATATCAATTACCCTTTAATATTAACACCAAAAGAATTTCAGCGCTTAGTATTACAAGAAAAATTAAAAGATTACTATAAAAAAATGGCAGATGCTGCTGCTGGCCAAAAAGAAGGTTTAGAAGAAGAGCGTAAAAATTTACTACCAGAGTTTACTATAGAATCAGACCTTTTTGAAACCATTTTTGGTGGTAATACAATAAATGTAGTGCCTAGCGGATCTGCAGAAGTAGATTTGGGTGTTTTGTTTTCAAAACAAGATAACCCCTCGTTTTCTCCTCAAAATAGAACTAACTTTACTTTTGATTTTGACCAAAGAATCAGTTTAGCATTACTTGGTAAAGTCGGTACACGTTTACAGGTAACGGCCAATTATGATACTGAAGCTACCTTAGATTTTCAACAACTTATAAAGTTAGAATATACACCAACTGAAGACGATATTGTACGTAAAATTGAAGTTGGTAATGTTAACATGCCACTTAATAGCTCTTTAATATCTGGCGCACAAAGTTTATTTGGTGTTAAAACAGAATTACAATTTGGTAAAACAAGAGTAACAGGTGTGTTTTCAGAACAACAATCGCAATCTAGATCAGTAGTAGCACAAGGTGGTGGTACTTTAGAAGAGTTTGAGTTTTTTGCAAGAGATTACGACGAAAATAGACACTTTTTTCTTTCACAATTCTTCAGAGATGATTATGATGATGCCATGTTGCAATATCCTTTTATTGATAACCAAGGATTACAGATAACCAGAGTAGAAGTTTGGGTAACTAACAGAAACAACCAAACCGATAATGTGCGTAATGTAGTTGCTTTTCAAGATTTAGGAGAATCAGAAATTGAAGATATTGGTTTGCAACCAATACCAGCTGGTTTTGTGAATAATCCAGGTGCTAGGCCAGATAATGCAAATAACGATTTTGACCCAGCAAACATAGGTCAGCCAGGTTCATTATTAAATGATTTAGTAAGAGATATTACGGTTGTAGAAAATGGTGTAAATGTACCTGTTAATGAAGGTTTTGATTATGGTAAGCTCGAAGCTGCCAGAAAATTAGAAGAAGGTAGAGATTACTTTTTACACACAAGACTAGGTTATATTTCCCTAAATCAAAGATTACTAAATGACGAAGTATTAGCAGTTGCGTTTCAATATACTGTAGGCGGACAAGTATTTCAGGTTGGTGAATTTGCAAACGACGGAGTTGATGCAACTGGTGTTGAGACTGGTGCCAATGGAAATGAAGTAATATCTAATAATAGTTTAGTTTTAAAAATGCTAAAAAGTGCTGTTACAGCAGTAGATCAGCCAATTTGGGATTTAATGATGAAAAACATCTATGATACTGGTGCTTTTCAATTAAGTCAAGAAGATTTTAGACTAAATATATTTTATACTGAAGCATCGCCTTTAAATTATATTAGACCTGTTGAGAATACGGCATTTCCATCTTTTGGTAACAACACGCCTTTTGTAAGTGATGATACAGAAATAAGTGAAACGCCTTTAATAAGGTTATTTCATTTAGATCGACTTAATTTTAACCAAGATCCGCAAGAAGGTGGTGATGGTTTTTTTGATTATGTAGATGGGCTAACAGTACTTGCGCAAAACGGTAAAATTATTTTCACAAAAACAGAACCTTTTGGACGTTATTTGTTTGATATCTTAGATGATGATAACAACCCAAATAATAATGATGCAGATTACGATCAAGATGTTTTTACCAATCCTAATCAAGAGAAGTATGTTTATGATTTGCTTTATAAATCTACAAAAACACAAGCTTTAGATGAGGCAGAGAAAAATAAATTTCAAATAAAAGGACGTTTTAAAAGTAGTGGTGGTGGCGGTATTCCTATACCATTTAATGCGGCTAGAGGTTCTGTGCGTGTAACCGCAAATGGTCAGGTTTTAGTAGAGGGTTTAGATTATACAGTTAACTATGCTGCTGGGCGAGTTGAAATTTTAGATGAAGCCTTAAAAGCATCAAACACACCAATAAACGTAGATGTAGAAAACAATGCTTTATTTGGTCAACAAACAAGACGATTTACAGGTGTAAATATTGAGCACCAGTTTAACGAAGATTTTGTTTTAGGTGCCACCTTATTAAACCTTAATGAGCGCCCTATTACTCAAAAAGCAAACTTTGACTCTGAACCTATTAATAACACTATTTTTGGTTTCAATGGTAATTATTCTACAGAAGTACCACTATTAACACGGTTGGTAAATAAGCTTCCTAATATAGATACAGACGTGCCTTCTAATCTTTCTGTTAGAGGTGAATTTGCCTATTTATTGCCAGGTGCACCAAAAGGTACAGATTTTAATAATGAAGCTACAGCTTATATTGATGATTTTGAGGGCACCCAAGGCTCTATACAATTATTAAGTCCGTTGTCATGGTTTTTATCTAGTAGACCAGATGTGTTGCCAGGTAACGTTCCTGGTAATAGTGGCCCAGGTATACAAAATGGTTATGGTAGAGCATTCTTAAACTGGTACACAATAGATCCTATTTTTTATAGTAACCAGAGACCAGATGGTATTACAGATGATGACGTGTCTAGCCTAAATACCAGACGTATTTTTATAGATGAAATATTTCCAGAACTAGATATTGCACAAGGGCAAGTATCTGTAATTAACACGTTAGATTTAGCCTATTACCCAGCAGAACGTGGACCATATAATTTTGATCCTACAGCAGCAGATGATACCTTAAATCCTACCGATAGTTGGGCCGGTATTACAAGGCAAATTACATCTACAGATTTTGAACAAGCCAATGTAGAGTATATAGAATTTTGGGTGCAAGATCCATTTTTAGATGACCCAACCAATACAGGCGGAAAATTATCTATTAATTTAGGTAACATTTCTGAAGATGTATTAAAGGATGGAAAAAAGCAATACGAAAACGGATTACCAGAAAATGGAGATGTTTCTATTTTAAACCCAACTGCTTTTGGTGGTGTAGTACCACAAAACCAATCACTTATTTATACATTCGGTACTACAGGTGCAGAGCGAGCCAACCAAGATGTTGGGTATGATGGGTATGATGATACAGAAGAACAATTACAGTTTCCTGCAGCGTTTTCTGGTTTTGATGATCCGGCAAAAGATAATTATAGTTTTTATTTAAACACAGAAGGTAATATTTTAGAGCGTTACAAACGCTATAATGGTTTGCAAGGTAACACACCAGATACATTTACTGATACAAATAGAGGCTCAACTACACAACCAGATGTGGAAGATATTAATAGAGATAATACCATGAACTCTATTGATAGTTATTTTGAATATGAAGTAGATATTTCTCCAGCCACGTTAAACTTAAACAATCCATTTATTTATGATATTAAGGATGATGTAGAAGTGACGTTGCCAAATGGTGATGTAAGAAGTGATATTACTTGGTACCAGTTTAGAATTCCTATTAACGAACCTACAAATGCTGTTGGTGGTATTACAGATATTCGTTCTGTACGTTTTGCACGTTTGTTTTTAAGTCAGTTCTCTCAGAATACAGTATTACGTTTTGCGACCTTAGATTTAGTACGAAGTGATTGGAGGCGTTACACCTTAGATTTAGATAACGACCCTACCAATAATAGTACAGATGCAGAGTTTAATGTTGCCATTGTTGGCGAACAAGAAAATGGTGAAACTTATGTTATACCGCCAGGTGTAAGACGAGAAGAGCTTAACAATAACAATAATATTATTAGGCAAAATGAGCAATCTCTTGTATTGGAGATTTGCGATTTAGACCCAACCGATTCTCGTGGTGTATTTAAAAATGTAAATGTTGATATGCGACAGTACAAAAAACTGCGTATGTTTTTACATGCACAAGCTCAGGGTAACCAAAGTTTAGAAGATGGTGAGTTAATTGGGTTTATTAGAATGGGTAATGATTTTACAGATAATTTTTATGAAATTCAAATTCCATTAAAAGTTTCACCAAATTTAAGCAATCCAACAGAGCGAGATGTTTGGCCTTTAGAAAATGAAATAGAAATACCATTAGAGTATTTACAACAAATAAAATCTAGAGGTATATCTACAGGTTCTCTAACAGATGTAAACCCTACATATTACAATATTATAGATGGTAATTTAATAGATAGCCCAATAACAGACCCTAATTTACCATTCTTAGATATAAATACAAGTCCTAGGCAACAGCGAATTGGTATAAGAGGAAATCCAAATTTTGGTGATATTAGAGTATTAATGGTGGGCTTAAAAAATTCAGGATCATCTATTACCAATCCAACCGCATGCGGTGAAGTTTGGTATAATGAGTTAAGAATGTCAGACTTAGACAACGAGGGTGGTTGGGCAGCTGTTTTAAGTATGGATACTAACCTTGCAGATTTTGCAGATGTAAGCGCAAGCGGAAGAAGAAGTACCGTTGGTTTTGGTGGTATAGACCAATCGCCAAACGAACGTAGTAGAGAAGATGTTATACAGTACGATGTAGTTACCAACATACAGTTAGGCCAATTATTACCAAAAAAATGGGGTGTGCAAATACCATTTAATTATTCGCAAAGCGAAGAAACCATTACACCTCAGTTTGATGAGTTTTACCAAGATATAGAGTTGCAAACCCAGTTAGATAATACAACAAACCAAGATTCTATACTCAATGTAAATGAAAATTACACCAAACGAAAAAGTATAAATTTTATAGGTGTAAAAAAACAACGCACAGGAGATTCTGATAAACGCTTCTATGATGTAGAAAATTTAACCTTTAACTACTCTTACAATAAAGTAGAACATAGAGATTTTGAAATTGAAAATGCTTTAGATCAAAATATAAGAGCAGGTGTTAATTATAATTATGCCTTTAATCCTATAAAAATTGAGCCTTTTAAAAAGAACGATTCTTTGTTTACAGGTAAGTATTGGAAGATTTTAAAAGATTTTAATTTAAATCTTTTGCCAACATCTTTTTCAGTTAATACCGATATAAATAGGCAGTTTAGCAAACAAAAATTTAGAGAAGTAGAGCTAGGTGGTAATAATATTGGCATAGAAGAATTATTTAGAAGAAACTATACCTTCGATTTTCAATACGCTATTAATTACAACTTAACAGATAATTTAAGCTTAAACTTTACAGCGGCAAATACCAATATTGTTAGAAACTATTTTATAGATGACCGTATCAACGGAAGACAAGACCCAGAATTAGACGTTTGGGATGGCTTTTTTGATTTTGGAGATCCTAACTTTCAAACGCAACAGCTTCAGCTTAATTACGAATTACCCTTATATAAAATACCAGTATTAAGTTTTTTAAGAACCACGTATGCTTACAACGGCTCTTTTCAATGGCAAAAAGGTTCAGATCTTAATGAGGGTTTAATTATAGATGGCCAATCATTTAATTTAGGACATTCCATTCAAAATTCTAATACACATAACATCAACACCACTCTAAATATGGAGACGTTTTATAAAACGATTGGTTTGGTGCGAAAAGGAAATAAAAGAAGTAGAGGTCGAGGCAGACAAGCCGTTAAAAGTAGAAGCGCTACACCACCTACAGGTGGTAAAGAAGCTAAAGATCCAAATAAATCGAGTACAGGTAAAAAAGCTTACAATACACTTATAGATGTTGTAACTATGGTAAAACGAATTCAGCTTGGTTATACAGAAAATAATGGAACATTTTTGCCAGGTTATTTACCAACACCAGGTTTTATAGGTACACTAAGGCCAACACTTGGTTATACTTTTGGTAGTCAAAGAGACATAAGAGGTATTACTGCCAGAAACGGATGGTTAACAGATTTTCAAGATTTTAACCAACAATACACTGAAGTTAAAAATACTACCTTAGATTATTCTGTTAATATAGAGCCTATGCGAGATTTAAAAATAGATCTTCAAGGTAACAGAACTTTTGCAGAGAGTTTTAGTGAAAACTTTAGAGTAGATAATACAGGTAGCGAGCCTACTTACGTGCCTCTAACACCAAATACATTTGGAAATTTTAATATCTCAACCTCTTTAATAAGAACAGCATTTAGTAAAAGTGACGAAAATCAATCTGCACCGTTTGATGATTTTAGAGCAAACCGACTTATAGTAGCAAACCGATTGGCAAGAGATTTTTATGGCAACAACACATTTACAACAGATGCAGAAGGCTTCCCTCTTGGGTTTGGAAAAAACAGTCAGCGTGTATTATTGCCTGCATTTTTATCTGCATACAAAGGTTCAGATCCTGATAAAGTAGAGACAAATAATGCGTTTAGAGATATACCAATTCCTAATTGGCAATTAAAATATACAGGTTTAATGAAGATACCATGGTTTAAGAAAACCTTTAGGCGTTTTTCTATACAACATGGGTATAGGTCTAGATATACAATTAACCAGTTTAGAACCAACTTAGATTTTGCACCAGCAAACAGAGGTCAAGAATATGATGACCAGCCTGGCGAATCTTTAGACCAAGCAGGTAACTTTAAAAATAGCACGCTTTACAGCAATATTAACTTAGAAGAGCAGTTTAGCCCACTCATTAGATTAGACTTTGAGATGAAAAACTCAATTAAAGTACTAGCCGAAATTAAAACAGACCGTTTACTATCCCTAAGTTTTGATAATAATTTAATGACAGAAGTGCAAGGTAGAGAATACACATTAGGTTTAGGATACCGTGTAAAAGATCTTAAAATAAACGCCAAAATGGCTGGGCCTAAGCAAACCATAGTGAGCGATTTAAATATGAGAGCAGATATTTCTGTAAGAGATAATAAAACGATTATCAGATACTTAGATTTAGAGAATAATCAAATTACAGCAGGGCAAACCATTTGGGGATTAAAATATACAGCAGATTATTCATTTAGTAAAAACTTAACTGCTATTTTCTATTTTGATTATACATTCTCAGATTTTGCCATCTCAACATCTTTTCCGCAAACTTCATTACGATCAGGAATTACATTGCGATATAATTTTGGTAATTAATTTTAAAACCTACAATTAAAAATTTACATTTGCTTTATTAATATTATATACAACCTATATATGAATATACCATCAGAATTAAAGTACACTAAAGACCACGAATGGATTAAAATTGAAGGTGATACCGCTATAGTCGGAATTACTGATTTTGCACAAGGTGAGCTTGGTGACATAGTCTACGTAGAAGTAGAAACAGTAGATGAAACATTAGAAGTAGAAGACGTATTTGGTACGGTTGAAGCTGTAAAAACAGTTTCAGATTTATTTTTACCATTATCTGGCGAAATTATTGCGTTTAACGAAAGTTTAGAAGACGAACCAGAAAAAGTAAATACAGATCCTTACGGTGAAGGTTGGATGATAAAGATGAAGTTCTCAGACGCTTCTCAGGTTGAAGAATTACTTTCTGCGGAAGATTACAAAGCATTAATAAGTGCTTAGAAAATTAGTACTGCTAACAGCTGTCGGTTATAGTATAATCTTAGTTATTGTTAGTTTTATTAATTTGTATGATGTGCCTAAATTAGGATCTAGCCACGATGATAAAATTTATCACATAGTATCTTATTTTATTTTAGGTTTTTTATGGTTAACTTATTTTAAACCCCTAAGAAATAAGTATACCACAATTAGTGTTATAATGGCGACCTGCTTATTTGGTTTCGTAGTAGAATTATTGCAACATCAACTAAATCCTAATAGAACTTACGATACCTTAGACATATTAGCCAATTGTGTAGGTGTGCTTATTGGTACATTTTTTGCAATTAGAATAAACATATATAAGTTAAAATAACTCAAAGCCTTGCTTTTTTTACTATTAATTAGTTAAATTAGCAACGTTATAATTAATAATAATCCTATGGAACCCAAAAAGAATCCAAAATCAGATGTGAGCCGTAACAGTTCATTGTTTTTTGCTGTAGGTCT
>JAOEWO010000002.1 GCA_028383925.1 Winogradskyella sp.
ATTTATTTACTAAATTAGTTGATTGTAACACGCAACTAATCTTATACATACACGTTAACCACAAATTAGTAACCAAGGAATCATCGAGCCACTTCCTTCATAATTAAAGGAAGTTTAAACTCGTTACTTAAGTGTTATTGAGGAAGGAGTATTGGATATCGTCCAAGGCGAGTGGATCGTCAAAAGAAGAAATTGTGTTGCAACTTTGAATAATAGGGGGAGCATACAAAGCCATTACGAAAGTAGTGGCTTTTTTGTTTTATTACTTAAAGGGAGTTTAAGATTTACATAAAAAATCTTTAAAAACTTTTGTATCGGTAAATAAAAAACCCGAAACAACAATATGTTGATCCGAGTTTTTATCCTTTAAATTAAATCATCTGTAACATTTCACTTCAATCACTGTCGTATAAGTTCCGGCACCGCCAATATAGTTTGCAAATACGTATACATTTTCAGGGTTTGCCACCGTAATTCTGAACCTAGGTTTATACTTATTTCTACTTTATCTTATATAAGGTTTCAATATATTATGAAATTATATATACCAAAGTGGTACGAACTTAAAGTGAAAGTTGAAAAACAACTACTTAGTTACTATTTAGTGTTCTACAAATCTTAACTTAATTACGTTGGCATTCTACTTCTACATAACCCCTACTAGTTGATCCAACATAAGAAGTATACATGTATACATTTTCTGGGTTTGCCACACTAATTCTTAACGCAATGCTATTACCAGTAAATCCTTGACTTTGCAAAGCGCTTCTAACCTGTGGACTTATTTTATTTACTCCCAGCCCTGCAGTACTTATAACACCCAGGTTATAAAGATTACCAGATTCGTCTACAGCTTCTGCTGTAATATCTCCAGCTGTGTTAACGCCTTCGCCTACCCAACTAGACGGCACGCGAGTAACATAAATTATTTGTGCGAAACCAGTATCATAAGGCATATAAGGGATAATATAAGAATTACAATTGCGCTTAGAATTTGCTCCACCATTTGAAACTAACGATATTCCTGCTCCCCATACGCCGGCCGTTCTAGGTCCAAACATTGTTGAGTTAGAAGTGTTAACATAAAAATCACCGTCATTTCCTTCGGTAGTAGGATCGTTAACGCCATTCAGTATTGTATTGCCATCTTGTCCTGCAGGACCAGCGCTACTTCCAGATGTTTTGGCATATAGTGCATAAGGCACACTTAATAACTGGCTGGTACCAGATATGGTATAATTGGCACCTCCTGTTGGGTCGGTTTCAGTTTTAGTATAGTAGGTGTCAGAAGACCAGTCTATAGTTGTGAAATCACCACTTACAACGTTTCCTGTTCCTATTTCTAAAGTTACTAATCCGTTAACATTAGTTGTTGGTGTTTGTGTTTCTACATACACCGCTGTTCCTGTAGTAGAGGTTTGTAATATGCTTATTTGCATGCCAATAGTTTGTGAGATGACCAAGCCGCCATTGCTGTCTTTAACCATAGCTTGGTAGCTCATCTTTTCTGGAGCTTGGGCAAAACAGATAGAGGTTAGTACTATTATTGTGAGAAATGAGAGTAATTTTTTCATAGTAATTTGAAATTTAAAAAGGTTTGTAATGTTTTGGTTTATTGCAGTATCATCTTTTGTGTAAGTTGTTGTTGGTTATTTAACAATTGTAGTACATAAACGCCCTTGCTTAAATACGAGGTATCAATGTATTGCGATAGTTTGTTTTTATCGAGATCAGTACTTAATATTAAGCGCCCATTGACATCAAATAATTTAAATGTGGTATTTTGAGTTAACTGTCCTTTAATAACTATTTGCTGTTGCTCAGTTACGGAATAAATAGTGATGCCCTTAAAAATAGATTCTGGGTTACCTAGTACACTGTACTGAAAATGCAAAAAGAAGCGACCTGTACCATTAAGGTTTTCATTAGGGGCAAAGGTATAATCAGTTGTATTGAGTAATGTAAAACTAGAGTTCTGGTTATCTTCTAAGTACACACTTATGGTTTCGGGAAGGTTAGCATCTTCAATACTAATATTGAGCTGTGTGCCTTGTGATGCATTAATACCTAAAGGAATACTTATATCAGAGATATCCGTATTGTCAAAGGCTTGTATAGCCATTGGCAACCCTGTATTATCTTCAACCAAATGTGAGTAAATAGAAAATGCTGGAGCTTCGGTACCATACATCGCAGCATCATAACCAGGATCTAATCCTAAGCCTGTATTGTCGTTAAAATAAAGACTGGTAGTGTAATTATTTTCTGCACTTTGTAGTTTTATTTTTAAACCTGTTGTATTAGTGCTTGAGAATCGGTCTGCAATAAAATCATCAGAAGACCCTGCAACTTGCATAGCTGAGGTAAATTGTAGCTGCGAAGACACATTCTTTGAAGATACAAAGAATCCTTGTCCAGGTGCAATGAGGATTGGTCCTTCAACCAAATTAGTGATGGTCCAAAAGGACCCATCAGTATCATCTCCATCATAACCATATATGGCTGCACTATTTGCATCAAGTAAACTTAAATTGGAAACACCTGGGGATACTTCATGATTTAAAAATTCAGTAATATCTAAATAGGCAGGAAAAGGATTACCAACAAGGTTCCATTCTGCATAGTTACCTGTTTGGTCATCAACAATATCTACATTAACGGGTGAGGTGAGCACACTACCTTCAAAAGTTAAGGTTTCACCATTGCCATTAATAGTTGCTGTGTTAGTCGCTGCTCTATAACCTTTACCAGCCGTTAAGGTGGCAATAGTACTATTGCTATAGATTAAATAATCATCTGTAGATCCTTTTTCGTATGGACCAAACAAATAAAGTGTACTCATACCTGTAAGACCATTAGTAAATAAAGCACTGGCATTACTGCTGCTGTTATTATTTAAAAATGACGACCAACTCTGACCATCCATGGGTGGTGTTATAAGATCGTTTCTATTTAGCTGTGCATTTACATATCTGTGGTATATTGAACTTCCTGCAACTGGTGCGTTCCCTTTTACCACAAGACTCGAAAAGGAATTAGAAATGGAGTTCATTGTCAAATCACCATTAATATTTAATGTATGATTAGGTTCTACAACCACAGCAGCTCCACTAGATAAATCCAAGTCCTTTACAGCAACATCAGTTGTTACCGTATAAATGCCATCTATTACAAAAACCTCATTAGATCCAGTCGAAGCAGAAGGTGCCATAGGCAACCAACTTCCATTAGTGAACTTCAATTTAAAAACGGGAATTTGTACGCCTTCTTCTATAGAACCTTCTGTTGAGGTATTGGTGTTATAAAATACTTGACCAATAGAGTAGCTCACTGAGCCACCACTGCCAGTAGCATTACCTCCAGAGGCTAGTATAATTTCTTGAGCTTGCATCGTTAATGCAGAATACATTATAAATGTTGCTAAAACAGATTTTTTCATTGGGGAACTTGTAAAATGTTATGTATTTATATTTTGTAAATTTTTAATCCTTTTTTATAATCTTTAAGGTTTTATAAGCATTGTTCGAATTGATATTTACAAAATAAACACCCGCTGCCAAAGCTTCTATAGATACTTCTTCTGCATTATAGTTGTTAATAGATTGAACCAATTGCCCTTGCATGTTTACAATTTGCAATTGCGCGTCAGGTCTGGTTAAACCTTTAATTTGAAAGCTGTATACAACTGGGTTAGGGTATAATACAAGATTTTCTATCTCTAGTGTTGGAACACTTAAAGTTGTACAATCTAAACCTCCATCTGTAATAGTCCAACCATATGTATTTATAAGATCTGTACGTTCAGTTTCACCAATACAATACTTACTATTACCTCCATGAAAGTTGATTCCTGTAGGGATTTGTATTTCACCTCCAACAGTATCTAGTGTGTTCCAGCCAATTAAGGTATTATCATAGTTGGTTAGGCTTAAGGTTGCATTAAGAAGCATATCAGTCAAATTGGTCATGTTGGTTATATCTCAGGCGCCCAAATTTTGATCAAAGCTAGAAGCACCAGAAAACATAGCCTGCATATTTGTAACATTACTTACATCCCAAGAACTAATATCTCTATTAAAAGCTGATGCATATTGAAACATATATGACATATCTTCTACATTACTTGCATCCCATGAACTAATATTTTGATTAAAACTGCTAGCTTCGGCAAACATAGTTTGCATATTAGTTACATTACTTACATCCCAATGATTTATGTACTAATTAAAGCACAATTATAACCGATCAAATGCACAAATAAAATAAAATGTCGTGAGTTAATGACTTTTGTACGTGAAAGATTCGTTTATTTAATCTAAAGCATATTTTGGATTAAGAATCCTTAAAATAGTTTGCTATTTATGCTTTAAAAGTTAAATACTTGTAAAAACCCTTCGTAGAAGGAATTAGATATTGGAATTTTGATTTGACCAATTAGAATACTTTGTCCTTTTACACTATCAATTTTGGTTAGATTAACGGCATAAGATCGATGTACACGAAAGAGGTCGTCTAGGTTATTAGTTCCCATAAATGAATCTATGCCATCTCGTTTCACATAACGTTTATGGGTAGTATGTATTTCGATATATTTATCTGCAGATTGAATCCAGAGCAGATCGTTTAGTTTTACTTTATGCACTTCATGTCCAATCTTTAAATTGAAGTAAAGATCTTTCTTTTCAAATCTTTTTAAAACAACGTTTAGTGTCGAAAAAATATCCCGTTCGTTGAAAGGTTTGAGCAAATATCCATCTGGTGCGAATTCGGAAGCTATCTTTACTGTGGTTTCATCGGCAAAAGAGGTTAAAAAAACACAAATGGAATATCCATGTGTTCTCTAATATATTCAGCAATTATAAAACCTTGGTTTTCGCCGTGCATTTTAATATCTAAAATAGCCAAATCTGGTGGATTTGAATTTAAAGACTCTATAGCAGTAGGTGTATCGTAGGCTATTGAAGTCACATTATAATCTAATTCTACTAATATGACATTGAGTTGTTCAGAAATAAACACTTCATCGTCTACTATTAATACCTTGATCTTTTTGTTACCTACCTTTGAAGGTGATTTTCGCATAGAATCCTTCTGTGTTTCTTAATTCAATGGCACCTAATAATTGTCTGGTGACAAGGGAATGAATTAATTTCATTCCAAATGATTTTGTAGTCTCAAGATTGAAACTACTCTCCAGACCTTTACCATTATCCAAATATACTAATTGAATTTCATTATTCTTATTTGTAAGACTAATTTGGACACATTTAGGTTGTGTTTTATTCCAGGCATATTTAATACTGTTTGTTATTAGTTCATGAATAACAAAGCCAATTGCTTGGGCTTGTTCAACTTGCACCGAAAACTCATCGCCAGTAACTATAAACTCATCTTTGTCCGTTTCCATAGAATCTAAGAGTAATGCTTTTATATCGTAACAATATTCTACAATGTTGATTTTCTCGTAATTTCCTTTTTGATACATTTTTTGATGTGCCAATTTCATGGAATCAATACGTTTTTTACTATCGAGTAACGCTTCTTTTACTAATTTGTCTTTAGTATTAATAGATTTTAAATGAAGTAGAGAGGATACGGTCTGCATATTATTTTTTACACGATGATGCACTTCTTTTAATAGAATTTCCTTGTCTTTTAGGGCTTGTTCAATAATTTCATTTTTCTCACCAAGAACATCAGCACTTTTTCTTTTTTGAATAAAAAAGTACAGCACAGATAAGAGAATTAAAGAAAGCGCACCAATCCCACTATATGCAAAATAAGACTGTAACAAACTACTTGCTTCTTTTTTGTTGTGTACAACTTTTAACTTGTTAATTTCATTAATCTTGACTAAACTATCCGCAATCACCTTAATACGATAATTACTGCTCAGCTCTATTTTAATAATATCTTTCACTTCATCTTCATTTCTTTTTTGATTGGAATAGGTTATGAATTCTTTATAAAAGAAAAGGGATTTTACCGGATTATTTTCATTTTCAAAAATAAGCGCTAGACCATTACTTGCGTTTGCTAACGCGCTAATATTTTTACTCTTTTTTGCTATGTTATAACTTTTTAAGTAATAGTTTTTACTTCTATTTATTTGATTCAGTTCTTTGTATACTTGAGCCGTTATTAAATAGGTCTCATCCAAGTTTTCTTTTATGTCATGCTTTTCAAAAAGAGCAATGGATCCTAAGATATATTTTAGGGCTTCATTGGTGTTTTTTTGTTTTAAACTAACACTTGCTAAATTAGACATCAATTTTGCCTCTAAACCTGGCACTTCATTACCTGATGCAATTTGCAGTCCCTTTTTATAATATTGTAATGCAATATTTAAATCACCTAATTCTTGGTTTAATATCCCTAATTTCTGTAACGATTGAATTTCCCTATTGATATTAGATAATCTTTTGGCAAATTGTAGAGCATTTTTATAGTTTTTTCTAGCCGTTTCATATTCTTTGATACTTAAGTTGACATCTCCAAGATTTTCATAGACCGAAGACAAAAAACCGCTTAGTTTACTGTCAATACAAATAGACAAGGCTTCTTGAAACATCTGTAGACTTTGTTTGTATTGACCTTGAATTTCATAAATTTCCCCAATATTAATTCTGGCCCGAGCTCTTTGAACGGTTAGCTTTTCTAAATCAGCTACCTCTAGACATTTCTTGTGAGACGCTATAGCTTCTTCGTTTTGCCCCATTTTAACTTTAAAGTTTCCTATATCGCCATACAATTTTGCTATTTGTAATTTATCTTCACTCTTTACAGCTACTTTTAATCCTCCTTGATATGTTTTGAATGCTGCATCAAAATCCCCAAGCATCATTTCTGTGTATCCTTTATAATGCGAAGCCTGGGCAATTCGTATTTCATTTTGATTGGATTTTGCAAAGGATAAATATTCTGAAGTTATTTTTAGTCCTAGTTCGTAGTCCTGATAGGCCGACTTCCGACTAGATCGATGGTAAGCCCGTAATCTAGTGTCAAGGGTTTTACTGGAGTCTATTGCTATTTTATAAATCGAATCTAATTCATGTTTTTGTTGTTCAGAAAGTTGGGCATGTCCATGAAATGCAAAAAAGAAAATTGGTAAAAAGATGAGGTATTTCATAGCAAAAAATACAATGTAATGATAAATCTCATAAGTTGCATTTCTATACTTTGTAGCGAAGTAAAAAAAGCCATTACGAAAGTAGTGGCTTTTTTGTGTTTTAATATTTCCTAACAACTATAAAAAAGGGTTAATTAAACACCAATATCCTCATTCCAAAGTTCGGGACGATTTTCAATGAAGGCTGTCATCATAGAAATACACTCTTTATCATTTAATACAATAACTCCAACACCATTAGCTCTTAAATATTCTTCTGCTCCCAAAAACGTTTTGTTTTCACCAACGACTACTTTAGGAATACCATATAGTAGAATTACTCCAGAACACATGGGGCAAGGCGAAAGTGTAGTATAAATAATAGACTCCTTATAAACTGACGCAGGTTGTCTGCCTGCATTTTCTAAAGCATCCATTTCACCGTGTAACACAACACTACCATCTTGGACTCTTTTATTATGACCTTGACCTAATATTTTTCCATTATGAACGAGTACACTCCCAATGGGAATACCGCCTTCATTTAATCCTTTTTTTGCCTCACTTATTGCTACTTTTAAAAATTCGTCGTGCATATTAGGATTGGTTTAGGATTCATTTTTATATTTCTCTTTCAATTGTTTCAGCATCTCAGTTGTTAATGCATCTAAATCGTAACTATGTTGCCAATTCCAATCCTTACGAGCTACACTATCATTGATCGATGATGGCCAGCTATCTGCTATCGCTTGTCTAAAATCTGGTTTATATTTAATTGTAAAATCTGGCATTTGGGTTTTTATACTTTCAAAAATTTGCTTTGGAGTAAAACTTAGCGCTGATAAATTATAAGCAGATCTAATAGACAGATGTTCTGGAGGCGCTTGCATTAAATCTACTGTTGCTTTTATTGCATCATCCATAAACATCATTGGTAAGCTTGTGTTTTCAGATAAGAAACAATTATATTCTCCTTTTTTTATGGCCTCATGGTATATCTCTACAGCATAATCTGTAGTGCCACCGCCTGGCATGGCTTTATGACTTATAATACCTGGATAACGTATACTCCTTACATCTACACCGTATTTGTTAAAGTAATATTCGCACCAGCGTTCGCCTACTTGTTTGGTAATACCATAAACAGTAGTGGGTTCGCAAATGGTATGCTGTGGGGTATTTTCTCTTGGTGTAGTAGGCCCAAATACAGCAATACTACTTGGCCAAAATATTTTTTTTATGGTCCCAGCTTTTGCCAAATTAAGGACATGAAAAAGTGAATTCATGTTTAAGTCCCAAGCTTCCATTGGGTATTTTTCTCCTGTAGCACTTAAGAGTGCAGCCATAAGATAAATGGTGTCTATATTGTGATTAATACAGCAATCTTTAATAGCATTGAAGTTTTTAGCATCAATAATCTCAAAGGGACCAGCATTTACCGGGTCTAATGCTCTAGTATTAATGTCACTAGCAATGACGTTATTGGTACCGTGAATTTCTCTAAGCTTAGCTGTAAGTTCAGTACCTATTTGGCCACAAGCGCCAATTATTAATATTTTTGAAGACATGTAATACATTTATTAGATTCTCAAAAGTAATAAGAAAGCAGGTGTGTTTTTATTAAAATAATTAAAAAAAGCATGTTTTTTTTAAGAAATTGAGAATCAAGTATTTTAATAATATACTAAGATCTAAAAATTTTAGTTTAAGTATCTTTACCCCAAATTAGATCTATTTATGAAAGTTATAGTTGTTGTTTTTAGTTTAGCGTGTTCTATTTTAATTTTGAGTTGTAATAATTCAGAAGACCAACAGAATATTACAAATAAAAATGAGACCCAAACCGAATTAAAAATTTCGGCTAAGGCTATTGAAGCTTTTAAGTATGATGATTACGCATTAAGTGATGAAGGCCAAGATCTATTAAACGAATGGCAAAAATACCAAGAGTTAGCTATTCAAATTAATTATTTAAAAAAGGCAGACCTTTCATTTTTTAATGGTGACAAAAAACTACTAACAGATTTTATTGCTGATTTTAGTAAAAATATACCCGAGCGTTTACAAACCAATCCTATTACTTCAAGAGTTGTAATAGTAGAAACAAAACTATTAAAGCTTAACGAAAATTTGACCCTCAGTAATATAAAAACAACGACTAAACTTACGAGTATTGTAGAGGTGCTTGTTGCGTTTTCTAATCTTACATTACAGATTAATAAGAAGTTAGAATTTGATATTTACAACAAAATTGAAGCAGAATAAGTCTTTAGTTAACTGTTAATTTTTATGAAGTTGTAACAATTTTATGATTTTTTGGTCTTATAAATAGTTATTTTTAATTAAAACTAATCAATTCTATATTATGAAAACTAATCTTAGTCGCGTACTAGCGATATCAAGTTTGGCATTTTTTACTGTGGTAGCATGTAAAGAAGAAGCTAAAGACTCTGCAATGGCAGAGGTGAAGATTCCAGGTATTATTTTAGAAAACATGGACACTTCTGTAAACCCTAAAGACGATTTCTATAACTATGTTAACGGAAGTTGGGTAAAGAATAATACCATACCAGACGACGAATCGCGTTGGGGAGGTTTTGGTGTTTTAAGAAAAACGACAAGACAAGACGTATTAGATATTTTAAATACATCTAAAGAATTAGGCACGTACTCAGAAGGATCAGACCAGAAAAAAGCCTTGTTAATTTACGAATCAGAATTAGATACACTAGCACGTAATGAGGCAGGTATAAAGCCATTACAGCCCTTATTAGCCAAGATTAATGGTATTAATAACCTTAACGATATGCAAACTGTATTTGCAACTACTTTAGGTGTTGGTGCACCGTTTGCAGGTATTGGTGCCAATCCAGATCTTAATGATAGTAGCATGAATACAGCATGGGTTTATCCTGGTGGTTTAGGTTTGCAACGCGATTATTATTTAGATCAAGATGATAAAACTAAGGCGATAAGAGGTAAATATGTAGATCATATTACCAGAATGCTTCAATTTATAAACTACACAGAAGCTGATGCTCGTGTGGCAGCAGAAACCATTTTAGCTTTAGAAACGCAATTGGCAGAGCCACGTTTAGATAAAGTAGCGAGTAGAGACATTAGAAATTTTAATAACCCAACAGCGCTTACAGATTTACAAGCCATGGCACCAGCAATTAATTGGCAAAAATTAATGGATGATATGGGTATTGAGAAAAAAGTAGATACACTTTTGGTAATGCAACCCAACTATATGAAAGCGATGAATGCTTTTTTAATGGCAACACCTATTGAAGATGTTAAGACTTTAATGATATGGAATACCTTAGATAACTCAGCGTCATTACTCACCACAGAAATGAATAAGGCCAACTGGGATTTTTACAGTAAAACCTTAAATGGGTCTAAATCTCAGCGCGCACCAGAAGAACGTGCTTTAGGCACTGTAAATGGTAGTGTGGGTGAAGCAATTGGGCAGTTGTATGTACAAGCAAAGTTTCCGCCAGAAGCAAAGGAAAAAGCAGAAAAGATGATTGCTAATGTTATTTCAGCATTTCAAAATCGTATTACTAACTTAGAGTGGATGAGTGCAGATACAAAGAAAAAAGCCATTGAAAAGTTAGATAAATTTACTGTAAAAATTGCATACCCAGATGAATGGGAAGACTACTCAGAGATGCAAATTAAAGAAGGCAACTCTTATGCCGAAAACATGTTGGCAGTAGGCGCTTGGTCGCAAAAGAAAAATTTAGCAGATATAAATGAGCCTGTAGATAAAACAAAATGGGGCATGGCACCACAAACGGTTAATGCTTATTTTAACCCATTAAATAACGAGATTGTATTCCCAGCTGCCATATTACAGCCACCATTTTATAACTACACCGCAGATGAAGCTGTAAATTATGGAGGAATTGGTGCCGTTATTGGTCATGAAATTTCTCATGCTTTTGATGATTCGGGTGCACGTTTTGATGGTGATGGTAATGTAAATAATTGGTGGACACCAGAAGATTTATCTGAATTTGAACAAAGAGGTAAAGCTTTAGCAGATCAATATTCTGCAATCGAAGTTTTAGATGGTGTTTTTGTTAATGGCCCTTATACTTTAGGTGAAAATATTGGTGATCTTGGTGGTGTGCTTGGTGCATATGACGGTTTACAATTATACTATGAAGAAAATGGAAGACCAGACGCTATTGATGGGTTTACAGCAGAGCAACGTTTCTTTATGTCTTGGGCTACTGTTTGGAGAACATTAACAAGAGATGAAGCTTTACGTACATTAATTAAAACAGATACACACTCGCCAGGTGTTGTTAGAGCAACCCAGCCACTTAAAAATATTGATGCCTTTTACGAAGCGTTTAATATTAAAGAAGGAGACTCTATGTATTTAGCACCAGAAAAGCGTGTAAGAATCTGGTAACAGATTTAGCCTTTTATTATAACAAAAAACGCAGCCCATTGGGCTGCGTTTTTTTTAGGTATATAAAACAGTAATTTAATTTTTGTTAGCCGCATTTTTTTGCGCCTTTTGCGCTTCTAAAGCCTCTCTGCTTATTCTTGCTAAATTAAAGTTAGGATCTATTTCTAAAGCATCATTCATTAATTTTAATGCTGCATTTAGATTGGTTTCTTGGTTTTCCTTAAACACAAGTAAGCCTTTAAGACAAAGAAAAGCAGCTTTTAAAGACGCCTCGTAAGGTTGTTGTGTCTCATAAAAGGTGTATTTCATATCGTCTTTAACATTTGTTAAACCATATACAATTTTGGCTCTAGCACCTTCTAAATCATCAACCTGTACTTGCATATCTGCAATTTGGTAAGCTAAACTAGGGTTTGGGCTCTTTTTAAACAAAACTTCGTAATGCTCTAAAGCAAGTTTTGGTCTGTTAAGACTTTTTAAAGCTAAGGCCTTAACTTCAGTATTCATGTTAGAGTCTGTTGTATTTTTTTCAATACCAATAGTATTTAATGCTTGCATATAGTTGCCGTTAGATAAATACATGTAAGCTAACGTATCTTTTCTTGCTACAGACGGCTCTAAAATATCTAAGTGTGTGTGTGCATTAATGATACCTTGTACATCTCCACGCGTTTTCATGGTCTGTAAAAATGTTTCGTAATGCTTTTTTAAGTCTGCATTAGTTTGTGCAAAAACACTTACCGAAAGTAGTAATGCTAGTGCCATTGTAATATGTTTCATTTCATTTTAATTTTAGTGGCTAAAACTATAAAAATTAATTATAATTGAGCTTAAAAATATCTTAATTTCTATGGTGCCTGTTTAAATTTATAATTCAAAATTTGTACCAATTTAGAACTATCTATTAGTTTACCCTTACTTTTTTCGGTTTCATTAAATTTTGGGACTGTCATTTCTCTTTTTAGACAGTAGTTCGTATAATAGTCTTTTTTGTTTGGGTGCAATGGGTACACTGCATTAAAAGTAGTGTTCCAAATTTCTTTTTTTAATACCGCAGTTATAATGCCAATACAATCGTGTTTATGAATAAGATTTATAGGCGCTTCTGGGTTGGTATTCATTGTTTTTTTAGATAAAAATAGACCAGGATGACGTTCTTCATCAAACAAACCACCAAAGCGTAAAATTGTGGTATTATTGTTTTTAGGGTTACGCAGTAGTTTTTCTATTTCTATAAGTTGTTGCCCACTATTAGAATTGGCATTGGGTAAAATTGTCTCTGTAATATTAGAGAAATTCTCATCATCTTTATAAACAGATATAGAGCTTATAAAAAGTATGTTTTTTACAGTACTTAATGCCACTGCATTTAGTAACTGAAGAATTTCTTTAGTGTGATTTTTATTTGGGCTTTTTCTTAAACCTGGTGGTACATTAATAATTAGTGTGTCACTTCCTTTTAAAAATTCTGCATAATTACCACTAATTTTATCTTCATGCAACGCAACTACATAGGGTAAAATACCATGAGATTTTAAGCTCTTTAGTTTCGTGTTTGAAGTTGTAGAACCCTTAACAACAAACCCTTCTTTTAGTAAGTGTTTAGCTAAAGGTAAGCCTAACCAACCACAGCCTATAATGCTAATTTGTGCTTTCAAATTGTTTAAAATTGTAATCTATTGCTAAGATACAATTAACATTTATGTTAGCCGTGTTTATTTTGTTAACCCATTAATTTTCAGTAAATTTAATACAATACTAAAATTAATATTATGGGAATTAAAAGTTTTCAAGGGGCAAGACGGCAACAAAATACAGATGAGGTTGCCCTAAAAGTTAGAGATTATATGAGTACTAATCTTATTACGTTTACACCAAACCAATCGGTACAAGATGTTGTAGAATCATTAATAAAAAATAAAATATCTGGCGGACCAGTGGTGAATGAAAAAAACGAACTCGTAGGTATTATATCTGAAGGAGATTGTTTAAAGCAACTTAGCGAAAGTCGGTATTATAATATGCCATTAGAGCACGATAATGTAGAAAAACGCATGGTAAAAGATGTTGAAACTATTGATGGTAATATGGATGTATTTGATGCTGCCAACAAGTTTTTACAGTCTAAAAGGAGACGTTTTCCTATTGTAGAAAACGGTAAATTAATTGGGCAAATTAGCCAGAAAGATATTCTTAAAGCCGCCCTTAATTTAAAAGGCGAAAACTGGAATAGCAAGACTAAAAACAATATTTAATCATCTCTTTTTACCAAAGCATAGTAGTCGCCTTCTAATGGTAAATAGCCTTGGTCATACACAAAATAGTAAGTTGTGCCTGCCTTTGTGGTGTATATACTTGTAAAATAATTAAAGTCAAACCCTTTTTCTATAAGCTTTGCTCTAGAGCATTTAGTTTTTTTATTAGGGTTCAGTACGTCTAGTATTCTGTAGTTTTTTCTTAATCTGTTATTGGTGTTTCTAATTAGGTTTTTAGAATCCTTATTTATACGATTGTTAAAGGCATTTCTACAACCATCACTGCAGAATTTTTTATCCATTCTACCAATAATCTTATCACCACATTCTGGACATTGTTTTTGCATACTTGTTTAATTAAGATCTACAATATAATAATTAAATAGGTGACAAGGGTCTGGTTGTGAGAATGCTTTGGTATTATAACATTTGTTTTTATTGTAATGCGTTATAAAAAATGATGCAATTACGATGGTGGTGGACTTGTGTATGGTTAGTTGCGTGTTTACAACAACTAATTTAGTAATAATTACCGACCACGTAAGTCTGAGAGGATTTTTGTAAGTAGGCGAGAAGCCAGCAATAAATTGCTGTGTGTAATAAGTTACTATAACAAGCTTTTGCAATAGCTAAATCAGGATTAATATATGATGGGGAATATAAAAGTACGTTAGTGAAAAATTAATGAGATTTTACTTGTTTTTTACCACAGTACTTTGTTGGGCTTAGTTTCTTTCAATTCTCCTAATATCCTTTGTAAGATTCGGTTCAATATATTCAACAAAACTTCCAAAGTAAGATTTTAGTCTATTCGATTGTTTTTCCTCACAACTCTCAATATACTTTAGAAAAGATTTTACACATTCAACACGACCATTCAAACTTCTTTTTCCTTCATCATTGGACAAAGGGAATTTTGAGTGAATTTCATTAAAGGAATCCTTGTCAAATATGGGTGTGTCTTGAATAATTAAATCAAAATAATGGAAACGTGTGCATAATTCCTTAATGTAATAATACCCTTTTAGAGTAATTGTTATATTCAACTCGTCTGGTATGTCCTTTTTATCAATATCTGTTAAAACTTCATCGGTATCGATTAAAGAAATATTAATTAACTCAAGAATTGCAGACCTTAAAGTTTTAATTGAATAACCAAAAGATGAAAATAAATCATAAACAGTGTTTATAGAAATAAATCTATTTGCATTTCCTTCGTTCTCGTAGAGTTTTACTAATTCTTTAAGAATATAAAAATTTAGAAAATGGTCAGTTGAGTTCTCATTTATTGATAGAATATTATAAATAGCACTATTTTTTGAATTGTAATAATGCTTATTAATCAATCCAATAGATTTAATAAACTCGTGAAACGGTATTGGACTATGTGTTTCATCTTCAATTCTAAATCTTTCCCTCATTATGTAATCTTCAACTTTTGTATGACCAGAAGTTAGGAATAACTTGAAAATTCTCAAACCCTCTCTGATGTTAGGATAAGTAGTTTGATTTAGAAAATCTATTATATCATTATTATCTGATGAGAATACTGAACTTTTCAAACTTGTTAAAAATTCAATTACAGCTTGATTGTTTATTTTAACTTTATACCCTTTAGCATTTTGGGCTTCAATCTCAATATCGTCAACATTTAAATTTTCTAAAGTATAATCAAGTCTTTTTTGTAATACTTCAGAATATTTTGGTGCAGTAATGTGATAAACATTACTTTCATATGCATCAAAAGGTGGTGAGAATCTCCACTTATAATAATATCCTTCTCTTAAACTTATTACAGTACCACAAAGGCTCGTTTTAGCTAAGGAATGAGCAAATAAGAATGCTTGTTCTTGTACTTCATCTTTAAATTGGTCAGCATTATCAATGATAATTATTAAGCGTTTTCTTCTATCTATAATAAAGTATTTACTTAAATTTTCGAAATGATTTAGATGATTGCTTTGTCTTTCAGTTAGAAAATCTGCTATTTTTTTTTGATAAGAAGTTTCGTTGTTTTCTTTATCAAAAAGCCATATTCCTTTATCATTTCTCTTTATTTCTTTTAAATAAATTCTTTTTAAGGTTTTTAATGAATGCAAATCATAGCTCTCATATTTTTCATATATATTCTCAAGTATACTTTTACAAATTAGGCTTGCGTCAAAATAATTATTTGTGTTGAAGTAATCTCTTAAATCCAGATATGTAGTTAAATGGTTATTTAAATCATATTCCTTTGTTTGGAATTTAAAGAGGTGGTTGATAAAAGTAGATTTTCCAGCTCCTTTTGAACCTATAATTACTATTGGTTTTGGTGGTGTTAAATTGGTTGAATTTATATCATCAGTTTTTATCTCTTCGCTGATTTGTTTTTGAATATTAGTTGTGTTTATAGCAGGTACAACATTTGATAGTTTAGGTGCAACGTCAGAAAAAAGCCGTTCTATATCATCTCTGTTTTTTTTAGTTTCTTTGTTTTCTACAAAACATTTTTCAATAAAATCTTCATTACTTTTTGTTTCTGAACTGAATATTTCTCCAAAAACACTATTAATAATTGGTGTGATTTTAGAACTTAAAGGATTTCTAATTAGCTCTTTTTCGTTTTGCGTAATTTTTGAGAATATCGTGTAACTAGGATTTACATTACTAGGAAGATCGTAAATAAAACCTCCGTTATTAATTACAGAAAATTTAGATAAAGTTTCATAAAATTCAACAAAGCGATTTTGAATATCTTCTATTCCATTAAAGACAATACAAGGGTTTTCTTTCCAAGAGGTACCATCTGAGTTGTAAAGTTTTAGTATTATATACTGTTTACCATTTGTTATAACTCCATAATTAACACCAAAATCTCCAGCATAGTTTCTGATTTGGTTTATAACATCTTCATTCTCTTTTAAAAAGGTTTTAACTTTTAATGATTTATGATTTTTTGGTATTACAAATTCTTTAAAATTTCTTTTTGCTTCAATAATAAAGTGAAAGCCTGAAATGGATACTTTGTAATCAAAATATCCCGACTCGACTTTTCCCTCTCTAGTAACATCAGATTCATTTCAACCGAGAATTTTAAATAATACACTATCAATTAATTTTGAACGAGTATCAGATTCGTTGATATCTTCTTGTATGAATTTGTCAAAATCTGATTTTAATAAGCTAAAATTTTCAAATGCTTCATCAACTGATAATGTTTTTTCCATATGTTTTTTAAATTAAGCCCAACACCTATTATCCCACATTAAATCGATTTCCAAAGTCTGTGCTGCAACCACAAATATAATTCATAAATTACTTAAATACAGTATTATAGCCTGTTTTTTATAGTGATTTTATCCATTTACAAACGAATACAAATGTTTACAAACGAAATTAAACACGTAACTACCGAGTAAAGTTGGGTTGTTGTTAAATCTTTGCAGTGTCGAAACATTAGAACTCGATAGTATTAACTGTTTAACGCAAAAAATTAAAACACAATGAACACATTAAGAAACAAAGTACAGTTAATTGGTAACTTAGGTAACGATCCAGAAATTATCAATTTAGAATCAGGTAAAACATTAGCCAAATTTGCAATTGCAACTAACGAGAGTTATAAGAATGCGCAAGGTGAAAAGATTACAGATACCCAATGGCATAATATAGTTGCTTGGGGAAAAACGGCTGAGATTGTAGAAAAATACATTACAAAAGGTAAAGAAGTTGCTATAGAAGGCAAACTCACTACACGCTCTTGGGAAGATAAAGAGGGTATAAAACGGTATACCACAGAAGTGGTTTGTAGCGAACTTTTAATGTTAGGTAAATAAGCATTATAAGATAAAATATATTTAAAATAAAAAAGCTGTATAGAACGTATTACGTTTTCTATACAGCTTTTTTTTGCTTAAAAAACAAGTTTAGTTTTTTACAATTTTTTTAGTAATATGTTGTCCGTTGGTGGTATCGGTTAGTTTTAAAAAGTATATGGCATTTGTTAAACGGTCTAGGTTAGATAGTGTTATTTCACCATTAACTGCTGTTTTACTTTCGTTTACAACAAGTCTTCCGTTTATATCTATAAGTTCTAGCTTATAATCATTAGAAAAGCCGTTGGTTATCTTTATAGTAATAGCAGACATAAATGGGTTAGGGCTTACTGCTATACTTGCCAAATCAAAGTCTTCAACCGTTAAAGAACCTCCACATATAGACCATCCCATTTGTTCAAATAAACCAAGAGTTATTGGTCCGGGATTGTGATTTGCTTCACCAGGTCCTATTTGAGGTGTCATTAAAGAGTTAATAGTACCGTTAAAGGTTGCTTCATTCCAATGGCTATAACTAGACCCTTGATTCCAAGAGCCAGGTGCAAACATTCTAGGTAAAACACCTCCGTTTTGGCCTATAGCAATGGCGCTGTCACAAAATAAATCGTTACCTGTTAATTCATCTCCTAAAGCCATACTAGGATCTGCAAATGATAAAATGGCATCACCAGTTCCGTTTTCAATAAATGTATCGTAAATTATTGGTGTATTGTTAAATCTTATTTCGCCTTCACCTGCACCATCTACACTAGCACCACCAAAAAAGCCAAGTCCATGGCCTAACTCGTGTAATACAACAGATACAAAATCTATTTGGTTAGCTGGTGGGTTGGCATCTAGACCATAATACCAGTTTGCAGTACTGCTAAAACTTGCATTAATATCTACGGTAGCTCCACCAAAAGCATCCGATTCCATATCTTCTATTTTTTCCCATAAAGCGCGTGCATAAAAAACATTTGGTACAGCGTTAGGGTTATTAGACGTTAAAGCACTATTAGAACCTGCACTACCTAATACACCAGGATCTAGTGGACTAAATTGCGCATTAACTCTTATGGGTTGCGAAGACCCAATTGAAGTAGACCAAATATCTACAGCAAATTGAAATGCTGTTTGAGCTTCTGGTGTAAACCCATTATAGTTTACAATAAAAGAGGAACAGTTAGTGCCTGCATTTTGCATTTTAGATATTACAGCCGGTGAGCGAGGTATAGAAATAAGTCCATTAAATTCTCCTTGGTAAAACACACAAGAAGGTCCTGTAGGTGTATAAACCTCTGGCACAAAATCTAGAGTTTCTTGGCTTGTTGCTGTAAAAGAACAGCATACTAAACCAAGTACAGATAGGGTTTTAATAACTGTATTCATTTTTAAAGTAATTTTTTTCATAGTATGAGTGATTTTTTGCCTTTAAAAATAAGATAAATATAATTAACAGCTATAAAATTAACGATATCAATAAATTAAAGCCTCAATTGAAGTGTTTGTGCTTTTTAAATATAATAGCTGTGTTTTTTAGTTTTTTTAGCACTAAAAAAATGTAACCTTTTAATAAATTACACGTTGTAGTTGCTCATTATTCACGCTAAACGTATACGGCTATCAGTGTGTATTGAGGTTATTGTTGTTGGGTAAAGCCTCTTTTTGTTGGTTGGTGTGATTTTGAGCAACTAAAAATAGCATCTATAATTCTTTAAAGCACTAAAATTCTGTAACTAGATACAGTGTTTGTCAATACCAATCGTAAAATGTAATTGAAGCGATACCTTTTATTAGAATTTACAACAGGTTAGGCTACTTTTTTAAGAAGATCAAAACAAGGGCATTTTTTACAGCGTTTGTGCTCTGCCTTTTTAAATTTTTCACAACATTTAGATTTTACGTTACCTAAAGTTTTAAAACCCGTAGTTTCAAGAACTTTAATGCGTTCTTTCTTAAGCGCTTTGTTTTTCTTTTTCTTGCCCATCTTTATCTTCTCATTAAAAGAGAACCTTTAAGTTAGACTACAAAAATAGTTATTTTTATTTATTCTAAATAAACTTTATAATAAATTAACAAAAAAAGAGGCGCTATAAAAAAGGGTTATTTATTACCATACTGTAATGTTAAGTGTAGATAAAATGTCTTAAAATGACATCTTTTAATTTTATGGACTACCCTTAAAATAACAGTACGTATTACCTTTTTTATAGCGCCTCTTATAGCACTTAGAGATTATTACTTAGCAGTTATGTCTGCCGCAGAATTAACTGTTAGTTGCATTATATCGCGATCAAACAAGTACAAACCACCTTTGTCGTCTCCAATCATTTTTATTTTATCGAGAATAGTTCTTGCTGTCGCTTCTTCTTCAATTTGTTCAGCCACGTACCATTGTAAAAAGTTGTGTGTAGCGTAATCTTTTTCTTGAAGCGATATATGAACCAATTCATTAATACTTTCAGATACAAATATTTCGTGCTCTAAGAGTGTTTCAAACATGCCTTTAAATGATGTAAAAGAGACACTTGGTGCTTTTAGCTCAGAGACATGTGCGTGTCCGCCACGTTCGTTTACAAATTTAACAAGCTTTAGCATGTGCTCGCGCTCTTCGTCTGACTGGTCGTACATAAAGCCAGAAATACCTTCTAGACCTTTTACTTCTGCCCAAACGGCCATAGCTAAGTAAGCTTGAGACGATTCAGCTTCAATTCTTATTTGTTTATTTAACGCAGATTCTATAGATTTTGATAACATAGCTTTTATAATTTATAACAAAGATAAGCAGTAAAAAACACTATTAAAAGGTTTTTATGATTTCTAAATAAATGATGTTTTAAAGCTATAATATATTTAAAATGAATTGTTTGGTTTTTAAAATAGTCTAAAGAAGCTTGTTTTATATTTTAATTGAAATATTACTTTTTTGTAAGTTCAAAATTAAAAGTGATAGTGACTTTGTCTGATAGTTTGTTTTTTACAATTTTAGGAATATTTATATTAAAATCTGAAACCAAAACTGTAAAATTTCCATTTAAAATAAGCTTGTTAGCCTCAACTTTAATAGAAATAGGACTGTTTTTAATCTCTTTTGTAACACCATGAAAGGTAAGCGTACCATTAAATTGTTTAACGGTATCTGTTTTACTTAGCTCATTAAAATTTAAGTTTTCTATTTTACCTCTAACTGTGGCTTTTGGGTAGTGGTCTGACTCTGCATAGTTTTCGTTAAAGTGCTCTTCCATTAAAGCATTTTTAAAACGAAAGGCTTTGACCAAGGCCAGTGCCGCAAATTCCCCATTTTTAGTATTTAAAATTGCGGTAACGGCTTTGTTTTTTGCAGCAACGTCTTCAAAAGCGGGTACCGAAGCTTCAAACGTAAGCGTGCCTGTTTTTGTTAAATATTTAGCCTGACCAAGAGTTGTATTAATTGTAAGAATAGTAATTAATGTAAAGATGATGTTTTTCATAGGTTTTAATTTTCTAATAAGCCTTCTTGTTGCCACTGTATAATTAAATCAATTAAGTTTTGTGGTAACCTTGGTCCGCCCGAGGGCATTACAAAACCAAGATCATTAGAAGATATACGCTCAATTAAATCTCTGTTTTCTATGGCTGCAATTACATCTGTATAAGTTGCCAACGCCATTGGTGCACCATTAACTGGTGGGCTACTATGGCAAGATATGCAGTTGTTGTCTATAATTGTTTTAATGTTTGCAGTATAAGTTACTAAACCGTCTACAATAATAACCTCTGTTAAATCGTCTTCATTTACATAAGAACAACTGTAAAACGCAGTAATAATAAAGAGGTATAAAAGGTGTGTGTGTTTCATGTGTTTAAGATTTTAGAAGCTACGACTTAGGTTAAATCCAAAATAAATATTACCAGTAGTCCAATCTCCAGTTGCTTGCCCTAAGAATCCGTTTGTATTCATAGCTTGTGCATTAGAAAAATGCATTTGAAACACGTGTCCACCAGTTTCTAGATCTAAACCAATTGATAACGGATTTTTAAAGGGTGAATTTTCTGCCCTATTGAGGTGCCAACCATAATCCATATTTAAAGACAAACGTTTGCCTAATTTTTGTCTGCCACCAAAACCAATGGCATACTGTGAGTTTTGTTGCGCGTTATAAGCAACAAAATTATCGTGAAAAAACGTTGGTGCTAATTCTAACGATAATTTTGAGCTTACTTTTTTAGATATAAGCAGTTGCGCTGTATATCCTAAACGATCTCTAAATTTTAATTTCGGTAAATTTTCTTTTTCAAATGATGTGTTTACGAGTATCGAATTATAGGCAACTATAGTAAAAGGAAATGTATTTTCTTGTTGTCTTACCAGTCTATATTTTGCTGAGGCTTCATATATTTTTTGAAACGAACTGCGCGATACACCAATATTTACAGCATCTGTAATACCATAAACAAAGTTGAGTCGGGTTACGGCATCGTCTAGCCCAAAGAAGCTGTCAAAACCATTTTCTACACTACCAAACCTGTGCGAAACTATAAGTGTCAATTCTTTTTTAGCAACCAACTTTGTAGATTCAAAATTTACAATTTTTAGTCCTTTAAAAGCCGCAGTGGCGTAGTTGTTAAAGACGGTATCTGTATCAATTTCACTTAACAAATCGTCTTCTTGTGCTGTTAAAAAAAGGCATAGCGATAGCTTTAACAAAAATATTGAATATTTCATTTTAAAATGTTAGAGTGAAAATGTTGACGAGCTTATAAAGACTTAGCTTCTGTTATTGTTTTACAAAGCGCTTTGTCTCTTCTCCGTTTTCTGAAGATATTTTAATTAAGTATAAGCCACTTTTAAAGCCTGATACATTAATTTGTGGTACTGTATTTGTAGTTATAGCGGTATTTAATAGTTGTTTGCCTAGCATATCAAAAACCTGAATTGTACCTTCTAAAACACGGTTTGCAAACTCAATAGTAATAACATCATCAACAGGGTTAGGGAATAATTTAAAGTTGTTTTGGTTATTAAAATCTTCAATACTAAGCGTTACCCAATTTGTGACTCCGTTTTGGGTACCATTACCTGTGTATTCAAAAGGTGGTGCTACATTAACAAATGTACCAACGTCCCAAAGTCCGGCTGTAACGGCAACAGATTCTCTTTGGTGATTAGCGCTTCCCCATTGCAAATAATCTATCATTGCAGCACTAGAGCTAAAACTATTAGTATTGTATAAACCAAATTCGCCATCTGCAACCGCAAAATTTATGTCGCTCTCTATATTAACTTCTTCGCCAGCATCTAAGCTTACTACTGACGTCATATTACCAACTTGTGCGTAAGACGGAAAATTACAAAACCAATAATTAGAGATAGGTACATTGGTAGATCCAAAGTTTTTAAGCGTCACAGAGTTTGTGGCTGGGTCTAGTTTTAAGATTCTAACTTGAGCCTTAAGTTGTGTTGCATAAAATGTTACTAAAACTAACATTAGGATGGTGGTGATTGAGTAATTTCTTTTCATAATTTTTGTTTTTATTTATTTGTAATTAGTATAGATTGATCTATTTTAACTTGCTCTAAAAGGTCATCGTAACCAATAAAACGGCCTTTAATTTTTATTTTTGAGCCTTTTAAAGCGGTTGTTTTTATTTGATTTGTAAACTGACAAAAGACGGTGTTTTCTATAGTAATTTCAGTACTGTTTATATCTGAAATTAGCCCTGAAACTTCAATGGTTTTATTTAGTAAAAGTTGTTCTGATGCGCTACTATTTTCAGAAAATAATTGCGTAACCTCATCTGACGTCATTACAAACTCTGCGGTTTCATTTTCTATATTTCTGTGGTCTTGGTAGATATAGTTATAGGCAATTACAGCTGCAATAATTAAAAAGATTAAGACTATTAGTTTCTTACCCATACCTTTAGTTAATTAGTTACAAATGTTTTCGTATTGCAATTTATTATCATTACCTAACCTAAAATCTACTTCTGTTTCTACACTGCAGGTTCTAACTTCTTGTAAAATCCAATTGTTATTACATAGCGGTAAACTAGGCACATCTATAACCACCTCTAGACTGTTACCATTACCACCAGCGCTCCACGTGCCAAATACGGTTGTCGCATTCCATGATACAGACATGGTGCCATCTGTTAAAAAATTAAAATTATAGTTGTAATAGACATCATCGTAGTCTGTATTGTCTCGTTTTAGTCTATTAACTATCCAATTTGGGCAATTTGTAAGTAAGTTTTCTAGTTGCGTTGTGTTACAGTCGTTACAATCGTCATCGTTGTAATCGTAATCGTCATCTTCATCACAACTATTATCTGCATTTAAAATAGCAGTTTCTAAGGCTATAAAATTTGTAATACTAGTCTCTATGCCATTGGCATCTATGGTTGTAATAGGAAAGTTAAATGTTACAATGTCGCTGGTATTAATAGCTGTTATAAAATTATAGAGTTGGTTATCGCGCTCAATAGTTACCGTTTCTAATATTTCGCTATTAGCGTTAAACGTTGATGCTTCAATAGGGTACAAAAAGTCTAAACACTCAATATCTGTATCATTAACATTTTCACCATTACAATTTGCTATAAAATTATTTAATTGGTTAAGGTTGGTGACTTCTATTTCAGAGAAATCTCCTTGTATTATAGTAATAGGAAATTCAATATCTAAATTATCTATATCAGCATCAGACGCATCAAAAACACACTCTACAGTTTTAAAATCTGTAATAGAATTTACAACCACTTGCTCACTATTGGCCATTACCACATAAGGAAACACAATATCAAAACAATTAGCTTTATCTATAATATTATTAATAGAGCCATCATTAGCAGCGGTACGTTGCATAAGTTCCGCTATGCTAGAGTTCGCAACAAGTACTTCGTCTTCGGGAGTTTCTATAAACTCTGTTTCTTCTGTTCTACAAGATGTAAACAGTAGTACAGTTAAAAAAAACGATAAAATATAAGTTCTTATTTTCATGATGGCTGTAATTTGTTTGTTGCCATTTAATATATAACAACTAACTTTTAAAAACTACTGAACTTTTCTAAAAAAAGATTTATTTACCTTTAACAAAACATAACAAATTCCCCTTGGCTAAAAGTTTAAACGAAAATATCTGTGACGCTAAAATTTTTGAGCGTGTTTATACAAAGCATTCAGAAGACTTACATAACTTCTTGTATTATAAATATGGTGCACAATTTAACCCAAGAGACAAAGCACAAGATGCGTTTATTAAACTTTGGGATAATTGTAAAAAAGTAACCTTTGCCAAAGCAAAATCTTTTTTGTTTACGGTTGCAAATAATATGATGCTAAATGAAATAAAACACCAAAAGGTGGTTTTAAATCATCAAAAAATTAAGCCAAAACATTATACCAATGAAACGCCTCAATTTGTTTTAGAACACACGGAGTATTTAGAAACATACAATAAAGCCCTCGCTAGTTTAAAAGAGGAGCAACGTGTTGCTTTTTTGCTAAGTAAAGTTGAAGGTAAAAAGCATAGTGAAATTGCTGAGCTTTTAGGTGTTACCCAAAAAGTAGTAGAATACAGAATTTATAGTGCATTTAATATTCTAAAAAAAGAACTTAAAGGTTTTAAAATAAAATAATAAGGAGAAATTATACTTAGGTTGTTATATAATTAAGAAGATAGTTTATGATTGAGGATGATTTATTAAAAAAATGGTTAAATAACGAACTTACAGCTGCAGAAAAAGAGGCATTTAGTAAGCAAGACGACTATGCTATAAATCAAAATATAATAGATAATGCAAAGCAGTTTAAGGCATCGCATTTTTCTAAAGTCCAAGATTTTGAATCTTTTAAAACAGCTTATAATAATAGAAAAACAAAATCAACATTGCAGTGGATACGTCCATTATTAAAAATAGCAAGTGCACTCGTTGTTGGTCTTGCTGTTTATTTTTCATTTTTTAATAGTAATCGTGTAGAGGCTTATGCACTCGCAACAGAGCAGACAACAATTACGCTACCAGATTTGTCTAAAGTAACTTTAAACGCAGATTCTAAACTTAGTTATAACGCAGACAGTTGGGGTACTAAATGCCTTTTAAATTTACAAGGTGAAGCCTATTTTAAAGTTGCTAAAGGCCAAACATTTACGGTCAGTACCAAATCAGGTAAAGTTACGGTTGTGGGTACTGAATTTAATGTAAAACAACGTGATAATTATTTTGAAGTAATTTGTTACGAAGGCATTGTAAAAGTTGCATCTGGGACGATTATAAGACAATTATTAGCAGGTGATACTTACCGTATTATAAATAAGAAATTTACAGCAGATAAAACTTTAGACATACAACCACAATGGACGCGTAATAGAAGCCGTTTTAAGTCTGTGCCTTTTGCTGAAGTTATTAACGAGTTAGAGCGCCAGTATAATGTAAAGGTTACCCTAAAGAACATGGATGCTACTAGAGTTTTTTCGGGCACATTTATGCATAACAATTTAGAAGAAGCACTTTCTGCACTAACACAACCTATGAATTTAGCTTTTGTAATTAGTTCACCGAACCAAGTTCTAATTCATGGCAAAACAAATTAAGCAGTACACGTTATTCGTATTCTTAAGCTTATTCTTTGCTCTTAAAACACACGCGCAAACGGCTGATAATAAGAGGCCATTAATCGAAATTTTAAGTAATTTAGAACAACAATTTAGTGTTCAGTTTAATTATGCTGAAGACGCCATTACCAACCTTACAATTTCGCCACCACCAAAAGATTTACAGCTAAATACAGTTTTAATTTTTTTAGAAGATAAAACAGGTTTAACCTTTACTTTAACCTCTAGTAATGTGGTTTTGGTAATTGCGAATACAAACCGTTTAGAGCTTCAAAAATTATCAGAAATTGTTCTTGAAGGTTATATTGTTCGTGGTATTAATAAGTTAAGTAATGGTTCTTTTGAAATTGATATTTCAGATTTTGACATACTGCCGGGTTTAGTAGATACTGACGTTTTGCAAGCCGTACAGGCATTTCCTGGTATACAGAGTATTAATGAAACGGTTTCTAACATTAACATTAGAGGAGGCACTCACGATCAAAATTTAATCTTATGGGATGGTATTAAAATGTACCAATCGGGTCATTTTTTTGGTCTTATTTCTATGTTTAATCCGCAAATTACCCAACGTGTGGCCTTAACTAAAAACGGGTCTCAAGTAGAGTATACAGATGGTGTATCTGGCACAATTGCTATGCAAACCGATAAAGCAGTTAGTAAAGAATTTAAAGGCAGTTTGGGTGTTAATTTTATTGATGCTAATGGTTTTGCCGATGTCCCTTTAAGTAAAAAATCATCCTTACAAATAGCGGCCCGAAAATCTATAAGCGATTTTACAGAAACACCAACTTATACTAATTTCTTTGAACGTATTTCTCAAGATACAGAGGTGGAGCAAAATGCAATGAATATTACAAATTCAGATAAAACGTTCGATTTCTATGATATTTCTCTGCGTTGGCTTTATAAAATTAACGACAAAGAAGTGCTACGCGTTAATTTTATAAATGCTGCTAATACATTAGGTTTTAATGAGAATATAAGGGTTAATAACCAGCAAGATTCTAGAGCGAGTACTTTAAGTCAAAACAGTATTGCAGGTGCCATAGCATACTCAAAAATTTGGAATACAAACTGGCAAACCATTTTTGAAGCTTATGAAACAGATTATAAATTAAAGTCTGAAAATGCTAATATTTTAGACGCGCAACGTTTTTTGCAAGAAAACAAAGTGTCTGAAACAAGCCTAAAATTAAAAGTAAATTATGCTATTAATAACCGTTTAAATTTGCAAAGTGGTTACCATTTTGTTGAAACTAAAATTACCAATTTAGATGATGTAGATAACCCAGTTTTTAGGTTATTAGTTTCAGAAGTACTTAGAACTCATAGTTTATTTTCTCAACTATCATATATATCAAAAGACAGAAAAACCAATTTTAATACAGGTTTAAGGTATAATTATATTGGCAAGTTTAATAGACATTTACTAGAGCCAAGGTTAAGTGTAACACATAAGTTTTTAGACTATTTTTCTTTTGAATTTTTGGGCGAATTTAAACATCAAAACATATCTCAGGTTATTAATTTTCAGAACGATTTTTTAGGTATTGAAAAGCGCAGATGGCAACTTTCTAATGATAGTGATATACCAATTATAAGAAGTCAACAAGGGTCTGTTGGTTTGTCTTACACTAAAAGTGGCTGGCTTGTTAGCGCAGAAGCATACTATAAAAAAGTGAAAGGTATTACCACACAAAGTCAAGGGTTTCAAAACCAATATGAGTTTGTAAAAACCGATGGTACTTATAATGTGCGTGGTGTTGATGTTATTGTAAGAAAGCAGTTTAATAAATTTAATACCTGGTTGAGTTATGCTTACATGAATAATGACTATACATTTTTAGCATTACCAGAAAATACATTTCCTAGCAATTTTGATATTACACAAGCTTTTACTTTGGGAGCAAATTATACGGCTGAACGTCTAAAATTAGCAGCCGGCTTAAACTGGAATTCTGGCAGGCCAACCACACAACCACAAGAAGGCAACCCAATTAGCAATGGCGAAATTAATTTTAACCCAACAAATTCTTCGCAACTACAAGACTATTTAAGAGTAGATATATCTGCTATGTACAATTTTAAATTAGGGAAAACTACAGCAAATTTGGGCCTCTCTATTTGGAATCTTTTAAACAAAAGGAACATTATTAATAGTTTTAACAGACTAAATAATGATGCGGTAGATACCATAAACCAAGGTTCTTTAGGTGTTACACCTAACCTTCTTTTTAGAGTAAATTTTTAGGTTTTAAAAGAAAATATCTTGAGCCAGTCTAAAGGTATTAGCATGTGCATCTACAATGGTTTTAATATCGTGAGAATAACCACCACCCATACTACACATTACAGGAATTTTATTGCTTTTGCAGTGTTCTAATACAAAACGGTCTCGTGCTTTACAACCTAAAACAGACATGCCAAGCTTGCCCAATTTATCGGTTGCAATAACATCTACACCACAGAGGTAATAGATAAAGTCTGGTTTTTGTTCTTCAATTAGTTTTGGTAAAGTGTTTTTTAAAATGTTTAGGTATGTAGTATCATCTGTATCATTGTCTAACGGAATATCTAAGTCGCTCTGTTCTTTTTTAAATGGATAATTGTTTTTACCATGCATAGAAAAGGTAAAAACAGAGGGATCGTTTTTAAAAATTTCGGCAGTACCATTGCCTTGGTGTACATCTAAATCTACGATTAAAATTTTTTTAGCCAAACCTTTAGTTTGTAGGTAACGCGCACTAATGGCTTGGTCGTTTAATAAACAAAAGGCTTCTCCACGATTGGTATATGCGTGGTGTGTACCACCAGCAATGTTCATAGCAATACCATGTGTTATGGCAAATTCACTTGCTTTAATACTACCATCGGCTATTATAACTTCGCGCTCTATTAAAACTTCGCTTAATGGGAAACCTATTTTTCTGGCAGCGCGTTGGTCTAAGGTTATGTTTAATAAATCATAGTAATATTCTGGCTCATGTACTGCAAGAATAAATTTATTGTTTGGTTTTTCAGGTTCAAAAAAATTATCACTACTACAGGTGCCTTCGTAAAGCAACTGTTGCGGTAACAAGTCGTATTTTTCCATAGGAAAACGGTGTCCTTCAGGTAATGGGTGTTTATAGATTGGGTGAAAAGCTATTTTAAGCATTTAAATTAGTCATGAATTTAGAAATGTCTAATTTAAGGTTATAGATTTCTCTTCAAAAATAAATGCGCCATCATTTGCAATACCTTCTATAAAAAGTGTAATTGGTACTTTGGGTTGTTTTATTTTTAAGCTAATAGTTCCGTTTTCGTTTAATTTTAGTTGAGGTTTCCAATCAACAATACCGTAACCTTTAAAAAAGTTATCATCAAAATATTTGTACTTAGGTATATAAAATTGTTTTTCTGCACTAAATGTTAAAGGTATTTTATAAGACTGCGCGGTTTTATTACTTACAAGAGATTTGTAAACTTCAGTATTAATGGTATATAATTTTAGTTCCCCATTATTACCTCTAGCCCCTCCACCAATACCACTTCGGTTTATTTCTATGTAGTCTATTTCATTTAAAGACATTCTATATAACATGCTTGTGCCCATTAATTGTTGGTCGTTTAAATACACCATCATAGGATTGTCTGATCGGCCTCCATAAAATTGTACTTCACCATTATTACCCACAACAGTTTCTACACGGTTGGCCCTGAGGTAATCTTCTAATGTATAAAATGCATAACGCTCGTTGTCTGTAATAATTTTAACGGTCCCAAATCTGTTTTTACCTAGCTCACGGGTTCTAATTCTTAATTTATCTAGTTCTGATACGACGAGTACTTCATCTAATTGTTGTACTTCATCTAAGTTTTGGTAAGCCACAGAGTTAATATTCATGTCTACATCTAACGTGTTTGATGCGGTAGGAATAAGTATATTTTGTTTAGTAGATATTGGTGGTATTTTACTGGGTATACTCTGTAAATAAAGTTTTGCAGGTAGTAGCCCATCATCTGCTTTTAAGCGCGATAAATAAATTTTATCTGTTTCTGAGATAAAAATATTTGGTATAAAAAAAGCGTTTTCGTTCTCGTTAAATTCAAATAAAGTAGGTTCCCATTTTGGTGTAGCATGTAGCATGTAACTCGCTGCTTTGTCATTTTCATTGCCATTTACATTAGCTTTTAAGGTGATACCTTGCTCAAAAGGATAAAACTGATTTGTGGTGTCATCGTAAATTTTATCCCAATTATAGCTGCTCCAACCTTGGGTTAATAGCAAATCATCTAACTCATATTTCTTTTTTTCATTTACATTGGTAAAGTAGTATTTTCCACGTTCTATAGTACCGTTTAAATAAGGTTGTAAATAAGTGTAAGAAAGGATGTTGTGATGCTTTTTGTACGATAGTGTTTTCTCTGGGAGTATAGATACACTCAACGAGCTAAACTGTGATGCGTTAATATTTTTATAACTTAAATCTATAGTTAAAGAGTCGTACTTTTTCTTAGCAGATACACCATCAGAACTTATAATAGAAATACCTTGGTGGTTAAAAAACAGGCGTTCTGCAATGGGTTGGTCATCCTCGTTAAATAAGGTTATAATGTTAGTTCCTTTTGGGCAATTATTAAAATCTATAATTTTGGTAATTGTAGTTTTATCATTAAAATAAATATCTACTAGCTCATAAGCATCTCCATTGTGTATTAATAGGGTGTGGCGTTTATCTTTAATTTTTTGTAATGTAGAATTGTTGGTAGAAATAGACAGATATGCTTTGTCTTTTTGTCTTTTTAAAGATAAAATAATGCCATTAGCTTTAATGCTTTCACTTATGTTAAAGTTAAGATTAGTATCCTTATAATTTAGTTTTACGCGGTAGTTATTAGTGATATCTGCAAGTAACGGAAATTTACTAATACCAAATTGATTGGTAGTAAACTCAGACAAAACTACATTATTTTTATCTACAACTTCGCCTGTTAAATTTGCTATACCAAGGCCATATTTATCTTTAATTACAACACCAATATTATTAATTATACCATTAAGTATATGGCCACTTTCTGGTAAAAATTGCGGATCTATGGTGCTGTCTTTTTCTGCGGCTTCTACATAAGTTTCATTTGCAGGGTCTATAACTCTAATAGATTCTGTGTAGTAGTTTTGCTCATCAAAATTACGCATCCAGTTGGTGTAAGCTTTAAAGGTATAGTAACCAGATGAAAAAGTAGAATCTAAAGCTATGGCGTTAATTGCAATACCTTTATCTACACGTATAAGTTTCTCTTTTATAATTTTATTATTTGCATCAGAGATACTTACATACAAGTTGGTGGTTAATAATGAAGGTTTCTTATCTTTTTTATCTAAAACATAAGCTGTAAAGCCAATATCTTCACCTTTAATAAATGTAGATTTATTAAGGTGTGCATAAACGAGTTCTCTAGCCGCTTCTGTATAATCTTCATAAGCATCTACAATATCAGAGTCTTCTTGTGCTGTAGCAGAAAAGTTGAGAGAAAAAAATAAGGCAAACACAAGTGGGTACCTAAGGAAGATAAGCATTTTCATAATGGGTAATTTTTTATATAAAAATATCGAAAATTAAACCATTGCCATTCTTTTTAACTAATCTTTAAGGCATTAAAAAATTACTTAATGAGTTGAAGCTGAATACGCTTTCTAGCCACATCTACCTCTAAAACTTTTACTATAATTTGTTGGTGCAATTGTACGTGTTCATTTACATCTTTTACAAACGTATCTGATAAATTTGAAACATGTATGAGTCCACTTTCTTTAATCCCAACATCTACAAAACAGCCAAAATTGGTAATATTGTTTACAATACCTGGTAATAATTGGCCAGTATGTAAGTCTGTAATTGTTTTTATGTTTTCATTAAAGGCAAAAACCTTAGCTTGTTCTCTAATGTCTAAACCTGGTTTTTCTAACTCTTTTATAATATCTTGAAGCGTTAATAAACCAATAGTGTCTGTATAATATTTTTTTAAATCTATATTTTGAAGCACTGTTCTATTGCCTATAAGTTCTTTAAGTAAAACACCTTCGTCTTTAGCCATTTTTTCAACTATTCTATAAGTTTCAGGATGTACAGACGAATCGTCGAGCGGATTTTTAGCATCTCTAATTCTTAAAAATCCAGCAGCTTGCTCGTAGGCTTTACCACCTAAACGGGGTACTTTTTTAATGGTATTTCTAGAGGTAAAAGCGCCATTTTTATTACGATAATTAAAAATATTTTCGGCCAGTTTTGGTCCAATACCAGATACATAACTGAGTAAAGAGGAACTTGCAGTATTAATATTAACACCTACTGCGTTTACACAATTTTCTACCACAACATCGAGTTGTTTTTGAAGTTTGCTTTGGTCTATATCGTGCTGATATTGACCAACGCCTATAGATTTAGCATCAATCTTTACCAACTCTGCTAAAGGGTCTTGTAAACGTCTACCAATAGAAACAGACCCTCTAACTGTAACATCGTAATTAGGAAACTCGTCGCGTGCAATTTTTGAAGCAGAATAAATACTCGCGCCAGCCTCACTCACCACAAAAACCTGAATGTCGTTTTTAAACTGAATTTTTCTAATTATAGCTTCTGTTTCTCTCGATGCTGTACCATTACCAATAGCAATGGCTTCAATTTTATAAGCTTCAACTAAAGACGCTATCTTTTTTATAGCACCAATACTGTCGCTTTTTGGTGGATGTGGGTATATAGTTTCGTTATGCTTTAAAGCACCTTGTGCATCTAGGCAAACCACTTTACAGCCTGTTCTAAAACCAGGATCTATAGCTAAAACACGTTTTTCGCCAAGGGGAGAGCCTAATAGTAATTGTCTTAAGTTTTTCGCAAAAACAGTAATAGCGCCTTCGTCTGCTTTTTCTTTTGTATTTTGAAGTGCTTCGTTGCTTAACGACGGAAATAATAAGCGTTTGTAAGCATCTGCAATAGCTAGTTTTATTTGGTTTGCACAAGCATTTTGACTTCGTATAAGTCTGTCTTCAATATATTTTAAAATACGAAGGTTGTCTATTTCAATTTTAATACGAACAAAGCCTTCATGTTCTGCTCTTAAAATGGCTAATAATCTATGAGAAGGAATTCTGTTTAAACTTTCTGACCAATCAAAATAATCTCTAAATTTCTGAGCTTTTTCGTCTTCAGCCTTACTTTTTATAGCTTTAGTTGCAATTTGGGCTTGACGATTTAATTGGTTTCTAAGATGATTTCTAATATCTGTACGCTCATTAATCCACTCTGCAATAATATGTCTTGCACCTTCTAAGGCATCTTCAATAGTATAAATTTTACCTTTTGTATAACGTAATGCTACAGATTCTATAGCGGTTGTATTTTGGCTCATTATAATTTTGGCCAGTGGTTCTAAACCATTTTTACGCGCAGTTTCAGCTTTTGTTTTTCGCTTTTTCTTGTAGGGTAAATAGAGATCTTCAAGTAAGGTTAAATCTTGCGTTTTTTTAATCTTTAGTTTTAAGTCTTCTGTTAAAACTTGTTGTTCTTCTAATGCTTTTAAAATTGTTGTTTTTCGTTTTTCTAATGCTTCAAATTCATCTTTAAATTTTACAATATCTCCAATCTGTACTTCGTCTAAGTTGCCTGTGGCTTCTTTTCTATAACGCGAAATAAAGGGAATGGTACAATCTTCGTTTAAAAGTTGGACGGTATTTTTAACCGAAGATTCTGCTATTTTGGTTTTTGAGACTATGTAGTTTAATAATTGAGTCATTAGTAAGCAAAGCGTATGGTGTTAATTATTATAACAATTTTTAATCATCATTTTGTAAGAAGCGTATTTAATATAAATCTCTTTTTTGCCTTTGTAAGTATGATTTATTTTTGTTCTATTACGTGCCTAATTATATACATTAACTAATCTTTAAACCATTAGAAACATTAGCTGTATCTGGGTTTACAAAAACCAAATTACCACCTTCGTCCTCAGTCATTAAAATCATGCCTTGGCTCTCAACTCCTCGCAATGCTCTTGGTGCTAAATTTACAAGAACAGTAACACGCTTGCCAACAATGTCTTCTGGTTTAAAACTTTCTGCAATACCAGAAACAATAGTACGTACATCTATACCAGTATCTACTTTTAAAACTAAAAGCTTTTTAGTTTTAGGCATTTTTTCAGCTTCGATAATGGTACCAACTCTAATATCTAATTTTGTGAAATCATCAAAAGTAATTTCTTCTTTTTGAGGTTCTAAAACTTTAGCAGCCGCTTCATTTGCCTTTTTACTAGCTTCTAGTTTTTCGCGTTGTTTTTCGATTTCTGAATCTTCGATTTTTGAAAATAATAATTCTCCTTTACTGATTTTATGATTTGCAGGTAGTAATACTTCTTTAGTTGAAACATCGCCCCAATTAGCTTCTGCATCGCGTTCAGAATGACAAAGAATTCCTTTTAATTTAGTTGACGTAAATGGTAAAAAAGGTTCAGATAAAATAGCTAAAGCAGATGCAATTTGTAAGGCAACAAACATTACCGTTTTGGTGCGTTCCTCATCTGTTTTTATGGTTTTCCATGGCTCTTCATCTGCTAAGTATTTGTTACCAAGGCGTGCTAAGTTCATTAACTCTTGGCTAGCTTCTCTAAAACGGTAACGCTCTATAGAGCTAGAGATGACTGCAGGATATGCTTTTAAAGTGGCTAAAGTGTCTTGGTCTATTGTTTTGTAGTCCGCAGGTGTTGGGACAATACCATCGTAATATTTGTTGGTAAGTACCACGACACGATTAATGAAATTACCAAAAATGGCCACTAATTCATTGTTGTTTCTGGCTTGAAAATCGCTCCAAGTAAAATCATTATCCTTGGTTTCTGGAGCGTTAGCTGTTAGCGCATAGCGTAATACATCTTGCTGATTAGGAAAATCTATTAAATAATCTGGTAACCAAACCGCCCAATTTTTTGAAGTCGAAAGTTTACTGCCTTCTAGGTTTAAAAACTCATTTGCAGGCACATTATCTGGTAAAATGTAAGAACCTTCAGCTTTTAACATTGCTGGAAAAATAATGCAATGAAACACAATATTATCTTTACCTATAAAGTGTACTAGTTTAGTGTTTTCGTCTTTCCAGTAGTCTTCCCAATTTTTACCCTCGCGTGCAGCCCATTCTTTTGTTGCTGATATGTAGCCAATAGGCGCATCAAACCAAACATATAAGACTTTACCTTCGCCACCTTCGACAGGGACTTTAATACCCCAATCTAAATCTCTTGTTACGGCTCTTGGTCTTAAGCCATCATCTATCCATGATTTTACTTGTCCGTAAACATTAGGTTTCCAATCTTTTTTATGGCCTTCTAAAATCCACTTTTTTAGAAACGCTTCATGCTTATTTAAAGGTAAAAACCAGTGTTTTGTCTCCTTTAGGCTTGGTACATTTCCTGTTATGGCAGATTTTGGGTTTATTAAATCTGTGGCATTATGGCTAGTGCCACAGTTTTCGCATTGGTCTCCATAACTTTCTTCATTACCACATTTTGGGCAAGTGCCTACTACAAAACGGTCTGCTAAAAATTGGTTGGCTTCTGCATCGTAAAGTTGTGCAGAGACTTCTTCTACAAACTCGTTTTTGTCGTACAAGGTTTTAAAAAATTCTGAAGCCGTATCATGATGAATTTTAGCTGATGTCCGTGAATAATTATCAAACGTGATACCAAAATCTTCAAAAGAAGTTTTGATTATTGCATGGTATTTGTCAACAATATCTTGTGGTGTTACCCCTTCTTTTTTTGCTTTTATTGTAATAGGTACTCCGTGCTCATCGCTTCCACAAATAAAAGCAACATCGTTACCTGTTAATCTTAAATATCTTGCATAGATATCAGCGGGTACGTAAACACCTGCTAAATGGCCAATATGTATTGGGCCGTTAGTATATGGTAAGGCTGCGGTAATTGTATAACGTTTAGACATGAAGCTTTATTTAATTAGACGGCAAATTTACGATTTTACAGCTAGTTAATAAAATAAAGAAGCCTTTAGGATTAACTAAAGGCTTCTTTATTATTAAGTGTCAATTTATCTTATAATTAAGGGTTTGCTAAAGTTTTTATTTCCTACAGAAATTCTATAAATATACTGACCTACGTATAGTTTTTGTGTCACTGTATTTTTAACACTTATGTTATGCTCGCCAGCAAATAACATTTCATTTTTTAAAGTAGCCACATCTCTACCCATAATATCATATAACTTAACAACAGTATGCTGAGTATATGGGTTTTTGATATGAATAATAGTATCTAAATCTGTATAAATTACCTGATGCTTAAATCTGTTTTGATTAAAATCATCTACAGATAAGAGACTACAATTAAAACCAAGATCTACCCTTGCATAGGTTTGGTTAAGAAGAGCTTCGTCAACTAAATCTGCATCAATACAGAGCCACTCTTGCATTACTGTGGCATAAACTTCTCTAAAATCTTGGGTGTAATTAAGGTTGCCATTTGTAAGATTACTTAAATCTGGATGATCGCTCACAAAGCCATTACCTTGTAAAGCTGGGCCAAATAATAGCAGTGGTGCAGCAGTGCCATGATCTGTACCGTTAGAGCCATTTTCGTAAACGCGACGTCCAAATTCGCTAATACTCATAGACATCACTTTATCATCATGTCCCGATTGTGCTAAATCTTCATAAAAGGTTTTAATAGAGTTAGATAAATCTACTAATAAGTCTCTATGGTTATTTACTTGGTTGGCATGTGTATCAAAACTGCCAAGCGTAACCATATACACTTTAGTACCCAAATTGCCTTTAATAAGACGTGCTACTATAGAAAGTTGTCGTCCTAAATCAGAATCCATATACTCAGAGGTATTTACACCTTCTGTATAGGCTTCATGTATAGTACCTGCATATTGATATGTTGTATTTGTTGTACCACGCATAAATTCTAATTGCTCTCCATAAATGCAATCTGGAAAATTAGACATGTCGTGAACCGTACCATTTTCTGCAATAGCTTGTAGTTGGTTAGGGTTGGCTACCGAAAACGCAAAGTTACTTGTGTCGCTATCAAAAATTAAATTTCCAATACTTCCTATTTGCACAGCTGCTGGCACATCTGGCGGGTTTATTAAATATTCTGGGTATAAGTCTTCAAAATGTCTACCTAACCAGCCAGATTGGGTGCTATTTGTTGGGTCTGTTGAGGCCCAAATATCTGAACCTGCAAAGTGAGATTGACTAGAGTTTTCATAACCAACTCCATTTACAACCTTCATACCGCCATTATCCCAAAGGCCTAGTAGGTCATCCATATAGCTTGGCATACCAAAATTTGGTGTTAAAGCTGTTATTTGATTTTGATAATGTCTAATGTTTGGTCTATATGCAGCATAGGTGTCATAATCGTAAAGTGGTACAATGGTATTAAGGCCATCGTTACCTCCTTTAAGTCTTATAATAACGAGAACCCTGTCTGTTTCTGAGCTACTAATAGCTGCGGCAAGTTTAGAATTACTAGAAGCAGAGAGTGGCATGCCACCTAACATCATACTTCCGGCACCAGCAAGACCTAAGGCTTGTAAAAAAGAGCGTCGATTCCATTTCTTATGTTCTAAATCATGTTCGTTAGTACCAAATTTAGTGTCTTTGCTTGAGTTGTGTTCGCACATAATAATAGGTTATTTAAGTTGAAATTCGGGAAGTTTTATTAAGTGAAGTAGCAGAAGTACCACTTGGTATGGAACAGACTCGTATTGTAAATTCCATATTTGATTTTCGTAATAATTTTCAGGTAAATTATGTTTAAAAATATCTGTAGCAGCTTGGTAATCTTCAATTGAGTATAATTCTAAAGGCATAAACCTATCTATAATACTTTTAGCAACTATATAAGGATCATTACTATTATTAGAACTTTCAATCGCAAATGCTCGTAATTCTTCATTAAAATTATTCCAAGTGTGCCAAATGGTCCATTGTAGTATTTCCCAACGTCCTGTAAGTGTGCTAGAGTTAATCCAGTCTCTGTCTCCTTGCCAACCAGCAACATCAACAGGCTCAAACATTTGCTGCCCTAGTACATTGTTAAACCATACCATGGCTTCGTAATGGTCTTGTTGTAGGCTAAAATTTGTGATGTTTAGATATGACATCGTCATATCGTAAGGACTTTTAATTTGAGTACCTATGGTTTTAGAATCAAAAAAGTGTTCACTTTTAAAGAGTATTCTAAGTATGTTACTAATATTAAAATCTTGAACAAAAATGCTTGCCATTTCTGTAACAACTGTTTCGTTTACTGTTGCGCTTACAAAATAACTGTAGAGTTTTTTACAAATAAATTGGGCTATTTGCGGTGCTCTTTCTTCAAAAAGAAGATCTATTAAGCCATCATAATCGTAGTTGCCAGTTTGATTGAAAATTGTTTTTTCTGAATTGTCAAAAGTACTAGCGTCAAAGTAAATAGGGTAGGTCCAGTTTTCTCGATGATTATAGCCTGTAAGTGCTTTAGAGGTTTCTACAATATCATTTTGGGTATAGCCATTATCTACCCCAAGGGTAAACAATTCGAAAAGTTCGCGTGCGTAATTTTCGTTAGGGCTGTTATTTGTGTTTTCTAATCCGTTAAGAAAAACCAGCATGGCACTTGTTTTACCTATTGCTCTAACAAATTCTTGGAAGTTTCCTAATAGGTGTTCTTCAATAGTGCTATAGTATTCATACAAATGATTACTTGCATAATAATCTTCTAGTCGCGTTACAAAATGATTACTCCAAAATAAAACCAAACGTCCTTTTAGGCCTGTGGTTTGCATTTGGTTCATCACTTCTAAAAATATTTCTCTATGATTTTCTTGAGTTTGTTCGTCAAAATCAAATCCTAAATTAGCATAATCATCATTAGTGAAATCTGCCCAAACGGGTTCTGGCCAACTCGGTGCGTTTAAAGACGTGTCTATAAGTTGATTTATTAAATCGTTTGGTGCTAATGCTAGTGAAGCATCAATAGTAGCTTTGTTTGCATCATAACCAAGGCGTCTATAAGCGTGCCTTATACGTTCTGCGTTCCAGGGGTTTAGGGTAGATGGTACATAAGGTTGTAATGTACTTGTTATACAAGATGTAAAGACACTCATAAGTAGGAATTTTTAATTAAACTAGTTTAAAAGAACTAATAATTTAAATAAGATACGTTTATATTATGTTATTTAGATGTTTTGTGTTAAAAAAATATTAAAATAGCATTATTTATTAATCTGAATATAACTTTTTTATATTTACACAAAGCTATTTATATGATTTTGAGATCCCCATTAGTTGTTGTAATATTTAGTATTTGTTTAGTCTTAAAGGGGACTATTTATGCTCAAAGTGAAACTAATAATTCTATTAAAATGACCTCTACTTTAATACAACCTACATATTTAAAAGCTGGTGATACCGTTGCAATAGTTGCCCCATCAGGTGTTTTAAAAAATCGTGAAGGTGAAGTACAACAAGCTGTCGCACTATTAAAAAGTTGGGGTTTGTATGTTGTGGTCGGTAAGCATGTTTTTAAACAGTCTAATCATTTTGCAGGTACAGATGATGAGCGATGTGAGGATATTCAAAATGCTCTAGACGATCCTACAATTAGTGCTATTTGGTGCGCTCGAGGCGGCTACGGAACTGTTAGAATTTTAGATAAATTAGATTATACAAAGTTTAAAAATCATCCCAAATGGGTTATTGGCTACTCTGATATTACTGCGTTACATAACCAATTACACAACAACGGTTTTAAGTCTATACATGCCATAATGTGTGTAAGTTTAACTAAAGATTTAAGCGAAATAGCAGACGCTGTAGAAACGTTTAAGGCGGCACTATTTGGGTATCCTAAAAACTACGATTTATACTATTCTCCATATAATAAAATTGGCGAAGCCAAAGGCCAACTAGTTGGAGGTAATTTAACCATATTGCACACCATGTTGGGTTCTAAAGAAAGTTTAGATACAACTAATAAAATTCTTTTTATAGAAGAAATAGGGGAGTACAAATACCATATAGATCGTATGTTGCAAAGTATGAAGCGTGCAGGTTATTTTGAAAATTGTAAAGGTCTTATTGTTGGTGATATGTCTAGAATGCGAAAAAATACAACCCTTTGGGGCTCATCTGTAGAGCAGCTTATTTTAGATGTACTTAAGGATTACGATTTTCCAATAACCTTTAATATGCCAGCAGGCCATGAGAAGAAAAATTTAGCATTAACTTTAGGTATGACCGTTGAGTTAAAAGTTGAGAAGGATAAGACTTTGGTTAGTTTTATAAACAAATAACGATTAAATAGGCGGTAGTTATTACTGTTTTTATTGAAACAAAAATATGGCACAACACAACGAACTTGGAAAAAAAGGGGAGCAACTTGCTGTAGATTTTCTTCATAAGAACAACTATAAAATTATACAACGCAACTACCGTTTTGATAAAGCAGAGGTAGATATTATAGCACAAAAGACTGGTATTTTAGCTATAGTTGAAGTAAAAACAAGATCTACCACAGATTTTGGGAATCCGCAAGATTTTGTAAAACCCAAACAGATTAAAAATTTAGTAAAGGCTGTAGATGCTTATGTTATAGAGAATAATATAAACTTAGAAGTGCGTTTTGATATTATTGCTATTGTAAAAAAGAATAAAGGCTTTGAAATTGAGCATTTAGAAAATGCATTTTATCATTTTTAAATATACAGATGTATAACAACAAAAAACAGACTGTAGAATGCTACATTAACTATAGCATCTTTTGTTTTAAGCGTTTTTAAGCGTTTTATTTCCTTCTTTAAAATTCCAAATGATAATACAAAAGACACCAAGGCAATGCCAGTGAAAATAAACCAATACAGAGATTGTGGATAGGGTAGGGTTATATTGGTAACAAAAAATAAAATAAACAAACCACCTGCAATTACTAATCGCTTTTCTTCATTTAAACTAAGCTTGTTTCTAAGTGAAATATCTCTAAGCTTAAAAACGATTAATACGCTAATAGCAGTGATAAATATTAAGGTTAAGTTCATGTGCTGAGTTTGTAGTAAAAATAATAATTAAAGGTTAATTTTTATTTTTTTATAATTATTTATTTGTAGAAATTCATTTCATCAATGTAATGCCATACGTTTTCCGATAGCATTGGGCGCACATTTCGATGAGCTTTTATTTCTTTTCTTATAAACGTAGAAGATAGCTCCATTATTGGCGCAGATATGAAAAAAATTTTTGGATGGTTTATAAATTGTTTATCTACAGTAGCTTCAGACAATCTTGGGTAAACATAGATACTATGATTTTCTAAAATAAGCTCATAGTTTTTCCACTTATGAAAACTTTTTAAATTGTCTTCTCCCATAATTAACGAGAAGTTGTATTCTGGGTGTTTTTCAAAAAGATAAGTCAGCGTGTCAATAGTATAGTTGGGTTGCTTTAAACTAAACTCTATAGCACTTGGGTGTAATTTTTCATAATCCTTTGTAGCACGGTAAACCATCTCTAAACGCTGATTATTGTCTAGCAAACTACTTTTCTTTTTAAACGGACTTAAAGGGGTAACGACAAACCAAATTTGGTCTAAATCACTATGCTCGGCTAGATGGTTAGCAATTGTTAAATGGCCAATATGTATAGGGTTAAATGTGCCAAAATATAAACCGATTTTCATTATATACGCTATTTATTCCTTTATAAAATCTGAAACCAAATTATAAGCATTTTCTAAAGCCTCGTCTAGGTTTTTATTAACCACAATAGTATCAAAAAGAGGTGCTGTTGCTAGTTCTGCTGGTGCCTTAGCAACACGCATACTTATTTTGTCTTCGCTTTCTTCACCTCTGTCTTTAAGACGTCTTACCAATTCATTTAAATCTGGTGGTTTAACAAAAATAGAAAGAGTTTGCTCTGGAAATTTTCTTTTTATACGAAGACCGCCAGAAACATCAATATCAAAAATAACATGTTTACCTTCGGCCCAAATACGTTCTACTTCTGCTTTTAGTGTACCATAAAAATTGTCTCTATAAACTTCTTCCCACTCTAAAAAAGAGTCTGCTTTAATCTTATCTTTAAATTCTGAAAGCGATAAGAAATAGTAATCTTTACCATGCTTTTCATTACCACGGGCAGCACGAGAGGTTGCAGAAATAGAAAATTCTAAATTAAGTTCTTTTTGTTTTAGTAAATGACGAACAATAGTTGTTTTACCAGATCCTGATGGAGCTGAGAATACAATAAGTTTGCCTTGTTTTATGTTTTTTGATTCTGACACTTTTAAACTTTTTTTACTGAATACTAAGACTTGGGGACTCTGTACTAGTTAGAGTACATTTAATAATTGTTCTTTAATTTTTTCGAGCTCATCTTTCATCTGCACTACCAGTTTTTGCATTGGTGCATGGTTAGATTTAGAGCCAATAGTATTTATTTCGCGGCCAATTTCTTGAGAGATAAACCCTAATTTTTTACCATTAGAATCGCTAGAATTTAGAGTCTTAATAAAATAATCTAAGTGGTTATCTAGCCTTACTTTTTCTTCTGTAATATCAAATTTCTCAATATAGTAGACTAACTCTTGCTCAAAACGGTTTTCATCTACTTTTTCTTTAATATCAGAAATACCTTTTTCTAATCGGGCTCTAACCCCATCAATACGGTCGGGATCCATAGTAATTACCTCTTCTAGAAGTCGTGTTAAAGTTGCAATTCTATTTTCAAAATCTTGTTTTAAAATAGCCCCTTCATCTTTACGATACGCAACTATTTTGGTAATAGCTTCGTTAATTTCGTTGTTAATTAAAGCCCATTCATTTTCATCAATATCATCACGCTCTGTTGTAATTGCATCTGGCAAACGAATAGCCATTTTTAAAAGCTCAGTGGCGTCGCCATCAACAACTTCTTTAAGTTGTTTTATGTATTCATTTACAACTGTTTTGTTAATTTTAGAGCTAGTGTCTTCTCCTGTAATTTCTACAAAAAGTGAAAAATCTACTTTGCCACGTACCAGGCTTTTAGCTATAACTTTTCTTATGCCTAACTCTTTTGCACGGTACATAGACGGCATACGCGCGTTAAGATCTAAACTTTTACTGTTAAGTGATTTTAATTCGATAGATATTTTTTTGGTTGGGAGCTGTAGTACAGATTTCCCATAACCGGTCATAGATTGTATCATTAATACGATGCGATTAAAGTTAGACAAAGGTACAAAAATGAATGGTTTTTATACAGTAATAAAAAGTTTGAAAACCACTGAGTTGCCACCTCATACTTTTTTAACTTTGCAACTGCTTAAGAACACAAAACTATGTATAAGAAACAATTTGAAATTCGTTGGAGTGATGTAGACGCAAATGGACATTTAGCTAATTCTGCATACACTAATTTTATGAGTCATGCGCGAATGTCCTTTTTTGGTGAACAAGGCTTTTCTATGCCTCAAATTAGAACGCACAATGTTGGACCAGTTGTTTTTTATGAACACATGTTCTATTTTAAAGAGTCTTTTATAGGTGCGCCTATTACTGTAACTATAGAGGTATCTGGCTTAAGTGAAGATGGTATGTTATTTATGTTTGAGCATAATTTTTATAATGATAAAGGCGAAAACTTAGCGTATTGCGAAATGCAAGGTGGTTGGATAGATTTAACTTATAGAAAACTAACAGGTTTGCCAGAAACTTTACTCGCATTGGCAAAAAAATTCCCAAAATCTGAAAGTTTTAAGGTTTTAACCAAAGCAGATACGCGCAAGCACGGTATAAAGCCAAAAGCTATGAAACTATAGTTTACTGTAAGCGAATAACATTTATTTAAAAGGTTGGTGTTGCTTAAAAGACTTTATTTGTACGTTTTTAATAAACGGCTTTAATAGTAGATTAGGTACATACCTTTTGTGTTTGCAATAACAAGTTAATGTTTTGGGTATAGCACCGAGCGTGCTTTTTATTTCGGAGGCGGTTCTGCCTAAATTTATGTGTTTAGATTTGGTAGATATACCTAGCCTAATATAGTCGTTTAAAATGCGGGTATATATGCCGTAATCTTTGTTTTTAGAATAGTCAATACCTATAAAATGAGCATCAAGATTAGCCCCGTTTAGCATTGCAGAGAGAAACCCAACTAATTTATCATCTAAAAAATAGCCTTTTACTATAAATTTTTCTTTGAATGTGTTTTTAAGATGCACATATGTTTCTAGGTTTAAAACTTGCGCGTTAAAATCTGCATTTTCTATTGTGTTTTGGTATAAAGCTTGTAGTTCTTCTTTGTGTTTATTAATAGCTTCAGTAGAAAATGAAACAACGTTTAAAGCATCACTTTTAGCATCTGCTCGGTTCGCCTTTACTCTGTATTTAGATTTTAAAGCACTTGTGTAATCTTTAAAAGATGCCCATTTAGGGTCTAATGTAATGATCATATTAGGCTCAACTTGCATAGCTGTATAATCGTAAGATTGTAAATGATCTGTAATATAAAGCGATTCGTTTTCAAAATCTTTAACAAAAATAGTGCTTAGTTTTTTAGTGCTTTTAGATAACTTTTTAACCCCTTTTACTAGGGCTTTAAATGTTTCAATTTTATCTTCACCTTCTTTTAAAAATGTACCATATTCGCCGCTTAAAAAAGCATTACCACAAAATAAAACACGTATTTGATTATTGCAAAACATAGTGTTTACAAAACGTCTTATTTTGTGAGACATTTTAATGTTTTTTGTAATTGTTTCTACACCTATTGTTACAATTTGTGTGTTGGCAAAGGCTATAGCTTTTTTATCTTTTATAATAAAGATATAGTTAAAATTAATGTCTGTGTTAGCGAACTCAAAAGCTTTTAAAAATTGTGGTGAATAATAAATATTTGTACAACAATTTACATTATCCCAATAGGCTTGAGGAATAGATTTTACGGTTGTAAATACTTCAGATTTTAAATGCAAATTAGTGTGCTTTTTTTCGTTTTATAGTAACTAAGTAAACACCTAAAAATATAAGTAGCATCGCACCAATTTTTATAGCATCTATAAAGTCTGCACCCATTGCTAGGGCAAAAAGTCCTGCAATTACAGGCTGAAGGTAAATAAATATACCTACAGTAGATGCTTTTAGTTTGTTTAATGCTAGCGGGTTAAGTAAGTATGTGCCAAAAGTGGCGCCAACTATTACAAATACAACAGACCATGATGTATATGTTGTAAATGTTTGCCATTGCACTGCTTTTAGCTCGGTATAACCAAAAGGAATTAATATAATAAGACCAAATAGAAATAGCCATTTAATAAATGTAAACGGATGGTATTTAGCCGTTAGTTTTTTAATTAATATAACATATATACTGTATGATATTGCATTTAAGAAAATAAATAAATTTCCTAGAGGCACGTTATCACCTGGCCTACCAGACTTACCATATAATGTTAAAATTAAAGCGCCAACTAGACCTAGAGTTACTCCAAATATTTTGAGTTTGGTAACATGCTCCTTTAAAATAATTGAAGACAAAATTAAAATAATGATTGGCACAATAATCATTATTGATGATGCATGTATTGGTGAAGTGTATTCTAAGCCTTTAAAAAATAAAAGCATATTAATTACAACACCAAAAAGCGCCGCAATAAAAAATTTAAAAAAATCTTTTTTATCTATTTTTTGCTTTGGTAAAAAAATGCTGATTATCCAAAATAAAGCTGTGGCGCCAATAACTCTTAACAGTACAAAACCAAAAGGTTTTATATAGTTTTCGTTCATTACTACTTTTGCTATAGTATAATTAAGACCGTAAAGAAGTTGCACCATAAAGAGTGCGAAAATTGCAAATCCTCTGCTATTCATGTATGGCTAGTTTTGCGGCTTCGACTGTTTTTTTAGAATTACCTATAAAAATGGCAGTATTGTAAATAATTACTGGGCGTTTTAAAAATGTGTAATGTTCTAAAATATAGTTTTTGTAATCCTCTTCAGTAAGTGTTTTTTCCTTTAAGCCTAGTTCTTTGTAAAGTCTAGCGCGTTTACTAAATAGGTTTTCAAAACTGCCAGCTAAAGCTTTCATTTCGTTAATTTGAGATTCGCTAATGGCTTGTGTCTTTATATCTTGAAGCTCAAAATCATTAGTTATATTAAGTGTATTTATAATACGCTTACATGTGTCACAGGTACTTAAGTGGTAAATCTTTTTCATGTGTATTTGTTTAAAAAGACAATTGCTTTTAGCTCTTTATGAGCTATTTTTTAAAGTACAAAGTAACTTCATTTAAATCTAAATTGAATTAGATTTCATTAAATAAAATGCATTATTCTATTTTTACCATTAAGAATTTATTTTATACTATGGATTATTATTCAATTGCAACTGTACTTATTGTATTGTCAGCCATTTTTGGTTACATCAATGTTAGATTTTTAAAATTACCAATAACAATAGGTTTAATGCTAATCACTATAGTTTTTACGCTCATACTTGTAATTATTGGCCAGTTTGATGACAGCTTGCTTTTACGGGAGAAAGCATTTATAATGCAAATAGATTTTGAAACTGTGCTCTTAGATATTATGTTAAGTTTTTTGCTTTTTGCAGGTGCTTTGCACACTAATTTCGATCAGCTTAAAATTCAAAGAGGTCCTATACTGGCTTTCGCTACGTTTGGTGTTATTACATCTACTTTTCTTGTAGGTATTTTTATGTATTATCTTCTTCAACTTGTAGGTTTAGAAATCTCGTTTATTAATTGTTTACTATTTGGTGCTTTAATTTCGCCAACAGATCCTATAGCGGTTTTAGGTATATTAAAAAAGGCTGGCGCACCAAAAAAATTAGAAACCAAAATTGTAGGTGAATCGTTATTTAATGATGGTGTTGGTGTTGTAGTATTCTTAACCATTTTTGCAGTAGCAGCTAAGCCAAATGCAGCTATTGAGTTTTCTGAAATTGCCACATTGTTTGGTCAAGAGGTGTTTGGTGGTATTATTTTGGGTGGCTTATTGGGTTGGGTAACTTACCGACTAATGCGCTCTATTGATAACTATGAGGTTGAGGTAATTTTAACTATTTCTGCAGTAATGGGTGGTACAATGTTAGCGCATCAACTACACTTGTCTGCACCTTTAGCGATGGTAACTGCAGGTTTAATTGTTGGTAATGATACGGTTAGGGATTCTGCAATGTCAGAAATTACAGAAACATATGTAGATAAGTTTTGGGAATTAATTGATGTTTTACTAAATACTGTGCTGTTTATAATGATAGGCATGGAGATGTTGGTGCTCACTTTTAAAGAAAATTATATCTATGCAGGTTTACTAGCTATTCCTTTAATTTTAATGTGTCGTTATATCTCACTTTGGTTACCGGTTAAGTTCTTTTCTAAACGCTTAGATTTTGTGCCGAAGACTAATTTAATAATGACTTGGGGAGGTTTACGAGGTGGTATCTCAATTGCATTAGCATTAAGTCTTACCCAGGCTATGGACAGAGAGTTATTTTTAGTTATTACTTATATTGTAGTCGTTGTATCTATTGTAGGGCAAGGGTTAACTGTAGAGCCAATTATAAAACGATTAACAAAAAAAGTAAATTAATTAACCTTTAAATAAGGGGATAGAATATCTGTTGGTATTGCAAACTCTGTATAACCTTGGTTATAAGATGCAATTTCATATACGTTGTATAATAAGACTAAGCCATCTTCTGTAAAGCCAATATTATTTGGAAGTTGAAACGGTTCACCAAAAAAGAAATCTTCAATACTTAAATTTTCAGAAGTATTAGAGTCTATAGCTATCTTAAAGTGTTTTTTAGCTAGGTTTTTAAAAGCTACAACATCATTTATAATATCTTCTAGTGTAAAAAGACGCCCTGTATTTGGGTTAAAATTTAAGAATGTAATAGTATCATTACCATGTGCACCGCCTTTATCTGTATAAATGCTGAGCGCAATAGTGAGTACTTCGCTAGAGCTGTAGGTAACTTCAGATTCAATATTTAAGACCCAAGTTGACTCTCTGTCTGAAAAATATTTTTTAAAATTTACAAATTCAGTATCAAATTCATTTAAGGCATCTTCTAAGTTTTTTATAGATTCTGAATCTGAAATAGCCTTAATGATCTCGTTTTTAATACTTGTATTTATAGCTTTAGAAATTGCATTATTAGCAGTAGCTTCCGTTAATAGTACATTAATATCTGCATTATAGATTTTAGTGGTTTCAGTGGTTTTAAAGCTAAGTGGTTTTGTGTCTTTATTACAAGAAAAAAGAAGACAAATAAAGAGAGCTAAAACAGTGAGTTTTTTCAAAATATAAATGTATTTTATTTGGGTGTTTTAATCTAAATAATAAATGTATCCAAAATTTAACCAAACATTCCAATCATTATCTTTATTAGATGGTAAATTATGGTTTAGACCATCTATAAAGTCATTAAAATAGTATTGTCCTCTAAGCTCTACAAACAAATCTGATAATATAGAGAGTTTGTAGCGTGTGCCAATACTTGCTACAAAAGACCACGTGCTACCTCCATCGACGCTAACAAAAGGCTCTCCGTTTGCTACATCATCCCAAAAATTGTAAAAATTATCATTGTTATTAACATTACCATCTCCAAAAGTGGTTTTTACATTAGGTTGGTAGGATACTAAATGTGCACCAGCGGCTATAAAAGGTGCAAAAGAGTAAACCCCTGCAGAAAAGGCTCTAATACTTAACGGAAAATATTCTAGCTGCATACCAATATCCCAGTTTTGGGCTTCACCTGTGTGAGCTCTTAATTGGTTTGCTTCTTCGCTTTGCCTACTATTATCTACCCATTCGCCAATATGCTCTAGTTCGGTTTTATTCCAAGAAATTTCACTTCTTAATTTAAAATGATCATTAAAATAAGTGTCTGTAGAGTAGCAATTACAATCTGCACGGTAGGCAAAATTAATATAATGTACTACACCAAGTGCTATACCTGTGTTACCAGCGTTGGTGCCAAAATCATTACGAACGCCAAAATCCGATTTAAAAGCTACGGAGCCAACAAAGACACCAATTTCGTGAGAAATTCCCAATTGAGAATAGCTATTCTGAATAGTAAAAATAAACGCTAAAAAGATGAGGGACCTTTTAAAGTATTTTGTCATATCTGCCTATGTTGAAGTGCTTTGCAAACAAATATATAAAAACGCGCTAGAATACAAAGTAAAACAGATAAAATGCAAAGTTTATTGTTTTTGGGGATAATGTAATTTGATAAAATTTTAATGAGAATATAAAAAATATAAGTTGTTATTTTTACAGATAATGTATCTTTACACCCAATTAAACACAATTTCTTAACAATACTTTATATGAAAGATAAAATTGAAGCTTTTTTAGATCTTGTAAAGGAGCGCAATGGTCATGAGCCAGAATTTTTACAAGCCGTTAAAGAGGTAGCAGAAACAGTTATTCCTTATATCGCTAAACACGATATTTATAACGGGAAAAATATTCTATTAAGAATGGTAGAGCCTGAAAGATTAATCTCTTTTAGAGTGAGTTGGGTAGATGATGATAACGAGATACAAGTTAATAGAGGGTATAGAGTACAAATGAATTCTGCAATTGGGCCTTATAAAGGTGGTTTGCGTTTTCACCCAACAGTAAATGCTAGTATTTTAAAGTTTTTAGCTTTTGAGCAGGTATTTAAAAACTCATTAACAACATTACCAATGGGTGGTGGCAAAGGTGGTTCTGATTTTGATCCAAAAGGAAAGTCAGATAACGAAATTATGCGTTTTTGCCATGCGTTTATGACAGAGTTATACAGACACATTGGGCATAACACAGATGTACCTGCAGGTGATATTGGTGTTGGCGCAAGAGAAATTGGTTTTATGTTTGGGATGTACAAAAAACTCAACAATACATTTACTGGTGTTTTAACAGGTAAAGGTGCATCTTGGGGTGGCTCTTTAATAAGACCAGAGGCAACAGGTTACGGTAATGTGTATTTTGCACAAAACATGTTAAAGTTAAAGAACGATTCTTTTGAAGGTAAAAAAGTAGTTATTTCTGGTTCGGGTAACGTGGCACAATATGCTGCAGAAAAGGCTATTGAGTTAGGAGCTACTATATTAACATTATCAGATTCTGGTGGTTATATACTAGACGAAGACGGTATCAATACAGAGAAATTAAACTTTGTAATGGATCTTAAAAATGTAAAAAGAGGCAGAATTAGTGCTTATGTAGATAAGTACCCAACTGCAAAATATATAGCAGGCGAGAGACCTTGGTCTGTTAAATGTGATATTGCTTTGCCATGTGCAACTCAAAATGAGTTAAATGGCGATGAGGCAAAACAACTTATAGCAAACGGCTGTATGTGTGTGTCTGAAGGTGCAAATATGCCTTCAATGCCAGAAGCAATTCACGAATTTCAAAAAGCAAAAATATTGTTTGCACCTGGTAAAGCATCTAATGCTGGTGGTGTAGCAACGTCTGGTTTAGAAATGAGTCAAAATTCTTTACGTCTAAGTTGGACGAGAGAAGAAGTTGATGCAAGACTAAAAGATATTATGGAAGATATTCATGATTCTTGTGTTGCGTATGGTAAAGAAGACGATGGCTCTGTAGATTATATAAAAGGAGCAAATATTGCTGGCTTTGTTAAAGTTGCTGATGCAATGATAGCACAAGGTGTTATATAACTAAATCGTATAAACATTTATTAAGCCTTTATATACTCTATAAAGGCTTTTTTAGTACATATATATATGATAGAACAGATATTATCGTTAGTATTAAATATATTTGAAAAAATTAATTTTTAATGCAAAAAATCACTGCAAAGGCAATTTTAATACTGTTGTTGGTTTTTACCAAGAGTAATGGTCAAGATTTTTCAGCACTTTGGGAACCTCACTTTTCATACAATACTATTATAGATGTTGTAGCGGGTAATAATAAAATTTATGCTGCAGCACAAAATAGTGTGTTTCAATACGATCCGCTTTCTTTAGAATTAACAACAATTACTACGGTAGAAGGTTTATCTGGCCAAGATATTACTACACTATATTACAGCGAAATTTATCAATATGTGTTAATAGGCTATGGTAGTGGTTTAATAGAGCTATACTCAGAGACAGATAGATCTGTACTAACCATAGTAGATATATTAGATAAAGCCAATATTAATCCTGAAAATAAAGGGATTAATCATTTTTATGAAAATAATGGTCTCGTATATATATCAACAGATTTTGGTGTTTCGGTTTACGATTTAGAGCGTTTAGAGTTTGGTGACACTTATTTTTTAGGTAATGGTGGTGCCCAAATTACGGTAAATCAAGTTTCTGTTTTAGAAAATGAAATTTACGTGGCATGCTCAAGCAATAATGGTTTAAAAAAAGCAAATCTTACTAATCCTAATTTAATAGATTTTCAGCAATGGCAAACACTTTTACCTGGTAACTTTATTACTATGAATACCTTTAATAATAAGGTGTATAGTGTAAGGGCTAATAGAGCATTGTTTGAAATTGAACCCACGTCTTTTAATCAGTTGTTTATTTTAGATCAATTACCTATAGATAGTAAATCTACTACCACTAATTTAATCTATTCATTTACTAATAGCATTCAGGTGTACGATACCAATATACAATTGGTAAATACATTTCAACCAAATGCAGATTTTAATACCAGTTTTACATCTGCGACAATGCTTAACGATTTTGTTTATATAGGCACAGAAGATTTTGGTGTTCTTGAAGCTCAGATAACTGAAACTAATGTATACACTGAGATTAAACCAAACGGCCCACTATTTAATAGTGTGTTTAGAATTAATGCAGATTCTCAGTCTGTTTGGGCTTCTTTTGGTGATTATACGGCATCAGTTAATCCTGCTCCTTTTAGATCGCGAGGTGTTAGTTATTTTAACAATGAGCAATGGGAGAATATCCCTTTTAGTGGTGTGCTCGGAGCCAGAAATTTATCTGAAATTTCGGTTAATATATTTAATCCAAATCAAGTTTTTATTAGCTCTGTAAATGATGGTATTTTAGAAATAAATGATTTTGAGCCAACGGTGTTATATAACCAAGACAATAGCGGACTAGAATCTTTAATTGTTCCGGGTGCACCAAACTTTATAAGTTTAAGAGTCACAGACTCAGATTTTGATAATAATGGCTTACTATGGTCTTTAACCAGTAGAGTTGATAGTGCTTTAAAATCTTATGATCCAATTACAGGCAATTGGCAAGGTTATAGTTTTTCTAGCTTAATAGAAAACCCATTATTAGACGAACTTGGTTTTTTTGAAATAGCTATAGATAATAATGGAACAAAATGGATAGGCTCTTATTCTAACGGCTTGTTAGCCTATAATGAGAGTGTTGCATCCAATCCGTTACGAAACTTAAATTCTGAAGCACAAAATGTAGCTCCATTTTCTAGGTTTACAGCTTTAGCCTTAGATGATAGAAATCAATTATGGATTGGTACCACAACAGGGTTGCGTGTTTTGTTTAATACAGCCGGTTTTTATAACGACCCCAACCCAGTATTAAGTCAAATAATTATTTTAGAAGATGGTATTCCTAAAGAGTTATTAGAAGGGCAATCTATTACAGATATTGAGGTAGACGGTTCTAATAATAAATGGGTAGCAACATCAGATTCTGGCGCATTTTATTTCTCTTCAGATGGGCAAAATACAATCTATCATTTTACAACAGATAACTCACCACTACCATCTAACAGAGTTAGTGATATTGCTTTAGACTCAGACAATGGTGTTGTTTATATTGCAACAACTCAAGGCTTAGTAGCATTTAAAGCAGGTGGCTCAAAACCCGAAGAAACTTTAGAAGCTGCATTTGCATATCCTAATCCTGTAAGACCAGAATATAATATTCTTGGTTTTAACGATTTAAACGATATTAATAAAGGGGTTAAAATTAGCGGATTAACAGACCGTGTTAATATTAAAATTACAGATATTGAAGGTAATTTGGTTGCCGAGGCGCAGTCTAATGTTAACTTAAGATCTTCAAGCGCTAATTATAATTTTGCAATAGATGGTGGTACAGCAATATGGAATGGTAAAAATCTAGGTAATTCTGTGGTAAGAACAGGTGTGTATTTAGTTATGATTTCAGATTTAGATTCTTTTGAAACTAAGGTTATTAAAGTGCTTATTGTAAGGTAGCTATGCTCTCAAAAAACAACTGTCTTGTTCTTTCAAAAATAAAATTTAGGGATTACGATCTTATAGTAAAGTGCTACACACAAGAGCGAGGTGTGGTAAGTTATATTTTACGAGGTGTTTTAAAATCTAAAAAAAGCCAGTCTAAAACAGTCTATTTTCAAGCCTTATCACAACTTCAAATAGAAGAAAGCTATAAGCCCAACCAATCGTTACATTCTATAAAAGAAATTAAGCTAAATTATATTTATAAAAGTCTACATACCAATATTTATAAAAGTGCTATTGTTTTGTTTCTTTCCGAAATTCTTTCAACTGTATTAAAAGAAGAAGAAAAGAATTTAGACTTATATAATTATATAGAAACAGCGCTTCAGTATTTAGATAACGAAGACAAATTCTCTAATTTTCATTTATTATTTCTATTAAAATTAACCCGTTATCTTGGGTTTCAGCCAGAGCAAAAATTTAATGAATTAGATTACTTTAATTTAGAATCGGGTGTTTTTGAGGCTGTAGAAAGTAGTATATATTCTATCTCTGGTGAAAATTTAACACTACTAAAATCGTTGTTAGGCACAAATTTTGACGATTTAGATTTAATTAAAATTAATGCAAAGCAAAGACAAGATTTTTTGAACATGTTATTGCATTATTTTGAATTACATTTGGGTGGTTTTAAAAAGCCAAAATCTTTACAAGTGCTTAATGATGTATTTCATTAAGGCTATTTATACGAAAAGAATTTTATGTCTATTAATTTGAAAGTAAAACACTTTATAATTTTACCTTTTTTTTGTTTTCTGTTTACTTTAGTTGGTTTTTCTCAAACAATTACAGTGTTAGAAGAGGGTACAAATGAGCCAATACCTGGTGTAGCCCTTTATAATTTAAAGAAAACGAAATATGTAGTAACCGATAGTAATGGAAACGCTTTATTAGATAAGTTTGGTAGCGATGAGGCTATTTTTTTTCAAAGTATTTTGTTTGTAAAAACACAAATAAAAAAATCTGAAATAGCACAAAGTAATTATACGGTTTACCTTGTGCCCAGTGTAGAAAGTTTAAATCAGATTGTAATATCGGCTTCTAAATTTGAACAAAGCAAACGCGATATACCACAAACAATTGTAAGTGTAAGCGCAAAACAAATTGCGTTTGTAAACCCACAAACAAGTGCAGATTTATTAGAAAACACAGGTAATATATATATTCAAAAAAGCCAACTTGGTGGTGGTAGCCCAATGATTAGAGGTTTCTCTACTAACAGATTGTTAATTACGGTAGATGGTGTAAGAATGAATAATGCCATATTTAGAGGTGGTAATCTTCAAAATGTAATCTCAGTAGACCCTTTTACAGTTCAAAATACAGAAGTTACACTTGGTGCAGGTTCTGTAGTTTATGGTAGTGATGCTATAGGTGGTATAATGAGTTTTTACACTAAAAAACCACAATTGTCTTATAAAGACGATTTGTTTTTAAAAGCTAATGTTTTAACTAGACATGCGACTGCAAATAACGAAAAAACAGGACATTTTGACTTTAATCTCGGTTATAAAAAATGGGCGTTTTTAACTAGTGTAAGTTATACAGATTTTGATGATTTAAGAATGGGAAGTAAAGGCCCTTTAGATTATTTAAGAAACGAATACGTGGTTAGAGAAAATGGTGAAGATATTATACGTACAAATCCAAACCCACAAGTGCAGGTGCCAACAGGTTATAACCAAGTTAATTTAATGCAAAAGGTAAGGTATGAACCGTCTGATAATTTAAATTTTGATTTGGGTTTGTATTTTTCTACAACATCAGATTACCCAAGATATGATAGGCTAATTAGACCTAGAGGAGAACTGTTACGATCTGCCAAATGGCAGTACGGACCACAACAATGGTTTATGGGAAATCTGCAACTTACAAAAATGAGTAGCAGTTCTAATTTATACGATAAGCTACAGGCAACAGCAGCCTACCAAAATTTTCAAGAAAGTAGAAGCGATAGAGATTTTCAGTCTGCATTACGAGAAGTAAGATCAGAAAACGTAGATGCCTTATCCTTTAATTTAGATTTAGAAAAAAGATTAAGTTCTAAAACGTCACTGTTTTATGGTGTTGAGTATTTATATAACACTGTAGGCTCTAAAGGGCGAGAAGATAATATAGACACAAATACAAGCATAGCCAATGTTACACGCTATCCTAATGGCTCTAACTGGCAGTCTATGGCGGGTTACGCTAGTTTAAAGTACAAGCCAAATGCAACTTTTGTTTTTCAGTCGGGTTTACGTTACAATCAGGTTATTGCAAATGCAGATTTTACAGAAAATAATGTGTTTTTAGATTTACCGTTTAATGATGCACAAGTTAATACAGGTGCACTTACTGGTACAGCTGGTATTACATGGTCGCCAAGCGCTATAATGCAATGGAAACTTAATGCATCTACCGCTTTTAGGGCTCCAAACATAGATGATATAGGTAAAGTGTTTGATAGCGAGCCAGGCTCTGTAGTAGTTCCTAATAAAAATCTAAAAGCAGAATATGCCTATGGTGGTGAACTTGGTTTAAAATTAAATTTTAATGATAAAATTATTTTAGATTTAGCCACCTATTATACGTTTTTAGATAATGCATTAATTAGACGAGATTTTGAGTTAAATGGTGAAACTCAAATTATTTATGATGGGGAATTAAGTAATATTCAGGCCATACAAAATGCGTCTAAAGCATGGATTTATGGTTTTGAAGTTGGTGTTGAGGTTAATTTTACAGAACATTTAAAGTTGCGTTCTCAATACAATGTTATTGGTGGTACAGAAGAAAATGAAGGTATCGAAGTACCTATTAGACATATAGCACCACATTTTGGTCGCACCCATTTTATTTGGAAAAAGAATAAGTTACAATTAGATGCTTTTTTAGTTTATAATGACGAATTATCCTTTAATCAGTTGGCACCATCTGAAGCTGAAAAAGACTACATCTATGCTGCTGATACTAATGGGAACCCTTTTGCACCAGCTTGGCATACACTTAACTTGCGTACACAATACCAATGGAATACTAATTTTAGTATTACAGCAAGTTTAGAAAATATTACAGACCAACGTTATAGGCCATATTCTTCTGGTATTTCTGCACCTGGTAGAAATTTAATATTGGCTTTAAAATATACACTCTAAATACAGAAATAAAAAAAGCTTCATTTATAAATGAAGCTTTTTTAAATGTTATTTATTGTTGCTAAATTACTTTTGCTTTATTGCCTTTTTGCTAATAACTTGCCCGTTAGACAAGGTAATTTTAGCAATATAAGCAGCTTTACTAAGTTTAGATAAGTTGTAAACTTCTGTTGAGCTGTTTCCGCTTAAATTATAAACATGTCTTCCTGTAATATCAAAAATATCAACCTTAGTTATCTTAAAGTTATTTGTTATTTTAATTTCAACGTCACCGTTTAATAATTCAACAAGTGTTACGGCATTGGCATCTGCTATGGTATCCTCAACAGAAAGGATATTATTGTTAAATATAATTTCAAAACGGTTGTTAAACTCACCAATTTCTGAAGTAAAGTTATAGTCTGCATCCTTAAGATTATGAATAGCTCCTACTAAGTTATCCTTTAAATAAATAGGATTAGTGTTTAGGAAATCTCCTTCAAATTTAAGAACTTTAATGGTATATATACTAGCTTCACTAACGTTAGTTGTAAAACCTAAAGGTATTATTTCTTGTTCTGTAAGTGTATTAATTGCTTTACCCTGTATTGCAAATTTTGTATCGTTAAAACCATCAATTATTGAGTAAATTGATGCTGCATTAGTATAAGATTCATTTCGCCTTGCATCATAGCTCATACCATCAAAACCATCTGTAGCACCAGCCACATAACCAATACCTGTTTGGCTGTATACACCAGTATCTGAGTTTAAATTAATCCACAATCTGTTTGTTGGGCTCGTGTTTGAAGGTGGATTAGCAGTTCTATAAAATTCATCATTAGCATTATCTCCACTTAGTCTCATACTGTTATCAAAACGTATAGGATTTGCCGATGTACTGCTTACAAAAAAGGCTTGTCCAGACGGAATCTTAGTGTCAGGCATATCTAAACCATCAACAACACCATCACCATTTAAGTCGCTGCCATTACCTGTTCCCATAGTGCCATTAATAATAAGATAATCACTTTGGTTAAAGTTTAATACCTCGTTACCTATGTTTGTATTTAAAGGCGCTGTAAAATGAGACCATAAATACACTACATTATTAATAGATGTGTTTCTTGCAAAAAATATATCTGTATCTATTGCAGATGGATAGGGGTTACCTACAAGATTCCAACTACTTAGATTTGTTGGGTTATAAGCTAAAGGAAATGCATAGTCACCAGTGTTTAGTGCACCTGAAAAATTATACTCAGGCGTGAGGCCAGGTGAAAAACCGTTTTGTGTATGTGTTGCTGCGTAACCACGTCCAATTTCCATAACACCTGTTCCGGTAGCTAAAGTCCAATCATTACCATCATCGTCAATATCGTCACCATCTAAATCTTCAAAATTAGCTGCATTGTAGAAAAAACGCCTTTCAGGATTAGCACTACTCAAAGCAATATCTACATCTGCATTTGCTACAGGCGAGCTCCAATACGTATAGTCGTACCAATTATTTAAAGGTGATGTGTTTTTATTTACAAGAGCACTTCCGTTTCCGTTTATTATAAAACTACCTGCAGCAGCAGCACCGACACCTTTTTGGATAAATGATCCTTGTGTTTGTACAATTATTTCGCCACTGTCTTCAACAATGACGTTACGCACAACGTCTATAAATTGTCCATTACTTACTCTTAATACAGCGTTAACAATTAAAGAACACGTTGTAAAACTTCCACCGTTTAAGTTGGTGTCATAATTTGCATTTATAAAGGCTACTGTGTTTATATCTGGTGCACCATTGTCCCAGCCAGTTTCTGTCCAGGTTGTAGAGTTTGCACATTGACAATCGCTTAAATGACTACCTAAATCGTTAGTATTATTAGATGCAACAACTGCCCATTGCGAGGCATCATAAGTTACTGTTGGTGTGGCTATGTCTGCATTTCTTCTAAGTGCAACGTTTTGTGCAAAAATATTTATATTACCTATAATACCAATAACATCAATGTTATCACCGTCAAATGTTTGAAGAGCTATAGCATCATTACCATCAAAATTTAAAACAGGACTATCTGGACATAAATCTGCTTCAGTACAGAGTGAAGATCCATCCCTTGAAACTAAATAGGTTTCATAAGCATTAATAGTGCCTGTAAGGTTCAAAGTGCTTGGAAGAACAACTCTTCCGTCAATATACCTCGCTAATCTATAGTTATTTGTTAAGTCTATTGCTGAATCTGTAGGATTGTATAGTTCTATAAAATTTTCATTTCCGTTAGCTCTTTCATGATATTCTGAAATAATTAGTTCAGAACAGTCACTTATTGGTAAAGTTACTTCTCCACTTAAATCAATATTTTGAGTGGTTATATCAGTTGAGGTAGCTGTAAGTGTGCCACTATAGGTACTTGCAGTTAGCCCATTTTCTAATCTTACATAAATTGTAGTAACATTTACTTCACCACCTGTTTGATTTAGTGTAATGGTATTGTCAAACCCAACTCCAGGTATTGTAGATATTTCAAAATTAGGAGGTGCTGTTAAAACGATTTCTCCTGTTAAATTTAAACCTTGTATGGTAAACGTACTTTCTTGTAATGAATTCTCACCTTCAACATAGCCTAATACATTAATGATATTAGGAATAATATTGGGGGTTATAATAACTATCGGATCCGTTGTGGCTGTACCTTCAATTATGATATTATCTAAAGCATGTATTTCATTAATATCATCATTATTCATTGAAATTCTTAGCTGAATAGTGTTCCCAGCCAAACTATTTGTAGAGACGTCCTCAGTAACGAATGTTCCTGTAATATTGCCATTAACTGTAGCTTGTTGCCAAGGCCCAGTGTTATTAATACGGTATTCAGTTAAAAAACTATCATCAGGTTCTAGATTAACGGCATAATTATATGCATTTAAAGAGAATTTGACATCTGTAAAATTAGAAATATCAATAATAGGCGATAACCAAACTGCAGTACCTCGTAAGTGCCGACCAATAAATTTTGCATCTCGTTCTCCATTCTCGATCATATTTTCTACAATAAAGTAATCGGTATTATCTAAAAAATTTGTTGCAGAAATATTTATTGACCAATTAACACCCGAAAGGTCTTCAGCAGGAAGTACACCTATTGCCCCTTTTCCATTTTGACCAGAAAAGTCTTCACTATATATAATAGTTTGCGCTAAGGAAAAACTAAAATATCCAAAAATTAATATTAAACTTAGGACGTATTTTTTCATTTTGAGGTATTTTAAAAATAGTGCTAGCATAAATATTATGTAACACAAAACACAAATATCTACAATTAATTGTTAAAATGTTATAATTTAGATGCTTGAATCCACAAAAAACATATACGGTCGACGAAGCGCAAAAAAAGCTTGAAAATTACTGCGCATATCAAGAGCGGTGTCATAAAGAAGTACGTTCTAAACTCATGGAAATGAGAATGATTCCTCAAGTTGTAGATACAATTATAGTACACTTAATTACACATAATTTTCTTAACGAAGAACGGTTTGCTAAGTCATTTGTTAGGGGGAAATTTAGAATTAAGAAATGGGGAAAAGTACGGTTAGTAAGAGAGCTGAAATTTAGAGATGTTTCTAAATATAGTATTGATATGGCATTGCAAGAAATAGATTTAGATGACTATTTTGATACACTAGATGCACTTGTGCAAAAGCGTATAGCGCAGGTTACAGAAAAAAATATATACAAAAAGAAAAAAAAGGTAGCAGATTATCTTTTATATCGTGGTTGGGAATCTCATCTTATTTACGAAAAAATTAATGAGCACTTATAAAAAAACCTTTTTCAATACGTATTGAAAAAGGTTTTTTTAGAATTAAGAGTTCTATTATTTATAAATTAAAAGAGGCTCCAATGTGTATTGTAAATTGGTTGTGTAATTCTTCAGCTGGTGATAAATCGTCCGAATTGTACTCTGCAAACGGTACATTAAATTCTGTATAAAGACCAAAACCGTTTGTGAAAAAATAACGGGCACCCAAATGGCCACCAAAATTCTTTAAACCAAAACTTAATCCTGGGTATAAATCAAAATTTTTGTCAATGGCTAAAACATTTCCAATATTAGCATTAAAACGTGCTCTAAGATCGTAGCGATCTCCAAATTTTGCATCTATTTTTTCTTCAACACCCAAAAGGTAGGTAGATGATAGCCCTAAAGATATGTTTTCACCAATACCGTAATCGTAAGATAGGTTTAGGCCAGTTCCGTTATTCTGAAAGTTGGCACCTACTTGAAATTTACTATCGCCTTTACCGCTAAATGCTTGAGAATTGCAAAAATAAAAGCTAATTAATAATGCTATAAAGAGGGTGTTTTTCATATTATTTGTTTTAAAAAAATCTAGCTGTAAATATACAAATTGTAAACTATTATTGATGTTAAACTAACCGAACTTGTTGAGGTTAATTAAATTTTTTTACAATGCTTATCTTTAGATTGTATTGAGTTATTGCAATTATACAGTATAAAAATTGTTAGTATAAATTTCACTAAATCTTTTAGTGTTTCTTAAAATTTTTTTGAATCGTCCATAAAATTGAGGCACAATATATTTGAGTAATACCGATGTATTGCGCGACTACTTTGTTTTATTTTAAATATGCTAATTCGTCTAATATTAAAATTTTAGCAATAAATTAATTCTTTTAAAATAGAACTAGCTTTTAATATTAATTACTAGATTACGAACTATTTTTCGTACGTTTGAGATTGATTATATTTTTGAGTGCGTTATTAAAAAAGTTTTAAACATCTGTTTAATGAATTGTAACCTATATAGTTTTAGAGATAACAGACTCAAAACTCTCAATGAGTATTTATAAATAATGTTTAATTTAAAATCAACTAAGATGATTAAAAAATCAATGAAAATGATGACTGTAGCTTTTGCAGTGTCTATGTTATTAACTTCTTGTTACTCTTACACAAGTGTAGTAGGAAAAGGAGCTCAAGGAAGTTCTAAAGTTACAAAATGGAATCATTATGTAATTTATGGTTTAGCTCCTGTAGGTGTATCTGACTCAAAAGCTATGGCTGATGGTGCAAAAGATTACACTGTACATACGAGACAAACATTTGTAAACGGATTAGTTTCTGCTATAACTTTCGGAATTTATTCTCCAAGTACAACTACAGTAACTAAATAGTATTTTTTAAGAAGTTGGTCTTAAGACCAACTTCTTATTTTTTTTATCTTATGAAGAAAATTATATTTTATATTACGGCCATAGTGTCGTTTTTTTTAATTGTAAATATTATTAAAATTATCGCAACTGATTTTAATCGATTAACCGAATATGGTTTTGGTTATTTGGTGGGTCAGATTATTTTGTTTGTGATGTTTATAGTTATTGCTTTAATTACAAGAAAATCTGTATTTACAGCAGAGACGTAATAACGCATTAAAAAACAAATAGCTATTTTGTTTTAATTTTATCACAACCACTTAGAGTCTGTAGTGGTTGCATCCAAGATATCTATATTTAATTTTGAAGCTATAGACTTAGCTCGGTCAAAGGCAGTATTAGTGTCTTTTGTGATGTAGGCTTCAATCTTTTTGTTGGTATCATAAAATAGATTTACTTGAATTACCGCACTCGACACGTTTGTACTTGCAGTTCTAGCCCAAACAGTAGTCACTTCTGTAGTTTTAAACACAGAGATATACTCAATATTAGGTAACGTTTTCCATGGTCCTACGGTAATCCCAAAAATAGATCTAAAAGACCTATAGGTTTTGTTATCAAAATTTATGGCGATGCCATTTTCAACTAATAAATAACCTCCAATAAACAAAGGAACTACCCCTTTGATATCACGAATTAAAGCCAATACTCCAACAATTACAGCAAAAATTCCTAGTACATATTGCCACAGTAAATGTTTTCTTTTAAATATATATACATCCATAGTTAAGGCTTAAATGTAAAAAGTCCACTTTTTTAAAAGTGGACTTTTAGGGTTGTAACTGTTTTATTTAGCGGTGTCAATCTCAGCGTCTTCTGTGTCAATTACTTTTTTGTCTTTACCTTTTAAGTATTCAGGTAAATCCATACCAGCCATATTGAACATTTCTTGTAAAGGTGGTACAGATTTGTACATACCAGATAAGAAGTTTGCTGTAGACGACTTTCCATCTTCACTGCTTCCGCCATTATCCCAAACGGTCACTTTATCAATTTTAATGTTCTTAATAGCATCAGCTTGTATTTGTACTAGTTCTGGTAATTTATCTGCAATTAATAATAATACGGCATCTCTACTGTTATTGCCAGCAGCTCTTACAATTTCTTGTAAACCTGCAGCTTGCTTTGTTAATACTTCAAACTGTCCTTGTGCTTCGGCTTGAGCTTTAAATAAAATAGCGTCTGCTTCACCTTTTGCTTTTCTTCTAATACGTTCAGCTTCTGCTTCAGCGTCTATTTCTACTTTCTTTTTGTCAATTTCTGCTGGTACAATGACATCTGCCATTTGAGACGAACGCTCGCGTTCTGCCCTTGCGGTTTCGGCTTCTTGCTCTGCGGCATAAGACTCTTGTAAGGCTTTTGCGCTTTGTACTTTTTCTGATGCAATTGCCACACGTTCTGCCTCTGCTTCACGTTGACGACGTAGTGAGTCTGAATTTGCTACTGATATTTTAGCTGCATTTTCACCCTCTACAGCTTGCGCGTTAGCCGCTGCGACTTGGGTACGTTCATCTTGTACAGCGTTAGCTTCACCAATAGAACCATCTCTAGTCTTTTCTGCAACAGATTTACGGGCAGCGTTAATTGCATGTGCTGCCGCTTCTTTACCGAGTGCTTCAATGTACCCAGATTCATCAACAATATCCGTAATATTAACGTTGATGAGCTTTAAACCTACTTTACGTAATTCGGTTTCTACACTTTCAGAAATATTAGTTAAGAATTTATCACGATCATTATTAATTTCTTCAATATCCATTGAAGCTACTACTAAACGTAACTGACCAAAAATGATTTCTTGTGCTAAATCTTGTATTTCATTTTGTCCTAAGCCTAATAAACGTTCTGCCGCATTTTGCATAACACCTGGCTCGGTAGATACACCAATTGTAAAACGCGATGGTACGTTAACACGAATATTTTGTTTTGATAATGCATTTATTAAGTTAACCTCAATTGAAATAGGCGTTAATTCTAAAAATTCAAAATCTTGAATTACAGGAATAATAAAAGCAGCTCCACCATGAATACATTTAGCAGATTGGCCTCCACCTACTTTTCCGTAAACCACTAAAATTCTATCTGATGGACAGCGTTTGTAACGCTTTACTAATATGATGAGTGTTAATATTATAAATAAGACGACAAAGATACCTACCATAGGTATGCCTAAGCCATCCATATTTACTGTGTTTTGAATACTGAGTAATTTCATATAGTTACGTTTAAGGGTTAGTATTTTTTTTAATTATTTAACAAGTTGTTTTTTTCTGTTTCTATCGCTTTTGTTGATATTTCTATGGGTTGTCGGGTTTGGTCAACGATAAGAATACCATTAGATGTTACGTCGACTACTTTTATAATGGTTCCCGTTTTTAAAGGAGTTAACGAGTCTGTAAGCGCATCGAGCTCGCGCATTGCTCCTTGAACTCTTAATGTGACTTTACCCATTCTAGAACGATCGGCGCCAATGGTTAAATACACCTCGCCAATAGCATCGAGTGCATTTTTATAATTTAAGGTACCGCTGTCTGATAGCTTGCTTATAAAATAAAATAACGCGGCCATAATCACCATCATTAGTAAACCAGATATTACGGAAGTAATAAGTATAATTGGTGTTGATAAGCCTGCATCGATACAAGCTATGCCTGTCCATCCAAAAATGGTAAAAAAGCCAATTAGGTTTTTAAAAGATATAAACTGAAAACCTGCCTCAACATCAGCATCAAAGTCATCAGTATCACCGCCAATAAAGGCCATTAGCATAACGACACAAAAAATAAGCGAACCTGTAATGGCAATTATCCAATATATTTTAGGTAAAAATTCTAAACTTGCAAACCATTCTCCCATAATTGTAAGATTTAAATCGAGTTAATAAATATACGACCATTGTAAGATATATCTATCTTATTTTGAAAGTAAATTAGTCCCAATACCATTACTAACTAAGACGTTATGGTGTCTTTGTTAATTTTATGTTTCTTTAGGGGTTTTAATAACCTAAAGTGCAAATGTCTCTTGTAATTGTATGGCTATTGTAAGTCGCGCCGTTTTTATACGTCGTAATTCGTAAGAGTTTAGATACTGACCTGCTTTCTAAGTATAAGTAGTAAATGAAAGAATTTTGTTACAGGTATTTTTAAAACTATTTTTAGATGATACCCTTCAGGTCCCCTCAAAGCTGCTTACTATAGTCTGCAGTTAGCAACTTTAAGGGGACCGATTTTAGGGTGCATTAGTTGGGAATGATAACTACATATTTTTATTTAAAACTGTAACGTAAACCAAATAAAACATTACTTGGTGGCATCGGTGTAAAACCAGTTTCAATATAATCGGAATCAAAAATATTACTTGCTGTAATGGTTAATTCCATTTGCTTTAATTTATAAACTAAAGAGGCATCCCAAACATTATAAGTTTGGCCTGTAGTGCGCTCTGCATATTTGTAAACTATATTTTGACGTATATTTTTAAACAGCTGTGTGCTTAATCGTGTTGAGTATTGATGTTTTAACGTATTTAGAGCGTAACGCGATAGGTCTTCGTTCTGCTCAAGAATATTATCATCTAAAAAGGCGTAACCAAAGGCTAGTGTTTGGGTAAAACCTTTTGCCTTAAAATTATAGGCAGCATCAAGTTCTAGACCTTGGGTGTTAACCTCGGTAATGTTAGTTGCTGTAAAAATTTCTTCGGTAATATTTGGTCTTATATAATCAATAAGGTTTTTAGCATCTCTATTAAAAATAGCTAAAGTGGCTCTAAATTTTGGTGTAATGTATTTAATACCCAATTCTTGTGCAAAGGCTTCTTCGGGCTCTAAATCAGCATTTCCGTTGGTGCGAGGGTCTGAGTAAAATAAATCTGTGTATGTTGGTATTCTGTAGGTATAGCCAATGTTTCCATATATTTTTAGGTCGTTAGAAATATCAAAACCAACATCTAACCCTGGGAATGCATTAAATTTAAAGTCTGAAAAATACGTCATGGCCACACCAGGTGTAATGTCTAATCTGTTATCTAAAAATTTGAATCTGTGCTCTAAAAATGCACTTGCCATAAAACGATTACGATTGCCTAAGTTATTACTGCGTAGGTATATTTTAGAGACATCAACTCCAAAACCAGTAACACCAAATTTTGAGGTGTAAGCTGCATTTGCTTCAACACCCATTTTATCTGAAATATGTACATTTCTAAAAAAATTAGGTTCAAAACGTCTTAAAAGAAAGATATCTTGGTTGCGTTTCCAATACACACGTGGACTAATTTTTAGTTTTTCAGATTGAAATTTTGTGGTAAAAGCAATTAAGCTGTTTTGGGTTTCTTCATATTCGTTAAATGAAGGATTTGTAGTATAAAAATTTTCTGCACCAAACTTACGCTCTAAGAAAGTCGCTATCATTTCTATAGGTTGTTCCTTTTTATTAAAAACACTTTTTAGAAAGTAGTTGGCATTATCATAATCAGAGTTTACCCTATAACCAGAAGATGTAACGCGCCCTATATGCATAATATGAGAAGAGTTATCTAATTCTGCACCCACAGTAACATTACCATTTAGTTGCCCAAAAGAACCTGTTTCTAAATTAGCAGACACACTAGTGTTTAGGCTTTTTTTAGTTACAATATTTATAGCACCTGTAAATGCATTTTGTCCAAATACACGTGCAGCTGGTCCTTTAATGATTTCTATACGCTCAATAACTTCTAAAGGTAAAGCGGCATTCATGGTATGGTGTCCCGTTTGTGCATCGTCCATTTTTATACCATCAATTAATAAAAGTGTTTGGTCAAAACCACCACCTCTAATATGTAAATCGGCTTGGCTACCACCTGTGCCACGACGTCTTACATCTACACCAGCAACTTGTTGCAATAAATCTGCAACAGTTACTGCAGCACTATTTTTTATGTCTGTTGCTGTAATTATAGTTATGGTTCTAGAGTTTTCTCTAAACGGAAGGTCTATTCTTGCAGAGGTTAAGGTTATAGAATCTAACTGTTGTTCTTTTTCTAAATCTTGAGCTTGTACAGACATAGAAACCATAAAAAGTAAAACGTATAATGGGTGTAATTTCATAACAATATGTTTTTGTGTGCTTTAAGTTTGTAAAATTAGTAACTTTCCGGATCATTAAAATAGTCCAGTTTTAAAACAATGAATAGTCCGGTTAATGACTTACTAAAATCATTAATATATTTTGAAAAGTCACCAAGCACTTCAATTTATATTCAGATAGCACAACAAATTATAAACGCCATACAGCGTGGTTATTTAATAGAGGGTACGGCTTTGCCAGGAACACGTACGTTTAGTACACTACTTTCTGTAAATAGAAATACGGCAGTTGCCGTTTATGATGAGCTTGCCTCCCAAGGTTGGGTAAATATTGTAGCTAATAAGGGCACATTTGTATTGGTACCCAAAAAGAAAACCGCTGCTATAAAAGGTGCTTCACAAGGTTTAGAAAAATTAAATTCGTACCCAACAACAGCCGGTTTTCCGTTTCAATCGTCTTTTAATTTAGCTTCTACCGATGAAATTTCAGGAACGAAGTATGTTATTAATGATGGGCAACCCGATTTAAGATTACATCCTACCCACCAGTTTTCTCGATGGTATAGTGCTTCTATGAAACGTGCATCTCTAATTTCAAAGTGGAACGAAACTCACCAACATTCGTATGATACTTTTAGTAAGCAGCTCTGTAATTATTTAAATGCGACGCGTGGTTTTTATATAAAGGCTAATAATATTTTGAGTACCCGTAGCACAGAGATGAGTTTGTACATTGTTTCGCGGTTGCTTTTGCAAAAAAATGATATTGTTCTTGTGGGTGAACTGAGTCATTATAAATCTAATATGATTTTTCAGCAGGCTGGTGCTACTATTAAAACTATACCTGTAGATGCTTTTGGTATTAATGTAGATTTTATTGAAAAAAATTTTACAAAGGGCCGTATTCGTTGTGTGTATGTTTGCGCACATAGGCAATATCCTACAGCTGTAAAACTATCTGCAGAAAGACGTTTAAGATTATTACATCTTGCCAAAGTTTATGGTTTTGCTATTATAGAAGATGATTTTGATTACGATTTTCAGTTCGATGGTTCAGCCATGTTACCTATGGCCACAGCAGATACTCATGGTGTTGTTATTTATTTAGGTAGATTAGGACAGTCTTTTTTTCCTAGTTTTCAAATAGGTTTTATGGTTGCACCAGAGTCTGTTATTAATGAGGCTAAAAACTATTTACAAATTTTAGATAAGCAAGGAGATTTAATTCAGAAACAAATACTGGCAGATCTTATTTCTGAAGGAGAAATTCAGCGTTTAATTAAAAAAAATATTACGGTTTATAAACAAAGACGCGATTGTTTAGTGGCTTGTTTAGAGGCTTATTTTAGTGCCTATGCAACATGGCAAGTGCCAAAAGGTGGTCTTGCTGTTTGGTTGTGCTTTAATCCTAAAATATCACTTATTAAATTGGCAGAAAAAGCTAAAATTTATAATTTGTTTCTTCCAAAAACAATACTCTATCAAAATAAAAACATGTGTGCTATACGATTAGGATTTGGCCATCTTAATGTGGAAGAAATAGAGGTGGTTGTTAAAATTTTAAAGACATCTTTTGAAGACGTAATACGTTGATTTAAAATTTACTTTATAGGAAACTCTACTTTGCAATCTTCACATTTGTACTGGTAACGTGTACTAAATGGAAGTGTACCAAATACAAAACCAGCTAAAAAAGACATAAAAGATTTTAAATCGTTTATTGTAGAGTATAAGCCAATGTGCTGCTGGTTGCAATTTGGGCATGTAATAGGGTTGCCATTATCATCTAAAGAATGTACTTGTATAGATTCTAATATACTACGCGCTTCATTTTCATCTTTAGCGCGTACTTTAAGTTTTACACCACCAATAGCATTACTTACCAAAGGATCTGTGTCAATAGTAATATTGTCACTTAAAAAAACAGCAATACTATCTGCCTCTAAACGGCCTTTTATAATTTGGGCTTCAGATGAATATTGATATCTAGCTATGGTGACAAATGTATTTTGCATAATGTAAAGATAGCTAAGACTTTTTAAAGTAAAAATTATTGTTTATCAATAATTTTTATATATTTGTTATCGTAAAACAATAAATTATGAATTCTGCAAAGACACTTTATGCGATACTAAATGTTATTCTTATTTTAATTAGTATTGGTTTAGGAATTTTCGTTTTAGCAATGGTTCTCTTTGGTGTAAAACAAGATTTTATTGGTTTAAAATACGATGCATTAATTTTTAAAACTGAGGCAATGCTGTATATTTTTACCTTTTTAGAACTTGGGGTTTATGCTGCTTTTGTCGTTGCACTTTTAAGATTAAGAAAGGCTACAAAATTGTTATTAAAAAATGATTTTTATAATACCGAACTTATAAGTGAAATATTTAATTCGGGAAAACTTATGGTTCTTTCTTCAGTAGCTCTATTGTTAATTGATGAGATTGGCAATATGTTTTATAAACGGCAAGTTTTAGTTGGTTTAAGTGAAAAAACATTGGTCTATTTATTAATAATAGCAGTGGGATTGTTTTTAATGCTAATGAGTACAGTTCTTAGAGACACTAAGGCTATAAAAGAAGAAAATGACTTAACAGTTTAATTATATATAATGCGAAAATTAATAATTTTAAAAAGTTTAATAGATTTTATATGGATTGTAACTTGTATTCCTATGATTGCACTATTGCTTTTTTTTAGTGTGTTTATGTTTATTAACCCAGAATCATTAAAAGCTATATTCGATTTTGAAGTAGATGGTAATTTAATTACAGCACAATTTTTTGCCTTTTTATTGATCATTACCTGTTTTTTTGGGATTTATTGTGTGTATCTGTTTAGAAAAACTCTGCGTTATTTTCAGCGAGTAAAACCATTTCATATAGATGTGATTAAAAACTTTTATAAAATAGGTTATCTATTATCTATAATAGGCATCGGTGGAACGATTTTATTTTTCACTGCGCGACTTGTTTTAAAGAGTGAATTAAAAATTAATTTAGGCATGAGTCCTTATGTTATGCTCATTTGTTTAGGCTTATTTTTTATGGTTTTGAGTGAAGTGTTTAAAGTGGCAAAACAGGCCAAAGAAGAAAATGACTTAACAGTATAGTTATGAAAAAGATAAGGTATTCAATAACACTATTATTTCTAATACTTGTAATTTCAATTGTTGGCAATTTAGTTATTTCAGCGTTAGCACTATTTTTTGATATTTATATTTTACATCTTCAACAAAACAAGCCTTCATTTTTAACTCAGATTGTATTTTTAGTAAAAGCGTTGGCTTTACTAATTTTTGTTTGTGGTGTATTTACGCTTATTGTAAACTTAAAATTGTTTGTTACAGGTGATTTTTTTCATTTACGTTTAATATCTACATACCGTAAAGTAGGCTTTCTTTTTTTGTTTTCAGGAACACTTGGATTGGTAATTTCAGTTATTTCAATATTTTTTATGATGAATTATGGTGATATTGATAACCAAATTTACCTAAATTTAGATTCAAAAGGTTTGTATATTTTACTCATGATTTTAGGGTTGTTTTTTAGACTCTTTGCTAATGTGCTTAATAAAGGAAATGTAATTCAACAAGAAAACAACCTAACCATATAACCATGCCAATAGTAGTTAATTTAGACATAATGTTAGCCAAACGTGGTATGAAGAGTTACGAGCTCGCAGAGTTAATTGGTATAACCACCGCAAATCTTTCCATCTTAAAAACAGGCAAGGCAAAAGCGATGCGCTTTTCTACTCTAGAAGCTATTTGTAAAGCTTTAAATTGTCAGCCAAGTGATATTTTAGAATATGTAGAAGATTAATTACTGATGCCGATTCGCCAACAAAGGAGGCGGTTCTCCATTAAAAGGATTCCAACGGCTAATGGTTTTAGCTTCCATACCAGCAGCACTCATTACAGCACGGTCTCCATAACGTTCGCGCATTTTATCCATAGCTTGTGTGAGGTTGAGGTGTATTTCGTTGTCTTCAAATAAATTGACTTGATGGCCACCTTCCACCAAATGACTAAAGCGCACACCAACAAGTCGTACTAAGAGTCTGCGATGGTACAATTTTTTAAATAAACTCAGTACCACAGGAATAATATCATGGTCCATTGCACTATAAGGAATCCGTTGCTGTTGCGTATACGTTTGAAAATCTGAATACCGAATTTTAAACGTCACACAAGCCGTGAGTTTATGACCACGACGTAATTGAAAGGCTAAATTCTCTGCCATTGCAATGACTAAGCCTTTAAGCTTAGCCACATCTGTAGTGTCTTGTCCAAAGGTGCGCTCTGTAGAAATGGATTTACGCTCGTGATATTGTATTACAGGAGAATTGTCTATACCATTGGCTTTTTTCCAGATACCCAAACCGTTTTTGCCAAGCACTTTATGCATCAATTCCATAGGCATTTCTTGTATAGTTTTTATGCGTTTCACACCTAAATCGCACAATGCTTTGTAGGTGACATTACCAACTTGTGGTATTTTTTTAACCGAAAGTGGAGCTAAAAAAGGTTTTTCATCACCATAAATAACCCGAATTTCATTATTCGGTTTGGCTTCTCCAGTGGCAATTTTAGATACGGTTTTATTCATAGACAAGCCAAACGAAATCGGTAAGCCCGTTTCTATCATAATTTTTTGGCGCAGTTCTGAAGCTAGTTTATGGCAGCCAAAAAATTTGTCCATTCCGGTGAGGTCCATATAGAATTCGTCAATAGATGTTTTTTCGTAAAGTGGTACGCTTTCTTTTATAACGTCTGTAACATCATTTGAAAATTTGCTGTAAATTCCAGAATTTCCTCTAAGCACAATCGCTTCGGGACAGAGTTGTTTTGCCATGCGCATTGGCATGGCGGAATGAATTCCGAAAGTTCGCGCCTCATAACTACAAGACGCTACAACACCACGATCGCTTGTGCCGCCAATAAGAATTGGCTTGCCGTTGAGGCGACTATCGAGCAAGCGTTCGCAAGACACGAAAAACGTATCTAAATCCATGTGTACTATGCTGCGGTTGTTGTTCATGTTGTTTTACACCCCTAAAGTCCCCTTAAGGGGACTTTAGGGGTGTTTTTTATTATTAATGCATAATTTGCGTACGGATAAGTCGCGACTTGTCCGTACTGCGAGTTGTCCCTACACGATGAACCGAATACCTAGGATCTTCAACAACAGCCAAACGTTCTAGTGCTGAAACCTCAATATTCACACAATTAAATTCTACCATTACTTTACCAGTGATTTTATAAATACCTTTTCCTCTAAAAGGATATTTTGCTGCAACAGGCGGAAAATGAACCGTATCTAAAAAATCACCATCACGATCTAAAAAGGTTCCGAAATGCATCAGTTTTCCTTGTTTCGTTTTTGTCTTTTTCACAGTGATTAAGTAACCTTCAATGATAATGAGTTTGCCTTTTAATTTATCGAGATGTTTGGCGCGTAAATTACCTGTGGTTTCTGTGGTTAAAAGTAAAAACGGATTACATAAAGCAAAACCTAACAATTCGAGTTCATCAAATGCATTTTCTAAAGCGGTACTTGGTAATTCTGGTGTGTTGTAATTAATCCGTTCGGTTTTAAAGAGGTTGATAACGTTCTCTTGAATTACGGTTTTATTGATTTTTAAATGTGCTTCCCAAAGCAATTCACGCTTATTAACTTTAGTAAATCGAAAGGCATTTATTTTAATTAAAATTGAAATTTGTTCAATAGAAATAGGCACACGTTCTATAAAATCATCAAGTGATTTAAATGTGCCAATGTTATTTCGTTCTTTGAGAATACGTTCTATCGTTTTAGATTCAAAAGACTGTAAAAATAGGAACCCTAGAATAATCGTTTTTCCTTTTATAATGGTCTGTATAGAAGATTGATTAATGCATGGTGCTTCAATTTTTCCATTATGCATTCTTGCTTCGTGTACATAAAGTTCGGTGCTATAAAAGCCACCAAAATTATTAATGGTGGCAACCATATATTCCAATGGATAATAGGCTTTTAAAAACAGGCTTTGATAGCTTTCTACGGCATAAGACGCAGAATGGCCTTTGGCAAAAGCGTAGCCTGCAAAACTTTCAATTTGTCTCCAAACATCGGCAACGACCTCGTAAGTTTCGCTTCGTTTTTCGCAATTATCAAAAAACTTTTGTTTTACTTTTAAAAATTCTTCTCGCGATCTAAATTTACCAGACATGCCACGACGCAACATATCAGATTCACCTAAATCTAAACCTCCAAAAATATGCGCCACTTTTATGACATCTTCTTGGTAGACCATAACTCCGTAAGTTTCGGGCATTACACGTTGCAATACAGGATGTGCTTCTTTTCGTTTTTCAGGATGGCGATGGCGTAAAATATATTCGCGCATCATACCACTATTAGAAACACCAGGTCTAATAATAGAGCTTGCAGCCACTAAGCCCAAATAATCGTCGACTTGTAGCTTCTTTAATAGCATACGCATGGCAGGCGATTCCACATAAAAGCATCCAATAGCTTTAGCGTTTCGCAATAAGTCTTTTATACGTTCATCTTGTTTAAATCGTTTAATATCATGGATATCAACTGGTGGTTGCTCTGTGTAATTAGCATCAATAATTTCTACAGCTTCTTTAATTTTTCCTAAACCGCGCTGACTTAAAATATCAAATTTGTGTAAGCCAATATCTTCTGCAGTTACCATATCAAACTGTGTTGTTGCAAACCCTTTTGGAGGCATAAATGTGGCACAATAATTATGAATTGGCTTTTCTGAAATTAAAATACCACCAGCATGAATCCCTAAATAATTGGGAAACCCTTGAATATATGCTGCATATTTAATGACGAGTTGCGATAATTTATCGAGTTGGTTTATACTATATTTTCCTCTGGTTAATCGATCCATTTCAGATTTTGGCAGTCCAAATACTTTGCCTAATTCGCGTACCGAAGCTTTAAATTTAAAAGTGTTATAAACGGTTATAAGTGCTGTGTGTTTAAAAGTTTTAAAAATGTAATTGGTAATATCATCTCTATCGCGCCAAGAAAAATCGATATCAAAATCGGGTGGATTTTGACGAAATAGATTGATGAAGCGTTCAAAATACAAATCGAGTTCAATAGGATCTACATCTGTAATTCTTAGTAAATAAGCGATAATACTATTGGCTCCGCTACCACGACCAACGTAGTAATAGTCTTTGCTACGTGCGTATTCTAAAATCTTCCAGTTGATTAAAAAGTAGGATACAAAGTTTTTCTGTTTAATCAGTCCGAGTTCTTTTTTAATTCTGTCGTAGACTTTTTGTGGAATATCCTCTCCGTAGCGATAAGCAATACCATTGTAGGTTAGTTTTTCTAGCAACTGATAATCCGAAGTTTTATTTTCCGTTAGGCATTGTAAGTTTTTAGAGGTTTCACTATTAAAATCAAAATGAATGGAGCAGTCGTCTAAAAGTTGTTCTGTATTACTGATGAGGTGTGGAAATTCTTCATAAGCTTCACAAATTTGGTTGTAGGGCAACATCATATCATTTTCGCAGCCTTCTTCAGATTTCGAAAGTTTGCTTAATAAGGTATTATTATCAATAGCTCTTAGTAAACGATGTGTGTTAAATCCTTTTTTATTTTGAAAGGATACTGTTTTTAAAACCACCAGTTTTTCTTTGAATTGATTCCATTTCGAAAATTTTAAATGGTTAAGGTCTTTTGGAGCAATACCTAAAAATTCATTCGACTTTAATTCGAAATGCTGCCCTTTTTGGTAGGGATAAATCACGAAGCAATCTTCTAAAATTTCATCTGGTCGTTCAGGTATTTTTAAATCGTGATTATGAAGAAATTTAGACAGGTAATCATTAATGTTTTTAAAGCCTTTATTGTTTTTTGCAATGAGAATAAATTGCTGTTGTGCGCTGTTTCTAAAATCGACACCAAGTACAGGTTTTACTTTATATTTTTTTGAAAGTCTAACAATATCTAAACATGCTGAGGTGGTATTAATGTCTGTTAATGCTAATGTTTGCACACCATTTTCTGAAGCAATAGCGAGTAATTGCTCGGGCTTTATAGTGCCATAGCGTAGACTGTAATAAGTGTGACAATTTAAATACATGGTGAATTTATCTTAACTTTTTCTTTTACCTACAAAATTTTTATTTTGCACTCTAATTTTCCTCTTTTTTAGAAACGTAGCGATGCTATGTTGATAAAAAACATCTTCATTACAGCACAAAAGCTAAACTTTTCGGTTTAAAACAAAAAGTCAAGATGAATTCAAGAAATAATTGGTTTGTAAAATTAGCTACTATGTGTAGTTTTTATTGCTTACATTTGTAGTAATATTGAAAAAAGAGATGAGACATGAGAGATGAAGAATTTGATATTAATAGGAATATTTATGAATGGTATTACCATATGACTTGATTTTTAAAAGTAAAAGTTAATATATGGTCATGTAAATGTCGTGTTCTTTTCTTTGTGTCTCTGTTCTTTATAATTATTGGGATTACGTGAAGATTTCACACAGAGATTTACGGAGTTTGCACTGAGATTCATGGAGACATGATTTAAAAGATAGTAATGGATTTAGATTTTGAAATTGTAAACAAATTAGAAATGGGTACGTATGAACTGAAAACTGCGACTTAAAGACATTATGCGGAAGATTCACAGAGAAAAAAGGAAAAGACACGAATTGTCACTAATTGTAACGCATAGCTTGTATTTCTGCTATTTTACGTAAAAAAACCAGTTCTTTAATTACTTATTTTAACCAGTCAATTAAACAAAAAAATAAATTAAAATGAAACCAATTCAAGCCAATATCAAACATTTGCGCACTCTCAAAAAGATGTCTCAAGAACGTTTTGCAGACGAATTAAGTTGGAGTCGTTCCATGGTGGGTTCTTACGAGGAAGGCCGTTCTGAGCCACCTATAGATCGATTAATCGATGTGTCTAATTACTTTGATATTCCTATTGATATTTTGGTAAAGAATGATTTACGCAAAGCAAAAGACACCTCATTTATAGAAGTAGGGAATAAGCGGGTTTTGTTTCCGGTAACGGTTAATGAAAACAATGAAGATTTAATTGAAATTATACCTGCAAAAGCTTCGGCTGGTTATTTGTCTGGTTATGACGATCCAGAATATATAGAACAACTTCAAAAAATTAAATTGCCCTTTTTACCAACAGGCACACACAGAGCGTTTCCTATAAAAGGCGATTCTATGCTACCTGTAAAAGATGGTGCTTTCGTAGTTGCAAAATTTTTAGAGGCTATTAGTGATATTAAGAATGGAAGAACGTATATCGTCTTAACTAAAAATGATGGTTTGGTTTATAAACGTGTTTATACAACTGATATTGATAATGCGGACTTGCTTTTAAGTTCAGATAATAAGTCCTATCAACCCTATTTAGTTTCTAAAGAGAATATTTTAGAACTTTGGGAGTTTACCTGCTGTATCAATACGCAAGAGTATGATGAAAAGGAGCTGAAATTAAGTAGTATTATGATGATGTTTCAAGAACTTAAAGTAGAATTAGAAGCTATAAAACGGATGTAAAGTATGACTAAACAAACTATAAAGTGGGGAATTATTGGTTGTGGAAACGTTACTGAAGTTAAGAGTGGTCCAGCGTACAGTTTAGTTGAGGGTTTTGAAATTATAGCCGTAATGCGTAGGACATTAGAATTGGCAAAGGATTACGCAAAGCGCCATCATATAAAAACATATTATGATAATGCAGAAGCATTAATTAATAATCCAGAAGTTGATGCCGTTTATATTGCTACACCACCAGATAGTCATCACTTTTATGCTTTAAAAGTAGCGGAAGCTGGAAAAATATGTTGTATTGAAAAGCCAATGGCTCTAAGTTATTCAGAATGTTTAGAGGTTTCTAATACCTTCTCAGGTCTTAATCTCCCATTATTTGTAGCTTATTATAGAAGATCATTACCTCGTTTTAATAAAATAAAGTCATTATTGGCAGATAAATCTATTGGAGAGGTAAGACTCATTAATTGGTGTTTTAGTAGAACAGCAAGTGCTAATGATCAATCGAATGCATATAATTGGAGGACAGATGCTAAAGTTGCACCAGCAGGATATTTTGATGATTTAGCAAGTCATGGTTTAGATTTGTTTATTTATTTACTAGGTGATATAAAGCAGGCTAGTGGTGTAAGTTTAAATCAGCAAAATTTATACACTGCAAAAGATGCTATCTCTGGATCTTGGTTACATGATACTGGAGTTTTAGGATCGGCATATTGGAATTTTGGAACCTATAAGCACGAAGATAAAGTTAGAATTATAGGTAGTAAAGGCGAGATTGCATTTTCAGTTTTTTTAGAAGAGCCTATAGAGTTAATTACTTCTAGTGAACATAAGGTGTTTTCAATTAACAATCCAAAACATATTCAGCAATTTCATATTGAAAATATGAAGCAGCATCTGGATGGACGTATTACGCATCCTTCAACAGGTGTAACTGCTACGCATACAGCTTGGGTTATGGATGCTGTTTTAGGAAAGTTATAAAAAGCAAAAACGCGAAGCATTAGCTTCGCGTTTTTAGTATATGATAGTTGAAATAAGGTTAATCAGCTAAGATAATTAGCTTATTATCCTTCATTTCAATAGTACCAGAATTGATACTTACAGTTAAAATTTTATTATCATCATTATGAGGAATAACTTCTGCATGTAATTCATCAAATACCAAATGACTTTGTGTATGTGTATAAATTCTTATAGTACCAGACTTTAAAATTGACACTACAGGTGCGTGATTATTCAACATTTGAAACTCACCATTAACACCAGGCACAGCTACAGAATCTACTTCTGAACTAAATAACGTGGCTTCTGGTGATACAATTTCTAAATACATCTTTTTAAATTTTATTTAAAAAGCTTCCGAGAAATCGGAAGTCTCATTTTTATTAAACAGATACTGAAAACAAGCTCAGCATAGCTTTGGCTATGCCTCAGCTAACATTTTTTCTCCAGCTTCAACAGCTTCTTCAATAGAACCTTTAAGGTTAAATGCTGCTTCTGGTAAGTGATCTAACTCACCATCCATAATCATATTAAAACCTTTAATAGTTTCTTTAATATCTACTAAAACACCTTTAAGACCTGTAAATTGCTCTGCTACGTGAAATGGTTGAGATAAGAAACGTTGTACACGTCTTGCGCGACCTACAGCCATTTTATCTTCTTCAGATAATTCTTCCATACCAAGAATAGCAATAATATCTTGTAATTCTTTATAGCGTTGTAATAACTCTTTTACACGTTGTGCACAGTTATAGTGCTCATCACCTAAAATATCTGCTGTAAGAATTCTAGATGTAGAATCTAATGGATCTACCGCTGGGTAAATACCTAGCTCAGCAATTTTACGTGATAATACAGTTGTTGCATCTAAGTGAGCAAACGTTGTTGCCGGTGCAGGATCCGTTAAATCATCTGCAGGTACATATACCGCTTGTACAGATGTAATAGAACCTCTTTTTGTTGACGTAATACGCTCTTGCATTGCACCCATTTCGGTTGCTAATGTAGGTTGGTAACCTACTGCAGAAGGCATACGACCTAATAATGCAGATACCTCAGAACCCGCTTGTGTAAAACGGAAGATATTATCTACAAAAAATAATACATCTTTTCCTTGTCCTTCACCAGCACCATCTCTAAAATATTCTGCTATAGTCAATCCTGAAAGTGCTACACGAGCACGAGCTCCAGGAGGCTCATTCATTTGTCCGAATACGAAAGTTGCTTTAGATTCTTTCATGATAGACTTATCTACCTTTTGAAGATCCCATCCGCCTTCTTCCATAGAATGCATAAAGTCATCACCGTATTTAATAATACCAGACTCTAACATTTCACGAAGTAAATCGTTTCCTTCACGTGTACGTTCACCAACACCTGCAAATACAGAAAGACCACCGTGACCTTTTGCAATATTGTTAATCAACTCTTGTATTAATACTGTTTTACCAACACCAGCACCACCAAATAAACCAATTTTACCACCTTTTGCATAAGGCTCAATCAAATCGATTACTTTAATACCTGTAAATAAAACTTCAGTTGAAGTTGATAAATCTTCGAATTTAGGTGCTTGTCTATGAATTGGTAAACCTGCATCACCAGCCTTAGGTAAATCACCTAATCCGTCAATAGCATCACCAATAACATTAAATAGACGTCCGTAAACATCTTCTCCAACTGGCATTTGAATAGGCGCACCAGTAGCGTGCACTTCTGTTCCTCTACTTAAACCATCAGAAGAATCCATAGCTATAGTACGTACGGTATCTTCACCAATGTGAGATTGTACTTCTAATACTAATTTAGAACCATCTTGATTGTTAATTTCTAACGAATCATAAATTTTTGGAAGCGTTGAACCAGCAGCGAATTCTACATCAATAACTGGGCCTACGATTTGTGCAACTTTACCTGTAACTTTTGACATTACTCTTATGTTTTTGTTTTGCAATATTTTAAGAGCAAAAAACAGTTCGTTTTTCGCGCTGCAAAGATAGAATTTTATTTAAAAATACGTGTGTTTTTTCTATAAAAAAAGTGCGTTCAGTCTGAACGCACTTTTTTAAATGTAATATATTAGTTTTTTACTGTAATAAAGGTGAGTAAAGTACACCAAAATCATCTGCTTTAGCTAAGTTACCCGATTCAGCAAAGTTAGACCCATAAGTAGCATCTATTGCTTCTAAAAAACTATTAGCCATTAGAGCATAACCTCTAGCAGTTAAGTGTACACCATCTAAACTCACTAAACCACCAAATACTAAATCTGTATTTGCAGTATAACCATCAAATACAATACCTGTAGTTGCTGCTTGTTCTAATACAGAGTTTAAATCTACTAGCGCTAAGTCATTGGCACTTGCAGCAGCTGAGATACTAGCGTTATATGCAGCAGTAGCTATTGCAATTTCTTGTTGTTCTGACGGTAACAATACAAAAGTATCTTCTAACGGAAACGTTACTCCGTTAATAGATAACTGACCAGCTGTTGCAGCAGGTACACCACTAGCAACTAAGTTGTTGAAGTGCGTCTGGTTTAAAGTTGCAATAACTGTAGAGCTCGTTAATGTTAACAAATCATCTGCAGTTGCTTGTCTAGATTGCCCATATTGATTTGCTAATAAGCCAGCCGTTAACGGATCTAAACCACCACCTTGTAATACTGGTGCTAATTGTGCAGCAATATTTGGTAATGATTCGTCGTGAATAATTACAGCACTTGCTTCAGTTTCAGAATATACTATTGAACGCTCAGGAACACCTAAAAATGCATAAGCACCATTTAATGCAGCAAATGTTGCATTTAATGTAGGTATTTGTGGACCAAACGCTGGGTTAGTAGGGTCAAGCGGATTATGAGGTACAGTAGTAAAGAAAGATAAACTTGTAATGTTTGGTAAATTAGCAATGGCTCCTTTAGCTCCGTTTGCTGTTAAACCAGCTACTAAAGCATTTAAAGCAGCATCAAATGTTGCCGTATCTGTAATAGGGTTTGTACCGTTGCCTCCAGTTGTTGCATAACCTAACACATCATTACCTCCAATCTCTGATAATGTAAAGAATGTTGGATCTTGTGCTATAGCTAATTCTAAAATACTAGCATTAGGAGTACTTCCTGTTAAACGTATAGCATAAGGGTTTGCTGCTGCAGGAAAGTTTGCAAGGTTTCCATAACCTGGTGCTACCAAATGAAAGCTCTTTGCCCCTGGTACACCAAGATTACTAAAAGGGCCTGTTGGATTGTTTAAAACAATATCCGTAGTAACAGTTACAGGGCCAATTATAGACTCTAAAGGTACTGGTCCTGCACCACCAAAAACTAATCTTGGGTCAGTGATACGATTACCTCCAACGGCTAAGCCACCAAAGTTATCGCTCATTAAAGGTTGAGTAAAAGTACCACCACCAACATTACTAAATGCTTTAGATAGTGTATTTGGAAACGAATTTTCTTGAGCTGCAATAAATAATGCATTGTCACCAAAACCAGCTGTAAAAGATGCCCCTACAGATACGTAAGCAGAGAAATCTACAGATCCGGATGTTAAATCTGGTAAGGTGGTCAATCCTGTGTTAATTCCGTCGTCGGTTTCACAACCGGTGAATGCTAGCGCAACAACAGATAGACCTATATATTTTATTAGTTTCATATTATTATTTTTAAGAATTATAGGTTGTTAATTGTCCAAGAAACGTAATACTGTGCACCAATAAAACCTGTACCAGCTGCAGTAAAATATTCATCATTTAATAAGTTAGCTGCACCTACTTTAAATGTAGATTTTAAACTTGGAACGATATAATTAATTTGCGCATCAAATACGTGAAAAGATGGTACTGTTCCATTTACAAAAGAAGATTCCCAAATATAAGTATCAGACCATCTCCAAGCGACATTGAAACCAAAGTTTTTAAGCAACTCTGTTTTACCAAATGACGCCTTTACTTTATGTTCCGGTGTGTTAAAGTTAGTTTGAAAGTCAGGATTAGCTGCTCTATCAAAATCTAACTTAGCATACGTATAATTGGCACTTAAATCAAAACCACCAAATATTTTTGTAGAAACACCTAAAGCGGCACCATAAGAATTTACATCAGCATCTGTGTTTGTGTATGCACGGTACGCTTGAAATTCTGAACTTGCTAGAGCTGCAACAGCTTCTGGTACGTTTGTGCCAGGAATATTCTGTGTTAATTGTACATCTCCATAAAAAGGTGCAACTACGTCTACAGTAGAAAGGAAATCTTGATATTGGTTAAAGTATGCAGATGCATCAATGATAAAGCCTTTTACTTTTCCACGGTATCCTACCTCGTAAGAACTTACTTGTTCTGGTTTAACAAGAGATGGATTTGCAATTTCTAAATCTCCTGGGTTTTGGGATGCTGCAAAAGCACCAACAGAACTAGCAGTAAAGGAATTGTTGTAAGCATTAGCTCCGCTAAATTGTATAGAAGATCCAAATAAACTTTGACCATAAGCACTGTTTATTGGGAAAGCTCTATTTTCTCTTTCTGGGTTGTCTGATGCACTACCTAATAAAATAACTCTACCAGCATTTAAACCAATATATAGCGCTTGTGTATCTGGATTTCTAAAGCCTGTTTGGAAAGAGGCTCTTACATTATGGTTTTTGTCTTTTCCTATATTGTAACCTAAAGAAATTCTTGGTGAGAAAAATGCATCAAAAAGTTCTGATTTATCGTAACGTAAAGATGCTGTTACTTTTAAACGGTCTTCTTCTAAGAAATTCTTTTGAAGTTGTGTGTAGATACCAGATTCAGAATAATCTATTTCGCCATCTTTGTCTGTGTAAACAGAACCAAATGAGTTTAATACATACTGTCTGTATGATCCACCTACTTGTATATCTGCAAAATCAGTTAAATGGCTAAAGTTATAATTAGCATCTGCATGATAAATTTTAGATTCAGATCTAAATTTACTTCCTGTTAATACATCAGTATCACTTGTTACTCTATTAAAAGCATTTTGAAATTCAGTAGTACCAGGCATCAGACGACCAGTGTCTGCTGCTTGTCTTGCTTGTGCATGTGCTTCATCACCAGTTGCGCCGGCAAGTGTAGCTCCAATAAAACCAGCTGCATATTCGCCAAACCATTGGTTATCACCTTTCCATTGTCTGTTTATGTTAACTCCTGTAAATACTAAATCGTAAGAATCTCCGGCGTTATCTGCTGTTACATAACCACGAACAAAGAAATTATCATTCTTTATTTCTACTTTGTGCTGTTGTAAAAAGAAATTATTTATTGAGTAACGGTTTGATCCTTGATATATAGTAGAACCAGATCCAATTTTACCTACATATTGAATTTCGAAATCATCTTCCCATGGACGGAAATATAATCCCCAATCTGCTTTAAGACTTGTAGCATCGTAATTAGTAAGATCTGCTTCGTTGTAACCTGTTCTACTTACAACTTGGTCTAATGGTAATAAATCTACAAGTGAAGGGTTTGGAAGTTGACTTAAAAAAGCAGGACTTTCTGCTACGGCTCTTAAGCTAGAACTTGCTAATTCACCATAAGAATTGACACCATCATAAGCTGGGTCATTTTCTCTAGTGCTAGAGCTATCTATAAAGTTAAGGTCGTTTTTACCTCTTGTATCATTAGCAGCCCAATCTGTACCTTGTAAATAGGCAAAGTTTACTTTTACAGCAAATTTATCACTGAATTTATGAGCCATTCTTATGCCGTAATCTTTATATTCATTATCGCCAGCGGCTTCTTGTGATGTTATACCTCCTTTAAAGTAGGCACTTATACCTGTATGATCAAAAGGACTTTTACTTCGCATAAATAAAATACCGTTAAAGGCATTTGCTCCATATAATGCAGAAGATGCACCAGGTAACAGCTCTACACTTAATATATCTGTCTCAGTCATACCTAACAGGTTACCTAATGGAAAGTTAAGAGCTGGTGCAGAGTTGTCCATTCCATCTACTAATTGCATAAAACGCGTGTTAGCAAATGTTGCAAAACCTCTTGTGTTTATAGACTTAAACGTTAAACTGTTGGTGTTAATATCTACACCTTTAAGATTTTCTAAACCATCATAAAAGTCTGCGGATGCTGTGTTTTTAATTTCTTTTAAACCAAAACGTTCAATAGTTACAGGTGACTCAAAAATACGCTCTGGTGTACGTGAGGCAGAAATTACAATTTCATCTAATGCATTTCCTTCTACTAAGGTTACATCTATAGTTTGATTGTTTGCTGTAATCTCTATGGTTTGAGTTTCAAAACCTGTGTAACTTACACGAATAAAAAATGGTGGATTTTGATCTACAGTTAATGTGTAGTTACCATCAAAATCTGATATAGTACCTGATGAGGTACCTACTACAACAATATTAGACCCAGGTAAGGGTAACCCAGTATTGTCTGTAATTTTACCTTTTATTGTGGTCTGGGCAAAGGATACCACGCAAAAAAGCATTGTTAAAAGCTTTAAGGTTGTCTTCATTTTAGAGAATTAGTTAATTATTTGTTAAGCAATTTAAATAAATATATGAAATATTAGTAAGAATTTCTCATAAAATTATGCGCGCATAATTATATTAAATAAAAACACATCTTAAAATTGTGATGTTTTACAACTTTAAGATGTGTTAAAAAAAGAGTTTATTAACCTGTTTAGTTACTCTACTGTAACAGATTTAGCTAAGTTTCTGGGTTGATCTACATTTCTATTTAGCATAACTGCAATGTGATACGATAATAATTGTAGTGGTATTGTTGTTAATAACGGTGTTAAACATTCTAGAGTTTCTGGCACTTCAATTACATGATCGGCGAGTTCTTTTACGCTTGTATCACCTTTTGTAACGATACCTATAATTTTACCTTTTCTAGATTTTATTTCTTGAATATTACTTACAACTTTTTCATAATGGCCTTTTTTGGTAGCAATAACTACGATAGGCATGTGCTCATCTATTAGTGCAATTGGGCCATGTTTCATCTCTGCTGCTGGATATCCTTCTGCATGTATGTAAGAGATTTCTTTTAATTTTAATGCACCTTCTAGGGCTACAGGAAAATTAAACCCACGTCCTAAATACAAGAAGTTAGTAGCGTCTTTGTATATGTCTGCAACTGTACGTACATAAGCATCAGACTTAAGTGCTTCTTCTACCTTACTTGGTATGGTTTCTAGTTCTATTAAATGGTGTCTAAACTCTGAACTAGACATTGTGCCTTTAGCTCTAGCTAGTCTTAATGCCATTAATGTTAAAACAGTGATCTGCGTTGTAAATGCTTTGGTAGATGCTACGCCAATTTCTGGGCCAGCATGTGTGTAAGCACCAGCATGGGTTTCTCTTGCTATTGTAGAACCTACAACATTACAAACACCAAAAACAAATGCACCTTTAGATTTTGCTAATTTTATAGCAGCTAAAGTATCTGCTGTTTCACCAGATTGAGAAATTGCAATTATTACATCTTTCTCTGTAATTACAGGGTTTCTATATCTAAATTCTGAAGCATATTCTACTTCTACAGGTATTCTTGCTAAATCTTCAAAGATATATTCTGCAACTAAACCAGCATGCCAAGATGTACCACATGCAACTATAATTATACGGTCTGCAGCTAAGAATTTCTTCATGTTGTCCTCAACACCAGCTAATTTTATAAGACCTTCATTGCTTAATAAACGACCTCTAAAGGTGTCTAAAATAGCACTTGGTTGCTCATATATTTCTTTGAGCATAAAATGATCGTAACCTCCTTTTTCGATTTGCTCTAAATTTAGCTGAAGTTCTTGTACATAAGGATCTACTAAAGCATCATTTTTGATTTTTCTTATTTTTATGTCTTTACCTCTTCTAATAATTGCCATTTCTTCATCTTCAAGATAAATAGCATTTTTAGTGTATTCTATAAAAGGGGAAGCGTCGCTAGCAATAAAAAATTCATCTTCGCCAACACCAATTGCTAATGGGCTACCAAGTTTAGCAACTATAATTTCGTTAGGTTTATTTTTATCAAAAACAGCAATCGCATATGCACCTACAACTTGGTTTAAAGCTATTTGTACTGCTTTACCTAGTTTTATATTTTCGTTTTTTTGAACGTCTTCAATAAGATTTACTAATACTTCTGTATCTGTATCTGATTTAAAGGTATAACCTCGTTTTATTAATTCTTTTTTTAATGCATCGTAATTTTCAATAATTCCGTTATGAATAATAACTAAATTACCAGAATTAGAGTAGTGTGGGTGAGAATTAACGTCGTTTGGTACGCCATGTGTTGCCCAACGTGTGTGACCAATACCTAAAGTACCATCTATAGAAACTTCGTTCTCCATTTTGGCTTTTAGGTCAGAAACTTTTCCTTTAGTTTTAGATAGTTTTATGTTTTTACCATCATATAAAGCTATACCTGCACTATCGTAACCACGATATTCTAGTCTTTGTAGGCCTTTTATTACTATAGGGTAGGCATCACGATGCCCAATGTATCCAACAATTCCACACATGGGATTAATTTTTTAGTTGTTTTGTTCTGTATAATATATTTCTAAATATACTTTTTTACTTTCGTCAGCAGTATTATTACCATGTAATACTGTACTTCTAGGTGAAATTATAGAACTTACAGGTGTTGTGGCATCTGTACCACTAAATAGTACGCTTCTTTGTGCTAAAAACTCCTCTAAATTCACATTAATAGAAACGGCTAATCCTAGAGTACTATTAGGTCCATCGGCAATTAGTAAGTTGTTAATGTGTTCTGTAATTTTCATCTTATATTTAATACCTTTTCCATTTGGTTCATCATCAACACGTTGAAGAGGACCTAGGTGGTTTGGTATAGAAAACGAAGGTAAACTATTGTTGGTATCATCTAATAAATAATCTATTAACGGTGCTTTATTATCTACGTTATACAAATACAGACGATTAGGTTCTTCTAAACCTTCTGGATTTATGGTTTCAATAAAATCTTGATCTACATAAAAAACAAGATTTGCTTCATTAACTAAACGTTTTAATTTTACAAATTCACCGTTTTCATCTGTTTCTACGTAATCATTTTTCCATGCTTCAAACATATTTACAGTGTCATTATCATCATCTAAATCTTCACCATTAAATAGTTTAATATTTGCTAATGCGCCTTGGCCACCTTTTAAGAAGATTCTTTCATCACCATTAATAGGGTCTCCTTCGTTTAATGGTAGTGTAAAATCGTTTTCGAAAAAATTAATTCTATTTTGACCAAAATTTAAGGTGTAAATGGCATTTTCTCTTGCGTCAGCCTCGTCTGTAGTTGCTGCTGTTAACCTATTGTAGTATATGGTTACGTTTGAGTTTTGCGCTCCTGTATTTAAGATAAGAAAACTACCAGAGTTGTTAATTGGTGCTACTTTAAAGTAAAGGCCTCTAAAGTATTCAGAAAACGCATTATTACTGCTTAAAGCGGTTGTGCCGCCTTGGTCAATTATGTTTTCTTTCCAAAATGTAGGATCTAGTAATACTCTAATACCTGGTGGTTGTCTAAATAATATTTGAGGGTCTTCATCTTCGTCTTCATCGTTATCTGGTTCGGTTAAAATAAAACCAGTGTTGTTTATAGCGATAGTATTGTCTCTAGGTATAAAAGTATCTGTTGCTGCGTCGTATTCTACAAAGCTTAATTCCTCTCCCTCTAGTATTCCCTCTGAAATAGTTTCTGTCTCTGAAGCAGATTTATTAGAATAATAAGATTGTGTGTCACTAAACTGTCCGTTAGGGTCAAAATCTCTAATAAGATAATTGCTTCTAAATACTCTTAAGTTAATGGGGTCATTGCCAATAATAGAATCTAGTTGGTAAGTAATATTATCATCTTCATCAACTTCTGTAATTCTGTTAAAAAAAGGTAATGTTAAAACAACAGAATCAATTTCTACATCTTCTCCAAAATCTACATCAAAAGCTGTTGAAGTTAATTGTGTTAATAATTGAGATGTCGTTCTACCATAAATATCATCATATATGCCAAGTGTGTTTAAACCTAAGTTATTAGATTGTACTGGGCCAAGAGGTTTTGTATAGGTTATAATGTCAAATTCTTCTGAAGAGATATTAAAATTTGTTGCATTATCCTCATTAATTATATCAGAATCTAATGTCGCAAAGTCTTTATCGCAAGCAATAAAACTTAATGCAATTACAGTAAAAGATAGTAGCTGTAAAGTAAATTTATTTTTTTTCATAGCAAGTATTAACTTTTTAATACAGTATTGGTATAAAACTCTGTGTAAGGATCTGCAAATTCTTCAATAGAATAAAAGTCTAAAACAGGTTTTGTTAATGTGTTAAGGTAAGTGTCTATTTCTTCTGGTAATACTTCAGAACCTCTAATAATAGCATCAGAATTATCTATAGCAATTTTCATTAAATTATTATAGTCTGGTTTTTCTAATAACTTGGTAACATCCGTATCTAAGCCATCAAAAGTTACTTTCTTAATCATGTCTTTATCTAACGTACCTTCAAAGCTTTGATTGTATACAGAGGTAACTATTTTACTTTCTGTAAATAAAGGTTCGTTTTTATAAAATTCTTTTAAATACATTGGTAATAGTGATGCCAACCAACCATTTACATGAATAATATCTGGTGCCCAGTTTAATTTTTTAACAGTTTCTATAACTCCTTTTGCAAAGAAAATAGCACGCTCGTCATTATCTGAGAATAAGTTACCTTCTTCGTCCGTTAATGTGGCCTTACGCTTAAAGTATTCTTCGTTATCTATAAAGTAAACTTGAATTCTTTCTTTAGGAATAGAAGCAACCTTTATAATCAGTGGCATATCTAGATCATTAATAACTAGGTTAATACCAGAAAGTCTAATAACCTCGTGTAACTGGTGTCTTCTTTCGTTAATATTACCAAACCTTGGCATAAATATACGTATTTGACCCCCTTGTTTGTTTACCATTCGCGGAGCTTCAAATGACATTGAAGAAATCTCAGTTTCTGGTAAATATGGTACAACTTCAGAGGACACATACAATATTCGCTTATCTTTCATATAGACTGCTTTTGAAAATTACAAGTAAAAAACATGCAAAATTACAAAAATTTATGCAGATTGCTGGTATTATATTATGTTTGTACTCGTTAATTTTTTGTTATTATATTGAAGACTTTTTACAATAAAATAGAACTATCGGCTTATATTGAGGCCTTAAAGGCTAAAGGTCATTCGGTTGGGTTTGTGCCAACAATGGGTGCACTTCATAATGGGCATTTGTCTCTAGTTAGAGCGGGCTTTGATAAAAATGACGTTGTTGTTGTTAGTATCTTTGTTAACCCTACCCAATTTAATAATAGCGAGGACTTACTTAAGTACCCAAGAACCTTAGACGATGATGTTGCTTTATTAAATAGTGTAAGTAAAACAGCTATTATTGTTTATGCTCCTTCTGTTGAAGATATTTATACTACTAAAATTGAAGCGCAAAAGTTTAAGTTTGATGGTTTAGAGCACGAAATGGAAGGTGCTTTTAGAGCAGGTCATTTTGATGGTGTTGGTACCATAGTTAAGCGTTTATTTGAAATCGTAAAACCAGACTATGCTTATTTTGGTGAGAAAGATTTTCAGCAACTTCAAATTATTAGAAAACTTGTAGCTTTACATCATTTACCAGTTAAAATTATAGGTTGTGAGATTTACAGAACAGATGATGGCCTTGCAATGAGTTCTAGAAATACAAGGTTAACATCTCAACATAGAGCTATTTCGCCTTTTATTTATAAAACACTAAAAACTGCCAAAATTAAGTTTGGCACAAAAAGTGCTCAAAATGTTACGGAATGGGTTATTAAGCAGTTTAAAAATGAATCACTTTTAGAGTTAGAATATTTTATAATTGCAGATATTGAAACCTTAAAACCAGTAAAACGAAAATCAACAAAAAAGACATACCGAGCATTTATAGCTTTGTATGCGGGTGATATAAGACTTATTGACAATATCGCTTTAAATTAATTATCTTTGTAGCATGCAAATACAAGTTGTAAAATCTAAAATTCACCGTGTAAAAGTTACAGGTGCAGCACTAAATTATATTGGTAGTATAACTATAGATGAAGATCTAATGGAGGCTGCAAATATTATTCAGGGTGAGAAAGTTCAGATTGTAAATAATAACAATGGCGAGCGTTTAGAAACCTATTGTATTCCTGGTCCTCGTAATAGTGGTGAGATAACTTTAAACGGTGCTGCGGCTCGTAAAGTAGCTGTTGGTGATACGCTTATTTTAATTACTTATGCTTACATGAATATTGAAGAAGCTAAGACTTTTAAGCCTTCATTAGTGTTTCCAAACGAGGAAAATAATTTACTAAAATAGTGTATTGAGCTCGTCAAAATCTATCCTAAAAGTTGTATTTCCTTTGCTCTTAGGTGTGGCATTGGTTTGGTACTCCTTATTGCAAATATCTATTCCTGTTTTAATACAGTATTTTAAAGATGCTAATTATTATTGGGTCTTTTTAGGTGTTAGTATGGGTATTTTAAGTCATATATCTAGAGCTTACAGGTGGCTTTTTATGGCAGAGCCTCTTGGTTATAAGCCAAAATTTGCCAACAGTTTTATGGCTGTTTATTCTGCTTACTTAATAAATCTTACCATACCTAGAGCTGGTGAAATTGCTAGAGCAACGATATTAACCAACTACGAAAACATCCCTTTTGATAAAGGTTTTGGTACCATCGTGGCAGAGCGTGTTGCAGATACAATAATGTTACTTTTAATAGTGCTTTTAGCGCTTTTTTTAGAGTTTGAGTTTATCTCTGAGTTTTTCTTGAGTAAATTTAATCCATTTGCATTAGGTCTTATTGGGCTTCTACTAACTCTATCTGTAGTTTTGGTTTACTACTTAATAATAAAGGGGACTTCTAAATTTGCAATAAAAGTTAAAACATTTTTTAAAGGCTTAATTGAAGGTGCATTAAGCATATTTAAAATGAAAAAGAAATGGGCTTTTATTGGTCATACAATTTTTATTTGGGTCATGTATGTGGCTATGTTTTATGTAACTACATTTGCTTTACCAGAATTACAAAACATTTCAATTGCTGCCGTGCTTATTGGTTTTATTTTAGCAAGTTTTAGTATTGCAGCTACTAATGGTGGTATTGGTTCTTTTCCTGAGGCTATAGTAATAGCCTTCTTACTCTTTAGTATGCCAGAAGATGCGAGCAGAGCTTTTGGGTGGATAGTTTGGTCTACACAAACACTAGTTATTATTGTTTTAGGTGGTTTATCTCTAATTTACCTTCCAATCTTTAATAGAAAGAAAGTATAAGTACTAAAATATTTTTTACTTTGCTTTAAATTAATAATCATCATAATGAAGACTTCTTTTTCACTAGTTATACTCTTGTGTGTTGTTTTAAATCTTAATGCTCAAACTATTAATAAGACTATAGAATCAACAGTTTTTGGCACAGAACGCGAATTTAAAATACAACTACCAAGAAATTATAACCCTGATGCCAAACGTAGTTATCCTTTGGTTTTAGTGCTAGACGGCGATTATCTTTTTGAGCCTGTTGCTGGTAATGTAGATTACCAAGCTTATTGGGAAGATATACCAGATTGTATTATAATAGGTGTTAACCAAAATGAGACCCGAAACGAAGATTTCCTTTACGACACAGAGACCTTTTTACCCGCAGATAGTGGTACAAGTTTTTACGAATTTATAGAACAAGAACTAGTGCCTTATGTAGAAGATAACTATGGTGCTTCAAATTATAAAATGATAGTAGGTCATGATTTAGGCGCAAATTTTATAAATTATTTTTTATTAAAAGAGCAACCAATCTTTAGAGCTTATGTGGCTTTAAGTCCAAATTATACCACAGAAATGGTAAACAAATTGCAAGAACGATTAAGCACTCTAAAGCAAGAAACCTTCTATTATTTAGCTACAGCAGATGCAGATGTAAACGTCTATAAAACAACAATTTTAGAGGCCAATAATAGATTTAAAGCTATTAAAAATTTAAAATTGCAATACAAGTTTAATAACTTTAAAGATGCTAACCATTACTCATTAGTGGGTCAAGGTATACCAAAAGCACTCAATAAAATTTTTGCACTTTATAAACCAATAAATTCAAAAGAGTATAAAGAGAAAATACTCGTTTTTGAAGGTTCGCCTTATGACTATTTGGTAAAAAAATACGCTGATATAGAGTATTTTTATGGCTTTAAAAAGCCACTAATAGAAAACGATATAAGAGCTATTGCTGCAGCAAGTAATAAAAAAGACGCTATAGAATCTTTAGAAAAATTAGCAGAGCTCATAAGAATTGAATTTCCAAACTCTATGCTTGGCGCGTATTATATGGGTATGTTTCATGAAAAAGATGGAGACTTAAAAAAAGCATTGTTGCGTTATAAAAGCGGACTTACATTAGAGCCTTCACAGTATATTGATAAAGAGCTGATGCTACAAAAAATGTACGATGTGCAAGATGCTATGAAAAACGATTAATGTATTTTATTAAAAAAATATTTTATTGCAATTTTATCATGTTTAATTATTTAATTAAACCGACTTACATATGAAAAAAAATACTCTAATACTTTTAACATGTTTACTAACTCTACCAGCAATTGCGCAGATTAGGTATAAGGAAATAAACTCGTCTCAGCTTAATGTAGCACGTCAATTAAAGATTAAACTTCCCAAAAATTACGACCCATCTTCAGATTTAAAGCATCCATTAATCATTGTTTTTGATGGTGATTATTTATTTGAGCCTGTAGCTGGTCAGGTAGATTTTCAAACTTATTTTGATGATATGCCAGGATCTATAATAGTAGGTGTTGTACAGGGGGAAGATCGTTATTATGATGGGTATTGCGACGAAATTACAGGTTTACCAAAAGAAGCAGGCTTGCGTTTTCATAACTTTATTTCGGGCGAGTTAATACCATATTTAGACAATAACTATAATACTAGTAAATTTAGAGTTGCAGTTGGGCACGATTTAATGGGTAATTTTATAAACTCATACTTGTTTAAAGACAAACCACTCTTTCAGGCTTATGTGTCTATTAGTCCCGATTTGTCTGGCAACGTTAAAGATTATTTAGGGCAACGTTTAGAGTTTTTTAAAGATGATATTTTTTATTATATGGCCACATCAGATAATGATATGCCAAATATTAGAAAAGCGGTATTAGAAGCAGACCTTCAAATTTCTGAAGTAAAAAATCAATTTTTAACCTATTATTTTGATGACTTTAAAAACGAAACACATTACACATTAGTAACCAGTGCAATTTCTAGATCTTTTGATAAAATATTTGAGTTGTACAAGCCGCTTCGCGAAAAAGAACTAGAAGAAAAAGTAGTACCCTACGAAGGTACTTTAGATAATTATTTGGTAGAGCGCTACGACAGAATTGAAAAACTATTTGGTATAAAAAAAGGAATACCAAAGGCAGAGTTTCAAAAAGTAATAAAAATTGCAGAACAGCGTAAAGATTTAGAATCATTAGAAAAAATAGGCAAGCTTGCAAAGAAGCTATATCCAGAATCCTTATTAGGAACTTATTATTTAGCCCAACATGCCGAGAAGATTGGTAAAACTAAAAAGGCTAAAAAATTATACGAAACGGCATTAACCTTAAATGAGTTTGGTGCAATAAATATAGATTTTATCTATTCTAAAATAGATGAACTTGACCTAGCAAACTTGGCTGAAGACGGTAAAAATGATGACAAAGATGATAAGGATAAGGATGAGGAAGAGGAAGAAGATGATAACTAGTTAAAAAGTAAATTTACAGATTATTATATGGTGGTAATTTAGTAGTTTCTAAAACTGTTTTAATTTCAAAACTCACCCTTATAATTCACCCTCTAAAAAGGCTTAATAATCTTTAGTTGGTTTAAAGGCATCAGCTAAAATTGTCTTAATTTAGCTGTTCTAATATTACATTTCTGTTTCTTTAAAAATTACTATGGCTAAAGTAAAAACAACATTTTTTTGTCAAAATTGTGGCAGTCAATATGCTAAATGGCAAGGGCAATGCACATCTTGCAAAGCGTGGAATACAATTACAGAAGAGGTTATTCAGAAACCAGAAAAGAGCGATTGGAAATTACCTTCGTCAACTGTAAAGCGTGTCTCAAAACCATTAAAAATTAACGAGATAGATATGTCTCAAGAAGCGCGTTTAGATATGCAAGATGCAGAATTTAATCGCGTGCTTGGTGGTGGTATGGTACATGGTTCGTTAACGTTATTAGGCGGTGAGCCTGGTATTGGTAAGAGTACGTTATTGCTTCAAATTGCATTAAAATTAGAATATAAAACACTTTATGTTTCTGGTGAAGAGAGTCAGAAACAAATAAAAATGCGAGCAGAACGTATCAATTCAAATGCAAATAATTGTTACATTTTAACCGAAACAAAAACTCAGAATATCTTTAAGCAAATTGAAGATTTAGAGCCAGATATAGTAGTTATAGATTCTATACAAACATTGCATAGCGATTATATAGAGTCCTCAGCTGGTAGTATTTCGCAAATAAAAGAATGCACTACAGAGCTTATTAAATTTGCTAAAGAAACAGCAACACCAGTACTATTAATTGGTCATATAACTAAAGATGGTAACATTGCTGGGCCAAAAATACTAGAGCATATGGTAGATACCGTTCTTCAATTTGAAGGAGATCGCAATCATGTTTTTAGAATTCTTAGAGCTAATAAAAACAGATTTGGTTCTACTAATGAGTTGGGTATTTACGAAATGCAAGGCTCTGGCTTAAGAGAAGTGTCTAACCCATCTGAAATATTAATTTCAGAAAAAGATGGAGAATTATCGGGTAATGCTATAGCAGCCACTTTAGAGGGTATGCGACCTTTAATGATAGAAGTACAAGCACTTGTAAGTACAGCTGTTTATGGTACACCACAACGATCTGCTACCGGTTTTAATGCTAAAAGATTAAACATGTTGCTAGCCGTTTTAGAAAAACGCGCAGGGTTTAGATTAGGCGCAAAAGATGTCTTTTTAAATATTACAGGTGGTATTACGGTAGATGATCCGGCTATAGATTTAGCCGTAGTAGCAGCCATATTATCTTCTAATGAAGATGTGGCATTACAAAGCGATTATTGTTTTGCAGCAGAAGTAGGTTTGTCTGGCGAAATTAGACCAGTTCAGCGTGTAGGGCAACGTATTCTTGAAGCAGAAAAACTAGGCTTTACCACAATCTTTGTTTCTAAATACAATAAAATAGCAGTAAAAAATCCAAAAATTAAAATTCAACTCATCTCTAAGATAGAAGATTTAGTCGGATTTTTAGTATAAGATAGATTCAATACCTTAACTTTAAGAGTGATTTATAGTATTTGTTTTTTTATAAAAATTACAACCCCCTAAAAACTAAAAATAACTTATAGATGAGTAACCCGAGTTTTGAATTCCTCAAATCAAAATTTGATGTTTCGTTAGAAACGTTATTAATCCTTAAAGATTTAGCCTCAAGAAAAAACTTGAAGCAAGGTGAAGCTTTTGTAAAACAAGGCAATAAAAGTAAAAAAATAGCTTTTTTAACTTCAGGCTTAATGCGCGCGTATTGCACGTTAGAAACAGGTAAAGAGATTACTAAAAATATATTTTCGCCCATTAGTTTTTTCGGTGCATTTTCTTCAATAGTTAACGATGAGCCTTCTCAACTCAGTTATGTGGCGTTAGTAGACTGTTTTGTTTATGAAGTTGATTTCGACAAATTTCTTCAAATATCAAAAACTAATATAGCCGTTAGTAATTTGTACAGTAGAATTTTAGAGTATGTTTTTGTTATCTACGAAAATAAACAACTCGAAAACATGTCGCTTAATGCCACAGATAGATATCTAAATTTAAAACAAAATATTCCTCATATAGATAATCTTATTCCGCAGTATCAAATTGCATCTTATCTCAATATATCACCAGTTCAGTTAAGTAGAATACGTAAATCTTTGTACTGATTTTAACCTATGTTAATCTCTAAAAAGATTTTTAAAACTAAATTTAACCTTAGATTAATTTTTTAACAAGATTACTAATAGCCTTAACAGAAAAAGCAAATGTAAACCATTTGCTTTTTTTTATGATATAATCTATCCTTTGCACAGAAATTCTTAAATTCGCGACTCTATAAGAATTAAGACAATATGAGTGCAAAGTTCCCTGAATATAAAGGACTTAACTTATCAAAAGTTGCAGATGAAATCGGCAGCTATTGGGAAGTTAATAATATCTTCGATAAAAGTGTAACTACAAGAGAAGGGAAGCCACCTTTTGTGTTTTTTGAAGGACCACCTTCTGCCAACGGTTTGCCTGGTGTACATCACGTTTTAGCACGTGCTATTAAAGACATTTTTCCACGTTATAAAACCATGAAAGGGTTTCAAGTAAAACGTAAAGCAGGTTGGGATACCCACGGTTTGCCTGTTGAGCTTGGTGTAGAGAAAGAGCTCGGTATTACCAAAGAAGATATTGGCAAAAAAATCACTGTAGAGGAGTATAACGAAGCGTGTAAAAAAGCCGTGATGCGTTACACAGATATCTGGAACGACCTTACCCAAAAAATGGGCTACTGGGTAGATATGGAAGATCCGTATGTGACGTATAAGTCTAAATATATGGAGACGGTTTGGTGGCTGCTCAAGCAGATTTACGATAAAAATTTAATATACAAAGGTTATACAATTCAGCCTTACTCACCAAAAGCTGGTACAGGTTTAAGCTCGCACGAGTTAAACCAACCAGGTACATACCAAGATGTAACTGACACGACAGTTGTAGCGCAGTTTAAAGCAAACCAAGACTCATTGCCAGATTTTTTACAGAATGAAGGTGATATTTATTTCATAGCTTGGACAACAACACCTTGGACGCTTCCAAGTAATACAGCCTTAACTGTTGGGCCTAAAATTGATTATGTTTTAGTAGAAACGTATAATCAATATACCTTTAAACCAATGAATGTTATTTTGGCTAAAGCTTTAGTCAACAAACAATTTGATGGTAAATTCAAAAAGGTTGAAACCAAACCAGAATTAATCGATTACAAAGAAGGTGATAAGAAGATACCTTTTTATGTGGTTAAAGAATTCAAAGGAAAAGATTTAGTAGGCATCACTTACGAGCAATTGTTAGATTACGGTTGCGAATTTGAAAACAAACAAAACGCCTTTAGAGTCATTTCAGGTGACTTTGTTACCACCGAAGATGGAACCGGAATCGTACACACAGCACCAACTTTTGGCGCAGATGATGCTTTGGTTGCAAAACAAGCCACACCAGAAATTCCACCACTTTTAGTAAAAGATGACAATGGAAATTTAGTACCATTAGTAGATTTACAAGGTAAGTTTAGACCAGAATTAGGCGAATTTGCAGGCAAGTATGTTAAGAACGAATATTACAATGATGGTGAAGCACCAGAACGTTCAGTAGATGTTGAGCTTGCCATTAAATTAAAAACAGAAAATAAGGCTTTTAAAGTCGAAAAATATAAGCACAGTTACCCAAATTGCTGGCGTACTGATAAGCCTATTTTATACTATCCATTAGATTCGTGGTTTATTAAAATCACAGACGTTAAAGGGAGAATGCACGAGTTAAACACGACGATTAATTGGAAGCCAGAATCGACTGGTACTGGTCGTTTTGGAAACTGGTTAGCAAATGCAAACGACTGGAATTTATCACGTTCACGTTTTTGGGGAATCCCATTACCAATCTGGAGAACAGAAGATGGCAAAGAACAAATTTGTATCGGATCTGTTGCAGAATTAAAATCTGAAATGACGAAGTCTGTTGATGCCGGTATAATGTCTGAAGATATTTTTGCTGAGTTTGAAGTGGGTAATATGTCTGAAGCAAATTACGATACCATCGATTTACACAAAAATGTAGTCGATAAAATTGTATTAGTATCAGCTAGCGGAAAACCAATGCAACGCGAAAGTGATTTAATAGACGTTTGGTTTGATTCTGGCTCTATGCCTTACGCACAGTGGCATTATCCATTTGAGAATGCCCCATCTAACTTCCCCAAAGGGGAAGAAAAAGAACGTTCTTATATTTATGAAACAGCACGTAAGTTATCTTATAAGTTGTTGAATGAATTTAAAAAAGAACGTGTAAAAAATCCAACAGAAGCAGAAAAGGTACTTTGGGAAGCCTTGAGAAATAAAAATCTTGATGGTTATAAATTTAGAAGAGAACATATCATTGATGAGTTTATAGTCGATTTTGTATGCTTGTCTAAAAATTTGGTTATCGAAGTTGATGGTGGTTATCACAACCAACCAGAAGTTCAAGATGCAGATAAATTACGAACAGATATTTTAGAAGAGTTAGGATATCGAGTTGTAAGATTTACAAATGAAGAAGTTATTGGTGATATCGATAAAGTTTTAGAGAAGATAGCTTACGAATTGCGTATGAGTTTTTCCCCTTTGGGGAAACTAAAAGGGGCCTTTCCAGCTGATTTTATTGCCGAAGGTGTAGACCAAACACGTGGTTGGTTTTATACCCTTCACGCTATTGGCACGATGGTTTTCGATTCTGTGGCTTATAAAAACGTGGTTTCAAACGGACTCGTTTTAGATAAAAACGGACAAAAAATGTCTAAGCGTTTAGGTAATGCTGTAGATCCTTTTGAAACCTTATCAAAATACGGAGCAGATGCCACACGTTGGTATATGATTAGTAATGCGAATCCTTGGGATAATTTAAAATTTGATAGCGAAGGCATTGCTGAGGTGAGTCGTAAATTCTTCGGAACTTTATATAACACCTATTCATTCTTCACATTATATACAAACATTGATGGTTTTAACTATAGTGAAGCAGATATTAAATTAGAAGAACGACCAGAAATAGACCGTTGGATATTATCTGAATTAAATTCGCTTATTCAAAAAGTAGACAAATTCTATGAGGAATACGAACCAACAAGAGCAGCGAGAGCCATTTCAGACTTTACACAAGATTATTTAAGTAACTGGTTTGTACGTTTAAGCAGAAGACGTTTTTGGAAAGGAGATTACCAAACCGATAAAATTTCGGCATACCAAACATTGTACACTTGTATGGAAACGATTGCGAAGTTAGGCGCACCAATTGCACCATTCTTTATGGACCGTTTGTACTTAGACCTTAATGCCGTAACCAAAAAAGAAACCTTTGAGAGTGTGCATTTAGCAGAATTTCCAAAAGTAGATACTAGCGTTATAGATAAGGTTTTAGAGCGCAAAATGGAGAGTGCGCAAACCATCTGTTCATTAGTATTATCGTTACGAGCTAAAGAGAAGATTAAAGTACGCCAGCCCTTACAAAAAATTATGATTCCGGTAGATAATCAGCAACAAAAGGAAGAAATTGAAGCCGTTGCAGATTTAATTAAGCACGAAGTAAACATAAAAGAAATTGAGCTTTTACAAGATGCTTCAGATATATTAGTGAAGCAAATAAAACCAAATTTTAAAACCTTAGGGCCAAAATTCGGAAAAGATATGAAGCTGATTGCCAATGTGGTAAGAGAATTCAGTGCTGTTGACATTAAAAATATAGAGCAAAATGGTAATATTGATGTTGAAATTAACGGAAAAAATATTACTTTAGGTGTAGAAGATGTAGAGATTACGTCTCAAGATATTGAAGGATGGCTTGTTGCTAATGAAGGTGCGTTAACAGTAGCTTTAGATGTTACAATTAATGATGAATTGCGTAAGGAAGGTATTGCACGTGAGCTCGTAAACCGTATTCAAAATTTACGTAAAGATTCAGGATTTGAAGTAACTGACAGAATTGACGTACAATTACAAAGTAATCCCCAAATAGCAGAAGCAGTTGCTTCTAATGAAGCTTACATTAAATCTGAAACATTAACAGAAGATTTAAAAATTATGGACACTGTAAACAATGGTATAGAAATTGTATTTGATGAGGTCAACACCAAATTGTTTATTAAAAAACACTAAAATATTATGGCAGAAAACAATAGATATTCTGATAAAGACTTAGAAGAATTTAGAAATTTGCTTCAAGACAAAATAAAAAAAGCAGAGCACGATTTAGAATTGATAAAAAGTGCTTACATGAACGATCATGATAATGGTACCGATGACACATCACCAACTTTTAAAGCGTTTGAAGAAGGTAGTGCAACTATGAGTAAAGAAGCTAACTCTGCCCTGGCAATTCGTCAAGAAAAGTTTATAAGAGATTTAAAAAATGCAGTTATACGTATAGAAAATAAGACCTATGGTATATGCCGTGTTACTGGTAAACTAATTAATAAAGAACGTTTAAAATTAGTGCCGCATGCCACATTAAGCATAGAAGCTAAAAATATGCAGTAGCATTTTAATTAAGAATTTATTTTGAATAGAAACAAAACTATAAGGCCTTCGATTATTAATCTGAAGGCTTTTTTTATAAGTTTTATTTTTTTATTCTTTATGGTGAAAATAGGCGCTCAAAATATTTTAGAAAGAAAATTTTTGGCAGATAAAATTGAAACAATTTCAATTGACGGTGACCAAATTTTTACCATATCTATTTCAACATCTCAAACAAAATACATTACGGTTACATCTACTTTAGATGGCGAGTACCAACAGCAATTTCAAATTATTACAAAGCAAGAAGCAAATCAACTGGGTATAAAATTAGAGCCATTTAAGTTTGCAACCATAGCAGATGATAAACGAAATGCACATAAGGTAATTGCAGCGACTTTAGTCTTAGAAATTCCAGAAGGACTTAATTTAAATATAATTAGCAACATTGGCTCTGTAAATTTAATGGGGAGTTTTAATAAACTAAATATTAATTTGTCTCAAGGTCATTTTTATGCTAAAGGAGATGCAAATAGTGCACGCATTAGTACGGTAGAAGGATATATTAAGGTAATAACTACTTATGCTAATGTAGAGGCGATATCTCAAAACGGTATGGTTATTTTAGATGTGTTTAAATCTAATAATACATCATGGAAGCTAAACTCTATAAATGGAGATATAACTGTGGCTAAACAAGAATAATCAATTATTTTTACACTATTCTTTATTAGTGTTGTTTGATTAAAAAACAATTATGTCGTTAAAAAAAGCATCAATTCTTATTTTTATTATTTTATTGGTTGATCAACTCAGTAAAATTTATATTAAAACCCATTTTCAATTGCATGAAGATGTCTCGGTATTTTCTTGGTTTAAAATTGCTTTTGTAGAAAACGATGGTATGGCTTGGGGCACTAAGCTAAGTGATGTTTTTACATTTATATCAGACAAATCTGCAAAACTCATTTTAACCTTGTTTAGAATTGTTGCTGTAACTGGTATAGCATTTTGGTTGGTTGATGTTACTAAAAAGAAAAAATCTAAAATATTAATTTTCGCTGTAGCTATTATTTTTGCTGGTGCTTTAGGTAATATTTTAGACTCTGTGTTTTACGGTGTTTTATTTGATGATAGTAACTTGCAGGTTGCTACTTTTTTACCAGAAGGTGGTGGTTATGCTAATGTGTTTCATGGTAAGGTTGTAGACATGTTACATTTTCCTATGTGGCAAGGGGTCTTACCGCAATGGCTGCCAGTAGTTGGTGGCAAGTCTTTTTCTTTTTTCGATCCTGTTTTTAATGTGGCTGATGTTGCTATAAGTACAGGTATAGGTATTTTAATTGTGTTTAATAAAAGAGCATTTAATGACAAGCCTAAAATTGAAACACCTGTTTTGGCGTCACACAATAATCTAACTTAATATCATCCTCAGAGGTTTCAAAAATTTCGGTATCAACTTCAAAAAAAGACAAACCAATTTTTAAAGTTTCAGGTTTACAGTTTGCTAAAAATCTATCATAAAACCCCTTACCATAACCAACTCTATTTCCCGTGTTATCAAAAGCTAAAAGAGGTATAAATACCACTTCTAATTGCGACGATTTAATTTCTATACCTTCTATTGGTTCTGGGATGTTGTAGTGGTTTTTTTTAATGGTGGTGCTGTCGGTTAATAAAAAATGCGTCATACTGTAATCTTCAAAATTACTTTTAGAAATGACGGTATGTTTATCCTTGCCGGCTAAAATATTTAAGATGTAATCGGTGTTTATTTCTTTCTGTTCTTCAATAGTTAGAAAAATATGATAAAAAGATTTATCCCAAATACTTAGCTTTAGTAACTGATTAGCAATAGCCAGACTAAAATCTTCAACATTATCTAGAGATAGCGTTTGCCGTAATGCTTTATATTTTTTGCGTATTTGGGTTTTGGTCATTAGTCTTCTAACTTAGTAGAAATATGAAAAATAGCATCACCTTGATAAATGATTGGTGATTCGTTTACATTAAACACATAACCTGTATTTGGTGCTTTTACAAAGTAATTAAAACTGCCATAAGGGTCTGTAATATTACCTAAAACCTCCCCCTTTTCTACAAGTGTGTTTATTTTTACAGTGGCTTTAAACATGCCAGAATATTTAGCCCTTAGCCACTTACTATCTTCAATAACAACAGCACTTGTTTTGGGTTGTGATACTTTAAATTGGTTGCGCAGCATGCCAAAATGGTGCAGTACACGTTTGGCGCCATTTACACCAGTATTAGTTATATTACTATGTATGTTAAACGATTTTCCACCTTCAAACAAAAGCATAGGTACGCCAGCTTTAGCACAAGCATTTCTAAACGATTTATTTAAATTTTGCGAATAATAAATAAAAGGTGCCCCAAAAACATGAGCCAATTCTGTAAGTTTAGGGTCGTCTTCTACAATTCTAATTTGTGAGGCATTAAAACGGTCGGAGCCACCTGTATGAAAATCCATCACAAAATCTGCGTGAGGTACCAATTCTTTCATTACAAAATGTGCAACGCGGCTAGCTAAAGATCCTTTTTCGCTACCAGGAAATACGCGGTTTAAGTCCCTACCATCAGGAAAAAGACGGTCCATGTTTAAAAACCCAAATACATTTATAACTGGGACACAAATGGTGGTACCAATCTTAGGTTTATTAATGCCTTTAGCAATAATTTGCCTTACAATTTCAACCCCATTTATTTCGTCACCGTGTATACCAGCTGTAATTAAAACGGTTGGGCCTAGTTTTTTAGAGCGTTCTATAATTATAGGGACATCTAATGTGTTTCTGGTATGTAGTTTAGCGACTTCAAAGGTTACTGTAGCACTTTTACCTGGTGCAACTTTAACACCCAAAATATTTAAAATATCTTTTAACATGGGTTTAAGTTCTATTGCGCTCAATAAACGTAATTATTGCTTTTGCTATATTTTTTTCAGTAGCGGCTTCAATACCTTCTAGACCTGGTGTAGAATTTACTTCTAATAAAAGTGGTCCGCGAGCAGACTGCAACATATCTACACCGCAAACAGGTAGCTTTAAAACTTTGGCTGCATTCATAGCTAATTTTAGTTCGTCTTTATCTAGTTTTATAATATTAGCAGAACCACCACGGTGTAAGTTAGAACGAAACTCTCCCTCTTTACCTTGGCGTTTCATGGCGCCAACAACCTCACCATCTACAACAAGAGCTCTTAAATCTGCTCCTTTTGCTTCTTTTATATATTCTTGTACAATAACTCTTGCTTGCAAACCATTAAAAGCTTCTAAAACAGATTCGGCTGCATTTTTACTTTCGGCTAAAACCACACCAAGACCTTGTGTGCCTTCTAATAATTTTATAATAACAGGTGTACCGCCAACATGCTCTATTACTTCTTCTACATCTCTAGAGTAATTTGTAAATACAGTTTTTGGCATTCCAATACCTGCTTTACTTAAACGTTGAAGACTTCTTAGTTTGTCTCTAGACCTTAATATAGCATCAGAAGAAGCAATGGTAAACACACCCATTTCTTCAAATTGTCTTACAACTGCACAACCATAAAATGTTACCGAAGCTCCTATTCTGGGTATTATAGCATCTACATAATCGAGGTAGCGGTCTTTGTAAAAAATAGTAGGTTTCTCTTTTTCTATTATTATATCACACTTTAAAGGGTCTATAATTTCAACCTTATGGCCTCTTTTTTCAGCCTCATCTACTAAACGTGCAGTAGAGTATAAGTGAGGGTTTCTTGACAAGATTACTATATTCATTTTTTTGTTTGCGTATTAAAAGATTGATTTTCTAAATCAACATCTATTATAAATTTTTTACTTAAAAACTGACGCCCTATAAGTACAGGAAAACGCATATCGTCTCTTGTGCTTAAAGTTAGGTTAATCTTATATGTTTTACCAAAAAATACAACGTTTGTTTTTATTTTAAAGCGGTTTTCTCTGTGGCCGTTACTACTCTTTACATCTGTGTAAGTGTAAGTGTTAAACACAATTTCTTCACTTTTAAAGTTAGGATGCCCTTTGCTTTCAAAAATACAATACAGTTTATTATCTTCTTCTCTAATTTTTGAGCAGTGTATGCAAGAGGTGTAGGCGCCTGTGTCTATTTTAACATCAATGGTGTTAAGCTTTAATTCAGGAAAATTGACTTTATCAACGCGTCCTAAAACTTTTTTAGTCATATATGGGTTTTATAAAAAGTGGCGAAAGATAATCATAAAGTTATTTGAAAACATACAATTACTTTTATGAATTATTACCTTTGGTTACATGCCAGAAACTTCACTTAATATACAAATAAAAACCCTACCGCACCAGCCTGGTGTTTATCAATATTTTGATGCTGATAACAAGCTCATCTATGTTGGTAAAGCTAAGGATATTAAAAAACGTGTGAGTAGTTATTTTAATAAGCATCACGACTATGGTAAAACGCGCGTATTAGTTAAAAATATTGTTTCTGTAAAGCATATTGTTGTTGAAACCGAAAATGATGCCTTACTTTTAGAAAACAACTTAATAAAAAAATACAAACCTAAGTACAATGTGCTTTTAAAGGATGATAAATCGTATCCGTGGATTTGTGTTAAGAAAGAACGTTTTCCCAGAGTGTTTCCTACCAGACGTGTTATTAAAGATGGCTCAGAGTATTTTGGACCGTACACAAGTATGAAAACAGTAAAAACACTTTTGGGCTTAATAAAAGGCTTATACCAGTTGCGTACGTGTAATTATGATTTGTCTCAATCTAAAATAGAAACGGGTAAATATAAAGTCTGTTTAGAATACCATTTGGGTAATTGCAAAGGTGCTTGCGAAGACTACGAAACAGAAGACCAGTACCAAACAAATATTACAGCTATACGCGAAATTTTAAAAGGAAATTTTAAAGATTCGTTACAGCAATTTAGAGAGCAAATGAAACAGTATGCTGCACAAATGCAATTTGAAGATGCTCAGAAAATAAAAGAGAAACTTGAGGTTTTAGAAAACTATCAAGCTAAATCTACCATAGTAAATCCTAAAATTAGTAATGTAGATGTTTTCTCTATTGTTAGCGATGAAACCTATGCTTATGTTAATTTTTTACAATTAAGTTATGGCTCTATAATACGGTCGCATACGTTAGAACTTAAAAAGAAATTGCAAGAATCTGATACCGAATTATTAGAGCTAGCAATTACAGAAATTAGACAACGTTTTAACTCAATGAGCAGAGAAATTTATGTGCCGTTTGAAGTTAATTTGGGTGGTAATTTAAAAATAACAATTCCGAAACTTGGTGATAAAAAAAGCATCTTAGATTTATCTATTCGTAATGCAAAGTACTATCGTATGGATAAATTTAAACAAGTAAAACTTATAGATCCAGATAGGCATGCCAATCGTATTATGGCACAAATGAAAGCAGATTTACTTCTGTCTGAAGAACCAAGACATATTGAATGTTTTGATAACTCTAACATACAAGGCACAAACCCAGTTGCAGCATGTGTGGTATTTAAAAACGGAAAACCAAGCAAAAAAGACTACCGTAATTTTAATATAAAAACGGTTGTGGGACCAGATGATTTTGCATCTATGGAAGAGGTGGTTTACAGACGTTACAAACGTTTAGTTGAAGAAGACCAACCATTACCACAACTTATTATTATAGATGGTGGTAAGGGGCAATTATCATCAGCGTTAAAAAGTCTAGATATTTTAGGATTAAGAGGAAAAATTGCTATCATTGGTATAGCTAAGCGCTTAGAAGAGTTATTTTACCCAGATGATCCTATACCGTTGTACTTAGATAAAAAAAGTGAAACGCTAAAGATTATTCAGCAATTAAGAAACGAAGCACACCGTTTTGGTATAGAGCATCACAGAAACAAAAGAAGTAAAGGTGCGTTAACAACCGAGTTAGAAAACATACCAGGTGTTGGTGAGCAGACTATTGTAGATTTAATGAAAACTTTTAAAACAGTAAAACGTATTGCAAATGCAAAATTAGACGAGTTAGAAGCTGTTGTAGGAGTATCGCGCGCCAATAAAATTTATAATTATTACCATAAAGAGTAAATTGAAGTTAAACTTAACATACACGTTAAAAAGTATATCATTAAAGCTTGTTTTTGCTTTAGTGGTGTTAACTATGAGCTTTAGTGTTACAACAGCTCAAGATGTTAAAGCGCCTAAAATTGGTTTAGTACTAAGTGGTGGTGGTGCAAAAGGTTTTGCGCATATTGGGGTTTTAAAGGTTATTGATAGTTTAGGGATTAAAGTAGATTATATAGCAGGTACCAGCATGGGCGCAATAATAGGATCGCTTTACGCGTCTGGTTATTCTGGTAAGCAGTTAGAGGCGATGTTTAATAATATAGATTTTGATGCGCTTATTAACGATAAATTTCCGAGAGAGTTTAAACCGTTTTACGAACGAGAAAATGCAGAAAAATATGCGGTAAGTCTCCCTTTTCAGAAATTTAAAATTACATTACCATCAGCCTTATCACGTGGTCAAAGCGTTTATAATTTGCTTTATCAATTAATGCTTCCGGTAAATGAAATAAAAGATTTCGAAAAATTACCAATACCATTTTTTTGTATTGCGACAGATATGGAGACAGGCGAATCTATTTTGTTAGACAAAGGCAGATTAGCTGAAGCTGTAACGGCTAGTGCTGCGCTTCCGTCTTTATTTCAACCTGTAGCTATTGGTAACCGTGTTTTAATAGATGGTGGTGTCACTAATAATTTTCCGGTAGAAAAACTTAGGGCTAAAGGTATGGATGTTATTATTGGTGTAGACGTACAAGATGCGCTAAAAGATAGAGACTATTTAAAGTCGGCACCAGATATTTTATTGCAGATTAATAATTTTAGAACTATTAATTTAATGAAGGCCAAAGCACCACTAACCGATATTTATATTAAGCCAGATATTACAGATTTTTCGGTTATTTCTTTTAATAAAGGACGTAGTATTATTACCAATGGTGAAGTAGCAGCAAGAGTTAATCTTCCCGAATTATTAAAATTACAACATAAAACAGAGACCGTAGTTAGTAAACCATTTATACAATTGGTAGATAGCCTTAAAATTAATTCAATAAGAGTTAAAGGAAAAGAGCGTTATACCCGATCTTTTATTCTCGGTAAATTAAAATTGAAAGCTGAAGGTAAAATTGAATATTCAGACTTTACAAAAGGTGTCAATAACTTAATTGCAACCAATAATTTTGACACCTTTAGGTATTATTTAGAGCCTACTAAAGGTGCTGAAGGTTATAATTTAAGAGGGCAAGTAATAGAGTCTGACGTTACAACATTTCTTAAATTAGGTGTGCATTACGACGGACTGTATAAAAGTGCATTACTTGCAAATCTTACCAAAAAACGATTACTTTTTGATAATGATATTGCATCTTTCGATTTTGTATTGGGCGATAACACAAGGTATAATTTTAACTATTTTATAGATAAAGGGTATTATTTAAGTATAGGTATAAAATCGAGATACAATCAGTTTAATAAAAATGTAAATCCTTTATTAGCACTAGACGAAGACTCGCCGTTGTTAATAGGGTTAAATAAAATTGATGCTGAGGTGAGCGATTTTACTAACCAAGTTTATATACAAACTATTTTTAGAAAAGATTTTGCATTACAATTGGGTGGCGAGCACAAACGTCTTAAAGTAACTTCAGAAACTTTAGTGTCCGACGATCAGCAAGAGGATGATGTTACGTTTGAGAACACAGATTATTATAGTGTTTTTGGTAATTTAAAGTTCGATAATTACGACAACGCTTACTTTCCTAAGAGTGGTTTTTACTTTAACGGCGATTTTCATTTGTATTTAGAAGCCTCTGGTTTTAATACCCGTTTTGATGAGTTTTCAATTACCAAAGTAGATTTGGGCTACGCTTTTAGTTTTACCGATAAGATGGCCTTAAAAACTGAGGCTAATGGTGGTTTTAAACTAGGAGATAACTCTACTACGGCTTTAGGTTTTGGATTGGGTGGTTATGGTAATAATTTTATAAATAATTTTTATTCGTTTTATGGTTACGATTATTTAGCGCTTTCTGGTGATAGTTTTGTAAAAGCAACAATGACCTTAGATTATGAGGTTTTTAAAAAGCATCATATATTACTAGCGGCCAATTATGCCAATATTGAAGATGGTTTATTTAAGACAGGTAATTTGCTTTCTACACCAGATTATTCAGGTTATGCGCTAGGCTATTCTTTAGAAACATTTTTAGGCCCATTAGAAGCAAAATATACCTACTCACCAGAAACAGGAGATAGTTATTGGTTTTTTAATCTTGGTTTTTGGTTTTAACATTATAATGTTTTTTTGAATTTATTTCAGAATCTCGTAGTATTCTAAAATAGTCATAGTTCTAGTTCGTAATTGCTTCTGCTAAATTAGTTTCAGTATGTTCTAAAACTTATAACTTAATTTAAACGTTATAATTCTTGGTAAAAAAACTTAGTTCTTTAGGTATAAGAGTCTAGTTAAAGGACCTCTACCATCAAAAAGTACATTATTCACAAAATTATCTATAGTCAGAGATAGCATTAAATATATGAGTAGTACTGTTTATTAGAGGAGACAAAGTATACGAGCCCTCAGTAATAGTGATATTTGTTATGTCTCTTCGAGATTGAAACATCAGTTTAGGTTCTAGTTTAAATAGAGAAAAAGAATACTGGTTTTCGTCTAAATCTTGTGAATAGATAAAAGGTATTACTATCAATGTGGCAAGAACAAATAAAGTACTTTTCATATCTCTATCTTTTAAGAATAAATTACACCTTTTATAAATGTAATAAAAAAAATAGCGATATTTGTAATACATGAAACCATTCTGGGCAAACATAAAATTATATCTCCATTTCCTTATCAAAAGGAATCCAGAATAAACACGCATCAATTCTAGCGAAAGCGGAAATCTCTTTATTTTTACTTATTTTAGTACAAATGTTTAAGTTCACAATTAGCCGATTTTGAATTTTAAGCTTTAAACTCAAAACCTTTCACAAGATGCCATTTTACCATAAATTAGGAAAGATTCCACCAAAACGTCATACACAATTTAAAAAACCAGATGGGAGCTTTTATTACGAGCAATTATTTGGCACCATTGGTTTTGATGGTATGTCAACCAATAGTTACCACGAGCAAAGACCAACACAAGTTAAAGACATAAAAAGACAATATAGTGTTGCGCCAAAAATTGCAAATGAAAACAATATGAAATCGTACCGTTTTCATGGTTTTAAAGTAAAGCCAGAAAACGATTATTTAGAAAGTAGAAAAATTGTGCTTACTAATAGCGATTGTAACATCATATTAGCAGCGCCAAAACATTCTACAAAAGAGTATTTTTATAAAAACACAGATGCTGACGAGTTAATTTTTATTCATAAAGGTACTGGGAAGTTAAGAACACATCTGGGAAATTTAGATTTTAAATATGGAGATTATCTCTTGGTGCCAAGAGGTATTATTTATAAGCTCGATTTTGATACTGAAGATAATAGATTATTTATAGTAGAATCTACACGACCAATATATACACCAAAACGTTATCGTAATTGGTTTGGTCAACTCTTAGAACATTCACCATTTTGTGAGCGCGATTTACGCCAACCACAAGAGTTAGAAACGTATAATGAGTCTGGCGAGTTTTTAATTAAAATAAAAAAGCAAGGTGATATTTTTGATATGGTCTATGCCTCACACCCTTTTGATGTGGTCGGTTATGATGGTTATAATTATCCGTATGCATTTTCAATTCACGATTTTGAGCCTATTACAGGCCGTGTGCATCAACCACCTCCAGTACACCAAACGTTTGAAACAGATGCTTTTGTAATCTGTAGTTTTGTACCGCGTTTGTACGATTATCACCCTATTGCAGTACCAGCTCCCTACAACCACAGTAATATAGATAGCGATGAGGTGTTGTATTACGTCGATGGTGATTTTATGAGTAGAAATGATATTGATACAGGTCATATTTCGTTACATCCTGCTGGTATTCCGCATGGTCCACACCCAGGTGCTATGGAGCGCAGTATTGGTAAAGTAAAAACAGATGAACTCGCCGTAATGGTAGATACATTTAAACCTTTAAAGGTTACAGAAGAAGCTATGAATATTGCAGACGAAGATTATTTTAAATCTTGGTTAGAATGAAATAGAAATTAAAAAAGAGAGAATGGATACTAGAGAATAGAATTTATAGACTATGAGTATTAGAAAAAGGCATAACTACAAGAATCTTAAGATTTGGAACTTAGGAATTGAAATTGTAGATAACGTATTTGGTCTCATAAGTCAATTTCCAAACGAAGAAAAATTTGGATTAACGTCTCAATTAAGTAGGTGCTCAATTTCTATTCCAAGTAATATTGCAGAAGGTTCATCAAGATCAAATAAATCTTTTTCTCATTTTATAGACATTGCTTTAGGCTCATCCTTTGAGTTAGAAACGCAATTAATTATAGCATTTAGAAGACATTATATAACACAAGAACAACTAACAATAATCGAAGAAAAATTAACAGAATTTCAGAAAATGACGATGGGCTTTCAAAACAAGCTCTAACAATCTTTTCTCTTTTTTCTAACTTCTCGATTCTAATTAAATTATTATGGCAAAAGAAGTAAAAAATGTAAACTACGGTTTAGAAAAAATATTTGAAGGTGCACAAGACTTTCTTCCGCTTATGGGTACAGATTATGTAGAGTTTTACGTAGGTAATGCAAAACAATCTGCACATTTTTATAAAACAGCATTTGGTTTTCAGTCGTATGCTTACAAAGGGCTAGAAACTGGCTCTAGAGATGCTGTAAGTTATGTACTTAAGCAAGATAAAATTAGATTAGTTTTAACGACACCATTAAACAGTCAGTCACCAATTAACGATCACATAGTAAAACACGGAGATGGTGTTAAAGTTATTGCACTTTGGGTAGAAGATGCACGTAAATCTTATGAAGAAACTACAAAGCGTGGTGCCAAATCTTATATGGAACCTGTTGTAGAAAAAGATGAATTTGGTGAAGTTGTAAGAGCAGGTATTTACACGTACGGAGAAACCGTACACATGTTTGTAGAGCGCAAAAATTACAACGGAGTATTTATGCCAGGTTTTGTAGAATGGAAAAGTGATTACAACCCAGAGCCAGTAGGTTTAAAGTATATAGATCACATGGTAGGTAATGTAGGTTGGGGACAAATGAATACCTGGGTAAAATGGTACGAAGATGTTATGGGCTTTGTTAACTTTTTATCGTTTGATGATAAACAGATCCATACCGAATATTCAGCGCTTATGAGTAAAGTAATGAGTAACGGAAACGGTCGTATTAAATTTCCAATTAACGAGCCGGCAAAAGCCGCAAAAAAATCTCAGATCGAAGAATATTTAGATTTCTACGAAGACTCAGGTGTGCAGCATATTGCCGTAGCAACAGACGATGTTATAAAAACAGTAGCACAATTAAAAGCCAGAGGGGTAGAATTTTTACCACCACCACCACAGGCGTATTATGACGATATTCCGAGACGCTTAGGTGTACACATGGATATGATGAAAGAAGATATAAAAGAGCTTCAAAGGCTTTCTATTCTTGTAGATGCAGACGAAGAAGGGTATCTATTACAAATTTTTACAAAACCTATTGAAGACAGACCAACACTATTTTTTGAAATCATACAACGTATGGGTGCACAAGGTTTTGGAGCAGGTAATTTTAAAGCATTGTTTGAATCTATTGAGCGCGAGCAAGCAAAGCGTGGTACGTTGTAAAATTTGGTTTTGTAAGAAAAATTCTTTACATTTAAAGATAACTTAACCTACAAAAATGATTAAAAAATCAAAAAATACATTAGTAGACGCTAGCTCATGGTGGGAATGGAGAGACAGAATATTTAACATAGACCCTAACAACCCAACACGTAATAATCTTGATGAACTGTTTAATAATTGGTAAGCTATGAGAAGATTAAAGTTTTTAGGTTTAGTAATTATTTTAATACTATCATTCAGCTGTGTAACAGAAGCGGATATGTGGGAAAGAACGTATCAGATAAAAAATAATCCTGAAAATGATATACCAACGATATCATTTAGTTATACTAGATTTATTATTGTCTTTAGTAATAGCAGAAAAACAACTCATTCTTTTGATGTTGAAGACAACAATGTAATTTTTTCAGAACCAACTGATAGAAACTTATTTAGAGGTGGAAACTATATTGACATAGGAAACGACAACTACGAGTTTGTGCTAACCCAAGAAGATTATGATAATGCTATACCTTGTGATGGAGACTGTTTAGATTAAAACCTACAGATTATGAAAACACTAAACAAACTATACTTAATTTTTGTAATCATATTTATGTTTTTGAGCAGCTGTGTAACAGAAGCAGATATGTGGGAAAGAACTTATCAAATAAATAATAACTCTGGTCGTGATATTATAATTAGATTATATAAGAACTTCAGTAATGAGATTTTTGAAGATATTGAAATATCAAATAATCAATCCTACAGAGGTGATAAAATTGAAGGAAGTAATTATGATGCTTTAAATGATGCAGAGAGTATAAAGCCTGGGCAATCATATTCATCGTTTAAAGTTATTGTTGTTTTCGAAAACATAAAGAGTATAGAATACTCACGAATCGATTCTGACGGAGATGATATACCAGACTCTTTTTCAGAGCCTATTAATAGAAATTTACTTAGAGCTGGTAACTACATTACCGCAGGAAACGAGATCTACGAGTTTGTTCTAACCGAAGAAGATTATAACAATGCCATACCTTGCGATGGTGATTGTTTAGATTAAAAGACTTAAAATGAAAACGATAAACCAATTTTGTTTTGTATTAATTGCACTACTATTAACAAGCTTCAATCCAGATGGTAATACCTTAGGCTAATATTTAATTAGACCAGTATTAAGTCTTATAGCAATATAATTAGCCAAAAGCTAGCCTATGCTATAGCACCTCTTAACCAAGAAAAAGTGACCCTTACCCATAGTTTTTAATATTTTTATATATTTGGAATAGTAATTGTATTTAAGATAATAGTAACACAATAAATGCGTTACATTATCTACATTTACAAACAAGATATTACGAACCGAGTAATTTTAAAAAAAGAGAACTCTCGATGAAATAATTAATTGCGAATACATGTGATAGTAAACTGTAATTAATAGAAACACATGAAACATTTATTTACTATAATATTATTTTTTGTAGGCTTTCAAACGGCAAGTATTGAGAAGGTGTCTGCTTTTCAAAAAGGCGAGTGGTTTAAGTTTGAGATGAGTTACAGTGGCTTTTTAAAAGCTGGTAATGCAACTTTATCGCTTAAAGAATCTTCGCTAGAGGGTAAAGGTGTTTATCACGTTGTAGGCAAAGGGTGGACAACTGGCCCAGTAAAATGGCTTTTTAAAGTTAAAGACCGTTACGAAAGCTATTTCGATAAAGACACAGGTGTACCTTATAAGTTTATTAGAAAAATAGATGAAGGTGGCCACACTAAAGATATAGAAATAGACTTTAATCACAGTGAGAAGAAAGCCATTGTAAATAACAAAAAACATAAAGAGGTAAAAACTATAATAACCGAGCAAGGGGTGCAAGATATGGTATCTATGTATTACCACTTAAGAAATAGTATAGACATAGCGTCTTTAAAACAAGGTGGCGAGATTAAAACAACTATGTTTTTTGATGAAGAAAACTATGGTTTTAAACTTAGATACTTGGGTAGGGAAACTATAGAAATAGATATAAATGGGGCTAAAGTCGAAGTGAAAACTTTAAAATTTAGACCTTATGTTATGGCAGGTCGCGTGTTTAAAGAAGAAGAAAGTCTAACCTTATGGGTTAGTGCAGATAAAAATAAAATACCTTTAAAAATTAAAGCAGACCTTGCAGTGGGCTCTTTAAGAGCAGATTTAGTAGAGTTTAAAGGTTTAAAACATGCCTTTCCAATAGTATTTAAAAATTAATATGCCAGACCAACCAAATTACGACGAGATTATACAAGCGCTTCAAGAGAAGTACAACAAAATAGACCAAAATACAGATGATCATTTAATTGGCTTACTTCACAGTAAGCCAATTACCTATTGGGATTATATACAAACCGATGCGTTATTAAACCTTCAAATTCAGCGCACAACTTTGCCAGACGAGATGGTGTTTATTGCTTACCATCAAATTAATGAGCTATTGTTTAAAATGATTCTTTGGGAGATTTCTCAAGTGGCAGAAAAAGAAGATTTAGACGTCACCTTTTTTGAAAGTAAACTAATGCGTATTAGTCGCTATTTCGATATGCTTACCACCTCGTTTAATATTATGAGAGAAGGCATGTCTGTAGAGCAGTACATGAAGTTTAGATATACCCTAACTCCGGCTAGTGGATTTCAAAGTGCGCAGTACCGATTTATAGAATTTTCATCAACTGAGTTAATTAATTTAATAGACTATAGATTTAGAAAAAATATAGACAGAGATACTCCGTTTACGCACGCTTTTGAACATTTATATTGGCAAGCCGCAGGAAAAGATTATAAAACTGGTAAAAAATCTACACTTTTAGTTAATTTTGAAAAACGATATAAGGATGAGTTTTTAAGGTTTATGGAGACCTATAATACCAAAAACTTATGGACGCGTTTTAAAGAGTTGCCAGAGCAAGATCAAAAAGATGAAGACTTAGTAAAAGCCATGCGTCATTACGATTATACAGTTAATGTTACTTGGGTGATGGCGCATTACAATGCGGCAAAACACTACATAGAAAGTGGTACAGGTGATGGTGAAGCAACCGGAGGTAGCGACTGGAAAAAGTACATGCATCCAAAATATCAAAAACGTATCTTCTTTCCGGATTTATGGACAGCGGACGAATTAGAAAATTGGGGAAATAACATATAATTAGCTAAAATTAATGCAGTTAAAACGATTAGTAGCAGTAGCGATAATTGCAATTTGTATTTATTCTTGTAAAGAAGATGATACGGCAGAACAAGACTATAACAAGGCATTGGCCGAAGCAGTTGAGGAAGAAAAAATCATTGAATTTGGTTTTGACTTAAAAAAGCATATTGTAAAAAGAGATACCATTAAAAAGGGTGATACGTTTGGCGAAATACTAGAGCGAAACAATATTGGCTATCCTCAGATTTTTAATATTGCCAATAAAATCAAAGATACTTTCGATATTAGAAAAATTCAGCCCGGTAAACCATATACATTACTCTATACTAAGGCTAGTGCTAAAGACAGTCTTCCAAAGCCTCAGACGTTTATCTATCAGCCCAACCAAGAAGAGTATGTAGTTATTAATTTTAAAGACTCTATTAAAGCATACACAAGTAGAAAACCAATTACCTATGTCGAAAAAACAGCTACGGGAGTTATAGAAAGTAGCATTTCTAAAACTCTAGAAGATAATGGATTAAGTCAGAAATTAGCCTATAAAATGGCAGATGATATTTATGCGTGGACTATAGATTTTAGGCGTTTACAAAAAGGAGATAGGTTTAAAGTTATATATACAGATAAGTATATAGATGATACTATTTATGCAGGTGTACACAATGTAAAAGCAGCTTATTTTGAGCACAACGGCGATTCATTATACGCGTTTAGGTTTCAAACAGATTCTATAAAAGGCATCGTAGATTATTTTAATGAAGATGCTAAAAATTTAAGACGTGCCTTTTTAAAAGCACCAGTTCAGTTTAGTAGAATTTCCTCTAGGTATAATCTAAAACGTAGAATCGCACATTACGGCTATCGCGTAAAGGCACATAAAGGTACAGATTTTGCAGCGGCAAACGGTACACCAATTATGGCCACAGCAAATGGTACAGTAACTAAATCGGGCTACGGAAGAGGAAATGGTAAGTTTGTTAAAATAAGACATAATGCTACTTACGAAACGCAATATTTACACATGTCTCGACGAAAAGCTAAGGTTGGCGAATTTGTAAAACAAGGTGATGTTATTGGTTATGTTGGTAATACGGGGAGCTCCGCAGGAAACCATGTGTGTTACCGCTTTTGGAAAAACGGTAAACAAGTAGATCCGTTTAAAGAAAAATTACCCGAAGCAAAACCAATTTCTGATAGTCTTAAAATTAAATATTTAGAATACATAAAACCTACAAGGCAGCGCCTAGATAATATCTTCTTTTTAGAAGCAGCACCTCTACATCCCGAAAATACAATAACACAAGATCCAATATCATAACTATAATATGGCTTTAAAAGCAACCAATCCTACAACAACCAACGCTTGGAGTAAATTACAATCGCATTTTGAAACTTTAAAATCTAAACATCTTAAAGAACTGTTTATTGAAGATCAAAACAGGGCTAAAGACCTTACTGTAAAATGGGAGGATTTTTATGCCGATTTTTCAAAAAACAGAATCACAAAAGAAACTGTAGAGCTACTAACACAATTGGCTAATGAGGTAGATTTAAAAGATGCTATTTCTAAGTATTTTAATGGTGAAGTTATTAATGAGACAGAAGGTAGGGCAGTAGCACACACGGCTTTAAGAGCGCCTAAAAATACTGAGGTTTTTGTAGAAGGTGTTAATATTATACCAGGAATACACGACGTAAAAGAGAAGATAAAAAACTTTACAGCGCAAGTCGTTGGTGGTGTTCATAAAGGGTTTTCTGGTAAGACAATTATAGATGTTGTAAATATTGGTATCGGAGGATCAGATTTAGGACCTGCTATGGTTGTAGATGCACTTCAGTTTTATAAAAATCATTTAAACACCCATTTTGTTAGTAATGTAGATGGTGATCATTATAATGAAATTATAAAAAAATTAAATCCAGAAACCACACTTTTTGTTATTGTATCTAAAACCTTTACCACACAAGAAACCTTATCTAACGCTAATTCTATACGATCTTGGTTTTTACAATCGCAACCAAAAGAAGCAGTTTCTAAGCATTTTGTAGCTGTCTCAACAAATATTGAGAGTGTAAAAGCTTTTGGTATAGATGAGGCTAATATTTTCCCAATGAAAGATTGGGTTGGTGGGCGTTTCTCATTGTGGAGTGCTGTAGGTTTATCTATTAGCTTAGCTTTAGGTTATGATCATTTTAGTAAACTTTTAGAAGGTGCTCATAAAATGGACGAACATTTTAGAACCGCTGATTTTAATGAAAACATACCTGTTATATCTGCATTGTTAACCATTTGGTATAATAATTTCTTTGCATCAGAAAGTGAAGCTGTAATACCATATACACAATACCTTAATCAGTTTGCAACGTATTTACAACAAGGTATAATGGAGAGTAATGGTAAAAGTATAGATAGAGCTGGTCATAAAGTAAACTACCAAACTGGCACATTAATTTGGGGTGAGCCTGGTACAAACTCACAACATGCTTTTTTTCAATTAATACACCAAGGCACAAAGTTAATACCAACAGATTTTATAGGCTTTATAGAGTCGTTACATGGTAATAAAGACCACCACGATAAACTTATGTCTAATTATTTTGCTCAAACAGAGGCTTTAATGAACGGTAAAACAAATACCGAAGTACTGACTGAGTTAAAAGCGCAAAAAGCATCTCAAAAAGAAATAGAAGCATTAGTGCCATTTAAGGTTTTTGAAGGTAACAAACCAACAACATCTTTATTGGTAAAAAAGTTAACTCCAGAGAGTTTAGGAAAGCTTATAGCTATGTACGAGCACAAAATATTTGTGCAAGGTATAGTTTGGAACATATATAGTTACGACCAATTTGGAGTAGAATTGGGTAAACAATTAGCTAAATCTATCTTAGATGAGCTAAATGATGATAAAAAATCTTCAAATCACGATTCTTCGACACAAAATCTAGTTGAGTTTTATAAGAAAAATTGTTAAAATTTGTTTAAAAGTTTCTGATAATTTTATTGTGCACGCATATATGTTGCGGATTTCGTAATTAACTTTGCGATGTCAAAATATTAACATTAAGTTAATAATATAATTATAGTATTATGTACTTTTGCGCGGAATAATGAAACCAATTAACTTAAATTTTATATGAAAAAATTTAACCAATTTTTATTAGTAGCTGTACTAATGATTTTTAGTACAGTAGCATTTGCTCAAACTACTATTACGGGAAAGGTAATAGATGCAGAGTTAAGATCACCACTTCCTGGTGCTAACATTTTAGTAAAAGGAACAACAAATGGTGTAACGACTGACATGGACGGTAAGTTTTCAATCACTGCCGATTCTAACTCAGGTATGATAGTTATTTCTTATGTAGGTTTTTCTACTAAAGAATTAAAATTTAATGGAACAACTAAATTAGGTACTGTTGTTTTAGAATTAGACAATTCATTAGAAGAAATCGTAATTGTAGGTTCTGGTGTAATTGATTTAGCGGAAAACAGAAAGACACCGGTTGCAGTATCTACCATTCAAGGTAAAGATATTCAACTAAAAGCTTCTGGTAACGTAGAGTTTGGTGAGTCAATGAAAAACACACCTTCTGTTTATGTATCTAACCAATCTGGCGGATTTGGTGATAGCCAAATATTCTTAAGAGGTTTTGATCAAACAAACACAGCATTCTTATTAAACGGACAACCAATTAATGGTATGGAAGATGGTAGAATGTACTGGTCTAACTGGTCTGGTATGTCAGATGTTGCTAATGCAGTACAGATTCAAAGAGGTTTAGGTTCTTCTAAACTTGCTATTTCTTCAGTAGGTGGTACGGTAAACATCGTATCTAAAACTACAGAGAAACAAGAAGGTGGTTTTGTAAGATTTTTAGGAGGTAACGATAGTTATATAAAAAGTACAATTAGTTACAATTCTGGTATCAACGATAAAGGTTGGGCATTTTCAGTATTATTAGACCACTGGCAAGCACATAGAAAGTATTCTATTGGTACAGCAGGTCAAGGTCAAAACTATATGTTTGCCGTTGGTTATAAGCCAAATGAAAAGCATGCATTTAACTTCTTATTAACTGGTGCGCCACAATGGCACGATCAAAACTTTTCTCAAGACTTAGAGTTCTTTCAAGAGTACGGAGAAAAAGCAAACAGTAACACCGGTTTTTATAATGGTGAGCGTTTTACAGAGCGTCGTAACTATTACCACAAACCAGTTATGAACTTAAACTGGGATTTTAATATTAACGAAAAGTTAGACTTATCTACAGTATTATATGCATCATGGGGACGTGGTGGTGGAACAGGTGGTCTTGGTAGAGGTCGTGTAAGAAACGAAGATATCGGTATTACTGGTCTTAACGAAAGAGAAATTAACTTTGAAGCTATTGAAGCTAATAACATTGCTAGTGCAGATGCAAATGGTAATGGTAACTTTGGTGATTCTTACTTAAGAAGATCTTCTGTAAATAACCATAACTGGTACGGTTTACTTGCTAACTTAAATATTGAGGCTAACGAAAATTGGTCATTAAATGTAGGTATTGATACACGTTTATATAGAGGTGATCACTTTAGACAATTAAACGAAACATTTGGTTTAAATGGTTATGTAGATAACTTTAGAACAGACCGTCCGTCTGATTATGTAATTAGTGATACGTTTGAAGCTAATCCATGGTCTGCGTTATTTAGTTATGCAGATGAAGGACAGAGATACGATAGAGATTATTCTGAAAACATTAACTACTTTGGTGGTTTTGGTCAAGCAGAATATGCTAAAGATGGTTTCTCTGCATTTTTTCAAGGTGCTTTATCTACACAATCTTACCAAAGAGAAGGCCGTTTAGTAGGTGTTGGTGATGGTTTAGGTAAATCAGAAAAGATATCTAAAGTAGGTTACCAAGTAAAAGGTGGTTTAGGTTACGAAATTGATGATAAGCATTCTGTTTTTGGAAATGTAGGTATATTTTCTCGCCAGCCGTTCTTAGATAATGTATTTGCGAACATACTTTACTCTAATGAATTAGTTTCTCCAGATGTTGAAAATGAAGAGATTGTAGGTTTTGAAGGTGGTTACAGATTTAAAAACAACAACTTTAGATTTAACTTAGATGTTTACAATACATCATGGGGTAATAGATTCTTAAGTGTTAATGGTCCTGTACAAGTTAATGACGATCCGTCTACTTACAGACTTACAGATGTGACACAAGTACATAGAGGTGTAGAATTTGATTTAGAATACCGTCCAGATTCTAGAGCTTGGAGCTTTAGAGGATATGGTTCTGTTGGTAACTGGAAGTATGATGGTGCTACACCATATACACTTCAAAATGTTGAAACAGGTGACTTTATTGTAACTGATGGTAATGTAGATTTAACAGGTGTAAAAGTTGGTAATGCACCACAAACATCATTTGGTGTTGGTTTTAGAGCTGATATCTGTGAAGGTTTAAGTGTAGATATGGACTATAACATCTATACAGATTTATACGAGTTTGTAGATCCAGAAGATGTTGCTGATGATGCTTTAAACGGCAGACAGTACGAGTCTATTAAGCTTCCTGCTTACACATTAGCTGATGCTGGTTTAACTTACAGATTTTCTTTAGGTGACAATCCGTTAACGTTTAGAGCTAACGTTTATAACTTATTTAACGAAGCTTACATTAACCAAAGAGATGCTTTTGGATATTTCTTAGGTGTAGGTAGAACATTTAACGCAAGTTTACGTTACAATTTCTAATCTAGTAAGATTAATAGATATTAAAAGAGCAGCCAATTGGCTGCTCTTTTTTGTTTATCTAATATAAAATAACTAATAGGTTAGTGTTCCCAACTTACAGTTTCCATAATGCGTTTAATGTCTTTTTTAAGATACTCTGAAGCAGGGTATATTGAGTCGTAATTAGGTTTTACATAAAAGTATAACGAACCACTTAAAAAATGATTAATACTATCTGTTACATAGAACTGTGACTGTGAAGCTGCGTCACCACCAATTTCATAAAACATGCCATATACCTTTTCTGCAGGGTTTTCAAAAAAATCGTAAACAATTTCGTCTGCCTTAATGGTGTGTTTTTGCGTTAGGTTTTGAGAATCTCTAAGAAGGCTATCTAAATTACCGTCTTTTACGGTTTTATAAGTAAGGTATATTGTAGCTTTTAATGAAGGGTATGTAATATTTATGCCTTTACTAGTGCCAGAAGATTTTATAGCTTTTATTTGATTAGAGAGTTCATTCTTTTCAAAAGAAAAGGGCAATGGTGTTTTTACTTTTTTATAGCTAGCAGAAGGATAATCTAACCGTAAATATGCTTTTGGTTTTGGCAAGGTATCTTCATTATTACAACTTAATATTAGTGCACAAAATAAGGGTAGTATTACTCTTTTCATTCTTTTTGTTTGTCTAAAAGTGTCAATCTAATTTGTTTAAGGCGTTTGCGTTCTAAAGCCTCTACAGTAAAAACGTAATTTTTAAAATTTATTTTACTTCCTATTCTGGGAAAACCACCAGAAATTTCTAAAACAAAACCAGCTAGTGTTTCTGCCTCACCTTTTCGTGTTTCAAATGCATCTATATCGTCGTTAATTTTAACAATTTTATACATATCCTTTAAAGGTGTTTTGCCTTCAAAGCTATAATTAAAATCATCAATTTTTGTATAAATTAAATCGTCATCATCATATTCATCACTTATATCACCAACAATTTCTTCTATAATGTCTTCTAAAGATACGAGTCCAGATGTTCCGCCATATTCATCAACAACAACAGCTAAGTGTACTTTTTTGGTCTGAAACTCTACCATTAAGTCATCTAATTTTTTGTTTTCGGGCACAAAAAAGGGTTGACGCAGCAGTGTGGTCCAATTAAAAGTCTTTTTGTTTAAGTGCGGTAATAAATCTTTAACATAAAGCACGCCCTTTATGGAGTCTATGTTTTCTTCATAAACAGGTATTCTAGAGTACCCATTGTCTATAATTTCTTCTATAATTTTTTCGAAAGGTGTATTTAAATTTATGGCAAACAAGTCCATTCTTGGGCGCATTACTTGTTTGGTGTCCGTATTACCAAAAGATACAATACCCTGAAGTAGTTTTTGTTCTTCTTTAGTGGTGTCTTGGTTATCGGTAAGCTCTAAAGCTTGCGATAGTTGGTCTACGCTAAGGTTAGAGCGTTGTCTGCCTAAAGTATTATGAATTTTTAGAGTCACAAAACGCATCGGTAAACTTAAAGGTGAAAATAAAAAGTCTAACACCTTTAAAGGTCTTGCCATTAAAGATGAAAATTTTACACTGTTTCTACTCGCATAAATTTTAGGTATAATTTCACCAAAAAGTAAAATTAAGAAGGTGACTGCGATTACTTTAATAAAAAAATCTAATTCAATATTAAAAAAGTAAAAATCTATAGAGTAACTAACGTCTTTAAAAACAGTGTCACTAATTAAAGCGAACAAAAGCACAACAGCAATGTTTATAAAATTATTAGCAATAAGTATGGTTGCTAGTAGTTTTTTAGGGCGTTCTAAAAGTTTTGCAATTATTTTTATAGCGGCAGACTTATTTTCTAAACCTTCATTAATATCTGCTTTAGTTAAAGAGAATAATGCGACTTCTGCGCCAGATATTAGAGCAGAACAAATAAGAAGTATAATAAGGAGTACACTGCTCGAAATAAGCGACGTATTAACAGTTAATACGTTTAAAACTAAAACCGTGGGTTCTGGGTCCAATATAAAATTAAATTAAATTATTTAGAAAGGTAAATCGTCATTACCTTCTTCTGTAGCACTAGCTTTTGCCTGTTGTGGTGCTTGCGCTGGTGTACTTGGTTTGTTAGGTGCTGACGTGTTTTGATCACCTTTTGGTGTTAAAAACGTAAAATCCTCGCACTGTATTTCGGTAGAGTAACGTTCCATACCTTTATCATCTGTCCATTTTCTGGTCTTTATGCGACCTTCTATATAAACTTTGTCACCTTTAGAAAGGTATTTTTCGCAAATCTCCGCAGCCTTATTTCTTACCACAATATTGTGCCATTCTGTATTGGTAATACGTTCGTTGGTTTGCTTACTCATATAACTCTCGCTTGTAGCAATAGGAAAACGACCAACACAATTTTTATCATCAAAGTAATGCATCTTAACATCATCACCTAAATTTCCTATTAACATAACTTTGTTTAATGATCCCGACATAATATTTATATTTAAGCTGTAAAGTTACAGTTTATTTGGTATTAGAATAACTACATTAAAAGTAATAAAAAAATATGATTTTTATAAACTTTCAAAATTGAATTCGTTAATAAAATCACTAATTAATACAGGCGCAGGGTACTTTATAATATCTGTTATAGAGATTGCTTTGTTTGGTAGTTTATGTGTTTGTACAATCCAAAATTTAGTATGCAAATGTTGGTGAGATAGTTTATGAACTTTATCTACGTCGTTATAAAGGGAATGCTCTACAGTTGTGTCTTTATGTATTACCTGGTCTAAATCTAGAAGGTGAAACTCATTTATATCTAAGCTTTTTGAAGATTCTATTAAAGGAAACTGATATAAGTTTTGCCAAATCCCTTTACCAGTGCGTTTTTCAAAAAGTATATTTTTATCGTTATCTACACAAACTAAAAAGTTAAAAAATTTAGTAGTGACTTTCGTTTTTTTCAATTTTACAGGAAGCTGGTCAACTAAGTTGTTTTTTAAAGAAGCACAACTTGTATGAAGCGGACAAACCATACATTGTGGGTTTTTAGGCTTGCATTGTAGGGCACCAAATTCCATAATAGCCTGATTATAAATTGCAGGATTTTTAGTGTCTATTAAAGCACTAGCCAATACTTTAAAGTCTTTTATACCTTTAGTAGAATTTATAGGCGTATCAATACCAAAGTAACGCGATAAGACACGGTAAACATTACCATCTACAACAGCGGCAACCTCGTTAAAAGCAAAAGAAGCGATGGCACTAGCAGTGTAATCACCAACACCTTTCAATTTAAGTAAGTCTTTATAGGTATTGGGAAATTCACCGTTAAGCTCATTTGTAATATGTTTTGCTGTAAAATGTAGATTACGCGCTCTAGAGTAATACCCCAAACCTTGCCAAAGTTTTAAAACCGCTTCTTCGTTAGCGTTAGCCAAATCTTGTATTGTAGGATATTTAGAGGTAAAAGCATTGTAATATGGCAGTCCTTGTTTAACTTGAGTTTGCTGTAAGATAATTTCTGAAAGCCAAATATAATATGCATTTTGAGTCCTACGCCACGGGAGTTCTCTCTTGTTAATTGAATACCAGTTAATTAGTTCTTTTGAAAATTCCATGAACTTTTTTGAAAGTTTAGACAAAATTAAATCTTTATCGCCTTAAATTTTAATTAATTACGCTTGAAATATTGAAATTAAATTACCTATATTTGCATCCCTTATAATTATAGTAACCCTAAAACTAATAACAATGACAAAAGCCGATTTGGTAGCCAAAATATCAGATAAGTTAGGTATTGAGAAAGGCGACGTACAAGCAACAGTAGAAACCTTTATGGAAGAAGTAAAAACATCTTTAGAGAGCGGAGACAACGTTTATCTAAGAGGTTTTGGAAGTTTCATTATTAAAACAAGAGCTGAGAAAACAGGTCGTAATATTTCAAAAAATACTACGATTAAGATACCAGCACACAACATTCCAGCTTTTAAGCCAGCTAAAGTATTTTTAGAAGGTGTAAAAACAAATGTTGAAGTAAACTAAAGCATTAAAACAAAATATTAATTAAAAAGAATTATTTATTATGCCAAGTGGTAAGAAAAGAAAGAGACACAAGGTAGCGACGCATAAGCGTAAGAAACGTAGACGCGCTAATCGTCACAAGAAAAAATAAATTGTTAAAAGTAGTTTTTAAAGCTACTTTTTTCAGTTTTTAAAGAAACGTTCTTTGATATAGAACCAGGCGTATTTAATAGAGTATACCTAGGTTTGTTGGATTCCCGATAGCTGTCGGGACCTGTGTCAAATAATTTAGTAAAAATCCATCCCGATTATTCGGGATATAAATTAACATTATGAACAAAGAGTTAATCGTAAGATCGAGTTCAGATATTGTTGATTTTGCCTTATTAAAAGATGGAAAACTTATTGAATTACATAAAGACGATGAGGATAATGACTTTGCTGTAGGCGATATTTTTATTGCCAAAATACGCAAGGTTATGCCTGGTTTAAACGCTGCGTTTGTTAACGTAGGGTACGAGAAAGATGGTTTTTTACACTATCACGATCTAGGGCCGCAAATGCCATCGCTTTTAAAATTCATTAAACGTGTAAGCACAGGAAAATTAAGAGATTACAATCTCAAAGACTTTCCGTTAGAAAAAGAGTTAGACAAGCACGGCAAAATTGCCAATGCTATAAAGTCTAATCAATCTATCTTAGTACAAGTAGTAAAAGAACCTATTTCAACAAAAGGACCACGCATTAGTTCAGAATTGTCTATTGCTGGTAGATACATAGTTTTGGTTCCTTTTTCAAATCGTATTTCAATTTCTCAAAAAATTGAATCGCAAGAAGAAAAAGACCGATTAAAAAGACTTGTTAAAAGTATCACACCTAAAGGATTTGGTGTTATTATTCGTACCGTAGCAGAAGGCAAAAAAGTTGCCGAGCTCGATAGTGATTTACAAACGTTGCTGGGTCGATGGACAGCAATGTGTAAAAAATTGTATAAAGCACATCATCCTACCAAAGTATTAGGAGAAATGAACAAAGCATCCTCTATTCTTAGAGATATCTTTAATGATTCATTCTCGGGTATTATTGTAGATGATGAAGAAATGTATGTACAAGTAAAAGATTATGTGCAACAAATTGCACCAAAAAAAGAGTCGATTGTAAAGTACCATAAAAATGGTCCTATTTTCGAAAAGTATGGTATAGAACGCCAAATTAAAACATCTTTTGGTCGCACAGTATCTATGGCAAGAGGAGCGTATTTGGTTATTGAACATACCGAAGCGTTACATGTTGTAGATGTTAATAGTGGTAACCGCTCTAATAAAGAGAAAAACCAAGAAGATACGGCTTTAGAAGTTAATATGATATCAGCCCAAGAAATTGCGCGCCAATTACGTTTACGTGATATGGGCGGAATTATTGTTATCGATTTTATTGATATGGGAAAGGCTGAAAACAGAAAAAAACTTTACAACTATCTCAGAGATGAGATGAAAGATGACAAAGCAAAGCACAAAATATTGCCGCCGAGTAAGTTTGGTTTAGTGCAAATTACCAGACAACGCGTTAGGCCAGAGCGCAATATTAAAACAAAAGAAGAAAATCCTAATGTATTAGGTGATGAAATCGAAGCACCAATTAAAGTGGTAGATCGTATCAATCAAGACCTACAAAGAATTTTCAAAAAAGACTATAAAAAGGTAACACTTAATACACACCCTTTTATAGCTGCCTTTTTAACCAAAGGGTATCCATCACCACGTTCAAAATGGTTTTTTGAACACAAAAAATGGGTAAAAGTTTTACCTAGAGATGCTTACACTTATCTTGAATATCATTTTTTCGATAAAGATGGTAACAAAATCAAATAATATCTATTAAAAAAAGCCCCTTTCAGTTTTGAGAGGGGCTTTTTTGGTTTTAATAATTAAATCTTAAGGTGCCGGATTAGGAATCTCAGCATGTACAGCTTCAATAGCTTTTAGAACGTCTTTTGATAATGAAATCTCAATACTATCTATATTTTCTTCTAACTGTTTAAGGCTTGTTGCACCAATAATATTACTGGTTATAAAAGGTCTTTCGTTTACAAAGGCTAAAGACATTTGTGCTAACGTCATATTATGGTCCTCAGCAATTTTAAGATAGTGTTTTGTGGCTTCTGTAGCTTGGTCTCCACTATATCTTGCAAACCTTGGAAATAATTTTAACCGCGCATTATCTGCCGCAGTACCCTTTATATATTTACCAGATAGTACCCCAAATGCCATTGGTGAATAGGCAAGGAGGCCAATATTTTCGCGTAGTGCTACTTCGGCCATATCACCTTCAAAAACTCTATTAAGTAACGAATAGGCGTTTTGTATGGTAATTGCTCTCGGTAAATTATGGGCTCTAGATTCTTCTAAATAACGCATGGTTCCCCAAGCTTTTTCATTAGAAATACCCACCTGTCTTATTTTACCAGATTTAACGAGAGCGTCTAAATTATGTAATACTTCGTTAAAATTATCTTGCCACTTATCGTTTGGGTTATGCTTGTAATCCCTTACACCAAAAGTGTTGGTTTGGCGTTCTGGCCAATGTAATTGGTACAAATCTATATAGTCGGTTTGTAAACGCTTTAAACTATTATTTACCGCGTCGTTTAGTGCGTCTTTACTAAAACCGGTGGTTCTAATATGTGCTGTATAATCACCAGGACCAGCAATTTTAGTTGCTAAAACGACTTTGTCTCTATTACCAGTTTTAGTAAACCAATTGCCAATAATACGCTCTGTCTCTGCATAGGTTTCTGCAGTTGCAGGTACAGGATATAATTCTGCAACATCAAAAAAGTTAACCCCTTTGTCTAATGCTAAATCCATCTGAGCAAAACCTTCGTCTTGTGTGTTTTGGTTTCCCCAAGTCATGGTGCCAAGACATATTTTACTAACTCTTATATCGGTGTGTGGTAGTGTGGTATATTTCATAACATTTCCTGCGAAGGCAGACATCTCTTTTTATTAAACTTACTTTTGATATGTAAAAATAAGAAGACCTTTCAAGTTTTTAAAATCTGAAAGGTCTAATTGTATGTTAAGGTTTATGAGTAGGCTAGAGTTTCTTAAATCTCATTCAATAATTTAGAAATCTCATCTAATTTGGGTGTTAAAATAACTTCAATACGTCTATTTTTTGCTTTTCCTTCTGAGGTGTCATTAGATCCTATTGGTGCAAATTCACCACGACCTGCAGCAGTTAAATTTTCAGGATTTATAGAACTATTTTCTCTAAGAATATTGACAATAGCTGTGGCGCGCTTGGTAGATAAATCCCAATTGCCACTGAGTTGTGCATTACCTTTATAAGGTACATTATCTGTATGACCTTCAATAAGAATGGCAATTTCAGGATTTTCAGCTAATACACTACCTAATTGCTGTACGGCTTTACGACCTTCTGATCCTACAGACCAACTACCAGATTGAAATAAAAGCTTATTTTCCATAGAAATATAAACCTTACCATTGCGCTGTTCAACCGTTAGACCTTTACCTTCAAAATTAGTAAGTGCTTTAGAAATAGCATCTTTTAATGCACGCATATTAGCGTCTTTTGTAGCAATAACGTTTTCTAATTCTGCCACACGTTTAGAACGTTTATCTAGTTCATCTCTTAATTCGCCTAAGCGTTTATTTTCTAAAGCTAACGCTTGTTCTTTAGTTTCTAATTGTGCTAAAAGTTCTCTGTTTTTTTTAGAGTTTGCAGTTATAGATGCAGAGCTGTTTTCTTCTAAGGCGTCATAAGATAATCTTAAATTATCTAAGCTGCTTTTTGTTGCATTGTAATTAGAAGATAATTGAGATAATTCTCGTGCTGCTTTGTCATACTCTAACTGTAACTTATCTAAGTCGTTACTTAGTTTTGTTTTGTCTTTAGAGATTAATGACAAATCATCAGATAAACTTCTATTCTCTTTTTTAAGATTAGCGTATTTATCTTCTAAATCGGTATATATCTTTTTTGAGACACAAGATGTGCATAGTAATAATGATAGGCTTATAAGTGAAATTCTTTTTATCATATTGTTGTTTTTAATCTTTTAATTGATTTGTTTTTATTTCAATCTCATATTTGAGTAAAAAAATATTGAGCTGATAAGCATAACGTAAGTTATGAAGTGCTTAGTATTTTATAGGCTTTTTATAAATCTAATTCAACCAAAATAGGACAATGATCACTATGTACAGCTTCAGTGAGTATAACACTTCGTTTTATTTTGTCTTGTAAAGGTTGGCTAACCATGGCGTAATCTAATCTCCAGCCTTTGTTATTGGCTCTAGAGTTTGCACGATAGCTCCACCAAGAATATTCTTGTTTTTCAGGGTGTAAATGTCTAAAACTATCTGTAAAACCACTGTCAATAAAATTGCCTAACCACTCGCGTTCTTCAGGTAAGAAACCAGAAACTCCTTTCATTTTTGGATTATGAATATCTATAGCTTCATGGCAAATATTATAATCTCCACAAATAACAAGATTTGGTATATTTTCTTGAAGCGTATTTAAATAATCATGTATAAGATCCATGTAATCAAACTTATGCTCTAATCTTGCTGCATTGGTGCCAGATGGAAGGTACATGCTCATTACAGAGGCTGTATCATAGTCTACTCTAAGGTTTCTGCCTTCAAAATCCATAGACTCTATACCTGTACCAAACTCTATATGGTTGGGTTTTGTTTTACATAAAATAGCCACTCCGCTATAGCCTTTTTTTTGAGCACTAAACCAGTAATTATAGTTGTAACCTGCTTCGGTAAATAAATTAAGGTCAAGTTGTTCTTCCATCGCTTTAATTTCTTGAAGACAAATAACATCTGGATCCGTAACTTTTAACCACTCAATAAATCCTTTGTTTATAGCTGCTCTAATACCATTAACGTTGTAAGAAACAATTTTCATATTTGTTTTTCTCTTAAGTGAGAATCTTATTTTAATTAAACAATCGTGATTCTGCTAAATTAAATAATACTGTACTTTTACACTATAATTTTATACTGCTTTTAACGATAAAATATTTCTTGTTTTAAGAAGTTATTATTCTAGATGAAACACACGTTACTTTTTCTCTTATTTATAAACTCATTTTGGGGATTTTCTCAAGAGAAATCTAGTAATACCAGACAAATACGTGTGGCTGTAAAAGATTCTATAAAAATAGATTCTGTAAGTATTAACCCGTCTAAGTTTGTAATAACTACAATAAACAATACAGTGTTAGACACCAGTTTTTATGCTGTAAATTTTAAGACCGCTGTTTTAACCTTCAAAAAAACTATAGCAGTAGATTCTATAACCATTCAATATTTAAGATATCCGCCGTTTTTCACTAAAATATATAAGCAGTTAGATGCTAGTGTAATTGTTGAAAACTCCAAAACTGGGCAACAATTATACCGTCTAGAAAATTCAAATAAACAAAATGCATTTACCCCATTTAATGGCTTAACAACTTCGGGTAGTATATCTAGAGGTGTAACTATTGGTAACAACCAAAATTCGGTTTTAAATAGCGAATTAGATTTACAAATTTCAGGTAAATTAAGCGATAAAGTGTCATTGAGAGCGTCTATACAAGATGCTAATATTCCGTTGCAAGAAAGTGGTTATTCGCAAAGATTAGATGAATTTGATCAAGTTTTTATAGAATTATTTAGCGACAGTTGGAATATTAGAGCAGGTGATATAGACCTGGTAAACACCAAAAGTTATTTTGCCAATTTTACAAAACGTGTGCAAGGTTTATTGGTAAATGCTAACATAAGCGATAAAACCACAGTATTTGCATCTGGTGCATTGGTGAGAGGGCAGTTTACCACGACGCAATTTACAGCACAAGAAGGCAACCAAGGCCCATATAAATTAACAGGTCCTAATAACGAGTTATTTGTACTTGTTGTATCTGGTAGCGAAATCGTTTATGTTAACGGTGTGCCTTTAGAACGTGGTGAGAATAGAGATTATATTATAGATTATAATGCAGGTGAAATTATATTTAATTCTACGTTTCCTATAACTTCAGAAATGCGAATTACAGTAGATTACCAATTTAGCGAACGTAATTATTCGCGTTTTACAGTGTTTGGTGGTGCTAATTACAATACAGAAAAGTTAAGTTTAAATGTGTCTATTTATTCTGAAAGCGATGCTAAAAACCAACCATTACAACAAAATTTATCTACAGAGCAAACACAAGTTTTAGCAGGTGCTGGTGATGATATTAGCTTAATGGCTGCACCTTCGGCTGTTTTAGAAACCTTTTCTGAAAACCGAATATTATACAGGAAAGAATTTATAGGACCCGAAGAAATATTTGTATTTTCTAATAATCCTGAAGACGAATTATTTAGCGTTCGCTTTCCACGCGTTGGCCCTAATTTGGGCAATTACATACTTAGCAATACCAACGCTATTAATAATATTTACGAATATGTTGCACCAATAGCAGGTATACCTCAAGGCGATTATGAGCCATTGGTTCAATTAGTTGCGCCAGAACGTTTGCAAATTGCAGTACTTAACGGTACGTATAGACCTACCGAAAAAACAGATGTTTTTTTTGAACTAGCAGGTAGTAAAAACGATGCTAATTTATTTTCAGCAATAGATGATGATGATAATGATGGGTTTGCAGGTAAATTTAGAATTAGTCAACAACTTATAAAATCAGACAGTCTCTGGAATTTGTCTGCTTTAATAGATACCGATTTTATTCAAAAGAATTTTAGAACCATTCAACGTTTGTATAGAGCAGAGTTTAATAGAGATTGGAATTTAGATAACACAGAAACCAATCAAGGTAATCTCAATTTTGGCAATCAGCTGTTATTAACTTCAGGTTTGCAATTATCGCATTCAAAAAAAGGAACGGCCTCTTATAATTTTGAATATTTAGATTTTTCTCAAAACTTTAATGGTAGTAGACATAACGTAAGCGCCAATTTGCGATTAGGTAATTTTAATGTCTTCACTAATTCTAGTTTTTTAAATAGTGAAAGCACCATCAACCAATCGCAATTTTTTAGATCTTTTAATAGAGTAGTTTACGGAAAAGAAACCAAATGGGCTGGTGCAAAATTAGCAATAGAGGACAATGAACAAGTCGTAATTGCAACAGACTCTCTAACACCATTAAGTCAAAAATTTAGAGCCTATGAAGCGTTTGTAGGTATTGGTGATAGTACTCGCGTCTTTGCCGAAGTAGGTTATATAAAACGTTTTAATGACAGTTTGCGTAATAATAGTGTAGAACGTGTTAACAATTCTAATACCTATTATTTAAAGTCGCGTTTGGTACAAAATAAAAATATCAATTTGCAACTATTTGTAAATTATAGATATTTAAAAGCAGAAGATGAAACCACTCAAAATGAACAAAGTTTAAATAGTCGTTTAAATTTTAATCAGAAATTGTTTAATAATCTTGTGATTTTAAATACGAGTTTCGAAACCAATTCGGGCACCTTACCACAACAAGATTTTACATACGTAGAAGTAGAAGCTGGCCAAGGTGCATTTACATGGATAGACTATAACGAAAACGGCATACAAGAACTTAATGAGTTTGAGATAGCGCAATTTGCAGACCAAGGCAGCTATATACGTGTATTATTGCCAAATCAGGTTTTTGTGCGTACACATCAAAACAGGCTGAGTCAGACTTTAACTGTTAATCCCCAACAGTGGAGTACTTCAAAAAATAAGACAAAAAAGTTTTTCTCTCATTTTCACAATCAATCGTCCTATTTAATAGATAGAAAAATTAGGAGAGAAGGCAATAATTTTAATCTCAATCCTTTTAAAGACAACGAGCAAAATCAACTTGCTTTAAATAATAGTGTGCGTAATGTATTGTTTTATAACAGAGGCAAACAGCGTTATACTGCGTCTTATACCTTTTTAACTAATACTAGCCGTAACTTGTTATCTATAGGTTTTCAAGAAAATAAACTGCAAAATCATCAGCTTAATTTTAACCATAAGTTTGCTACTAATTGGTTGGCAAATGCTCTAACCAGTTTTGGTAATATCGAAAGTGTAAGTGAAAATTTCACCAACCGAAACTATAATATAGATGAGGTGCGATTCTTACCAAAATTATCATATATCTTTAATGAAAATGCACAATTTGATGTCTTTTACCAATACACTTTAAAAGATAATACTATTGCTGGTTTAGAGGCTTTAACTCAATATAACTACGGTATATCATTTACGTATAACAAGGCTCAAAAAGTAGCATTAACAGGCGAGTTTAATTTTTTTCAGAATGCATTTCAAGGTAATACTAATAGTCCTGTTGCTTTTCAGATGTTAGAAGGTTTACAGCCAGGTAAAAACTTTACATGGAGTTTACTGGCTCAAAAAAAACTAACTAAGTTTTTAGATTTAAATCTTAATTATTTTGGCAGAAAAACAGAAACGTCAAAAACCATACATACAGGTACAGTACAGCTAAAAGCTTATTTTTAACACTTACTAAATGTTAATTAATAGTTTATTTGTACGTTTTTACGCAACCTTTTGGCTTATGTGGTATCTACATGGTACAATTGTTGCTTCACTAAATGATTTACTAACGCAATTTTACAAAAAAACATAAATTAATAATGAGAAACACCTATTTAATATTATTAACCTTATTGACGGTTTTTACTGCAAATGCACAGACTACAAATGACAGTATCTCTAACGTTTACCAAAAACAGAATGAGATAAAACTTAATGGCATATTGCTTCTTGTAGGAGCTTTTGAAGTAAGTTATGAAAGAAACCTTAGTGAAGATACATCTGTTGGTGTCTCATTTTTTACACCATATGATGCAGAAAATATCGATGCCGATCTTAACTATTATATATCGCCGTATTTTAGAGTTTTCTTTGGCGAAAAATATGCGGCAGGTTTTTTTGTTGAAGGTTTTGGTATGCTAAACTCTATAGATAGAAGAACAACCGATACTATAAATGATTTTTTTGAAACCACTGAAGAGGCCGTGACAGATTTTGCTTTAGGCTTTGGTGTTGGCGGAAAATGGGTAACTCACAACGGATTCGTTTTTGAATTAACTTGTGGTATTGGTAGAAATCTCTTTAGAAATAATGGTAACGAAACACGTTTAGTTGGCAAATTTGGTTTTAATTTAGGATACAGATTTTAAAAGATAAAAAATATGAAAAATTACGTTTTAATTGTGTTATTGTTTTTAGGAATTAGTAGTAACGCTCAAGAGCAAACAGAAGCAGATATAAAAAAATCTGAAATATCTACTAACCTTTTAGATTTGGTAGTTGCAGGTACATTAAATATAAATTACGAGCGCTTGTTTGAGAATAATCAATCGCTTTTTTTAGGTGTTAACCTTTTTGATACTTATGCGTATTACGATGCAGGTTATATAGAAAAAAGTACTGCATTTACATTAAGAGCTGCCTATCTTGTTTATTTTTCAAAAGAAAAAGATCATGCTGGTTTTTTCTTTTACCCACAATTAAAACTAAGAACAGGTGAAGTTACTGTTGATGATGGTTATTTTTTCTACGATGGAGAAACTGATAATTTTGTAGAAGATAGGTTTACCTATGATGTAAGTGGTGTTTCTGCAGGTTTTGGTATAGGACATAAATGGATGTTTAATAACAAATTTACATTAATACTAAATGGTGATATTGCCCGAAATTTAGGAAATTTTGATACCGATTATTTAGATAACATAGAATTGAGATTTGCCGTTAATTTTGGCTACAGGTTTTAGGCTCATTAAACCGATAAAAAAATGCCCAAGCTTTAAGTAGCTTGGGCATTTTTATTTATAAGATTCCTTTTTGTTAAAGCAATGATATTACATCTTCATTAACCAATGTTTTACATCAACTTCTGCTCTAATAATGGTTTTTAAGTCTTCAATGTTAACACGTTTTTGCTCCATGGTATCTCTATAACGTAGTGTAACTGTGTTGTTTTCTAACGTTTCATGATCTACTGTAATACAAAAAGGTGTTCCGTTTGCATCTTGTCTTCTGTAGCGTTTTCCAACGGCATCTTTTTCGTCATAAAACACATTAAAATCCCATTTAAGGTCTTCTATAATTTGCTTTGCAAGTTCTGGTAATCCGTCTTTTTTAACTAACGGAAAAACGGCTGCTTTTGTTGGTGCTAATACTGCAGGTAATTTTAAAACGGTTCTTGTGGTGTTATTGTCTAATTCTTCTTCGACCAAAGCATTTGAGAATACGGCTAAAAACATACGGTCTAAACCAATAGAGGTTTCTAAGACGTAAGGTGTGTAGCTTTCTTTTTCTTCGTGATCAAAATACTGAAGTTTTTTACCAGAGAATTTTTCGTGTTGTTTTAAATCAAAATCTGTACGCGAATGAATACCTTCTAATTCTTTAAACCCAAACGGGAAATTAAATTCAATATCAGTAGCAGCGTCTGCATAATGCGCTAATTTTTCATGATCGTGAAAACGGTAATTTTCTTCGCCTAAACCAAGTGAATTATGCCATTTAAGACGTGTTTCTTTCCAGTATTCAAACCATTCTTTTTGAGTGCCTGGTTTTATAAAAAATTGCATTTCCATTTGTTCAAACTCACGCATTCTAAAAATAAATTGTCGTGCAACAATTTCATTTCTAAATGCTTTACCTGTTTGTGCAATACCAAAAGGAATCTTCATGCGTCCTGTTTTCTGAACGTTTAAGAAGTTTACAAATATACCTTGTGCAGTTTCTGGTCTTAAATATAAATCCATCGCAGATTCGGCAGAAGCACCAAGTTTAGTGCCAAACATAAGGTTAAATTGCTTAACGTCTGTCCAGTTTCTACTACCCGATAATGGGTCTGCTATTTCAAGTTCTTCAATAAGTGCTTTTACGTCTGCTAAATTTTCTTGTTCTAAAGACTGACCCAAACGCTTAAGAATGGTGTCAATTTTTTCTTGATAGCTAAGCACACGACCGTTTGTTGCTAAAAATTCAGTCTTATTAAAAGCCGCACCAAAACGTTTTTCTGCTTTGGCAACTTCTTTATTTATTTTAGCTTCAATTTTTAAACAATAGTCTTCTACCAAAACATCTGCTCTGTAACGTTTTTTTGAATCCTTGTTATCAATTAAAGGATCGCTAAAAGCATCTACGTGCCCAGAAGCTTTCCAAGTGGTTGGGTGCATAAAAATTGCAGAATCAATACCTACAATATTATCGTGCATTTGTACCATGGCTTTCCACCAATAGTCACGTATGTTTTTCTTTAGTTCAGCTCCATTTTGAGCATAGTCATACACAGCACTTAAGCCATCGTAAATTTCACTACTCTGAAATACGTAACCATACTCCTTTGCGTGAGAGATTACTTTTTTAAATTTATCTTCATTTGCCATGTTGCAAAAATAAAAAACCGATCTGATTAACAGATCGGTTTTTAATAAATAATGTATAAAGTGTTTATTTTAATTTTAAGGTTGTACTACCTAGTTTGCTGTTTTCATGAAAAACATTGATAATATACTGCCCCTTTACTAGCGGTCTGTCTGCTTTGTAGGTTGCAATTGTTGTACAAATATTAAGATTTTTGTTGTCAAAACTAACAGCTTCTTTTAGGCTATAAATTAAAGAGTTAGAGTCAAAGACAATTTCCCCTTTATCTGAAGTACTATTGTTATTAGGACTTAAAATTTGAATAAAAAGGTCTTTATATCCGGTTTCTGTTATTGTATTTTCGGCCAAAGCAATACAAACATCAATAGCATTAGTGCTGCTTGCTCGTATTGTAGATTTTTTATTATTGTTATTAATGATAAAGGCTTCTGCTGTAACGCTATTTATTTTTAAAGTAGAAGCTTTAGCTTTTGTTTTGTTTAAGGTTCTATTTAGATCTTCGAGTCCATTAATTGTTTGTGATCTTTCTAGTATTTTATTTAAAGCATAGCGTTTTTCTTCTTCTAGTTTTACGTTAACCGAATTCAGCGAATCTATTGCACTTAGAAGTATTTTATTATTAGTTTTTAAAACTACAAGCTGATTTTTAAACTTTGTAATTATAGATAAATCACTGTTTAATACTCTTAGAGAATCTAAAGCAGTTTTAGTCTCTAGCTTGGCGGCTTGTAACTCTGTAGTTATTAGATTATAATTTTCACTTAAATCGTCGTAACTTGTTAACATCTCAGATAATTCCTTTTCTATTAAAGATTTTTCTTGTTGAAGGAATTCCTCGTAAGATGTAGTGGATTTGTAATTAGTAAAACTAAAAATACCCAAAACAGCTAAAACGATCATTAATGAAATTATAATTAATCTATAGTTAAATAATTGAGGGTTAACTATCATTATTAATTTCTTAATTTGAAGCCAAATTAGATGTAATCTGTCTTTAAACTTATTTTATTCGATTAAATGATGAAAAATTTGTTGAATCTATTCTTTCCTAAAGTTTGTGATGCATGTTATAATGTGCTGTCTGACAATGAACAGATTTTATGCACCTCTTGTAGACATGAGTTACCAATTACAAATTTTCATTTTAATAATTCTGAAGCTGTTAAAAAAGTGGTCTATGGCCGTGTAAAGTTAGAGCACGCTACAGCGCTTTTGCATTTCTCTAAAAAAGGTATAGTACAAGAGTTGCTTCATAATTTAAAGTACCGAGGATATGAGCATATTGGAGCGTTTTTTGGTAAATGGTTAGGCGCAGAATTAGCAACTTTAGAAGCCTATAAGACTGTAGATGTTGTAGTGCCTGTACCACTTTATAAGACACGTTTACGAAAACGTGGCTATAACCAAGTTGCCAAATTTGCAAAAGAAATTGCAGCTTCTGTTGGTGCAGACTATAACGACACAGTTTTAGTGAGAAATAAAGCCACCAAGACGCAAGTCTTTAAAGTACGATCTAAACGATGGAATGATGATGGTGCGTTGTTTAGTCTTACAGATAATAAAGCCTTAAAAGGTAAACACATCTTATTAGTAGATGATATTATAACTACAGGTGCCACTGCAGAAAACTGTGCGACACAATTAATGAAGATAGATAATATTAAGTTAAGTTTTGCAACTCTGGCAATTGCCGATTGATTTATGCGTTTGCTTTGCGTATAGTTAATTATATTGTTTCTTTGTGTAAATTATTTTTTGATTACATGCGTTTATTTTTAGTACAAATATTTAGTATTATTCTTATGAGTAGCTCCCTAGTTAGTTGTGCTAATCGTGGTACACCATCTGGTGGCGAAATAGATATTGAGCCTCCCTTTATAGAAAAGGCAACACCCAACAATTTTTCTACAAATTTTAAAGGAGACGAAATCACTATTGTTTTTAATGAGTACATAAAAGTTAAAGATATAAGAAAGCAACTTGTTATTTCTCCGCCAATGGAAACAGACCCTGTTATTTATCCGGCTGGTGGTGCAAGTAAATATATTTCTATAAAGATTAAAGATACTTTAGAAGCAAACACCACTTATGCTTTTAATTTTGGACAAAGTATTGTAGATAATAATGAAGAAAACCCTTTATCTTACTTTAGATATGTGTTCTCTACAGGTAATACTATAGATTCATTATCTGTTAAAGGCGTTGTTATAGATGCCTTAAAACAAAAGCCAGATACGTTTATTTCTGTAATGCTTTATGAAGCAGACACAAGTTATACAGACTCTATTGTTTTTAAAGAAAAGCCAAGGTATATCACCAATACACTAGATAGTATAACAACCTTTAGTATAGATAATATTAAAGCAGGCACTTATAAATTATTAGCATTAAAAGATAAGAATAGCAATTATAAGTTTGATCAAAAGACGGATAAAATAGCCTTTAAAGAAGGTTTTATAACAGTCCCTAATGATACCGTTTACGACTTAAAAATGTTTAAAGAGGTAGTGAATTTTAAAGCACTAAAGCCAAAACAAGAAAGTGAAACCAAGATTATTTTTCCTTATGAAGGAGATTATAATGCAATGAGAATTAAAATTTTAGGTGATACACCTGATGGTTATAAGTACAGAATAACAAAAGTTGAAAATAAAGACACTTTAAATTATTGGTATAAACCAAATTTTGAAGCAGATTCTACGCTTTTTGTAGTAACCAATAAAACCTATAGCGACACCTTAAGGCATCGTTACAGAAAGATAAAACCCGATTCTTTAAAGTTTAAAACAATCGTTTCTGGTGCAATAAATTTTGATGAAGATTTTACTTTAGAAGCCACAATACCTTTGGTAAAAATAGATACTTCAAAAATAAAATTAACAACAAACGATTCTATAGTAATTCCGTACAAGGTGGTGTTCGATTCTATTACAAACCGATATAAGTTTCCGGTTAAAAAAGAAGAAGCGCAGCAATATACATTTCAAATATTACCAGGTGCGTTTACAGATTTTTATGATACACAAAACAAAGACACCTTAGGTTTTGGTTTTAGAACAAAGCGAAAGTCTGAATACGGTAATGTAAGAGTACGTGTAAGAAATGCAAAATTTCCCCTTATTGTACAATTAGTTGATGGTAATGGAAGGGTTATTTATGAACGTTATGCTAAAGATTCTCCCATTGTAGATTTTACAGATATTGTACCCAAACAGTATGCATTAAGAGCCATTTTTGATGCCAACGGAAACGGAAAGTTTGATACAGGTAATTACCTGCTAGGTTTACAGCCAGAGCGTGTAAGCTATGCTAAACAGATGGATGAGGTAAGATCTAATTTTGATCAGATTGTAGAATTTATACTTTTAGAGTAAACTGATCCTTATCATTTAAAAAGTTTAATTTTTCTCTGTATTTTTTAATCATCGATTTTTCTAAAACTACAATTTCAGTAGCTTCTTCGTTAATTGGTAGCGTATCTATTCTTTTGCCTAAAACATCATAAGCGGCAGAGTGCCCAGTATATTCATAGTTATTGCCATCTAAACCAACACGATTTACACCAATACAATAACTCATGTTTTCTATAGCACGTGCTTTTAATAACGTATCCCAAGCATCAATTCTTACTTTTGGCCAATTGGCAACATATAATAGTACATCGTAATTTTCTGTATTTCTTGCCCAAACAGGGAAGCGCAAATCATAACAAATAAGCGGACAAATTTTAAATCCTTTATAACTAAAAGTTACTTTATCTCTGCCAGCAGTATATACTTTATGCTCGCCTGCTAAAGTAAATGTATGGCGCTTGTCGTATTGTGCAATTAACCCATTGGCATCAACAGCAACCAAACGGTTATAAAAATTAGTATTTTCAGAAATTATTAAACTACCAATAATAAGTGCTTCTTTTTCGGCAGCTTTTGTTTTAAGCCAAGCCATAGTCTCACCAGACATAGTTTCTGAGACTAAAGCTGCATTCATAGTAAAACCAGAGGTAAACATTTCTGGTAAAACAATAATATCAACAGCATTACTAATGGCACTAATCTTGGCATTTAGTAAGTGTCTGTTTTTAGTTGGGTTTTCCCATACCAAATTGGTCTGTATTAATGCAACTTTTAGAGATGTGCCCATGTATTTATAATTTGCCTTTTGCTTTTTTTAATTTTTCAGAAAGTGTTTCTAACTTTTTAAGCCATTTTACATCATCAACGGGTGATAATTTACCTCTCTTTTTTAGCTTTTCGTATTTTTCTTGACCTTTTTTGAGATTACGTTGCGCTTTTTCAAAATTAGATTGAAGTTTCTCTTTTTTCTTTAATTCGTTCTCTGCTCTTTTTTGAGCTTTCTCAGCCTTTTTTTGAGATTTTTTTGCTTTTTTAGTGTCTTTTTCTAGCTTTTTGCTTGCTTTATTAGCTTTTTCTTCATCTTTTTTTGCTAGTTTTTCTAATTTTAGTTTTTCAGAAATTAGACTAGCTTCTTTAAAAATAGCTTGCTTTTCTTCAAGGTTTAAAGTTTCGGTAACATCGATTCCTTCTAAAAATATTTTTTCTTTTTTTACTTCATAAGTTTTCCCACCTTTTTCAATGGTTTGCGCAAAAGAAGATAATGATAGAATTAGGGTTAAAAGTAAAATATAATATTTCATAGTTTGTTTATTTGTGTTCACAATTAAGACACAGAAAATTACAAAAAGTAACTTAAATTTTACACAAAATTTCTGCGGCTTTCACCAAAGTTTCATCGGTCTTTGCAAAACAGAACCGAAGTACCTTATCATCTTTCTTATTTTTATTAAATACAGACAAAGGAATAGCCGCTATTTTAAATTCTGTAGTGAGTTGTTTAGCAAAATCTACATCATTTTTATTAGTGATATTAGAATACTCTAAAACCTGAAAATACGTGCCTTGTGAGGGTTTAAATTTAAACCTGGAGGCAGAAATTAAGTTTAAAAATAAATCGCGCTTTTGCTGAAAAAACGCGTTTAGACTTAAATATGTTTCGGCATCTTGCATATAGTCTGCAATACCTTTTTGAGAGGGATGATGAACAGAAAACACATTAAATTGGTGTACTTTTCTAAACTCAGCCATTAAATAATCTGGTGCACAACAGTAGCCAATTTTCCATCCGGTGTTATGAAATGTTTTACCAAAGGACGCGGTTATAAAGCTGCGTTGTTTTAAATCTGAAAATAAGCAGGCGCTTTGGTGTTGCTCGCCATCAAAAACAATATGCTCATAAACTTCGTCGCTCAATACTATAATATTAGTGTCTATTGTTAATTTTTGAAGCTGAAGCATATCGTTTTTAGTCCAAATGGTTCCGCTAGGATTATGAGGTGAGTTTATCATAATCATTTTGGTCTTATCTGATATTTTAGAGGCTACTTCGGCCCAATCTACTTTATAGTTGGGTACAGATAATTGTATAGGTGTCACTTTTCCGCCATTAACATGTACCGCAGGTTCGTAACAATCATAAGCAGGCTTAAATATAATAACTTCATCATTTGGTCTCACAAAAGCAGAAATAATGGTGTAAATAGCTTGTGTTGCGCCAGCAGTGACGGTAATTTCTTTTTCGGGATGATAGGTGTTTTTATATAACAATTGGTATTTGTTAGAAATAGCTAAACGCAAATCTAAGTTGCCTGCCATTGGCGCATATTGGTTGTAGCCATTGTGCATAGCACTTGTAACCAAATTATTTAGTTTTTGAGAACTTGGATAGTTGGGGAAACCTTGAGATAGATTTATAGCCTTATGCGTATTTGCCAAAGCACTCATTACGCTAAAAATAGTTGTGCCTACGTTGGGCAGTTTAGATTGGTGTTGCATAGGTTGTAAGATACTAAATCTCTATAATTTACGTTACTGTAACATGAAAAAAACAGTACTTCTATTTTTAATCAGTTTCCTTTTTTTAAGTTTTTCTAATTTTGAAAAGACCTCTAAAACTATTCATGTATTTGTAGCTTTGTGCGATAATGAAAACCAAGGTATAGTACCCGTACCAAGTAAATTGGGTAACGGTCAAGATCCTAAAAGCAACTTGTATTGGGGAGCTTTGTATGGTGTAAAAACACATTTTAAAAATAGTAAAGATTGGACTTTACTACGAACTCTAAAATCTAACAATCCAAAGATTTTAGAACGCGTGTTATTTAAACATAAAATTTTAAACACTTATTTATTAGCAGATGCATACAATGGTAAGTATATAAAGCAAACCACAATAGATTTTATGGAAGCTACTGCGGGCAGAAACGCACAGTCTGTTTCTTATAATGGTAATAATCTAAATTTTGGTGGGGCATCTCAGCTACTTGCGTATGTTGGTCATGATGGTTTAATGGAATTTAATGTTGAAGGTGATTTTACACCCATAAATAAAAACAAAAGAGATGCTATTGCATTAGCATGCGTAAGTAAGTCTTTTTTTAAGCCTTATTTTGAAATATCTAAAGTAAATCCCTTGATTTGGACCACCGGACTCATGGCTCCAGAGGCTTACATATTAAAGGCGGCTATTGATGGTTGGGTGTTAAATGAAACAAATCTACAGATTAGAGAACGTGCTGCACAGGCTTACCATAAATATCAAAAATGTGGTGTAAATGGCGCACGTAGATTATTGGTTACAGGTAATTAATACGTACTGTCAGTTCTAGTAAAATTCATTTTAATCATTTTTGTATTAAGCACTAATTTTAAAATATTTTGTAGTTTTAGTAAGAGCTTCTCGATACAATTTTCTCATTCCTCAAAAATCACTCGAAGTGACGTAACCACAAATAAATTAGAGCAATATACTCTTAACAATCTTTAAATGATGATTAGTATGTACATCTATAAAACGTATAACTCTAAACGTATTTACTTTACCAAATAAAGGATGTTTAAAGTAGGCGTTTTTATCTAAATCTGTAATTGATTTAATATTTTGTCTTGCTTCTGCTAATTGTGTTTTAATATCTTCTACCAAAATAGTATCGGATGGTAATACATGTTTTGGTGCTTTTGCTTTTCCTCTTGGAAAGAATTTTAGCGTTAGTAAAACCTTACCTGAAAAACTAAAATTATCTATGTATAACGCTGGGTCAGATTTTTGCATAGTAGCTATAACTGCATTTATAACCTTTAGGCTATGGTCTAAATGCCAGGCAACATTAGTTTTTGAAATGCTAGTATTTATACTTTCACTTTGAGGAATAAAACGTTCAATGTGGTCTAATTCGTTTTCTAAAACTTTGATGTCTGCTAGTTTCATTTAAGTTATTTATTGAAAGATAGTAAAATGCTGTGGTGTCAAAACAAAATTGTCAAAACAAAAAAAATCCCAAACATTGCTGCTTGGGATTTTGTCTAAATATCTAAAAGCGAAGTGTTCTATTATGTAGAAGCGCCAGCGGTCTTTTGTTAGTATCTATAATGCTCTGGTTTATATGGGCCTTCAACAGTTACACCAATATAATCTGCTTGGTAATCTATAAGCTCAGTAAGCTCAACACCAATTCTGTTTAAGTGTAATTTTGCTACTTTTTCATCTAAATGCTTAGGTAACATGTATACGTCGTTTCCGTAAGCTTCAGCGTTTTTCCAAAGTTCAATTTGTGCTAAAGTTTGGTTTGTAAACGAATTACTCATTACAAAACTTGGGTGACCTGTTGCACAACCTAAGTTTACTAGACGGCCTTCAGCCAAAAGAATTATATCTTTTCCATTGATAGTATATTTATCTACCTGTGGCTTAATAGTATCTTTAGTATGTCCGTGCTTTTCGTTTAACCAACCTACTTGAATTTCGTTATCAAAGTGCCCAATATTAGCAACGATAACTTTATCTTTCATAGCCTCAAAGTGCTCAGCTCTAACAATATCTTTATTTCCTGTTGTTGTAATAACGATATCAGAATTTGCAATTACAGTTTCTAATTTCTTAACCTCAAAACCGTCCATTGCAGCTTGTAAAGCACATATTGGGTCAATTTCAGTAACAGTTACAATAGAACCAGCACCCTTAAAAGAAGCGGCTGTTCCTTTACCAACATCACCATAACCACAAACGGTTACACGCTTACCAGCTAACATTGTATCTGTTGCACGACGAATGGCATCTACTGCAGATTCTTTACAACCGTATTTATTATCGAACTTAGATTTTGTTACAGAATCGTTAACGTTAATTGCAGGCATTGTTAAAGTACCATTTTTAACACGCTCATAAAGTCTGTGAACACCTGTAGTTGTTTCTTCAGACAGACCTTTAATACCATCAGATAATTCTGGGTAACGGTCTAAAACCATATTGGTTAAATCTCCACCATCATCTAAAATCATGTTTAATGGCTTACGATCTTCACCAAAAAATAAAGTTTGCTCAATACACCAATCAAACTCTTCTTCAGTCATATCTTTCCAAGCATATACTGCTGTACCTGTCTCTGCAATTGCTGCAGCTGCTTGATCTTGAGTAGAGAAAATATTACAAGAACTCCACGTTACTTCTGCACCAAGTGCTTGTAAAGTTTCAATTAAAACGGCAGTTTGTATCGTCATGTGCAAACAACCTGCAATACGCGCTCCTTTAAGAGGTTGCTCATTTTTATACTCTTCACGTAAACTCATTAAGCCTGGCATTTCTGCTTCAGCTAAATTAATTTCTTTTCTTCCCCAAGCCGCAAGCGACATATCTTTTACCTTATTAGGTACGTAAGCAACTGATTTAGTACTCATACTTTTATTTTTCTTAATTTTTTTAAAATGAAACCCCTTTGGTATTTAGCATTAAAAATGGTTAAATTCGCTAACCAAAATGCTTTATTTCCCACAAGAAATGCAAAGATAATCAATAACATTTACAATACTAAATGCCACTCTATAAATCCATTACTGTAAATTCACAAACTACTGTTAAAATCTGGAAGATTGAAGAGTCTTATAATGCGCTAATGCAACCATTAGAGCTAAAACCAGAAAGTTTAGAACGTGTTTTAAGTATGAAAAGCCAGCTGCACCAACGCGGTTTTTTAAGTGTACGCCATCTCCTACACGAGTTTGGTTATACAGACCAAGATTTGTTTTATGACCAAAACGGTAAACCACATCTTAAAGATGGTAAACACATTTCTATAACGCATTCCTTTACATTTTCGGGAGTTATTGTTAGTGATAAAGACGTTGGTATTGATATAGAAATGCAACGCGATAAAATTGGAATTATAGCAAAGAAATTTGTGGATTATGAATTTGATTATTTAGATAAAACAAGTAGCGATTATATTAAAAAGTTAACCATTATTTGGGGTGTTAAAGAATCGCTTTATAAGTTATTTGCCACACCAGGTATGTTATTTAAACAACACTTTTTAGTGATTCCGTTTATGATAGAAGATGGTGAAACTATAGCATGGATAGATTATAAAGATAAAAAATACAGATATACTACTGCTTTTTTAGAGTTTGAAGGGTTTACTTGTGCTTATGTGGTGCCATAATGACTAAAATCTATCAAAATATAATAACTGCGATTACAAATGCTGAAAAACTTTTAGCGGTTTTAATAGATCCTGACAAGATGAAGGTTGAGTTGGTTTCAAATTTTATTTCTAAAGTCAATCAGTCTATTGCAACACATATTTTTGTAGGAGGTAGCGAGGTCAATGAAGGCATGACGGAAACTCTGGTTGTTGAAATTAAAAAATTTACAGATTTACCCGTAGTTTTATTTCCTGGTGATATTATTCAAATAACAGATAAAGCAGACGGTCTTTTATTTTTGTCGCTAATTTCTGGTCGAAATCCTGACTATTTAATTGGTAAACATGTTGAAGCAGTTTCAAGATTAAGAGCTATAGATTTAGAAGTGATGCCAACAGGCTATTTGTTAATTGAAAACGAAAAAGTAACAGCAGTACAACGTGTAAGTGAAACGTTACCTATAAAAAGAAATAATATTCAAACTATAATAGATACGGCAAAAGCAGGTGAGTTATTAGGTATGAAACTTATGTATCTCGAAGCTGGTAGTGGTGCAACTCATGCTATTGAGACTGAAATTATTTCAAAAGTTAAAAAAGAATTATCTATCCCCTTAATAGTTGGTGGTGGTATTAAAAGTAAACACCAAATAGAAAATGCGTACAAAGCCGGAGCAGATCTAATAGTTATAGGTACAGCTTTTGAGCAAGATGAATCGTTTTTTGAACACCTAAAAAAATAACATGAACATATCTATAGATTTAACCCTTTCTCCGCTTCAGAATGATTACGAAATACACATTATAGAATTTATAAAGCGGTTAAGAGCTTCAGAATTTACAGTGTTAGAAAACCCTTTAAGTACTCAAATTTATGGAGAATTTGATACCTTAATGCCTTTTTTAACTCAAGAAATAAAACGATCGTTTGCTGAGGTTGATATTTCAGTATTACAGATGAAAATTTTAAAAACAGACCGTAGCGATTATGAACCACATTTTTGATATCCTGCAAGGTTTTTAAAACCTTGTAGATATAATTGAAATTACAGACTATGAACCACCTTTTTGATTTTCTTTTTGGAAAATACTCAGCATATCAAACTTTAGATATTGTGCTAGAAATGACAGCTGTTATTTTTGGGTTTTTATCGGCTTGGTTTTCTAAACAAAATAAAATTTGGGTCTTTCCAACAGGAATGATAAGTACAATTATTTATGTGTATTTATTATTAAAATGGGAGTTGCTAGGTGATATGATGATAAATGGCTATTACTTTATAATGAGTATTTATGGCTGGTATATTTGGTCTCAAAAAATAAATAACCAACAAGTAACACCAATTTCTAGAACCATAGCTAAAGAGAAACAAATAAGTACAGCTATTTTTATAACTACCTTAGTGTTTGTCTTTGTCGTTTATAAAACCTTTGATAAGTGGACCAGTTGGGTCGCTTATGTAGATACCATTACAACCGCTATTTTCTTTGTTGGTATGTGGCTTATGGCGAGACGTAAAATCGAAAACTGGATTTTCTGGATTATTGGCGATATCATATCCGTACCTTTATATTTGTATAAAGGATTCACCTTTACAAGTTTTCAATATTTAGGATTTACACTTATTGCCATTTTTGGCTATTTAGCATGGAAGAAAAACTTAAACAACAACCCTCAAACTGTATAAAAGTAGTTTTATTTGGTCCTGAATCTACAGGTAAAACTACCTTGTCTAGGCAATTAGCCAGGCACTATAACTCAGTTTGGGTACGTGAGTTTGCAAGAGATTATCTGCAAGACAAATGGAATAACGAATGCAAAACGTGCGAACCAAAAGATTTGCTGCCCATAGCTTTGGGACAAATGCAGTTAGAAAATGAGTTATCTCAAAAGACAGATTCTGTTTTAATTTGTGATACAGATTTGTTAGAGACTAAAGTTTATAGTGAAGCATACTACCAAGGCACATGTAACCCGATTTTGGATACATATGCTCTAAAAAATTCTTACGACCTTTATTTTTTAACATATATTGACACGCCTTGGGAAGCAGACGACCTAAGAGATAAGCCAAACGAACGCGAACGTATGTTTAATGCTTTTGAAACAGCACTAAAAACACACAATAAGCCCTACGTATTATTAAAGGGAAATAAGAGCCAACGTTTTAACTTAGCTGTAACGCATATTGATAATTTATTAGAAAATAGAAAATGAGTTTTACCAGTAATGATACTAAGCAGATAGCATCTAAAGGATTAACAATTAAAGCTGTTGAGTCTCAAATTTCACTTTTTAGATCGGGTATTCCTTTTGCAAATATTGCAGATGCGGCCACCATTGGTGATGGTATTATTGCTCTAAATGGTAAATTAACACAAAGGTTAAGCGCTAGTTTTGAGTCTAAAAAAGACAAACTAAAATTAGTGAAGTTTGTGCCTGCATCTGGTGCTGCTACGCGTATGTTTAAGTTTTTATTTCAATTTATTAAAGATTACGATCCCAAAAAAGAATCTATAAACGCTCATATTAACAAGAACAAACTTAGAGATATGTCCTTATTTTTAGTTGGCTTAGAAAAATTTCCGTTTTACAATCAGGTTTTAGAAGCCCTAAAAATTAATGATATTGAATTTCATAAACTATCTGCGAGCCATAAAGCATGGCATTTTGCTAACGCAATGTTAGATGAAAAACAACTTAATTTTGGTAACTATCCTAAAGGTTTATTGCCATTTCATACGTATAAAAATAATATTATATCAACAGCTTTTGAAGAGCATTTATACGAGGCAGCCTTATATGCTTCCGTTAATAATAATGCTAAATTACATTTTACAATTTCAGAACGTTTTAAAGATAAATTTGATGAAGAATTTAAACGTATTGAAGAGTCTGTAGAACAAAACACAGGTGTGGCTTTTGATATTTCGTTTTCTTACCAGCACGAATCTACAGATACAATTGCAGTAACATTAAAAGATACACCATTTAGAGAAGATGATGGGTCCCTATTATTTAGACCTTCTGGCCATGGTGCGCTATTAAAAAATTTAAATGCGTTAGATGCAGATATTATTTTTGTAAAAAACATAGATAATGTAGTTGTAAAACAATACAAAGAAGAAGTCGCTAATTATAAAAAAGCACTCGCTGGTATACTCTTAGAGCTTCAAGAGAAAACGTTTCATTTTCTAAACATATTAGATAAAGAGGAGGTTGCAGAGCAGCAACTTACAATTATAGGTGAGTTTTTAACACGAGAGCTAAATGTGAAAATTTCTATGGAGTTTGAGAAATATTCAGAAAAGTATAAAAAAGACTATCTGCGCGAAAAACTTAACAGACCTATTCGTGTTTGTGGTATGGTTAAAAATGAAGGAGAACCAGGTGGTGGCCCATTTTGGGTAAAGGATCAAAGTTGGAACCAATCGTTACAAATTGTAGAGTCTGCACAAATAGATGCAAAAAATAAAGTGCAAAAAGATATTTTAAAAAATGCCACTCACTTTAACCCTGTAGATTTAGTTTGTGGTGTAAAAAATTATAAAGGTGAAAAGTTTGATCTAGAAAATTTTGTAGACCATAAGACAGCTTTTATTACTATGAAAACTAAAGTAGGTAAAGATTTAAAAGCATTAGAGTTACCTGGTCTTTGGAACGGTAGTATGGCCTATTGGAATACGCTTTTTGTTGAAGTGCCAATTATAACATTTAACCCAGTAAAGACCGTTAATGATTTGCTTAAAGCACCTCACCAAATTAAGGACTAGTGAATATCGAATTTTTAAAATCTGAATTAACTTATAAATACGTTAGAAGCTCAGGAAGCGGTGGGCAACACGTTAATAAGGTGTCTTCTAAAGCAGAGTTGTATTTTAATCTTGAAAATTCTCAAGTCTTTAATGAGGTTGAGAAATTAAAACTGTCTCAGTTTTTTAATAATAGATTAAATAAAGAGGGCAGTATTGTTTTAGCCTGCGATGAAAGTAGAAGTCAGTTTAGAAATAAAGCTATAGTTACGCAGCGTTTTTTAGCACTAATAGAAGAAGGACTTAAAGAAGATAAACAAAGAATTGCTACAAAAATTCCGAGAGCTGTAAAACGAAAACGTCTCAAAGCAAAACGCATTACATCTACTAAAAAGACAAATCGGAAGCCACCAATCATTGAGTAATAATTAACTTTATTATTTCTTATAATTTTAAAGATTAAGAAATTCTATACAGAAGACACGGCATGTTTATAGTAACTTTTTAAACAAGAATTTTATTTTAATCGCTAGTTTTATTTTCAATTAAAAAAAATAAAAATTACAATTCATAAGTCAAAAATCTATTATACATTTGCACCGTTCTCAATAAAGGGGTGCCAAATAAGTGGCTGAGATCATACCCATTGAACCTAGAACAGGTAATGCTGTTTAGGAAAGCGATAATCGCTATTTAGATAAATAATTTTGTTTACTGTTACCTTTAGCGCAGTCAAAAGGTCTTAAATATTATTATTTTTTAAAACAACTAATTATTAACTAGAAGAATAAGGACCTCTTTTTATTCGATTATAAGTATTTAATCGTATGAAAATTTTATTCAAAAACTTGTCAAAAAACAGTCTTGCACTGAGCGTGTTTAAGAGTTGGCAAAAATTATCCATTTTTATCTTTTTATTAAGTGTATGTTCTATTTCTGCACAAGACAAAAAGCAAGATTCAACAAAAGTTGAAAAACTCGATGAAGTTTTAGTAAAAGCAGTTCGTGTAGATGCCAAGTCGCCAATTACACATAGTAACGTTACTAAAGCAGAATTAGCTAAACGTAATTTAGGGCAAGATATCCCTATGTTACTTAACTTTTTGCCATCAGTAGTTACTACTTCAGATGCTGGTGCAGGTGTTGGTTACACAGGTATTAGAGTGCGTGGTGTTAGCGCACAATCAACAAACATTACCATTAACGGTATACCATATAACGATGCAGAATCGTTAGGGACATTTTGGGTAAACTTAGGCGATTTTGCTTCTTCTGTAGAAAGTTTACAATTACAGCGTGGTGTTGGGACATCAACAAACGGTGCAGGTGCGTTTGGTGCAAGTATCAATGTATTAACAGATGCGGTTTCTAAAGAAGCTTCTGGCGAAATTTCTAATTCATTCGGTAGTTTTAATACCAGAAAGCACACCGTAAAATTTAGCACAGGCCTTATGAACGATCATTTTGAAATTGCTGGACGTTTGTCTAATATTTCTTCAGATGGTTATGTAGACCGTGCTTCGGCAGATTTAAAATCTTATTTTTTACAAGGGTCTTACGTAGATGACAATACGCTAATTAAAGCCATTATGTTTGGTGGTGGCGAGGTAACCTACCAAGCATGGAATGGTATAGACGCACAAACTTTACAAGATGACAGAACGTTTAATCCATCTGGGCAATACACAGATGATAATGGTGTTACACAGTTTTACGACAGAGAAGTAGATGATTATAAGCAAGACCATTACCAATTACATTGGAACCAGCGTTACAACAACAATTGGTCTACTAACATAGGTTTAAACTATACCTATGGTCGTGGCTTTTTTGAACAATTTAGAGAAGATGACGATTTTGCGACTTATGGATTTGAACCTTTAACTGTAAATGGTGAAGCTGTTAATACAACAGATTTAGTAGGTCGCCGTTGGTTAGATAACGATTTTTATGTGTTAAATGCGAGTGCTAATTACAAGAATAACAATTTAGATATGATTTTTGGTGGCTCTATTAGTCATTATGACGGTGACCATTTTGGTGAAGTTATTTGGGCAGAATTTGCCAGCCAATCAGATCTTAGAGATCGTTATTACGAAGGAAATGGAAAAAAGAATGAGTTATCTGTATTTTCTAAAGCCAATTATAGATTAAATGACAGAGTACAGCTTTATGGAGATTTACAGGTAAGAAATGTAGATTATGAAACATCTGGCATTGCTTCTAATTTAGCCACATTTACTGTAGATGAAAATTACACCTTCTTTAACCCAAAAGCTGGTATTACGTATGAGTTAAATCCTCAAAACGATTTGTATTTTTCTTATGCAAGAGCCAACAGAGAACCAACAAGAGATGATTTTGAAAACAATGAAAATGTACAGCCAGAACAACTAAATGATTTTGAATTGGGTTGGAGGCATAAAAAAGGCAACTTTAGCTTTAATGCAAACGGGTATGCTATGCTTTACAATGAGCAATTGGTTTTAACAGGTAATATAGATGGTGTTGGTAACCCAATTAGAGCAAATAGTGGTGAAAGTTATAGAGTTGGTATTGAGTTAGAAGCTGTAATACCATTAACATCACAATTAACGCTTCAGCCAAATGCTGCATTTAGTGCTAATAGAAATAGAGAAACTGTAGTATCCTTAAATGGTGAGTTACAAAATTTTGGTGAAACTGATATCGCATTTTCGCCAAATGTAGTTGCAGCAAATGCTATAGTTTATGCTCCTGTTAAAAACCTTCAAATGTCTTTACTAAGTAAGTTTGTGGGTGAGCAGTTTATGAGCAATACTGAAAATTTAGACTCTAAGTTAGATAGCTTTTTTGTAAACGATTTTAATATTGTTTATACTTTAGAAACAGAAGGAGTTTTTAAATCTATAGTGTTTACAGGACTTGTAAATAATATTTTGAACGAAGAGTATGTCGCTAACGGCTATTTTGGGTCTTTTGACTTTGCAGATAATACAAGTCCAACCGGAACAACAACTGGTTTTTTCTCAGGCTTTTATCCGCAAGCAACAAGAAACTTTTTAGTAGGTGTAACGCTAAATTTTTAGTTGGTTACCAAAAAGGTATTATTTCCAATAGCATCAACCCTGTATATTTGTAATGTGCAGGGTTGTGTGTTTTGTCCAAATGCCTGGCCTGTAGATAAACTATATTGGTTACCATCATCACAACCACATACTACAATATCTGCAGTTTCTGCAGCTTCTAAAGTTGAGCATGCAGAAGGTTCATGGCTTGGGTCTGCAGCATCCCAAGCATAAAGTATAGATGAGTTTAAGCGCCACAACCAAATACCATTATTACCTTGGTTTGGTACATAAACCCCATTACCGGCAAATTGCAGTTGATTAAATTGGGGCAGATTAGTGTTTACGGTTAAATTAACTCCAGCATCAAACAAAAAATTACAGTTGTTGCGATTATTATCGTCTCCGCTACAACCAAAAAGTATAATAGAAGCTAGTATTAAAATAGATTTTTTCATCATTAAAATTTGAAAGGTCAATTTACGATTATTTCAACTATGCCGTAAATATTTTATATATTTGTATAAGAATCTCGTTTACGCGAGATTTTTTTTATGCAAGTATATATTATATTAGTGCTGTATAAATGAATAGAATTTTATGTCACATTAAGCGCTGTCTAAATGCTTTAATACTACAAGTTATTTAGTTTTTGATTACGCTTAAGATGATAGATTATTAATTTCTTAGACCTTGTTTAAGAGAAACGAATAAATTATGAGTAAAGTATCTTATTACACAGCTGAAGGCTTAAAAAAATTAAGAGAAGAACTTAATTATCTTAAAGATATTGAGCGACCTAGAGCGTCACAAGCTATTGGTGAGGCAAGAGATAAAGGCGATCTAAGTGAAAATGCAGAGTACGATGCAGCAAAAGAGGCACAAGGCATGTTAGAAATGAAAATTTCTAAGATGGAAGAAACTTTAGCTGGCGCTCGTGTTATTGACGAATCTCAATTAGATACCTCTAAAGTATTAGCACTTTCTATTGTAAAGATTAAAAACCAAATGAATGGTATGGAGATGACCTATACTTTGGTGGCCGAAAGTGAAGCAGATATTGCAACAGGTAAAATTTCTGTAAACTCACCTATAGGAAAAGGGTTACTAGGAAAATCTGTTGGTGATACAGCCGAAATACAAGTGCCAAGTGGTACTATGAAATTTGATATTTTAGAAATTTCGAGATAATTTTATTTCTATAATATTGGTTGCAGTTTTGCTGCAACAAAAACATAGTGATTCCTGTTTTATGCTAAAATTATGGTAGTTAAACAGGAATCTCTTTATATTTATACTTCTAAATAATACGACCCTAAAATTATGGCTACACTTTTTACAAAAATAATTAATGGCGAAATACCTTCTTATAAAGTAGCTGAAACAGAAGACTTTTTTGCATTTCTAGATGTAAATCCCAATGCTAAAGGCCATACGCTTTGCATACCTAAAAAAGAAGAAAATAAAATTTTTGATTTAGATGAAGCAACCTATTTGGGTTTAATGCAGTTTTCTAGACGTGTTGCTTTAGCTATAGAAAAAGTTGTGCCTTGCAAACGTATAGGTATGTCTGTTATTGGTCTAGAAGTACCACATGTACATGTGCATTTAATACCATTGCATACTATGGAAAATGCCCGTTTTACGCACAAAGAAAAAGTAACAGAAGCTGAGTTTAAATCGCTCGCTAATGCTATAAGTAGTGCGTTTTCTTAAAAATTAATAAGACCAGTCATAACAAGTACAACGGCAATAATTATAAGTATATCTAGCACAAGTATTACCCAAGCTAACGGTTTTAATTTAAGTGCTTTTGGTTTTAACTGTAAGGCACGTTTTTGGTAAGCAACAACACGTTCTATATCTTCCGTCCAACGCACAGGAAAAATTTCGGTGTTACAGTTTTTACAGTGCATTTTACTAATGGTAGTTTTACTATTGGCACTATAAAGTAAATTATCATTAACAAGCTGATTAAATTTTAATGTTAAGCCACTTTTAGAATAACATTCGGGGCAGTTATTACTTAGACTTGTTTCTTTTAAAACAAAACTATTTTCTGGTTCCATAGGTTAATTTTAATCTACTATTTTTAGACTTATTTGTAAGGTTGTGCCTTTTCCAATATCAGAGTTTAAGACTTTTATTTTACCATTATGGTAATCTTCAATAATACGTTTGGCTAAAGATAAGCCAAGTCCCCAACCACGTTTTTTTGTGGTGAATCCTGGTTCAAAAATAGTATTAAATTGGTTTTTTGCTAATCCTTTGCCTGTATCAGAAACATTAATAAGTACTAATTTATCGGTTTTAGAAATTTCTACCTGTAAATCACCTTTGCCTCTCATAGCATCAATGGCATTCTTCACTAAATTTTCAATAGTCCAACTAAATAATTGTTCATTTAAATCTACAAACAATTCGGTTTCAGGTAATATAATTTCAAAATTAATAAGCTTAGAGGACCTAGATTTTAAGTAGTCATAGGAATTTTTGGTGGCTTTAATTATATCAGTTTTAACCAAAGTAGGTTTAGAGCCAATTTTACTAAAACGCTCTGTAATGGTTTGTAGCCGATCGACATCTTTTTCAATTTCAAGAATGTATTCTGGGTTTACATTTTCAATTTTTAAAATTTCTGTCCAGCCAATTAAAGACGATAAAGGTGTGCCAATTTGATGAGCTGTTTCTTTGGCCATACCTGTCCATAATTTGTTTTGATCTGCTATTTTTGAACTTCGATAAAAGAAATAGACTACTGCAGAAAACAAGATGATAATTAATAATAATGCGAGCGGATAATATTTTAATTTGTTTAATAAAGGGGAATTACCATAGTATAATTTGCCAGATTTATCATTGGGTAGTCTCACGTCTAAAGGTTCATTTTGTGCTATAAGTTTGTTAAGCATAGAGACCACTGCTTTTGGGTTTTCAATTAATAAGGTGTCTATGTTTCTAAAGCTTAAAATTTTATTATTAGCGTCTAGTAATAACATGGGTGTAGAAACTGTAGTGTCTGTAACGACTCTATCTGCTACAAAGTTCATCTCAGCATTATCTTGATAGAAATATTTTGAATACTCTGGGTAAGCAAAAGTCCAATTCTTCATTTTGCTGCGTTCTTCGTCTTTAAAATTTTGAAAAAACACATAGGTATTCCATAAAATAAGTGAAATAATTATAAATGAAGATGTAATAATAATCCAACGGATTAGGTTTCGGTGGGCACTCAATGTCATTAGTTAGTTTAGTTTCTTTTTAAATATAATGCAATTCTGTTAATAATATTGTATCAATATGACTGCAAAATAGTTTCTCTAGAAACCTAATATAATTATATTTGTTGAAAATCAGTTGACTACATGCATTCATTCAATCCTAAAGATCTTTCTACAGGCAAATTACATGGTTATTTATTAACGGCTGTTGCGCCTAGACCAATCGCTTTTGCCAGCACAATAGATGCAGATGGTAACCCTAATTTATCTCCTTTTAGTTTTTTTAATGTGTTTAGTGCTAACCCACCCATATTAATTTTTTCGCCGGCAAGACGTGTTAGAGATAATACGACTAAGCATACGTTACAAAACGTTGAAGCTGTAAAAGAAGTTGTAATTAATGTGGTTAATTATGATTTAGTACATCAAATGTCTTTATCGAGCACAGACTACCCAGAAGGTGTTAATGAGTTTGATAAGGCAGGTTTAACCATGTTGCCTTCAGATAAAGTAAAGCCTTTTAGAGTTGCAGAATCACCTATACAATTAGAGTGCAAAGTTAACGAGATTATACATTTAGGTACTGAAGGTGGTGCAGGTAATTTAGTGATTTGTGAGGTTGTAAAACTTCATATTGCAGATGAGGTAATGAATGCTGATGATACCATAAACCAAGAAGCACTAGATTTAGTTGCCAGAGCAGGTGGTAGTTATTACAGTAGAGCTAAAAAAGGTTTTTTTGAAATACCTAAACCTCTAAGAACTATGGGTGTTGGTGTAGATGCTATGCCAGAGCATGTTAGAAATAGCATGATTTTAACAGGTAATAATCTTGGTATGTTAGCTAATGTTGAGGTTTTGCCAGAAGAGACAGCTGTAGCACAATTTATAGAAGATGTTAGTGAGCGTTACCCAGATATTAAAACAGCATCACACAGAGAAAAACATAAATTAGCTCAAAATTATTTGAGCTTCGGAGACGTAGAAAGTGCGTGGAAGTTATTACTTTCGTAGTGTCAAAAAAGTAAGTATTTAATAAATTATAGATTAAGCAAAATGGAAGTACAAGGACGAATTAAAATGGTAGGTGAGACTCAAACTTTTGGAAGTAATGGGTTTAGAAAGAGAGAGGTTGTAGTAACGACAGAAGAGCAATACCCACAGCAAATAATGGTGGAGTTTGTTCAAGACAAAACAGACTTATTAAACAGTTACCAGGTTGGTCAGCAAGTAAAAGTTAGCATTAACCTTAGGGGTAGAGAATGGGTAAACCCACAAGGCGAAACAAAATATTTTAACTCTATACAGGGTTGGAGAATTGAAGCTTTACAAGCAGATGCTGCAAGCGGAGATATGCCGCCAGTACCACCAACTGAAGCTTTTGAGCCTGTTAGTGATATAAAAGAGGATGATCACGACGATTTACCTTTTTAAATCTAGTATCAACTATACAATATATAAAGACTTGTTTTTATTTAAGAACGGGTCTTTTTTGGTTTAAAATAAAAAAAGTCTCGATGGTTAGTCGAGACTTAATATTGTGGTTTTAGGTTTTGACCTCTACTAACAAACTTAAAAAAAAGCAATGATGAACAAAATTTATTTCATAAAGGTCAGGTCAAATATCAGTATAAATCTAATACTATCAAAGTTATAACCGGTATTTAACACCAAAAACGTTAAAAAAATGTTATAATTACTCAAGTTTATGCACTTTTTAAGTCAAAAAATAGAATTCCCAGATGTTTCTGAAGCTTCAGCAGAAGGTTTATTGGCTGTTGGTGGCGATTTATCTACAGAGCGAATACTGCATGCTTATACCAATGGTATTTTTCCTTGGTTTGAAGACGAAGAGCCACTACTTTGGTGGTCACCAGATCCTCGTTTTGTGATATTTCCGAAAGATTTAAAAGTGTCTAAAAGTATGCGTCAAACTTTAAAAAAAGGGGAGTTTACGGTTACTTTTAATAAAGATTTTAAGGCCGTCATAGAAAATTGTGCTAAAGCAAAACGACAAGGTCAGCAAGGTACATGGATAACCAATGATATGGTTACATCTTATATAAAACTACATGAGTTGGGTTTTGCAAAGTCTGTAGAAGTTTGGCTAAATAATGACCTCGTTGGTGGTCTTTACGGTATAGATTTAGGTAATAAGATGTTTTGTGGCGAGAGTATGTTTGCTAAAGTGAGCAATGCGAGTAAAGTAGGTTTTATTACAATGATTCAGAATTCTGATTATAAGATTATAGATTGCCAGTTGCATACCAATCATCTCGAAAGTCTCGGTGGTAAACACATAACCCGTTCAGAATTTTTCAAATACCTTTAAACTTCGCTATATCTAAAGCAAGACATTTCGTGGTCGTTAACCATACCAATAGCTTGCATGTAAGCATAGACTACTGTACTACCAACAAATTTAAAACCACGTTTTTTTAGATCTTTACTAATGGTGTCGCTAAGCGCTGTATTTGGTGCTGCTTCTTTGTAATTTAAAACACTATTTATTATGGGCTTTTCATTTATAAACTGCCAAATGTATTTAGAGAAAGTTTCGAACTCTGCTTGTATTTTCATAAAAGCTTGGGCATTAGTTACTGTGGCATTTACCTTTAATTTATTTCTAATAATACCAGTATCTTGTAATAGGCTGTTAATTTTATCTTGTTTGTAAGTTGCTATTTTTTGGTAATTAAAATCATTAAATGCCTGTCTAAAGTTTTCGCGTTTTTTTAAAATGGTAATCCAACTCAAACCTGCTTGAAAAGTCTCTAAAACTAAAAACTCAAAAAGTATAGCATCATCGTAAATAGGGACACCCCATTCTTTATCATGATAAGCTTCATATAAAGGATCACCAACACACCAACCACATTTTTGCTTATTGTTCATATTGAAGTAATCTTGTTTTTAGTTTTGCGATTTCTGTATTCTTAAGTTTTACAGTAAGCCTAAGCTCTAAAAGATCAAAAATAAGATATAATAATACACTAATATACTTAAGTGTTTCAAGTAAGTCTGTTGATATGATTGCTAAATCGTTAAACCAATTAAATACGCTTGAAAGCGTAGCAAATCCCCAAAATAAAATAGCAATGAATTTGAGGTTCTTTAAAATTAGAATCCAGTTCATAGTGGTAAGGCTTTGTAAGTTTTATAAAATTCAGCTACTAATGTAACAACTGTTGCAGAAAAAACAGCAATAAACAGTAATTTTACAAGTGAAAATTTTGATACAATTATGATAAATAATATAATTTCAGAAAGCCTAAAAAAGGCAATATCTTATAGTGATTATCGTGCGCTAGTTACTGACTTAGTCGACAACGAATCTACCACAGGTAACGATAAATCTGAGGCTATGGCAAACTATACCATGCTTAATAATAAGCGCATGAAACGTTGGGATAAGACGGTTAAAGTTTCAGACGAATTAAAAGCTAAAATTGAAAACTATAATAAAAAAATAACTTGGTTAGTAATAACAGAAAGTTGGTGTGGTGATGCAGCGCATATAATGCCTGTTATTAATAAATTGGCAGAGTTGAGTGATTATATTGATTATAAAATTGTGTTGCGAGATGAGAATGAAGCTCTAATGAATCAGTTTCTTACCAATGGTGGTAAATCTATACCTAAGTTGATAATGATAGATCATACAACCAATAGCGTTGTAAATACGTTTGGTCCGAGACCAGCTGCAGCTACTAAAATGGTGAGTGATTATAAATTAGAGCACGGGAATATTACACCAGAATTTAAAGAAGATTTACAGCATTGGTATAACAAAGATAAAGGGCAATCTACACTAAATGATTTAGTCCACTTATTAGCTTAATTTTTACCTTTAAACAAAAAGGTAATTGTACCTATTTGGTCATTTTTTTCTGAGGCATTAAATCTAACATCTTTAGAGTAAGTAATAGCACTATCTATTAAGCATTGGTTGTTAGAGTTAGAGGAACCATTTATACTAGCGTCCGTTACATTACCAGCAGCATTAACTTTTATGGTTACCACAATTTTTCCACCACGTTCGCAAAGGTATCTTGGTATTTTGTAGTTAAGAAGTGTTCTGCCTTTTAACGAATAGGTTAAGGTGCTTCGGCTTTTTGCATGTGCATCTGCTTGCTGTTTATTTTCTAATCGTTTTTTTAATTTTTCCTGTAATTTTTTATAAGATTCGGTCTCTTTAGCATTTAGAGCATAATCGTTACTACTTGTGTAAGCATCATTAGCACTTGTTTTTTCTATGCTTTTTTCGACTGTTTTTGCTTCCTCTATCGCCTTTGTAGTGCGTTCAAAATCATTAGCGCTTATGGTTTTAAAGTTACGCATCAGGTCTTTGTATTCTTGGTCTTCGTTAAAAGCTTTATTGGTAGATGTTGTTTTTAAATCTTCAATTTGTTGTTGCTCTTTTTCTGTAATTTCTGATTCTGGCTCTAACTCATAATAGCTTTCTGTAATTAAGGTTTGGTGTTGTTTTAGCTGAATACTAAACATACCAAAAACCACTATTCCTGTTAAAAGAAAAGTAATTATTAGGGCTTTATGTTTTTCTATAAGATTCAAAAAAGTGAGCGTATCTGTTTTATATACGAATATAAACACCAAATAGTTTAAAACAGACTTAGACTGAGTTGATTATACCTCAAATTCGGGCAGTGTTTCTATAAAGGCTTCAGGTGATAAGGCATTATCTACTTTAAAATCACCTATTCTGGTGCGTCGCAATTCAGATAAATGTGCGCCAGAGTTTAATGCTTTTCCAAAATCGTGAGCCAATGATCTAATGTAAGTGCCTTTACTGCAAACCACTCTAAATTTGAGCTCTAGATTATTAATTGCGGTTATTTCAAACTCAGTAATTTCTACTTGTCTTGGTTTAATTTCTACGGCTTCACCTGCACGAGCAAATTCGTATAAGCGTTTTCCATCTTTTTTAATAGCAGAGAAAACAGGTGGGTATTGTTCAATCTTACCTATAAATTGCGTTGTAGTTTCGTGAATGAGTTTTGGAGTAATATGATTGGTTTCAAACGTTTTATCAATTTCAGTCTCTAAATCAAAAGATGGAGTAGTGCTACCCAAAACAAATGTACCTGTGTATTCTTTTTCTTGACCTTGATAGATATGAATCTCTTTTGTCATTTTACCTGTACAGATAATTAACAAACCAGTAGCTAAAGGATCTAACGTACCAGCATGTCCAACTTTTATTTTCTTTATGGAGTAAGCTTGCCTAATGGCCCAACGCAATTTGTTTACGGCCTGAAAAGACGTCCAAGTGAGAGGTTTATCAATAAGTAAAACCTGTCCGTTTTTAAAATCTTCTTCGCTTTTCATAATTTAAAGGTCAATGTTGTTTATAGAAAAGTCCAGATTATTGCAGTGATACCAACAATAACACAGTAGATAGCGAAGTATGTTAATTTGCTTTTTTTAACAATAGAAATCATCCAGGTACAAGCAAACAAGCCAGATATAAATGCGGCAATAAAACCAGCACCTAAATACGTAAAACTACTATTGTTATAATCAATCTGACCTTCTAAAATGTCTTTTGCTATTTTTCCAAAGATTAAAGGAATAACCATTAAAAATGAAAAACGTGCCGCTTTTGTTTTATCAATACCTAAAAGTACAGATATAGATATGGTAGCGCCAGAGCGCGAAATACCTGGTAGCATAGCGATACCTTGTGCTATACCAATTATAAAAGAATCTCTTAAGCCTACTTTTTTATGTGTTTTTTTTGCGCGGTCTGCTAAAATTAGTAATACAGCAGTTACTATGAGCATGCAACCTACTAGAAGTATATTATTTCCAAAAAGTTTTTCAAAATCGCTTTCGTATTTATAACCAATAATTACAGCTGGTATCATTGATAATACAATTTTAGCTGAAAATTTAGACGCTTCTGTCCATTGTAGTGTAGTTATCCCTTTAAATACTCCAGAAATAATTTCGACAATATCTTTTCTAAAAATAACAATAGTACTTAGTGCGGTTGCAAAGTGAAGTACTACGGTAAATAATAAACTTTCTTCGGGTATAGAATTACTACCAAGAATAGCCTTTCCTAGTTCTAAATGCCCACTCGAAGAGACTGGTAAAAATTCAGTAAGTCCTTGAATTATTCCTAATATAATAGCATCTATAATTTCCATGTGGTAAAAGTGTCAATTTGTAATAAGACACGCGTAAAAGTAATTAAAAAGCAGCTTACTTTTTTGAAACTTTATTTGGGTTTAATAGAATGGCATAAACCTGTATTCCAAAACCTATTAATACTAAGGTTGGTGCTAAGCGTATGCGTCTCCAGCTAAAGATAGATGGGTCAAACGCATTTGGGTCATCGCTACCACCACCAGACATAAGAATAAAACCTATAACTATAAATGCTAAGCCAATAAATAACCATTTATAATTTTTTTTGCCAAAAATAAACTCGGCTTCTGCTGCTGCTTTGCGTTTCTTTTCTCCCATTGGTTTTTAAATTCTGTAAATATAATTTGGTCTTCTATTGCGAGTTGCGCAATATGTGTAGAAGCTCCAAATGTTAACTTTGGTAGCTGCAAAGTAACGGTTTTATTTAAAACTATTGCGTTAAGAGTTTCTAAATTTAGACCTTGTTCTAATCTTCTATTGATGTAATATACCTTTCTTTTGGTGTCTAAAAATTGAATATAGTAAGTAGAATTTGCTCAAATATTTTCAGTTTTTGTGATTACAACCTCTCGCGCTTTAGGTTGGTATATAACACAAGACTTAAAAAAGAATACAATTAAAAGTTATAATAAAACTAAACTAATTAAGGTATAAGAAATTGTTTTTTTTATCACAGAAATACGATTAACATACTACTCTTTTTTCTTAAATATTTCTAGCACTTCAATAGACAATGGAGTTTCAGACCGTCCAAGTTTTAAACCGTATTTAGCTAATTCTGTATGTATTGTTTTAGGATCTTCTTCTTGCGAGTTTAACGAAATATCGTAAGCGTCATTTAAATTGGTTTGATCTTCAACTGGTAAATCGGTAAAGTTTTCTAAATAACTAACCAAACGATTCATTTTTATTTTCTTTGTATTTAGAATTGGCCCCATAAACATAAATTCTGTTTTTTCTGCTTCAGAAGGTTTTAGGACATCACTTGTTTTCGTTAAAACATAAACGTCTTTATTTACAGTAGTCATTCTACCATTTGTATTAAAATGATTATTCAAAAACGATGTAGCAGTTTCACTCCACTTATCTTCAAAAGCTTCAGAGACTTCAATAGTGAAGCTAAATCTGTAGTCATTTTCAAAAGGAAAATCAGAATCAGATAAACCATCTGCATAGATAATTCTTGAAGGCGATGCTACGTTATATAAGGCTTGGTAAATACTCGGGATTGTAAGATTATTTATTTCTATACCATTACGGTTACCATCAATAGACATTAATGGTTTTGTACTACTTCTCTTTTCTTGGTCGTAACCCTTTAACATTAAGCGATAATCAGAATTGTCGATCGTGGCAAGGGTTTCAACTTTTAAATTTGGATCTAAATAAAAATCATCTTTAATTGGTAAATCGATACTATTAGTTGTAATGAGTGTTTTAATTACGCTAGAGGTAATATTTTCGGGACTAGTTATGGCTCTAACGATACCGTTTTTATCTAGTATTACAGAATGTGGAATAACCTTATACTTAAAACTATTAGAGTGTGTTGTGTCAGATACAACACGCAAACTTGTGTTTGTAGTTTTAATAAATCGTTCTAATCTTTCTTTGCCTTCGCCAGAAATGGTAATAATTTCTAAATCATCCTTAAACTCTTTTTGAAGACTGTCTAGTTTTCTCATAGCAGGAATACAAGGCCCACACCAGGTTGCCCAAAACTCTAGTATTACCGTTTTACCTTTAAGATCTTTAAGAGCAATAGTTGAAGAATTACTATTAAGAATATTCGTGAATGTATATGCTGGTGCTTGATTACCTATTTCTGCTACTGCAACTTCTTTTTTGCAAGAAAAACAACAAAGCAGCACAGCTAAAATTAGAAGACTATATCTCATTTTTAATTGATTATTTAATTTTAAAACGAGAAAAGTTGGGTTTTCGTATTGTATATTTAATAATAGAGCTGGTCTGTCTTTAAATTTAAGAAACGTTGCGTCGCAATAAAGGTGCTAATCCAAGTAATTACAATACCTAAAAGAAATATACCAGCAAATAAAGCAATAATTGGTAGGGTGTTTTTTAGCAATTCTAGTTCAGGAAACGTAAGGTCTAAGTAATACAAAACTATGGCCATACCTGCTAAAGCAACTAGAGCACCAATAATACCAAGTTGTACGCTTTTCCAAACAAAAGGCCTGCGAATAAACGTTTTTGTTGCACCTACCATTTGCATGGTTTTAATAATAAATCGCTTAGAATAAACGGCTAGTCTAATAGAACTGTTAATTAATAAAACAGCAATTAGTGTAAATAAACCACTAATGAGTAATATCCAAAACGTGATTTTTTTTACATTATCATTCATAAGTTCAACCAAATCGTTGTCGTATTTTATTTCTTCAATAAACGCTTTGTTAGATAGGTTGTCGCTAATTTCAGTAAGTTGTTCTGTAGTTACAAAATCTGCTTTTAGATAAACGTCAATAGAGTTTTTTAGAGGATTGTAACCCACAAAATCCATAAAATCCTCACCTGTTTCTGCTTTCATAAGGTCAGCAGCAACCTCTTTAGAAACATATTTTGCCTCTTTAGTGTAGTCTGCCATAGCCAAACTTTTATTTAGCTGATTCACTTCAACATCTTTAGCTGTATCGTTAAGATAAATGGTCATAACCACTTGCTCTTTAAAATGATCTGCTACTTTTTTAGAGTTAATCACCAACAATCCTAAACAGCCTAAAAGAAACAAAACCAAAGCGATACTAATCACAACAGAGACGTAAGATGATATGAGTTTACGTTTTTGGTATTTGTCAAAAGATGATGCCATAGATTACTTTAAATTAGTGCTGTAAAAATAATAAAGAATACGAATAAAACTTCAAAAGATATTAGTCTTTTGATTTCATTTGAATTGTCTTTCCTGTGAAAACGGGAATCCTTTTAAATTTTAGAAAAATTATAATTAGTTAGATAGCCTTGTTTCATTAATTATAATTACAACGTTTAGTTTTTTATTGTGTTGTAATACCGTTAAATTTGCACCTTATTTCAAGTAAAATATAATGAGGTACGATTTCAATCATATTGAAAAAAAATGGCAAGACCATTGGGCAAAAAACCAAACGTTTAAAGCGTCTAACACAAGCGACAAACCAAAATATTACGTTTTAGATATGTTCCCTTATCCTTCTGGAGCAGGCTTACACGTTGGGCATCCATTAGGTTATATTGCTAGTGATATTTATGCACGCTACAAACGTCATAAAGGTTTCAATGTATTGCATCCTCAAGGTTATGATAGTTTTGGATTACCAGCAGAACAATATGCAATTCAGACAGGTCAGCATCCGGCAATTACTACGGAGACTAATATTAAAACGTACAGAAGACAATTAGATCAAATTGGCTTTTCTTTTGATTGGAGTCGTGAAGTGCGTACTTCAAACCCTGAATATTACAAATGGACACAGTGGATTTTTATTCAATTATTTGAATCGTGGTACAATAACGATTCAAATAAAGCCGAAGATATAAAGACCTTAATTTCTAAGTTTACTTTAGAAGGTAACACAACTGTAAATGCAGCTTGCGATGATAATATTGAAGCATTTACAGCTGAAGATTGGAACAGTTATTCAGCAGAACAACAAGAAGAAATACTTTTAAAATACAGATTAACTTATTTAGCCGAAACAGAAGTAAACTGGTGCCCAGAGTTAGGAACCGTTTTGGCTAATGACGAAATTGTAAACGGGGTGTCCGAACGTGGAAGTCATCCTGTAGTGCGTAAAAAAATGACACAATGGAGCATGCGAATTTCTGCGTATGCAGAACGTTTGCTTCAAGGATTAGATACTATTGATTGGACAGATGCACTTAAGGAAACACAACGTAATTGGATTGGAAAATCTGTTGGTGCATCTGTAACATTTAAGGTCATTCCTGCTGTCACATCGAGCGAAGTCGAGATGTCTCAAAAAATAGACGTCTTCACCACAAGACCAGACACCATTTTTGGGGTCTCTTTCATGACACTCGCACCAGAACACGAATTAGTTTCAAAAATAACAACTGAAGCTCAGAAAGAAGCTGTAGAAGCTTACATAGAAAAAACAGCAAAGCGAAGCGAGCGTGAGCGTATGGCAGATGTAAAAACCATTTCGGGTGTGTTTACAGGCGCTTATGCAGAGCATCCCTTTACAAAACAACCCATTCAAATTTGGATTGGTGATTATGTATTAGCTAGTTACGGAACTGGTGCAGTTATGGCTGTACCTTGCGGTGACCAACGCGATTACGATTTTGCGAAACATTTTAGTATCGATATTCCTAATATTTTTGAAGGTGTAGATATTTCTGAAGAAGCTTACGGTTCTAAAGACAATGTAAAAATTGCAAATAGTGATTTCCTTAACGGTATGAACTATAAAAAAGCAAGCAAACGTGCCATTTATGAGCTTGAAAACATAAAACAAGGAGAAGGTAAAACCAATTACAGATTGCGAGATGCTGTATTTTCTCGCCAGCGTTATTGGGGAGAACCATTCCCTGTGTATTATGTAAACGGCATGCCACAAATGATAGACAAAGCACATTTGCCTATTGTACTGCCAGAAGTAGAAAAATATTTACCAACCGAAGAAGGCGAACCACCTTTAGGCCGTGCAGACGTTTGGGCTTGGTGTACGGAAAGTAATTCTGTAGTTTCTAATGATAAAATAAATAATACAACTATTCATCCTTTAGAATTGAATACTATGCCAGGTTGGGCAGGTAGTTCTTGGTACTTTTTCCGTTATATGGAAGATGCTATGCGAGATGAAACCTTTGCAAGTAAAGACGCACTTAACTATTGGGAAAATGTAGATTTATACATAGGTGGAAGCGAGCACGCAACAGGCCATTTATTATACTCACGTTTTTGGGTAAAATTACTGAAAGATCGCGGTTTCGTTAATGTAGAAGAGCCTTTTAAAAAGTTGATTAACCAAGGGATGATACTTGGGACTAGTGCTTTTGTTGCAAAAGTATATATTCAAACTTCTAAGACAGAAACAGATGAACAAAGAGCAAAAACACCTATTTATTGTTCAGCTAATTTGATTGAAAATACTGAGAATGAAAATCTTAAAAAGCTAATATTTGATAAAATTAAGGAAAGGTTTAGTGATGCTGTAATTGAAAAACATCATGCTTCAAATTTATTTTTAACTTATATACATGCAGATGTTTCATTAGTAAATTCTTCTGACGAATTAGATTTAGAAGCTTTTAAAGATTGGAGAACAGAATTTAAAAACGCAGAATTTATAACTGATTCGGATGGGGTATTTAAAGTCAAACGCGAAGTCGAAAAAATGTCCAAATCTAAATACAACGTGGTCAATCCAGACCAAATTGTAGAAGATTTCGGTGCAGACAGTCTAAGACTCTACGAAATGTTCCTTGGTCCATTAGAACAATACAAACCTTGGAATACTGCTGGTATATCAGGTGTACATAATTTCCTCAAAAAACTATGGAAACTTTACCATCAAGGAGAAAATGGAGCATTCTACGCAGACTCTTCTCCTCTGGGGAAGTCGGATGGGGCTTTTAAGACTTTACATAAAACCATAAAAAAAGTTGCTGAAGATATTGAGAACTTCTCTTTTAATACGTCTGTTTCAACTTTTATGATTGCAGTAAATGAGTTAACAGCTCAAAAGTGCACGAGTAAAGACATCTTAGAACCTTTATTGGTTTTAATATCGCCTTATGCACCGCATATTGCAGAAGAGTTGTGGGAACAATTAGGACATAGTACGTCCATTTCTACAGCACCTTTTCCAGAATTTGATGCGAGTCATTTGGTAGAAAGCAGCAAAAATTATCCCATTTCATTTAATGGTAAAATGCGTTTTACATTAGAGCTACCAATGGATATGTCTAAAGATGACATTGAAGCTGCAGTTATGGCTAACGAAAAAACCATGGCACAATTAGAGGGCAGAACACCTAAGAAAGTGATTGTGGTGCCTGGTAAGATTGTAAATATTGTTGGGTAACAAATTCCTGCGTAGGCAGCGATCTTATAATTTATTTTAAGTAATGGTCAGTTTGAGTGAAATTGCTTTTTTTCAATTTAGTATCGAGAACAGATTATAAGCTTCTCGATACAATTTGCTCATGCTTCACAAATCACTCGAAGTGACGTTCAAGGTTTATTTGTTAATTTATTTTAAGTAATGGTCAGTTTGAGTGAAATTGCTTTTTTTCAATTTAGTATCGAGAACAGATTATAAGCTTCTCGATACAATTTGCTCATGCTTCACAAATCACTCGAAGTGACGTTCAAGGTTTATTTGTTAATTTATTTTAAGTAATGGTCAGTTTGAGTGAAATTGCTTTTTTTCAATTTAGTATCGAGAACAGATTATAAGCTTCTCGATACAATTTGCTCATACTTCACAAATCACTCGAAGTGACGCTCAAGGTTTATTTGTTAATTTATTTTAAGTAATGGTCAGTTCGAGTGAAATTGCTTTTTGCAATTTAGTATCGAGAACCGTTCAAGAATCAATCTAGTTTTTACTTTATCGAAACAATTTTACGTTCATCTATTTTGGTATCTCACTGAAAATAAGTGCTATTTTGTAAATATCTCAAAATAAAAGCCTCAAAATAATAATTCAGTAAAAATGTCTTTAAATAGCTATCCAAATTTGGATAGCTATTTTTTTTAATGGTATTTGCTAAAGCTATTAATCTCAAAAATTTACAGGCATGACAATTGGTGTTCCAAAGGAAATTAAGAATAATGAAAATAGAGTAGGTATGACGCCTTCTGGTGTTTTTGAATTAACAAAAAACAATCATACCGTTTTTGTACAGAAAGATGCTGGTTTTGGTAGTGGCTTTTTTGATGAAGATTATAAAAGGGTTGGGGCTACTGTTTTAGATACTATTGAAGCGGTTTATGCTGCTGCAGATATGATTGTAAAGGTTAAAGAACCCATTGCAGAAGAGTACGCATTTATAAAGTCTAACCACGTGGTGTTTACTTATTTCCATTTTGCTTCAAGTGAGCCTTTAACCAAAGCGATGATTAAGAGTAAGTCTGTTTGTATTGCTTACGAAACTGTTGAAGATGCAGATGGTTCCTTGCCATTATTAACACCAATGTCTGAAGTTGCAGGTCGCATGGCCATACAACAAGGAGCTAAATATTTAGAAAAACCAATTAAAGGTCGAGGTGTATTATTAGGTGGTGTACCAGGTGTGCCACCAGGAAAAGTGTTGGTTCTAGGTGCTGGTGTTGTTGGTATACAAGCCGCAAAAATGGCAGCAGGTTTGGGTGCGCACGTTACGGTTATGGACATTAATATGAAACAATTACGTTATGTTAATGATGTAATGCCACCACATGTGGTTACAGAGTTTTCTAGCGAGTATACCATTAGAAAACGTATAAAAGATCATGATTTAATTATTGGTGGTGTCTTAGTAAAAGGTGCAAAAGCACCAAAATTGATAACAAGGGATATGCTAAAAGATATGCGTCCTGGCACTGTACTTGTTGATGTGGCTGTAGATCAAGGTGGTTGTATGGAAACTACTAAAGCCACAACACATGAGGACCCTACATTTATTATAGATGACGTAGTGCACTATTGCGTAGGAAATATGCCTGGTGCAGTGCCTTATACATCAACTCTGGCATTGACAAATGTAACCTTACCTTATGTTTTGCGTTTGGCAAATGACGGTTGGGAAAATGCTTGTAATAAAGATAAAACGCTAGCAAAAGGTCTAAATATCGTTAATGGTAAAATTGTTTATCAAGAAATAGCAGAAGCTTTTAATTGGTCTGTAGAAATTCTGTAAATCATAAATTTAGCTTTACAAGTTAGTTGTACATTATGGTAAAATTTATCACTTAGAGCTTATTTTTCGGTTTAAAATGAGAGAAATTAGTTTAGAGAAGCAGTATTTTAGTTTTTAAATAGTTCTAGATGCTATTTTTACACCTCAAAATTACTCGAACTGACATTGCTAAATTCTATTACAAAATGTACAACAGGTTTTTATAATAATCTGACAAAATTTCTTAACTATTAAATGGCTTACTATTTGCTATCTTTATACCAGTAAATTTTAATGTGTTAAAAATATGATGGGATATTATATAATTGCAGGAGCTATATTTTTAGTAAGCTCTTATGTTAGCAATAAATTAAAAAGTAAATTTGAATTCTATTCTAAAGTAAGTCTTAAAAATGGTTTAAGCGGTAAAGAAATAGCTGAAAAAATGTTAGCAGATCATGGTATAACAGATGTTGAGGTAATATCTACACCAGGCCAATTAACAGACCATTACAATCCAAAAAATAAAACAGTAAATTTAAGTGAGGTCGTTTATAATGCACGTAATACATCTGCTGCGGCAGTATCTGCTCACGAAGTTGGCCATGCCGTACAACATGCACAGGCTTACAGTTGGTTAAAAATGCGATCTGCTATTGTACCCGCAGTTGGTATAAGTAGTAAGTTGTCTAACATAGTTATTATGGCGGGTTTGGTATTGTCAGTAACAAGTTCTTTTGGTAGTTCTATATTGCTTATAGGTATTGTTTTATTTGCTGTAACTACAGCCTTTACATTTATTACGTTACCAGTTGAGTATGACGCGAGTAACCGCGCATTAGCTTGGTTAAAGCATAAAAATATGGTTACAAAAGACGAGTACAAAGGTTCTGAAGATGCTTTAAAATGGGCAGCACGCACCTATTTAGTAGCGGCATTGGGCTCTTTGGCAACACTACTTTATTTTGTAAGTATTTATTTAAATAGACGGTAAACTCTGAAATTGTAAAGCAATTTTTTTAATCTGTTTTTGTTTTATTTCAAGAAAATACTTACTTTAAAAATATTAAATTAATCAAAAAAAAAATGGAAAACCAATTACCAGAGCAACAAGAGCACCAACAAGTAAAAGTTATGATAGGGAGCCTCTCTGACGTTGAGCGTGTTGTATTTTATAAAAAAACCTATTCTCATGTTGCAGGTGGTGTACTTGTGTTTATTCTTTTCGAATATTTATTAATGCAAAGTGATACTATAATTGAGTTTATGTTCTCAATGACAGAAGGTTATAAATGGCTTATAATGCTAGGCGGTTTTATGCTAGCTACAAGTTATGCAGAGAACATGGCAATGCGTACAACAGATAAGAATATGCAATATTTAGCGTATGGTATTTATATCTTCTTTCAGGCCTTAATATTTGTACCAATGATTGCTATGGCTGCATTTTATATGGACTCTGGTGTAGAAATTCTTTACCAAGCGTCAACTGTTACTTTAGCTCTTTTTACAGGCTTGTCTGTTGCCGTATTAATGACAAAAACAGATTTTTCATTCCTAAAAACAGGTTTAACTATTGGTTTCTTTATAGCTATTGGCCTAATTATAGCGGGTATTTTATTTGGCTTTAATTTAGGATTGTGGTTTTCTGTAGGTATGTGTTTATTGGCAGGTGGCTCTATTTTATACCAAACTTCTAATTTGGTTAATAAATTTGGTGTAGAAGATTATATACCTGCAGCTTTAGGTTTATTTGCTTCGCTTATGCTATTGTTTTGGTATATACTTAGAATTTTTATGTCTAGAGATTAAGTTATAGTTACTTAAAAAGTAGTATTAAAAAAGAGCAGTTTTAAAAGTATACTTTTAAAACTGCTCTTTTTTTGTTGAAGAAATTTAGATTTTAATCTGTCTATTAATTTGTTCTTGTAAAGAGATAAACGTTTCGGTACGAGACACTCCTTTTATACCTTGTATGTCTGTATTTAAAACATGCATTAAATGCTCATTATCTTTAGCTAAAATCTTAATAAAAATACTCCAGTGCCCTGTGGTATAATGACATTCTATAACCTCGGGTATTTTTTGTAATTGTTTTACAGCCTCAGGGTTGCTAACAGCTTTATCTAAATATATACCAACAAATGCCATTGTTGAGTACCCTAAGGCTTTCGGGTTAATAACAAATTTTGATCCTGCAAGTAATCCAGATTTTTCTAATTTTTTAAGCCGTTGATGTATAGCTGCGCCAGAGATACCAACATGGCGAGCTATTTCTAAAATTGGTGTTCTTGCATCTGCCATTAAAGCACGTAGTATCTTTTTATCAATACCATCAATATAAATCCCATTATCCTTAACCTTCATCTGTACTTTAGTTTAAAATTGAAAGTTAAAAATAATGAAATGATTTCAATTTGAAATAGTAGCGCAGCATTTAGTATGCAAGTATTACATGTTCAGTGTTAAACTAGTTAACTAAAGCCTCATTTCAAACATTTAAGGGATTATAACCCAAGTAAGAAACTTCTTTTTCTTTAAAAACAACTCCGTAAGTTTCTAATTCTTTTAGAATAGGTGTATAAACTTCTTTTGTAATAGGTATTTGTACACCAGGTGTTTTAATCTTACCATTTAAAATCGCTACAGTGGCTATGGCTACAGGTAAACCAACAGTTTTTGCCATTGCGGTGTAAGTTTGGTCCTCCCCAACGGTAACCATAGTAGCATCAATTTGATGTTTTTTGCTATTAAGTTCGTAGCCAAACTTATGGTACATTACAATCATATCTTTATCATCTTGGTTTAGCGTCCAGCTATCTAGTAGTATTTTTTGCAAAATTTGAGCAGGTGTCGCTTTTTCTAATACAACCATTTTTTCAGAATTGAATAGGTCTAATTCTAAAAATTTATCCCAAACAATATCATCTTGGTCAATTTTTAAAGCATGTCTAAACTTAAGTTCTACAGAATCTGTTGGACTGTAAGGTAAAAATGCATTTACAAAATCGCGATAACTCATATTAATACTGTCGTCTATTGTATAGCTGTCATCTGTCATGCCAAGTTGTACAAAAACATTCCAAGCACGACTAAATCCAACACGTCTCATAGTGCCTCGATAAAGCGTTTTTATATAATCTAATCCATATACGTTTTGGTATTTTAAAGAATCTCTATTAGCATACGCTTCAAAACGGCCATAACCTTCTACTTCTAAAAATTCGGTACGTCTAAATAAACGGTTGTACGGAATGTACTTAAACTGTCCTTCTTGTAAAAACTTTGCAGCACCACCTTGTCCTGCTACAACGACATTTCTAGGGTTCCATGTAAATTTATAATTCCATAGGTTTGTATCGCTTTCTGGTGCGACAAGCCCACCAGTAAAAGATTCAAATAAAATCATTTTACCACCTTTGTCTCTTATTTGGTCTATAACCTGCATAGCGCTCATGTGATCAATGCCAGGATCTACACCAATTTCATTCATAAAAACGAGTCCATTAGCAATCGCATCTTCATTAAGTGCTTGCATTTCTGCACTAACATAAGAGGCAGTTACCATATGTTTTTTATAGGTAATACAGTCTTTTGCTACTTCAATATGGAAACGTGCAGGAAGCATGGACACTACAATATCTGCATCTTTTACCGCAATAGTTCTCGATTGCGCATTAAAAACATCAAGATGAACAATATTTACATTGTTGTGTGAACCTACTAGTTTTTTAGCGTTTTCTACATTAAGATCACCAATGGTGATATGTAAATTTTCAGATTGAGATTTATCTAATAAATATTTTATAAGGTAAGACGAGGATTTACCTGCGCCAATGATTAAAATCTTTCGCATAATAAGTATATATGACTAAATTTGTATAGCACGAATGTAGTAAATACAAAAGGTATTATAGATTGAAATTAAACTTTAATATGAACAAAAAATTATTAATAACAGGTGCTCTTTTAGGAATGTTGGGCATTATTTTAGGTGCTTTTGCAGCTCATGGTTTAGAGAAACTTGTTGACAATGATGCTATTAAATCTTTTGAAACTGGTGTTAGATATCAAATATATCATGCCTTTTTTTTACTAATACTTGGTGGTACTTCTTTTGTGTCTCAAAAAAATAAAAAATATATACTTTATTTAGTCATAATAGGACTTATTTTATTTTCAGGTTCTATATACGGTTTAGCTACAAATAAGCTCTCAGCTTTTGATTTTAAGGCCATTGCGATTGTAACACCACTAGGTGGTTTGTCGTTGATTATGGCATGGTTGGTTATGTTAATCGGAATATTAAAGACAAAGGTCGATTAATGTTAATCCGCACCGTTGTTTTAAAATAATGTTTTAATTTTGTACTTCTAAAACAAGACAAAGATTATGGTAAACCATACAAAATCAACGAAAACGATTTCGTTAGATCAATACGGTATTACAAATGCCAAAGTTAATTATCAATTATCTTCAGATGAGCTTCATGCTGAAACAATCTCTAAAGGCCAGGGTGTAGAATCTGCTTCTGGTGCTTTAGCTGTTAACACAGGTGAATTTACAGGTCGTTCTCCAATGGATAGGTTTATTGTAAAAGATGCCATTACTAAAGACAAAGTGTGGTGGGGAGATATTAATATTGCTTTTGATAGTGATAAATTTCAGAAACTATATGATAAAGTTACTGCCTATTTATCTGAGAAAGCGCTTTATGTTAGAGATAGTTATGCTTGCGCAGACGAAGATTATAAACTAAATATTAGAGTTATAAACGAGTACCCGTGGAGTAACATGTTTGCTTACAATATGTTTTTGCGCCCTACGGAAGATGAGTTAAAAGACTTTTCGCCAGAGTGGACAGTAGTAAATGCGCCAGGTTTTATGGCAGACCCATCGGTAGATGGTACACGTCAGCACAACTTTGCAATTTTAGATTTTACACGAAAAATTGCACTTATTGGAGGCACTGGTTATACAGGCGAAATTAAAAAAGGTATATTTTCTGCCTTAAATTTTATCTTACCTGTTTTTAAAGAAACTTTACCAATGCACTGTAGTGCTAATGTTGGGCCAGAAGGTGATACTGCAATTTTCTTTGGATTATCTGGTACTGGTAAAACAACGTTATCTACAGATGTAAATCGTAGCCTAATTGGAGATGATGAACACGGTTGGACAAAAGAAAACACTATTTTTAATTTTGAAGGTGGTTGTTACGCTAAAGTAATTAACCTATCTCAAGAACAAGAGCCAGAAATTTTTGCTGCAATTAAAAAAGGAGCAATTTTAGAAAATGTGGTTATGGATGATAAAGGTGCTGTAGATTTTGCAGATACTTCTATCACCCAAAATACTAGAGTAAGTTACCCTATTTACCACATAGAAAATATTAGAAAACCATCTATTGGTAAAAACCCAAAAAATATATTTTTCTTAACTGCAGATGCTTTTGGTGTATTACCTCCAATATCTAAGTTAACACCTAGTCAGGCCGCATTTCACTTTATTTCTGGTTACACAGCTAAGGTTGCTGGTACAGAAGCTGGTGTTGTAGAACCTGTACCTTCGTTTTCGGCATGTTTTGGTGCACCTTTTATGCCATTACATCCTACTGAGTATGCAGATATGTTAAGTAAAAAAATGAAAGATGCTGGTGTTAATGTTTGGTTAGTTAATACCGGTTGGACAGGTGGTCCTTACGGTGTTGGTACACGTATGAAATTAAAATACACACGTGCCATGATTAATGCAGCTTTAAATGGTGATTTAGGTGATTATACTTACGAAAATTATCATATACATTCTGTATTTGGTGTTGCGCAACCAAGAAGTTGTCCTGGTGTGCCAACAGCAGTATTAAGTCCTAGAACTACTTGGAATGATGATGAGGCATATTACAAAATGGCCTTTAAATTATCTAATGCATTTAGAAAAAACTTTAAGCAGTTTGAGGCTAATGCATCTGAAGAAATTAGACGTGGTGGCCCACAGCGTTATGCGTTTTAATAGTTAATTAGCACACAAATAAAAAAGCGATTCTAAAATTTAGAATCGCTTTTTTTATGTATTTGAATAAGAGGTATATTATTTACCCTTATTTACAGAGTCAATATATTTTTGAAGCGCCATAGTCATAGAAGGAGTTTCTGGTGTTGGCGCAGAAATATCTACACGCAATCCTTTTTCCTTTACAGCATTAACGGTTGTGTTACCAAAAACAGCAATACGCGTATCGTTTTGCTCAAAGTCTGGGAAATTCTTAAATAAAGAGTCTATACCAGATGGGCTAAAGAATACTAAAATATCGTAATATACATTTGCTAAGTCAGATAAATCGCTAATCACAGTTTTGTAAAATGTAGCTTGCGTCCACTTTATACCTAAACTATCTAAAGTTTCTATAATAACAGGCTTTACTTTATCTGTTGTAGGCAGTAAGAAAGATTCATCCTTGTATTTTTTAATTAAAGGCATTAAATCTTCAAAATTACGCTTACCAACATAGATTTTACGTTTTCTGTAAACTACATATTTTTGTAAATAATAAGCAACAGCTTCAGACTGGCAAAAGTACTTCATAGAATCTGGTACTTTAAAGCGCATTTCATCTGCGACTCTAAAGAAATGATCTACTGAATTTCTACTTGTAAGTATTATAGCAGTGTACTTATTTAGTTCTATTTTTTGTTGTCTAATGTCCTTTGCCGAAACACCTTCAACATGAATAAAAGGTCTAAAATCTACCTTTACTTTTTGCTTTTCTTGCAAATCGAAGTAAGGTGAGTTTTCTACTTTAGGTTCTGGTTGCGATACTAAAATCGTTTTCACTTTCATATGTAAACGCGGTTATTTAAATGTTATTTCCCGTAATAGCCTTGTATAAAAGTATATAAGGTCCAATTTCGAGAGCGCAAAGATACAATAAAAAATAGAACAAATTAGGAATTAGAAGTTTTTGATAATTTTTGAATGAGGTGAAGAATCCTATGATGTTTACTAATAATACAGCAGAAAAAGAAACAACAATAACAACATTAATATTGGTGTTGGTGTAAAGAAGAATAAGGTTGGTAATTAAGAGTAAAATACCAGAATAGTTTTTAAACGCTGTTTTTTGAAAAAGGTAGTCATCAATTAAGTTGTCAATTTCAAAAAGACTGCCAATAAGCCGTTCTAAAAGGGTTTTAATTATAATTAGTGTCGAAACTGCAAAGAGTAGTTTTAAAAACTCAAATAATTCAAAATTTATAGGAGTTACGTAGGTGTTATACCCAAAATAAATAAATATGCTAAGCGATAGAGCGAGGTTTATGAAAAGGAAACTATCAAAAAGGTCAATAAATTTTTGATCCCTTGAGTATATTTTTAAATATTTAGGATTACTAATTACAAGTAAAAAGTCGTTAAACCTCAAAGCATTCACGTATTTTGCTGCGACAATGAGTCCTAGACTCAGTACCGAAAAAATTGTAAACCAATTATGAGTAATGAAATTTCGCATAGCGCTAAATTATAAAGAAAAAAGTGTAACCCAACATCATTTTTTTATAGACTCAAAAAAACATTTTACGGTATTTAGTGCATTAAAAACTTTACTTTTGCTAAAATAACAATGCCACTTTAAAAAAGTGTTTTTTAAATAGTATACATGTCTGACGCTGTAGTCATAATCCCAACATACAAAGAGATTGAAAATATTGAAGCCATTATTAAGGCTGTATTTTCACAGCACAAAGTATTTCATATACTAGTTGTAGATGATAATTCTCCAGATGGAACAGCCGCCAAAGTTAACACGTTAATTAAATCATACCCAGAGCGTTTATTTTTAGTAAATAGAGCTAAAAAAAGTGGGCTTGGTACAGCTTATATTGCTGGTTTTAATTGGTGTTTAAGTAAGGATTATAAATTTATTTTTGAAATGGATGCAGATTTTTCTCATAATCCAGATGATTTAATAAAGCTATATAATGCCTGCGCTATAGACGGAGCAGATATTTCTGTAGGTTCTAGATATGTTAAGGGGATTACGGTTGTAAACTGGCCTTTGTCGCGTATTTTATTGTCTTATGGCGCTTCTATGTATGTAAGATTAATAACAAGAATGCCTATTAAAGATGCAACAGCTGGTTTTGTGTGTTATAAAAGGCAAGTTTTAGAAGCTGTAAATCTTAGTAAAATTAGATTTGTTGGTTATGCTTTTCAGATTGAAATGAAATTTAAAGCGCATAATAAGGGCTTTAAAATTGTAGAAATCCCTGTTATTTTTAGAGACAGAACTAAAGGGAAATCTAAAATGAGCGGTAGTATTATATCTGAAGCTATTTTTGGTGTCATAAGTTTAAAATTAAAAAGTTTATTTAGCAATTAAGAGAGATGATGAAGCAGCAAACACTTATAAAAAATGCAAGAATAGTCAATGAAGGTAAAATCTTTGAGGGCGATTTATTAATTGAAGATAATATCATTAAAGAAATAGATATCTCTATTAGTGTTAAATCTGCTGATATGACTGTGATTGATGTAGAAGGAAATTATCTAATACCTGGTATGATAGATGACCAAGTGCATTTTAGAGAACCAGGATTAACGCACAAAGCCAATATAGAAACAGAATCTAAAGCAGCTTTGGCTGGAGGTATTACGTCTTTTATAGAAATGCCAAATACCAATCCGCAAACAACAACTGTTAAAAAATTAGAAGAAAAATTTGCTATTGCAGCCCGTTCATCTCACGCCAATTACTCGTTTATGTTTGGTGGCACTAACGATAATCTTGATGAAATTTTAAAAGTAGATCCTAAAAGTGTTGCTGGGTTAAAATTATTTTTAGGTTCATCTACTGGTAATATGCTTGTTGACGACCCTAAGGTTATTGAAAAAATATTTTCTAGTACAGACATGGTTATTTCTGTGCATTGCGAGGATGAAGCTACAATAAAAAAGAATTTAGCAAAATATACAGAAGAGTATGGTGATGACATCCCTATGGCTATGCACCCAATTATTAGAAGTGAAGATGCGTGTTACATATCATCATCAAAAGCTATTGAGTTAGCTAAAAAAACAGGAGCAAGACTGCATGTTTTTCATTTATCTACAGGTAAGGAAACCAAATTGTTTTCTAATAAAACACCATTAAAGGATAAAAAGATTACGGCAGAGGTTTGTATTCATCATTTATGGTTTTCTGATAAAGACTATGCTAAAAAAGGAAGTCATATTAAATGGAATCCGGCTGTTAAGACCTCTAAAGACAGAGATCAATTATGGAAAGCACTTTTAGATGACAGAATAGATGTTATTGCTACAGACCATGCACCACATACATTAGAAGAGAAAAATAACCCTTACACAAGTGCACCCTCTGGTGGGCCATTAGTGCAGCATGCTTTAGTCGCATTATTTGAAGCACATCACCAAGGTAAAATTTCAGTAGAGAAGATTGTTGAGAAAGCATGCCATAATCCGGCAATATTATTTGATGTAGAAAAACGAGGTTATATAAGAGAAGGTTATTTTGCCGATTTGGTGATTCTAGATCCGCAAAATCCATGGACCGTTAATAAAGATAATATTTTATACAAATGCGGTTGGTCTCCGTTTGAGGGTAATACCTTTAAAAGTAGAATTACGCATACTTTTGTAAATGGGAAATTAGCATACAACAATTTTAAGGTTTTAGACGTTAAAGCTGGTGAACGATTAACTTTTAATAGGTAACATGTATAAAAAAATAGGCATAATATTAGTAGTTGTTTTTTTGTGTTTGGGATGCGATAATGTAAACAAGCCAGACACACCAAAAAATCTTATAGCTAAAGAAAAAATGTCTGAAATTTTATACGATTTGTACGTTATAAATTCTGCTAAAAGTGTCAATAGAAAACTATTAGAGAAAGACGGTTTTATTCCTGAAACTTATATTTTAGAGAAATATAGTATTGATAGTATTCAGTTTAAAGAAAGCAATAGGTATTATGCATTCGACTCTAAAGCCTACGAAACTATTATTGCAAAAGTAAAAGCCAGATTAGAAGCACAGAAAAGTGTATATGAGAAGATACAAGAAAAAGAGGCCGAAATAAAACAACAGAAAAAAGACTCTATAGAAAGAGTTGATAGTAAAAAGAAATTGCCTTAAAGAGTAAAAGACACTAAAACTCGTAAGGAGTTACCCGTTTTTTAAGTCTCTAAGATATTGTGTAGAAATATCGTTAATAGTCTTATCAATAGATTTAAACTCAAAACTCATGGTTTTTTTAAGTTTAGAATTATCGTATTTAGTAACACTAGTAGCAGATTTTGCTGTCTGCTTAGATAAGGCTCTACGTTTACCAAAAAGTTTATGATTTAGCCAGTCTAATCGCCAAACAATATTAAGTAACCATGGTTTTGCTTCTTTTTTTGGGGCCTTTACTCCAAGTGTTTTAGCCACTTTAACTTGAAAGTCTTTAAAGCTTAAATTTTCTGATACTAAAATAAAATTTTCGTTTTTAATAGCACTATCCATGAGTTGCTGCATAGCTTTAACAACATCAAAAACAGCAACATAACCAACAACACCAGTTACATAGTAGCGCATGCCTTTATGTATTTTTTTAAATAAGCTTCCGCTATTGCCACCATGCCAATAACCGGGTCCCAAAATAACACCAGGATTTACAATTACAGCATCTAACCCTTCTTGTGTACCTCTGCAAACCTCGAGCTCAGCTCCGTATTTAGTAATAGCATAGACACGATTGTCGTCTTCAGGATTCCAGGCAGTTTGTTCATCAATTAGTTTTTCAGGGTTGGTGTGATGGCCAATTGCTGATATAGAGCTAACATAGCACAGTCTCTCTACGTTATGCGTTAAACTAAGATTTACAATATTAGCCGTACCTTCAATATTAATTTTACGTAATAACTTTTCTTTATCGGGCTCAAACGATACAAAAGCAGCACAATGATAAACTTTAGTTACACCTTTAAAAGCGTCTTGTAATTTAGGGATATTAGTAATATCCGCTTCAACCCAATCTATTTTACTAAATAATTGGTCAGCATCATCAGTATAATAAGAAAAGACATTACTAACACGTTTTAATGTTTTTTCACGTCTATAAATTGCTCTTACAGTTTCACCCTCTTTAAGTAACTTAAAAAGTAAATGAGAGCCAACTAATCCTGTTCCGCCTGTAACTAATATCATAAGGTAAATTTACACTTTTTAGAGCTAAATTATAAACAAGACCGTTGTATAGTACATAAAAATTTAAAATCAATACCTATATGTTTTAGAGACAAGATTTATATTCCTAAAAATGAGAACAAATTGTCTTTTGTCTTTTAAAGCGGAAACATATCTTTGCGCACATCTAATTACAATTAAATTATAATGGGAAAGCATTTTGTACAAGAATTAACGTGGAGAGGTATGTTGCACGATAGTATGCCAGGCGTAGAAGAACATCTTAATGAGGCCATGCGAAGCGCTTATGTTGGGTTTGACCCTACGGCAGATTCTTTACATATAGGAAATTTAGTACCTATTATGTTACTAGCACACTATCAACGTTGTGGTCATAAACCATTTGCTTTGGTTGGTGGTGCTACAGGTATGATTGGTGATCCTTCTGGTAAATCTAGTGAGCGTAATCTGTTAGACGAAAAAACATTACGTCACAACCAAGAGGCTATAAAACAACAACTCTCTCATTTTTTAGATTTTGAAAGTAGTGTACCTAATGCTGCTGTTTTAGTAAATAATTACGATTGGATGAAAGATTTTTCATTCCTTGAATTTATTAGAGATGTCGGTAAGCATATTACCGTAAATTATATGATGGCAAAAGATTCTGTGAAAAACAGAATTTCGAGCGAATCTACTAATGATGGTATGAGTTTTACAGAGTTTACCTACCAGTTAGTGCAAGGGTACGATTTTTTGCATTTATACAAAAATAACGATTGCTCTATACAAATGGGTGGTAGTGACCAATGGGGAAACATAACTACTGGTACAGAGCTTATAAGACGTGTTGGTGGTGGTAAAGGGTACGCTATTACATGTCCTCTAATTACTAAAAGTGACGGTTCTAAATTTGGTAAGTCTGAAGGAGGAAATGTTTGGTTAGATGCCAATAGAACATCACCATATAAGTTTTACCAATATTGGTTAAATTCTAGTGATGCAGATGCTGAAAAGTATATTAAGATATTTACATTTTTAACGCAGTCTGAGATTGAAACTATTATTGCTGAGCATAATACTGATCCTGGGTTTAGGGTATTGCAAAAACGTTTAGCTGAAGAAATTACCACTATGGTACATTCTAAAGATGAATTTGAAAACGCAGTAAAAGCGTCTAAAATTTTATTTAGTAAATCTTTTAAAGAAGAAATTACAACCCTAAACGAAAAAACATTTTTAGATATTTTTGAAGGTGTAAAACAGGCAGAAATTTCTAAATCTGAGTTTAATGAAGGTTTAGATATGATAGGTGCCTTAGCAGCAAAAACAGATTTTTTAAACTCTAACGGAGATGCGCGTAGAGCTTTAAAAGAGAATGCAGTAGCTGTTAATAAAGTAAAAGTAAAAGAAGATTATATGTTATCTACTGAAGATTTAATTAATGATAAATACATCATTATAAGTAGAGGCAAAAAAACTAACTTTATTTTAAAAGTTATTTAGTAATCTACTTTTAGTATAATTTAAAAGGCCTGTTGTATGTAAAATATATAACAGGTTTTTTATGCTTAAAACGTAACTTTATAATTATTTACGGTGACGTATAACCATATAAAAAATGCCCAAAATTACTTTTGGGCATAGCTAACCAATCAACTAAGGCTAATTATTAATTTTTCTTTTTCATAGAATTATTATTTTTATAACCTTAAATTTTTAGTCGGCTTTTTTTGCAAACCTTTCAATACGTATTAAATTATAAGGCCATAAGGTTACAACCGCGAATGTCTGAGTTATCAAAACGGCCAATAATTTCAAACCAACCGTTGTCGTTAACTTTACCCAAATCTTGGGTGGCAACAAAAGCGCACGAGTTTAAATTTGCTAAATCTATAATATTAATACCACCAGTTTTATTTGCTTTTTGTAGCGTAAGCGCATCTTCGGTATCTCGCGTCAATACTTTCATCCAAGGTGGACATTCAAAAACACCGTTGCCTTTAGAATACGCCTGACTTAAAAGTTCGGTCATGCCATACTCGCTATGAATGTCGGTAACACCAAAACCAGTTTTTAAAATTTCATGAAGTTCTTGGCGTATCATTTCTTTGCGCCTGCCTTTCATTCCGCCAGTTTCCATGACAATAGTGTGCTTCAAACTAAACTGAAATTTTTCTACCACATCCAAAAGTGCAAAAGACACACCTATAAGTAGTGTTTTTTGACCTCTAGCTTCAAGGCTGTTTAGTGTTTTTGCTAAATCTTCAATATTATTTAAATAAAAACCACTTTCGGGCTGTTTAGATTTTAAAATAAGATCATTAGCCATGTAAACTAAAGAAGAGCCATCGCGCTCTAAGTAAGAGGGGAGCAATGCCAATACAACATAATCTTCAATAGCATTATAAAAATGTTTAAAGCCCTCTAAATAACTTCTCTCATACAATTTTACATCTGTAACTAAATGTTTACTTGTAATACTACCAGTAGTGCCAGAGCTTGTAAATATTTTTTTAGGTGGTAAAAGAGAGCTAACAACGTGGTGTGTTTTAAAAAACTGAATAGGTAAAAACGGAATATCCTCAATGCGTATTATATCTGAAGGGTGCTTATAAAGCAAGTCGCAAAAGGATCTGTAAACAGGGTTGTTTTTAAACTGAAATTTAAAAACATCTAAAGCTAAATTTTCAAATTCAGTATTAGATTTTATATTAAAAATAGCCTCTTGTTTTACCATGCTGCAAAAGTATGCAAAATAAAAAAGCATTGTTTAAGATGTCTTAAATTTGAATGTATTTTAATGTTACAGAATTGTTATCAATTTAAATTACTATTTAAGTAAAGCAGATAAACTTTATATTTACAATTAATAAAACGTTAATACATCGTGAAGAAAAAAGATATTAAAATATTATTAGTTGATGATGAGCCCGATATTTTAGAAATAGTAGGTTACAATTTATCAGCAGAAGGTTACCAGGTAATCACAGCAGAAAATGGTATTGAAGCTGTTGAAAAATCTAAGAAGCACAAGCCACATTTAATTATCTTAGACGTTATGATGCCAGAAATGGATGGTATTGAAGCTTGCGAGCGCATAAGAGAATTACCAGATTTAAATAATACTATTATTACGTTTTTAACTGCAAGAGGCGAAGATTACTCGCAAGTTGCAGGCTTTGATGCTGGTGCAGACGATTATATAACAAAGCCTATAAAACCTAAAGTTTTAGTAAGTAAAGTAAAGGCATTATTAAGACGTTTTAAAAACACCGAAATCACCTCTGATGCTATTGTAAAAATTGGTGAGCTTATTATTAATAGAGAAGAATACAAGATTACAAATAAAGGCGAAGAAATAATACTACCAAGAAAAGAGTTTGAGTTATTATCTTTATTAGCAACCAAGCCAGGTAAAGTCTTTAAACGCGAAGAAATATTAGACAGAGTCTGGGGAAATGAAGTTATAGTTGGAGGTCGTACAATAGATGTTCATATTAGAAAACTTCGCGAAAAAATTGGTGATCAATCCTTTAAAACTGTAAAAGGTGTAGGGTATAAGTTTGTAGATTAATGCAGCACAAAAATCTTAAAAAGTCATACAAGTTTGCTGTGAGAACATCGTTATATGTAACCTTGTTTACAACACTCCTTGTGAGTGTTTTTTTATGGTACTACCATACCTTTAATTGGCAAGTTGTGTTTTTTCCGATAGTTTGTTTTGTACTTTGTTTTATAGTTGTGCAATACAGAGTAGAGCGCTTTATTTACAGGCGTGTTAAGCAAATTTATGACGATCTTACACTTCTCGAATCTACAACTCTACGGCAGCAACCTATTACTACAGATATGGGTACGCTTACTCGAGAAATAGATAAATACGCAAGAGATAAAAAGTTAGAAATTGAGACGCTAAAAGTAAGAGAAGAATACCGTAAAGAATATATGGGTAATATCTCTCACGAGCTTAAAACCCCATTATTTACTGTTCAAGGCTACGTTTTAACGCTGTTAGATGGTGCTATTAAAGACCCAAAAATCAGAGATAAGTATTTAAATAGAGCTAGTAAAGGTGTAGAACGGCTTATTTATATTATTAAAGATTTAGATATGATTGCCAAATTAGAGGTTGGTGATTTACTGCTAAATAAAGAGAATTTTGATATTGTAGAATTGGTTAAAGAAGTATTTGACTTGTTTGAAATGAAAGCCTCTAAAAAACACATTACACTTACTTTTGATATTGATTATACAAAGCCAATTATAGTAAATGGCGATAGAGAACGCATACAACAAGTACTTACAAATTTAGTTGTAAACTCTATTAAATACGGAAGAGAAAAAGGAACTACAGAAGTTAGTATTGAAAGTTTAATTAAGAATAAAGTTATAGTACGCATTACAGATAATGGTGAGGGTATAGCAAAAGAAAATATTCCACGATTATTTGAGCGCTTTTTTAGAATAGATAAAAGTGGTTCTCGTAAAGAAGGTGGTTCTGGTTTAGGCCTAGCCATAGTAAAACATATTATAGAAGCACACGAAGAGCGCATATATATAGAAAGTGAATTGGGTGTAGGAAGCGAATTCTCTTTTACACTAGAAAAGGCTGAATAAATCTTTAAAATCGCTTTCAAAGCCATAAGATTTAAATCCGGAATAGTGTTTTGTTTCAGCGAGAAGTTCTATTTTAAAATCATCTTGTTTACAGTTATAAGCAATGCCTTCTTGTTTAATTTTTTTGGCTAAATACTCTTGTTCAAATTGCCCTGGTGTAGGTATAAAAAAAGCTTTTTTTTCAAGTTTAGCTAAATCCATTATAGTGGTATAACCAGATCTGCTTATAACCAAATCACTTTCATTTAATGCCGTATTTAGATGGGCGCTTGTCATAAAATTATAAATTGTAATATTATTTTTTACAACTATAATTTGTTCATTTTCTACAGTACCTTTTACAAATAGAATTTTACCATCGTATAATTTTAACTCCTCTAATAGTATGGTTTCTAAATAGCCACGCTGAGGTTCTGGTCCAGAGAGCAACACTAATATATTATATTTATAACTATGGTTTTGCTTCTCAAAGCGACTTAATGGACCAATGTATTTTAGTGTATAATTAGAGGTTTTTGTATGGCCTAAATCTCCACTAATATTATTTGAGCCAGCATAATCAGGTACCCAACATTCATTAAATTTCGAAATTATATTTTGATGTATTTTAGAACTTAGCCAAGTAGTAGCGCCACTTAAAACCTTTAGTTGATGAGTTAAAAAAACACAAGGCAATTTTTTATGCCTAACCCCAAAACGGTTATCAGATATAATACCGTCAATAGCTTCACGTTTAACAAAAGCAAGTATAAGTTTTTTTTCGCGTTGTATCGTTTTTAAAATATGAGGTGTGTCTTTTAGTAATTTTAGTTTAAGACTTTTTCCTTTTTGGGCATACGTAATATTATACGATGGTAATGTAAGAGTTTGTAGATTAGGAAATTCTAGCTTTAGTAATTGTAAAGCATCGCCATCACTAGCAATAATAGGTTCAAAATTATAAAGTATTAAGGCGTTTATTAACGGAATACATCTTGTAGCATGGCCTAAGCCCCAATTTAAAGGAGCAATTAAAATCCGTTTTCTAGGCTTAACTTGTATGTGTTGTATTGGTTTCAGTATTTTGGTATCTTTTTTTGTAGATGGAAGTTAGAAACAAAGATAAACCTAAATTGTTTCCTTAATTTTACCGAATTATTATAAAATTCTGAAACAACAATACTGTGGGAAGTAAAAATAAACTCAAAAGATTTAAGGAAAACGAAACATTTCATAACGTATTTCAGCCAAGCCGTGAAGAATTGGTAGATGCAGTCTACAAATTAAAAGGCAAATGGCGCAAAGATGTTTTTAAAAATGATAATCCCATAGTCTTAGAATTGGGTTGTGGTAAGGGCGAATACACTGTAGGTTTAGCAAAGCGTTTTCCTAACAAAAACTTTATAGGTATAGATATAAAAGGCGCACGTTTTTGGCGTGGTGCTAAAACAGCAATAGAAGATAACATAGATAATGCTGCTTTTATAAGAACACAGATAGAACTTATTACTTATATTTTTGAAGAAAATGAGGTCGATGAAATTTGGATAACCTTCCCAGATCCTCAAATAAAATATAAGCGCACAAAGCATAGAATGACTAATCTTGAGTTTTTAGAACGTTATAAGAAAGTTTTAAAAACTAACGGACTAATGCACTTAAAAACAGATAGCGAGTTTATGCACGGTTATACACTTGGTTTACTTCATGGTGCTGGTCACGAGGTTTTATATGCCAACCATAATGTGTATAAATTAGAGGGCAGCCCAGAGGAGGTAACAGAGATACAAACCTACTACGAAAGCCAATATTTGGCTAAAGACAAAGCAATTACGTATATTAGATTCCAAATTAACTAAAATTTGAGTATTACTGTCATTTTCTTTCTAGGACTTTTTGTGGCGCTTATCGGAATTATACCGCCAGGTCTACTTAATATGACCGCTGCAAGAATTAGTCTCAAAGAAGGTGCTAGTAGAGGTATAACCTTTTCTTCTGGTGTCTGTATCGTGGTTTTTGTACAGACATATTTAGCCGCTATTTTTGCCAGATACTTGTCTAATAGACCAGACATTGTCGAAATATTACAACGGGTAGCCTTTGTTATTTTTGTGCTAATTACTATTTATTTTTTGGTTTTAGCCTCTAAACAAAAAGAACAAAAAATAGAAGGAGCAGATATTAGAAGTAAAAAAAGTAGGCTATTTCATGGTATGCTATTATCTGTTTTAAATGTTTTTCCGATTCCTTATCAAGCTTATATGACCATAACATTGGCATCGTTTGGTTGGATGAATTTTGAAAAAACTAGCATCATAACTTACGTTACAGGTGCTGCTATGGGTACTTTTGTAATGCTCTATTTTTATATTTTCTTTTTCGATAAAATAAAAGATAAAAAATTTACTTCTCAAAAAAGTATGAATCGTTCTGTAGGTATTATAACAGGTTTAGTTGCTTTAGTAACTTTTATAAATATCTTAAGAGAATTGTAATGAAAGCAGAAACCCTAGGTTTTTTTGAACGCGTTTATGAGGTTGCTCGGCAGGTGCCTTTTGGGCGTGTAACAAGTTACGGTGCTATTGGTAAATATTTAGGTGCAGCCAAAAGTGCTCGTATAGTCGGTTACGCTATGAATGGGTCTCATAATAAAGATGTGCCAGCGCATCGTGTTGTAAATAAAAAAGGACTTTTAACAGGGAAACACCATTTTGAAGGCACCAATTTAATGCAACAACTTCTCGAGAGCGAAGGTGTGGTGGTTATAGATAATCAAATTCAAAATTTAGAATCTGTCTATTGGGATCCGGCTAAAGAATTAAAATAAATTAGCACTATTACAAAACCCAATCCTTTCATTATTCAATTCAATTTATCCACTTCAAAATCTAAACTTTTAGCAGTATCTTTGCATTTAGAATAAATCTAGATAAGATTTTAATGTCAGATAGAACGCAGTCAAAAAATCATTTTTATGTAACGAATGCTTCATCTAATAAATAAATATGAAATTAAACAAACAAGATATATTAGACGCACTAAAAACAATAACAGCACCTGGTGAAGGTGAAAATATGGTAGATAGTGGTGCCGTTACTAATGTTGTAACATTTGCAGATGAGGTAATTGTAGATATAACAATTAAAAACCCAAGTCTACAAGCAAAAAAGAAAACAGAGGTTGAAATTTTGCAGACCATTCATAAACTTGTTTATGAAAAAGCAAAAATAAAAGTTAACATTAAGGTAGATGCACCTGTTGCAGCTTCAAAAAATGAAATAAAAGGAAAAGCAATTCCTGGTATTAAAAATATAGTTGCTGTGGCCTCTGGTAAAGGTGGTGTAGGTAAATCTACAGTTACAGCCAACTTAGCAATAACCTTAGCAAAAATGGGCTTTAAAGTCGGTATTTTAGATGCAGATATTTATGGGCCATCAATACCTATTATGTTCGATGTTGCAGAAGAACGCCCATTGTCTGTTACTGTAGATGGTAAATCTAAAATGAAACCTGTTGAGAATTATGGTGTAAAAGTGCTTTCTATTGGGTTTTTTACAAAACCAGATCAGGCTGTAATTTGGAGAGGACCAATGGCATCTAAAGCATTAAATCAAATGATTTTTGATGCCGCTTGGGGAGACTTAGATTTTTTACTTATAGACCTACCACCAGGAACGGGAGATATTCATTTAAGTATTATGCAAGCACTACCAATTACAGGTGCAGTTGTTGTAAGTACACCACAAAAGGTAGCTTTAGCCGATGCTAAAAAAGGTGTAGCCATGTTTCAACAAGATAGTATTAACGTACCAGTTTTAGGTATTATTGAAAATATGGCATACTTTACACCTGCAGAATTACCAAATAATAAGTATCATATATTTGGTAAAGAAGGTGCTAAAAACTTAGCAGAAGATTTAAAAGTGCCATTTTTAGGAGAAGTTCCTCTAGTACAAAGTATAAGAGAAGCAGGTGATATTGGGAGACCAGCAGCCTTGCAAACAGAAACACCTATAGAAGCCGCTTTTAAAGCAATAACCAGAGATGTTGTTGAGCAAGTTGTAAGTAGAAATGAAGATTTACCAGCAACCGAAGCAATAAAAATTACAACCATGGCAGGATGTTCTGCTGTAAACAAAAAGTAAATGAGCACAGAAGAACTTAGGTTAAACGTAGAAAAAGCTTTAGACGAAATTCGTCCGTTTCTACAAAGCGATGGTGGTGATATTAATTTATTATCTATAGACGATGGCAAATTTGTAAAAGTGCAACTAGTTGGTGCTTGTACATCTTGCAGCGTTAACCAGATGACATTAAAGTCTGGTGTAGAAATGACCATTAAAAAATATGCTCCTCAAATTGAAAGTGTTACAAATGTTGAATAATTAATGTGATATTTATCACACTTTAATTTAAAATGCATTAGTAATTTTGTATTAATAAAAGTTGAATAAAACCAACCTGCGAGGTTTCTAAAACTTTGTAGGTTTTTAATAATAAAAAGTTGAGGTAGTTATCATAAGATTCCTGCCTTCGCAGGAATAAGATGATTACAACAGATATACTTATAATTGGTGCTGGTCCTACAGGACTTTTTACTGTTTTTGAAGCCGGGCTTTTAAAATTAAAATGTCACTTAATAGACGCATTACCTCAACCAGGTGGTCAGTGCTCAGAGATTTATCCTAAGAAACCCATCTACGATATACCCGCTTACCCAGAAATTTTGGCTGGTGATTTAACTCATAAATTATTAGAACAGTGTAAGCAGTTTGAGCCTGGTTTTACACTTGGTGAACGTGCAGAAACTATAGAGAAGCAAGACGACGGAAGTTTTATTGTCACCACAAATAAAGGTACAAAACACCAAGCGCCAGTGGTAGCAATTGCTGGTGGATTAGGTAGTTTTGAGCCTAGAAAACCCATATTAGAAAATATTACAAATTTTGAAGATAAGGGTGTAGAATATATTATTAAAGACCCAGAATTTTATAGAGATAAAAAAGTAGTTATTGCTGGTGGTGGTGACTCTGCATTAGATTGGAGTATCTTTTTAGCAGATGTAGCTGCTAGTGTAACTTTAGTGCATAGACGAAGCGAGTTTAGAGGTCATCTAGATTCTGTAGAAAAAGTGCAAGAATTAAAAAATGTAGGTAAAATTAATCTTATTACTCCTGCAGAAATAACGGCTATTAACGGTGTTGAAAATGTTGAAAGTGTTGAGGTTACTAAAAAAGACGAAGCTCCTTTCATTTTAGAAACAGATCACTTTATTCCGTTATTTGGTTTGTCTCCAAAATTAGGGCCTATAGGCGATTGGGGATTAGAAATAGAAAAAAATGCCATTAAGGTAGATAACGCTTTAGATTACCAGACCAACATACCAGGTATTTTTGCAATTGGTGACGTTAACACCTACCCAGGTAAATTAAAATTAATTCTCTGTGGTTTTCATGAAGCGACATTAATGTGCCAAGCCGCATATAAAATTATTAATCCAGGTAAGCGTTATGTATTAAAATATACAACCGTAAGCGGTGTAGATGGTTTTGATGGTACGCGTAAAGAAGCTCCTAAAGCTGTAGTTAAGGCTATAGATTAATTAGCCAGTAAAAAAAGACACCATTAGTCCGGTCTAATGGTCTCCTAGTAAAAAAAAATGGAACAAGACATAAATATAACGATTACAGATAGAGATGGTGTTAAACACCAAGTTTTAGCACCAACTGATATGGCCATGAATTTAATGGAAGTTGTACGCTCTTATGAGCTCGCTCCAGAAGGGACCATTGGTGTTTGTGGTGGTATGGCTATGTGTGCTTCTTGCCAGTGTTATGTGTTAAGTGAAACAACGTTGCCCGACATGCAAGACGATGAAGAGGCTATGTTGTCTGAAGCGTTTAATGTAAAAGATAATTCGAGGTTAGGGTGTCAAATACAAATGACCTTAGAAATGGAAGGTTTAGAAGTTGAGTTGGCACCTGAGTCGTAACAAATTACTACGCAGGCAGGAATCTATTAGTCGATTAGAAAAAGTATTTTCAAAAAATCAATAAATATTTAATCTCAGCGCTTTCGTATTAAAAAGTGAAATATTGAGATTTTGGATTTAGATGAGTTCTAAAACAAAAACTGAATGAGATAAGAATAGTCCCTCATTATCCATATTTTAAAACTAAACATTCTGAAAATAATTGGGTTGAGGATATTATCGTTAGTCGTGAATAAACTGATGAGATTTCTGCCTACGCAGGCATATTATTCTATTCTATAATCAATCAACCGAGTAGGACCTTCCAATACATACCTGTCAATTTTTAAAGTACCATCTTCAGTAGTTACAATTTGCCATTTTATTAAAGAAATTTCACCGTTTTCAATTTCTATACCTGTTATACTTCTTGGGTGCACACAGCTACCGTCATTAAAAAAAGCAATAGCGCCAGGTTCAGGAAAACGTGGTCTGTGTGTATGACCAACGACAGTAATAAGGTTGTTGTTTTCTGTAATCCACTTTTTAGTTTTACGCTCTACTTTAATGAGTTCTTTATAATTTTTAGCCGGACTTGTTGGATCAGCAATGCCCATTACATTTAAAGGTTTCCAGAGTACACGTACTAAAAAGCGACTCCATTTCCAAAAAATGTAGTTCCACCAGTCTGCCTGATGACCATGTGTTAAAAATAATTCTTGGTTCGTTTCTGAATGTTTTAAAACGATACCTTCATGGTAGTTAATATCAAAAAATAAATCTTCGTGTTCGCCAGTTTTAGGGTCAAAATAAGTAGATAAATGTTTTTTTACATAATGAGGATCGCGATAGACCATATCGTGGTTTCCCCATATCATATGTAAACGCTTTTGCTCATGAAACGATTTCATTAGCATATAAACATTTTTGTGTGCGTCTAGTATAGAATTAAACGATAGGTTTTCCCATAACTCGTCGCCATCACCAAGTTCGCAATACTCAAAACCAGCTTTGTAATAGTGTTTTAGTGCATGAAAATATATATTACGATTATTAGCAAAATCATCTGCAAAACTATTGTCGCCTCTATGGCAATCGCTAAAAAGAATAAATTTTGAGGCATTGTTAAATACAATGCGCTTGGCATTTTTGTAAGCGCGGTCTAGACGTGTTTTTGAAGACATAAACCGAATTTACATAAATTATTTAATATCAATCCGATTTTAAATTTGAAGTGCTACTTGCTTAGTCATAATTTCAGTTTCTATGGCATCCCAAAGTTTAATGCGTTTTTCTAAGGCTAATTTTGAAGTCGCTTCTACCTCAGCCCATTTTTTATCTGCATTACCACAGAGTTCTTCAATCATTTTAAGTGCCATAGGGCCGTGCTCATCTTCATCTAATTCTATGTGCCTTTCAAAGTAATAAAGAAGCTTGTTTATATTACACTCTGGCATATTTTTTTGAAAATTCTTAAGAATTTCTGTAAACATACTAGGTATTAAATCTTCTCTTCCAAATGTAAATGCTGCAGCTATTTCGTGTGGTTTACCAGCTAATGCAACTTCAAAAGTAAAATTAAGAAAGTCTTTTAGTGCCTCATTTAGTTGAGATTTGTCTATAGTTTCAAAAATGGTTTCTGATACTGATAAGTTATTAATAAAAGAGTGTATTTGAGAGGTATCTGCACCCAAATCTTTCATGGCATCTAGATACATTTCAAAATGACTTTGGCGGCAACCATCACTATTAATGTCTGTTTCTTCTGCTAAAACAATTTCATTAATAAGGTACCTCGTATCTGGGCTACCAACAGGCACCCAAGGCACATTAGTACAAGTAAGTTTGTTTTGTAAAGCTTTAAGTAATGACATAAAGTCCCAAACCGCGAAACTGTGATAGTTTAAAAAGGTTTTAAGATGAGAGATGTCATCTATTTTGCTATAAAGTGTATGGTTTAATAGCTCAGTTTGGTATGGTTTTAAAACGTTTTCTATAGACTGAATTCTCATAAGAGCTATTTTTTACAAAAATACAAATGCCTCTCAAATTATGAGAGGCATTTGTATAGTTTAATTTAAGGCTATGATAGTTTTTAATTATTTAAAAGCATTTAAACCTGTAATATCTAAACCTGTAATAAGTAGGTGAATATCGTGAGTACCTTCGTAAGTTACAACACTTTCTAAATTCATCATATGTCTCATAATAGAATACTCACCACTAATACCCATACCACCAAGCATTTGTCTGGCATCTCTGGCAATGGTTAAAGCCATATCTACATTATTACGTTTTGCCATAGATATTTGTGCAGATGTTGCTGTACCGTTTTCGCGCATTACACCAAGTCTCCAAGCTAATAATTGTGCTTTTGTGATTTCGGTAATCATCTCAGCTAATTTCTTTTGTTGCAGTTGAAACTGACCAATTGGTTTTCCAAATTGAATACGCTCTTTACTGTAGCGTAAAGCCGTATCGTAACAATCCATGGCAGCTCCAATAGCTCCCCAAGCAATTCCAAAACGTGCAGAATCTAAACAACCTAATGGTGCTCCTAATCCAGATTTGTTTGGCAATAAGTTTTCTTTTGGTACTTTAACGTTGTCAAATATAAGTTCTCCTGTTGCAGAAGCTCTTAAAGACCATTTATTATGTGTTTCTGGTGTAGAAAAACCTTCCATGCCACGTTCTACAATAAGACCATGTATACGCCCTTCTTCACTTTTTGCCCAAACAACAGCAACATTACAAAATGGCGAATTACTAATCCACATTTTTGCACCATTTAAAAGATAATGGTCGCCCATATCTTTAAAATTGGTAGTCATGCCACCTGGGTTAGAGCCATGATCTGGTTCTGTTAGTCCAAAAGAACCAATCCATTCTCCAGATGCTAATTTTGGCAAATATTTTTGACGTTGTGCTTCGTTACCATATTTAAAAATAGGATACATTACTAGAGACGATTGTACAGATGCTGTACTACGTACGCCAGAATCTCCACGTTCAATTTCTTGCATTATTAAGCCATAAGAAATTTGATCTAAACCTGCACCGCCATATTCTTCTGGTATGTAAGGTCCAAAGGCTCCAATCTCAGCCAAACCGTTAATAATAGATTTTGGGAATTCTGCTTTTTGTGCAGCTTCCTCTATAATAGGAGAAACATCTCTTTTAACCCATTCTCTAGCTGCATCTCGCACTAATTTGTGCTCTTCAGTTAGTAATTCGTCAAGGTTATAATAATCTGGCGCTTCAAATAAATCTGGTTTCATATTCTTTGTTTAGAAATTGAGAAACAAAAATAACGAAAACGTTTTCATAGAGCAAAAGCTTAACTACATTTTCAGATAAAAATCTTTAGTAAGATTTATGTAGTCTTCTGTATATTGGTGACGTGCAGTTTCAATTATTAATTCTGAAGTTTGAGTTTTAGTTTCATCAAATGAAAATTCTAATAAACTTCGTTTTATTTCTGTATCTGGATTTCCCTTTACGTGAAGAATACGATTAGGAACTAAGCCAATCATAGCAGCTAATTCAATAATTTTAGATTCTTCTTTAAACGGAATCACAATAGAAAAAATACCATTATCTGCAAGTAAATTGGCAACAGCATACATTAAATGCTCAAAAGGCATAGCGTCATTAAAACGGGCTACATCTCTGGCGGTATTGTCTGTTTTGTAATCTTCAGAATAGAAAGGTGGGTTGCAAATAATAAGATCAAATTTGTCTGTAACAGCCTCTACATATTCTAAAAGTGATGCATGAAAACAATATAAACGATCTGCCCAAGGCGAATTTTCAAAATTATTAGCACATTGCTCAAAAGCATCATCATCAATTTCTATAGCTTCAATAGTTTGTGCATTACTGCGCTGTGCTATCATAAGTGATAAAACACCGGTTCCACTACCTATATCTAATACAGAAAATGGATTATTTTCTACCGAAGTCCATGCACCAAGTAGCACGCCGTCTGTACCTATTTTCATGGCACAGCGATTTTGGTTAACTGTAAATTGTTTGAATTTGAAGGGTTGAGACGCCATTATTCAGTAAGGTACAAATCTATAAGTCCTTCAGGTGTATCTACTATTACGGTTTTATTTTTTCGATCTACACGATCTATAAAATGATCATTCATAGGGATTAAAATTTCAATACCATCTCTGTCTATTTCAAATAAAGCTTGCGATGTAGAGTCATTAATACCTTTTAAGATACCAACGTCACCAAAATTTTTGTCTTTAACACTAAAACCTATAACTTCATGAAAGTAAAATTTGTCTCCTTCTAATTTTGGTAATAAATCTAGGGGCAAGTATAGTTCAGTTTTCATTAATGCATCTGCATCAGCCTCACTATTTACATCTTCGAGCTTTAGTCTAAGCAAATCAGATTTGTGTAGTTGACAAGCTTCTATAAAGAAAGGGACTAAGTTTCCTCTTAAATCTATAAAAACAGCATCTAAACTATCGTAGAGGTCGGGTTCGTCTGTGTCTAGTTTTGCTAAAAGTTCTCCTTTAAAGCTATATTTTTTAACAATTTTACCTAGGTAAAAACAATCTTCTTTTTTCATGACAAATCTTGGATTTGTAGTTCCTTAAAAACGGGAAACTATTTTAACAAAAAAACTCCGACACAAAGTATCGGAGTTTAAAAGTATAAAAATAATTTTTTATTCTTCTTCGTTAGAACCTGCTGTTTCTTCAGTCTTAGCTTCAGCTACTACTTCTTCAACAACTGGTGCAGCTGCAGCTATACGCGCTTCATTTACTGCTTTTTCAGCTTCAAAAGCTTTAGCTTTAGCTTCAGCATCTGCTTTAGATAAGCCATCTTCTTTAGCTTGTACTTTAGATGTTTTCTCTTCTACCCAAACATTAAATTTAGCTTCTGCTTGTTCTTCAGTTAATGCACCTTTTCTAACTCCACCAGCTAAATGATTTTTTAGCATAGCTCCTTTATAAGATAAAATTGCTTTTGCAGTGTCAGTTGGTTGTGCACCATTCTGTAACCATTGTACAGCACCATCAACATTTAACTCAATAGTTGCTGGGTTTGTGTTAGGATTGTAAGCACCTAGTTTTTCTAAGTATTTACCATCTCTTTTAGAGCGAGAATCCGCTGCTACGATCCAGTAATAAGGCTTTCCTTTTTTACCGTGTCTTTGTAATCTAATTTTTACAGGCATAATAATTAATTTGTGAGGTTCTCGACCTCTGTTATTAATGAGGGCGCAAAGATACTATATTTTCTGAATATGCAATACATTGACGCATTTTAAGTATAAAAATTTCCTTTTAATCAAAAGAAAAACGTCATTATTTAGTCAATATTAAAATTTATTATACTTTTGATATCCATGTTTCGTTATATTTGAGGCATACATAACTTACTTTACAAAAATGAAGAAACTTATTTTCTTAGTTCTTGTTTCCTTAACCATATTTAGCTGTGGTGATGAAGTGGAATTTAATACTCCTGCTTTTCAAGGTGATAGAACAAACCAACTCTGGCGCGCTGAAGCTTTTTCGGCAAGTATTGATGCCAACGGATTTTTAACAATCACAGGAACAAATAATGTAGAAACTGTAAACCTAAGAGTGCCGTCTGTTACAGAAGGGACTTTTGTAGTGGGTGACGTTAATACTATTGAGGCTGAATATATAGATGCATTTAATACACGTTTTACTACTAATAATAGACCAGACGAAACGGTTTCAATATACCCAGAGTTGGGTGAAATTGTAATTGATGAAATAAATTTAATTAATAGAACATTTACAGGAACGTTTAGGTTTTTAGCTTTTAATGCTTCGGGTTTAAATTCTATAGGTTATACCAATGGTATCTTTTTTAGAGTCCCTCTTATATTTGGTGATTTTCCTGCAAATCCTGTAACATGTAATGATGTTGAAGGTTCTGCTGATGGTGCAAGATTAGCTTACGAAGCTACATTTACAGATGTTGTGTTTATAGATCCTGTGGCATATACAGCAGCATGTAGTGCTTATATAAACGCTTTAAATGTGCAAAGAACTTATTGTGGCGATGTTGATGGGTCTATACAAGACATTATAGATGTCTTAGCAGATTGCCAAATAAGTTGTGAGCAAGCAACCTTAAATAGAGTAGAGGCTCAGTTACAGTACAATGCAGCTACCATAAGTAACTATGCAGCGCTGTGTGCTCAGTATCAGTTTTACCTAGAACAACAAATTTTATATTGTGGTGATGATGATGGTAGCATTCAGGCAGAAATTGATGCTTTAGATTGTGGTGATGCAGATGGTGATGGTGTACCAAATGTTTTTGAAAATTTTAACGGTGATCTTGATGGTAATTTAGATGACGATGATACTGATGGTGATGGCATAGCAAATTACTTAGATGCAGATGATGATGGTGACGGCATACCAACGGCAGATGAAGCTGTAGATGCAGACGGAAACCCTATTGATACTGATGGTGATGGTGATGTAGATTACTTAGATAATGATGATGATGGCGATGGCTTATTTTCTAATTTTGAAGTAGGTGACAGCGACGGTGATGGTATAGATGATTACTTAGACGCAGATGATGATGATGATACAATACCAACACTTAACGAAAATGCAGATCCTAACGCAGACGGTAACCCTGCAGATGCTTTAGATACAGATTTAGATGGTGTGCCAGATTATTTACAGGCATAATAAATAATATATAACAATAAGAAAGCGCCACACTAATGTGGCGCTTTCTTTGTTTATAAATCTTTGCAACTTCATTTCAAAAAAGCACAAATTCTCCGTAATTTTACATGTTATTTTTAACTTTAGCAATCTGTTATTTTAGATGTAGTCGCATAGTATCAATACTTTATTAATAAAGCTATTTAGACGATACTCACTACCTTAATTAGATTGTATAGAAATTTGTTTTTTCTACTCAATCTGTGCTTAGCAGTAGAAGTAATAATACTAAAAGGGCTTTTTTATGTACTTAATATTTGATACCGAAACCACAGGATTACCAAAACGCTGGGATGCACCAATTACGGATACAGATAATTGGCCAAGATGTATTCAAATTGCATGGCAGCTTCACGATGTCTTAGGTAATTGTATAGAGCATCAAGACTATTTAGTAAAACCTGAGGGTTTTAATATTCCTTATGATGCAGAGAAAATTCACGGTATTTCAACCGAATTAGCACAAGAGCAAGGCATTTCACTTTCAGAAGTATTAGAGAAATTTAATACCGCTTTATCTAAAACCAAATTTGTTGTTGGACAAAATGTAAAGTTCGATTTAAACATTATGGGTGCAGAGTTTGTGCGAGAAGATATTGTTAACCAACTACAAGAACTACCTGTGCTAGATACCTGTACAGAGCATACTGCAACGTTATGTAAATTACCTGGTGGCCGTTATGGTAAATTTAAATTACCAACTTTAACAGAGTTATACCAATACTTATTTAATAAACCTTTTGGTGAAGCGCACAATGCTACTGCAGATGTTGAAGCTACTACACGTTGTTTCTTAGAACTTATAAGACGTAAACAATATACCAAAGAGCAGTTAGATGTTCAGCCAGAATATTTCGAAAATTTTACACAAAATAATCCAGCCGAAATTCAGCTTATAGGTTTAAAACATATTAATCTTAAAAAGGCAAGTGCTAAAATTAATGCGCGCCTTCAAAAAGAACAAACCCAAGCTGCACCTACACAAGTTAACAAAGAAGTTGTTGCTAAGTTAACAGATGCAGACTTTGTGCATCTACATAACCATTCTCAGTTTTCTATACTACAGTCTACTATAAGTATAAAAGACTTGGTTGCTGCTGCAGCAAAGGAAGGTATGCCAGCGGTTGCTTTAACCGATCATGGAAACATGATGGGTGCATTTCATTTTGTGAGTGCAGTGGGTAATCACAATAAAGCTGTAAAATCTCAGCATGAGCAAGCAGAAGAAGCTGGCCTAGAGAAAAAAGGTAAGCTGATAAAACCAATTATAGGTTGTGAATTTTTTGTATGCGAAAATCATACAGATAAAACAAGAAAAGACAACGGCTATCAAATTGTCTTAATGGCTAAAACCAAAAAGGGATATCATAATTTAGCTAAGTTATCTTCAGCAGCTTTTACCGAAGGGTTTTACTATTTACCAAGAATAGATAAAAAACTTATTGAGCACTACAAAGAAGATCTTATTTGTTTAACAGGAAACCTTTATGGTGAAGTGCCTAGCAAGATTTTAAATATAGGAGAAAACCAAGCAGAAGAAGCCTTATTGTGGTGGAAAGAGGCGTTTAAAGACGACTTGTATATAGAAATAATGCGCCACGACCAAGAAGATGAAAATCGTGTAAACCCAGTGCTTATTCAGTTCGCCAAAAAGCACAATCTAAAATTAGTAGCGACAAATAATACATACTACATAGATCAAGAAAATGCCAATGCACACGACATTTTATTGTGTGTAAAAGATGGTGAAAAGCAAGCTACACCTATAGGAAGAGGTCGCGGTTACCGATACGGTTTACCAAACCAAGAATACTATTTTAAATCATCTGAAGAGATGAAAGCGATCTTTAGAGATGTGCCAGAAGCGATTGTAAATATACAAGAGGTTGTAGATAAAATTGAACCTTATGAGTTAGCGCGTAATGTTTTACTACCTGCTTTTGATATACCAGAAGAATTTAAGGATGCTGCTGATGAAGCTGATGAAGGCAAGCGTGGTGAGAATGCGTTTTTAAAGCACTTAACGTTTAAAGGCGCAGAGAAACGTTACGGTGAAATTACTCCAGAGATAAAGGAGCGTCTCGATTTTGAATTAAGTGTTATTGAGAAAACAGGCTATCCTGGTTATTTCTTAATTGTTGAAGATTTTATTCGCGAAGCCCGAAAAATGGATGTTTCCGTTGGTCCTGGTCGTGGTTCTGCAGCAGGTTCTGTTGTCGCTTACTGTTTATGGATTACAAATATAGATCCTATTAAGTACGATTTACTTTTTGAGCGTTTCCTAAACCCAGATCGTGTGAGTATGCCAGATATTGATATCGATTTTGATGATGAAGGTCGTGGTCGCGTTATGCAATATGTTATAGATAAATATGGGTCTAACCAAGTAGCGCAGATTATTACGTATGGCACAATGGCCGCCAAATCATCTATTAGAGATACAGCCAGAGTATTAGATTTACCATTAAATGAAGCCGATCATATAGCTAAGTTAATTCCTTTAATGGCTAAGCTCGGAAAGATTTTTGGACTTTCAGAAAAAGAACTCGCTAAAAAATTTAGAGCAGAAGATTTAGAGAAAATTAACGAGCTGCTTAATATCTCTGATGGTGAAGATTTGCAAGCAGAAACCGTAAACCAAGCTAGGATTTTAGAAGGCTCGGTTCGTAATACTGGTATTCATGCTTGTGGCGTAATTATTACGCCTGGTGATATTACCAACTATGTGCCAGTAGCTTTGGCTAAGGATTCTGATTTATATGTAACCCAATTTGATAACTCTGTTGTTGAAGATGCAGGTTTATTAAAAATGGATTTTTTAGGGTTAAAGACGTTAACCCTAATTAAAGATACGGTTAAGATTGTAAAAGCAAAACACGATATTTTATTAGATCCTGAGAGTTTTCCTTTAGATGATGTAAAGACCTACGAGTTGTTTCAGCGCGGAGAAACAGTTGGAGTGTTTCAGTACGAATCACCAGGTATGCAAAAGCATATGAAGAATCTTAAACCCACCGTTTTTGATGATTTAATAGCCATGAACGCCTTGTATCGTCCGGGACCTATGGAGTATATTCCAAGTTTTATTGCGCGTAAGCACGGCGATGAAGATATTGTTTACGATTTACCAGAAATGGAAGAATACCTTAAAGAAACTTATGGTATTACCGTTTACCAAGAGCAAGTAATGCTACTGTCTCAAAAGTTGGCAGATTTTACCAAAGGTGAAGCCGATGTTTTAAGAAAAGCCATGGGTAAAAAACAGATTGCGGTTTTAGATAAAATGAAACCAAAGTTTATTGAGCAAGCTGGTGCCAAAGGATTAGACAAAAAACAACTAGAAAAAATTTGGAAAGATTGGGAAGCTTTTGCAAGTTATGCCTTTAACAAATCGCACTCAACATGTTATGCATGGATTGCTTACCAAACTGCTTATTTAAAAGCACATTATCCGGCAGAATATATGGCTGCGGTATTGTCTAATAACATGAATGATATTAAGTCTGTGACCTTCTTTATGGAAGAGTGTAAGCGTATGCGTTTACCAGTTTTAGGGCCAGATGTTAATGAGAGTTACTACAAGTTTTCTGTAAATAAAGATAATGCTGTTCGTTTTGGAATGGGTGCCATAAAAGGTGTTGGCCAAGGTGCTGTAAATACTATTGTAGAAGGTCGAAAAGAAGAGGGACCTTACAAATCTATTTTTGATTTAGCCAAACGTATAGATTTGCGTGCAGCCAATAAAAAAGCTTTTGAAGGTTTGGCTAATGCAGGTGGTTTTGATTGTTGGTCAGATACACATCGCGCACAATATTTTGCCCACGATGGTGACGGAATAACGTTTTTAGAAAAGGCAGTTAAATACGGAGCTAAACACCAAGAAAACGAAAACTCAGCGCAAGTGAGTTTGTTTGGTGCTGCTAGTGATGTACAAATAGCAGAGCCTTTAGTGCCACCATGTGAAGATTGGGGTACTATGGAAAAACTATCTCGAGAACGCGAAGTGGTAGGTATCTATATTTCTGGTCATCCTCTAGACGATTTTAAAGTAGAAATGAAAACCTTTTGTAATGGTGCTATTATAGATTTTAGCGATTTAGATTTAGTATTAAATAGAGAAGTTACTTTTGGTGGTGTGGTTACAGATGTACAACATCGAGTGAGTAAACAAGGTAAAGGTTGGGCATTATTTACTATAGAAGATTATAGAGATAGCCACGAATTTAGAATTTTTGGCGAAGACTATTTAAAGTTTAGACATTTCTTTGTTATAAATTCTTTCGTGTATGTGCGTGCCTTTATAAAAGAAGGTTGGGTAAATAGAGATACTGGTAAAAAAGGAGAACCTAGAATTCAGTTTAATAGTTTTCAATTGTTGCATGATGTTATGGATACGTATGCCAAAAAGTTATCTATACAACTCAATATAGATACATTGGCAGAAGGTAAAATTGCGGCATTATACAATTTATTAAAATTACACGAAGGCAGTAATACCTTAAATTTTGTAGTCTATGATAATAAGGAGAAAATTAAAGTACAAATGCCAAGCCGTAAAAATAAGGTTAAGATTTCTCAAGAATTACTAGACGGTCTCAAAGAACAAGATGTTTTGTATAAGTTGAATTAATTGAATCTTTCTCAAATTAAAAAACTTAAAAAAAGTAAGTAAAATCATGTGTATTACTGTAATATAATTGTGTTAATAAGTGTTGTGATTAGATAATTATACAAAGTTAATATTTACAATTGGTGATTTATATAGAGGAAAGTAGATAAGCTTAGCACAAAAGAACTACTTATATAGTGCTATTTTAATTAAGCAGTGATGTTGTTGTGGTAGAACGGTCTTTTAAATTTACTTACAGAGTGCGCTTAGTGAAAGCATGGTCTGTACAGCTAAAAACAATTATATAAGCGCTCAATAAAGCCATAACTAAAACAAATACGACCTCTGTAAGGTTTCGTCTTTTTTTTGACTAATATTGCATACCTTTCTACATATAAGAGAGGCTAAATTGAAGTAGAATACATTAAAAATAAATATTATGGCATTAGAAATAACAGATGCAACATTTGAAGAAACAGTATTAAAGAGTGACAAGCCAGTTGTAGTTGATTTTTGGGCAGCATGGTGTGGACCTTGTCGTATGGTTGGACCAATCATTGACGAAATTAGTACAGAATACGAAGGTAAAGCTGTAGTCGGAAAAGTAGATGTAGATGCAAACCAAGAATTTGCTGCTAAATATGGAGTAAGAAACATACCTACAGTATTGGTTTTTCAAAACGGTGAAGTTGTAGGTCGCCAAGTAGGTGTAGCACCTAAGAAAGCTTATTCTGATGCGATAGACGCACTATTATAATCTATAGTTTATAGAATACTTCTAAAAGAAATGATAAAAGGTTTGCCAATACGGCAAACCTTTTTTAGTTTGGACTAACTTTTAAGTGAAGTTACGCTCAATGTAGTAAGAAGACAATAGATGAAATAAATCCCATCGCTGTGGGAAGGTTATAGTGCTCATGAATTTACAACAAGAACTAAATAAAGCAGGAGGTTTTAAAAATCTAGAATTACTAGCCAAACAAGTGGTAGAAGGTTTTATTGCGGGTATGCATAAAAGTCCGTTTCATGGATTCTCGGCTGAGTTTGCTGAGCATAAAATTTACAATCAAGGAGAGGGCACAAAACATATAGATTGGAAGTTGTATGCTAAAACTGATAGGTTATATACTAAACGTTACGATGAGGAGACCAATTTAAGATGCCACCTTATTGTAGATAATAGCAGTTCTATGCATTATCCTGACAGTGCTGGTACAACTATAGATAATCTTAATAAAATTGCGTTTTCTGCTTTGGCAGGTGCGTCTATTATGCATATTCTAAAAAAACAACGCGATGCCGTTGGTTTAAGTATTTATAGTGATGCCTATGATTTTTATGCACCAGAAAAAGGAAGCGAACGTCATTACCAAATGCTATTACATAAGTTAAATGATGTTGTGGTTTCTAAACCCGAAACAAAAACAACCGAAACGTATCGTTATTTGCATCAAATTGCAGAGAAAATACATAGAAGATCTTTAATTTTTGTGTTTACAGATATGTTTCAAACAGCAGAAGATGACGAAAAACTGTTTGAAGCTTTAAGACATTTAAAGCATAATAAGCACGAAGTTGTACTTTTTCATGTTTTTGATAAAGAAAAAGAGTTGACATTCAACTTTGATAACAGACCTAAGCGTTTTATAGATATTGAGACTGGTGACTACATTAATTTGTATGCAGACAATGTAAAAGACAACTATGAAAATGCTGTAAAAGAGTACTTTAATAGCTTAAAATTAAGGTGTGGACAATACCGAATAAAGTATGTAGAAGCAGATGTAAATGCGGGTTTTAATAGCATACTAACGGCGTATATGATAGAGCGACAAAAATTCGTGTAAATAAATTTCTATTTTTTGTCCTTTTTGTTTGTGATATTAAAAATGCAGTGTATATTTGCCCTCGCAATTACGCAACGGTCTGGTAGTTCAGTTGGTTAGAATGTCGCCCTGTCACGGCGAAGGTCGCGGGTTCGAGTCCCGTCCAGACCGCTAAATTGTGTAAAAGCTCTAAGAAATTAGGGCTTTTTTTATATAAAGAAGTTGTGTTGTTCCCAAAGTTAAATTTGGGACGTAGTAATATCAAAGTAAATTTGATATTCCAATGAAAGGCTTTCCTTTTTTCTGAATAAGAAGATTGGGATGCTTTTTTGTTTTAAATGCTTATCTGTAGCTTAATTATTGAAGTACTTTAAATATAAACTCACAGACTATTTGTGTTTTTTTCTCGTTAGCAGTGCTAAATTAAATAAATGTCCTTAAAATTTTTTCTATCTCTCTTTATTATTAGTAACGCTGTAAACGCATAGCACACTAAAAGGTTTACAAATCTTGTACAAAACTTAAAACATAATGATTCTTCATATAATAAAAGTTATTATGCCAATGGTGATGTAAAAACCGAAGGTGCTTGGCTATATTACGATAGGTCTGAGTACAATTATTCTAAAAAAAACCGGATTATGGTTAGAGTACTATAAAACTGGGACTACTAAAATTAAGTCTCATTATGATAAGTTTGGCAATCTATTACAAAAATCAATATATACTTTGCAAGGTCATATTTCTAGCCACTTAACTGCAGTTTTAATTGATTCTGAGCTTACAAATTATACAACCTATTTTATAAGAAATGAAGAGGTGTTAATTACGTTTAGCGTTAACAACTATATGTTTGGTTTAGATATTGGTAAAGTATATCTAAGAGAAAAAGGCTTATTAAAAGGTGGTAAGCGTATAGGGATTTGGTCTCTTTATACACAAAGGGGAAGGTTAGAAAAAGCTATTAATTATAATAATAAATAACCGTGCTTTTTATTAGTTTTCAGAATAAGTCGTCTGGTTTGTGGTGAAAATTTTTAATGCGTTATAGGTCAATTTACTCCATTACTTTAGTGTGGTATTATATGTTTACTAGTTGCTTGTGTTTAATACGTTTCGTCGATTTTTTTTACCTTTTCAACAAGTTATTAACAAAAAACAAACACTTAATCGATTAAATAATACATTTAGTCGATATTTATATGGTTTATAATATTTTTAATCTTATGTTTGTTTTTCGTTAAAGCTAACCATTTGGTTTTAATTGTTTTATTATTCCATTTTACTATTAGACACGTGCTGTCTAGAAAAACTTCCCTCGTTTTTATTTTAGTATAATTTTAGGTATTGCCTAGAATAGTTAATTATCCATTCCCTTCCCTCAACGCAATATTTTGTATTGCACAAGTTTGTATTAACTATTAATGAAACCCTAAATTATAATATATATGAAAACTTTAAAAATTACTTTAGCTTTAATTGGTGTCATGTTTCTAACAGTCTCTGGTGTACAATCTGATGATGTTACAAATTCTAATGACCCAACAATTAATGAGTCGTCAACCTCTATTCACTTAATTGCTCACAGGAAAGAAAAATTAAAAAGACCTACTAAAGGATAAAAAATATAATAACTTTAAAAATGCGCCTTTACAATTATTTGTAAAGGCTTTTTTGGGTTGTTAAAAGTTTAAACTTAAACTCAAGATATTTTACTTTAAATTTGAAGGAATCATATAACTTATATTTTGAGATTAAATTTTTGTAAAATCCTCCCCCTTTTCTTCATAGTTTATTTTGGTTATTCACAATCATCAAAAACAAAAACTCTTGCAGATAGTATTCAGATTCTTATATCAAGTTCTGAAGCTATTGATATTTCAAATAAAAACCGATTTCATCTTTTGCAAAAAGCAAATACTCTTGCCACACAAATTGGTAACGATTCTATTATTTTAAATGCTCAGGTTAAAATGAGCTATTATTATTTAGACAATGATGACTACGATAACTATAAGCTAACGAATTATAAAATTTTAGATATTTCCGAAAGAATTAATGATTCAACAGCCCTAGGTAAAATCTATTTTGCATTAGGTTATTCCCATTTTTTTACTGAAGAAAAAGATAGTTCCTACTACTATTATTCAAAATCTGCCGCTGTTTATGATAAACTAAATATGAATGTAGATCTTTCTTATGCCCTTGGGAGTATATCCAAACTGCAGTTAGATGGTAAAGATTATTATGGCGCTAGTGAAAGTGCGGTAAAAGGTTTAAATCTATTAAAAGACGTTGAAGAAACTAATGATATTTTAGATCAAAAATGGATTTTGAATAACACATTATCTACTGCGGCTCAAGCCTTAGATGATTATGACCAAGCTCTAGCCTATTATGATATAGCTTATAAAATAGCTGGTCGTATGGTGAATGATTTTAATAACGGCATTTATACACTAAATAATATAGCTTTTCTTAAACGCAAGAACGGATTTTATACTGAAGCAAAGCAAATCTATAACGAAATTTTAACAACGAATGATTTATACGAGGTAGACCCTTCCTTTTATGCTTTAATTTTAGAAAACTTAGCTTACACCAATTATTTAACAGGAACGTTTGATGAAGCTAAAACCATTACAATGTTTGAAAGATCTTATAAGATTGCAGACAGTTTAAATGATCAATTGACAAAGGTAGGGACAGTTATTAGTATGTCTAAATTTTATAACGGTATAGACGATAAAATAAAGGCCTTAAAATATGCTAACAAAGCTTATAGTTTAGCTAAGACTCTTAAAACAAATGATATTCTTTTAGAATCAATGCTTGTTTTATCTGAATTGAAAGGTGATGATAATGGAGAAATCTATTTAACAGAATACATTAAACTTTCAGATAGCTTACTTAAAGTAGAGCGTAACACGAGAAATAAGCGCGCGAGAATAGAGTTTGAAACCGATAAAATTGAAGCCCAAAATGAACAAATTTCTAAAGAAAATGTCTACTTAGTTATACTCTTAATTGGTTTTGCACTAACCGCTATAATTGTTTACCTTTTTATTTCACAACGTGCTAAGAACAGAAAATTAAAACTCATTCAATTACAGCAAAAAGCAAATGAAGATATCTATAATTTAATGCTAATACAGCAAGATAAAATAGATGAAGCACGTGCTAAAGAAAAAATTAGAGTCTCTAAAGAGCTCCATGATGGTGTTTTAGGACGTTTATTTGGTACACGTTTAAGTCTAGATAGTATTAATTTTAAAGAAGGTAAAGAGGCTATGTTGTCAAGATCTAATTACATAAATCAGCTTAAAACTTTAGAAGATGATATTCGTAAAATATCACACGAGTTAAATACAGATTTTGTTTCTGGCACAGGGTTTATAGATATTGTATCAGAACTTATAGAAAACCAAACAAATGCATACGGACTAAAAAACGAGTTTAATTATACAGACGATATAAGTTGGGATTTGGTATCTAATAAGACCAAAATAAATATCTATAGAGTTATTCAAGAGTCTATGCAAAATATTTACAAACACGCTAATGCAAAGTTTATTAAAATTAGTATTTCGTTAGAAAAAGCAGTAATTTGCCTAGATATTATAGATGATGGTGATGGTTTTGATACTTCTAAAAGTAAAAGAGGAATTGGCTTAAAAAATATGGTTTCTCGCGTAGAAGATATTGGTGGTAGCATAATTTTTAAATCTCAGCCCGGTAATGGCACAACAGTTAATGTTAATATTCCTTATACAAACTAGTTTAAATGATACATGTTAACATACTTATGGTCGATGATCACCCTATAATTATTGAGGGTTATCAAAATGTATTAATGGCCACAAAAGAAGATGATCAAACGTTGCATATTGATACTGCAAATAATTGTGATACTGCGCAGTTAATGATAGATAGAGCATCAAAAGGTACCCATTACGATGTTTGCTTTTTTGATATAAGTTTACCACCTTCTTCAGATGGTAAATATGCTTCGGGTGAGGATTTGGCTTTATTTGCAAAAAAAGTCTTACCAAATACTAAGATTGTAATTTTAACAATGTTTAATGAGTCGTTTAGAATTCACAATATTATAAAAGAAATTAATCCAGATGGGTTTTTAATTAAGAGCGATCTTACCTCTATGGAATTAGCAGATGCATTTCAGCAAATTTTATTCTACCCACCTTACTATAGTAGTACCGTAAACAATTATGTAAAAAAAACGATTAGGAGTGAGATTTATGTAGATGATATTAACCGTAAAATTTTACATTTACTGGCACAAGGTATAAAAACAAAAAATCTAAATGAATACATATCTTTATCTACCAGTGCGTTAGAAAAAAGGAAGAAACAACTCAAATTACTATTCTCTATAATGGATGGAAAAGACGAAACCTTGTTAAAAGAGGCAAGGGAAAAAGGGTATTTATAAAAAATTTCAAAAAAAAAGTGTTTTTTTAGAGTCTAAAAATATAGGCTTAGCTAGCGTTAATCTTAAAAACTACGGTTTTACCACAACAAGTCTGTGGTTTTACCACAACAAAAGTTTAAAACACTTATATATATTTACATCAGTCAACAAAGATTAATTAATCCCTTTTAAGTAATTGTTGAGTTAATAGCAAGAAAATTAACCTGGTAGTTTTAACTATCAGGTTTTTTATTTTATACACTTATAAGCTATTATTTATAACCAAGCTGCGTTGTGTGCAGATAGTTTTACTATAAAAAAGCCGAGAAAAATAATAGCCACTATAAACTTTAAAAATGTAGAAGCTATAAAACCTAAAAACGAACCAAAGGCGGCTTTTATGGCTTTGTTTAAGTCGTTTCTATGTATCATTTCACCAATTAGCGCACCAGTAAAAGGGCCAATGATGATGCCAAATGGTAATGGTGAGATAATGCCAATAATAAGTCCCAACGTAGTACCAATCATGCCAGATCTACTACCGCCAAAGCGTTTAGTGCCCATAGCAGGTATTATATAGTCTAAAACGTATATAACAATAGCAACCAAAAGTGTACTAATTAAAAAAGTTTGGCTAAGTTCTACACCATCAGTAAAATGCAATACCAGAAGGCCAGCCCAACTTGTAAGTGGTCCTGGTAAAACAGGTAAAAAGCTTCCAATAATGCCTAATATCATTAAAAGTAGTGCGGTAAGCACTAAAAAAAATTCCATCTCATTGTTTATGTATTCAATTATAAGACGCCATAAATAGGTTAAAGTTACATTTACAAACTAAAGACTTAGTTTAAACTAATTATTTAGTTATATTTACAATATAGTTTAGAAAAAAATCATACTTGTCATCCCGAATTTGTTTCAGGATTTTATGATTAGTTAACCAAAAGAATTTAATTAGATTTTGAAATAAGTTAAGAATAAAATGAAGCAATTAACAAAAGCAGAAGAAGAGGTTATGCAAGCCTTATGGCAATTAAAAAAGGCTAATGTAAAGTCTGTTATTACTGTTTTGCCCGAGCCCAAACCAGCTTATAACACGGTTTCTACTATAATAAGAATATTAGAATCTAAAGGTTTTGTAGATTATGAAAAGCAAGGGAAAGGCCATATTTATTTTCCTTTGGTTGGTAAAGAAGCTTATAGCAATCAATCTATAAATAAATTAGTAGATAATTACTTTCAGGGGTCTTTTAAAAGTATGGTGTCTTTTTTTGTTGAAAAGAATAATGTCGATGCTAAGGATATCGAAGTTTTGCTAGAAGAAATTAATAAAAACAAGTAGTTATGTTATACGTATTACTTCAAATTGTAGCATTTCAAACCTTATTTTTATTGGTTTATGATTTGTTTTTAAAACGCGAAACGTTTTTTAACTACAACAGAGTTTACTTATTAATTACGACAGTTTTAGCTGTAGTTTTGCCTTTTATTAAGCTACCAAAGCTAAAAGCAATGACTATTAAAGATGCGGTAATACAACTGCCCGAAGTCTTTATTGGTAGTCCGTTACCAACAGCAAATGATATTTTTATTTCGGCACAAGCTGGTATTATTTTAGAGCAACCAACAACACCTTTATGGCAAAATATTTTAATATGTGGTGCTCTAATAGCTTTGCTTTTGTTCTCATTTAAGCTTATTAAATTATACAAAATAAAGCATTGTAATCCTAAACGTTGGCGCGGTAATGTTCTTGTTGTCAGTCTTATAAAAAGCACAGCAGCCTTCTCTTTTTTTAATACTATTTTTATTGGTGAGCGCATTTCTGAAACAGATAAACCTACTGTTTTTAGACACGAGTTAGTACATATTAAGGAATGGCATACGTTAGATCTTTTACTGTTCGAATTACTTAGAATAGTCCTTTGGTTTAACCCACTAGTATATCTCTACCAAAATAGAATAAAAGAATTACACGAATATATTGCAGACGAAAAATCGGTAAAACAACATGGTAAATCTATGTATTATCAAAATCTGTTAAATCAAATTTTCGATGTAAATACGGTGTCTTTTACCAATACATTTTTCGAAAAATCATTAATCAAAAAACGAATCGCTATGTTACAAAAATCAAAGTCTAGACAGTCGCATCTTTTTAAGTATGCACTTATTGTACCTATAGTATTTTGTATGCTAATTTATACCTCTACAGAGGTTAGAGCGCAAGAAAAAGTTGATAGTACAACACAGGTTAGTCAAGAACCTTCAGATGCGCAATTAATTAAAAAGTATATTAAGGAACTAGAGCAAAAGGAACTAGAGGAAATGGAAAAAGCCGGTGCATCCTTGACCCAAATTTATAAATATGCCTTCAGTACAGAAAACAGTTATAAATATACGATGTCTAGAGCTAAATTTTTAAAAACGAAAGCGTTGTTAAGGTACATTTCTAATAAGGGAATAGCAAGAAAATCTGAAGATGGTACCTTGACTCAACAAGATTTTAATAAAGCTGAAAACTTAGACAATAGTGGTCATAAAACGTATAGTGACTATAGAAAATGGTTAAAAACACAAGAGGCTAAAGACTTGTGGGAAGCTAGTGTTAAGCCTGGTGAAATAAAATTATTTATTGAGGATATTGGAAATAAGACTGACGAAGAACAAAAACGATATGATGCTTCTATTAGACACATACAGAAGAATGAAAATTTTAGTAAGTTTATTTTCACAGATGGTAGTTCGGTCATGGTAATAACCGATGTAACAGTCGAAACAGAAACAGAAGAAGTCCAATCAGTTGAGGTACCATTCTCGGTTATAGAGAAAGTCCCAACATTAACAGAATGTAAAGACCTTTCAACAAATGCAGAACGTAAAAAATACATGAGCGATTTTGTGGCTTCTTTTGTAAATAAGCGCTTTAATACCAATTTGGCAGATTCACTAAATTTATCTTCTGGTAGAAAGCGCATTTTTGTGTCTTTTAAAATCAATAAAGAAGGTTTTGTTAGTGATGTTAATGCAAGAGGCCCACATCCTAGATTAGAAACTGAGGCCAAACGTGTAATTAATTTGTTGCCACAATTTATTCCAGGTAGACAAAAAGGTATAGCTGTTACTGTACCTTATGCGTTACCAATTGTGTTTCAGGTTAAAGGAAATGACACTTTAGGAACTCCACAATACAATCAATTTGTAAAAGATTTAAATGGAAACACTATAAGCAGAGATTCTTTAAAGGCAGAAAGACAAAAGGTGATGATGCAGTATATAGATCGGCGATTAGATAAAGTTGCTGATCGTAAAGTAGAGTTAAACTATATAGCTTTTGAAAAAGTAGACCTAGCACCCGCTTACGTAGATTGTGAATTAATAACTGATAATAACATGCGTAAAAAATGTACGTCTAAAAGCGTTAGCATGTTTGTGAATAAAAATTTTAATTTAAACATAGCGTCTGAGCTTGGTATTAAAGGCCGCCAAAAAATTTATGTATCATATGTTATTAATAAAGAAGGTAAAGTAATTAATATAGCATCTAGGGCAAGTCATCCTAAAATAGAAGAAGAGGCTAAGCGCGTTATAAGCCAATTACCTCAGTTTGTGCCAGGAATACATGAGAGTGAAGCGGTTAATGTAGCCTGTTCGCTACCTATTATATTTCAAATTAACTAATTTTAAAACACATTAAAAATCTAGTTATGAGGTTAAAACTATTGTTATTATATGTTGTTTGTATTGGTCCGCTTGCTGCTCAAAATTTACAAACCGCAGATGAGCTTTACGCCACAGGTAATTACACTAAAGCTATTGAAGCTTATAAAAATTCTGAAGATGTTGCATCTGTTTTAGATAAAATAGCAAAAGCCTACATTGCTATTGGTAACTACGAAGAAGGGGCTAATTATTATCAAAAAGCGATAGAAGAAAATCCTGATGATTCACTTTTAAAGTACGATTATGCAAAACTATTAAGCCGAACTAAAAGCTATGATACTGCTAATAATCTATTCCGAAATTTAATTAAAAAAGACAGTTTAAACCCAAATTACCATTACGAATTAGGCTTAGTGCTTCAAAAACAAAATGATACTTTAGCACAAGGGTCCTTTTTAAAAACATTTAAGTTAGATGAAACTCATCAAAAAGCAATTTTTAAAATTGCAAAGCAACTTATTATAAAACGAAACTTTAAAGAAGCGCATGTCTTTTTAGATAAAGGTTTGGAAAACTACGCTAATAATGTTGAGCTTATAAGCTTAAAAGCACATGCCTATTATTATCAAGATTATTTTACACATGCTGTTGTTTGGTTTAATAAATTGATTGATTTAGGTGAGGTTTCAGAATTTATACATGAAAAGTTGAGCTTAAGTTATGCTCAAAATTCAGACTATGAAGATGCTATTTATCACAGAAAACAAGCCTTAAAATACAATCCTTTTGATGCAAATGCTATTTATGTAATTGGCACCTATTACCAAAGGTTAAGTGATTTTGAAAAGGCACAAGAATATATTGCCAGCTCTTTAGAGCTTAAAGATGTATCTCTATCACAAGAATACCAAACCTTAGGAACTATTCTTAATCGTCAGAAAAAATATGAAGCTGCAATTAAGGCATTTCAAAAAGCGTTAAGCGAAGATCCATCTAACGTTATGGTTGAGTTTTTTTTACTAAGAACAAAAGACGAATTTTATGCAGATATAGATGCTAAGATTGCCATGTACGAAAAGTACCTCTCAAAAAACAAAAAAAGTATGTTTGTAGCGTATGCAGAAAAACGACTTAAAGCTCTAAAAGAAGAAAAATTTTTACAGGAAGATTAAAATCGAAAAAAATCGTACTTTCGATTTTATTAAACAATCAATGAGCCGATTTCTACTTCTTTTTTTACTAATACTTTTCACATCTTGCGATTATTTTGAAAAGCAAAAAGTCTATTCTGAAGATTTATTAGAAGAAGAATTAAAAACTTTTAATTGGAACGAGGTAGATACATACCCTACATTTAAGAGCTGCGATTCTATAACGTTAAAATCAGATAGCAAACGCTGTTTTCAAAACACCTTAATAACGCATGTTAATCAATTTTTAGAACAACAAAATTTAGTTGTTTCTAATGACATAAACGATACCATTAGATTAAAAATTGTAATTAATAAACAAGGTGTTTTAGAGGTTGTATCTATAAGTTTAAAGGAACAAACACGACAAGAAATCCCTGAGTTAGATAGCTTGTTAAGGCAGAGTTTAAAAATGGTGCCAAAAATATTTCCTGCCATTAAAAGGCGTCAGCAGGTTACAACTGCTTTTGAGTTACCAATAATTGTAACTATTAATTAAAACAGAATTTGATGTTTTAAAATTGCGTAAACCTGTTAAATATTAAATTTGTAACCAACAGCTATATCTGTAGAAAAATTACCTTGGTTGTTTAATAAACCACCAAACAATTCGCCATAAATAATAGTAATAAAACCGGTTTTACCTACTTTAATATCAGATCCAATACCAAAAATTAAAGGCACATCAAACGAAGTTTCGTTTAAATCTACTTTCATAGCATTGGCATCTGTAAACTTAATATCTGTAAAATTAACGGTTGCTAGTTTTACTTGTGCGTAAATGGAGAATGCTTTTTTATTTATAAATCTATAACGATATCCTAAAGAAAACTCGGTAGTGCTATATAAAAAATCATCAGAACTAACGGCATGTCGTAATTGTAAAAAACCAGAATGTGTTGGTAAATTACGTGCCTCAAAAAATTCGAGTTCTGCACCAATAAGCGGTGTTTTTATATTATCTGGGTTACCAACAAATGGATTGTTGGTGATACCACCAGAAAAGCCAAGTCTTAGTCCAATTTTAGGGTTTTCGGGTAGTGCTATGTAGTTTGTGTTTACAGACGAGTTATAGCGGTCTATATAGTTTCTTAAGTCGTAACGTGTTAGTTTTAGTTGGTCTGTAGGTTGACCGTTTGTAAGTGTAAGTAGCAGTACTTTGTAGTCTTCTTTATAGCTGTTATTATTGTCTTTAGTGTTTTTTAACTCTGTTATGGTGTTGTCTTCTGTTCTCACAAAATAGCGGTATTGCCCATCAATAGTATTCCATAATAAATCTAACTGCCCTTCTATTTCTGTTTTTAGTTCTAAAGTTTCACCTGCAATTGTATAGGTTTGTTGGCTAAAACTTAATAAACTAAGACTAAATATTGCAAAGGTGAGGATCTGTTTTTTCATAGATATACGACTTATCAATTATGCTATTTGGGACTTGATTTTAGTAAAGCTATTAAAAAAAATCAGGATTACTACATTTTAAAGGTTCTACCTTTCCAATTATAAGATTTAAAGAGTGATGCTATTGCAATGTAAACGCAAAAGAATGGATAGAGCAAACTCGAAAACACGTAAGATAGCAGTAGTGTTTCTTGCTTAAAAAAGCGTGAAGATTTAAAGAGTAGTAAAAAATCTATAGCTAATTTAATTACAATTAAAGCAGCTACAACCCTTAAGTTAAGCCAACCCAATAACGCTAGCGGAATTAATGCAATACAAACGGTGTTTGCTAATAAAACAATAACACCAATAATTTTTGCAAAGCTATTGTTGTAAGCCGCTGTTTTTGAAGCCCATCTTAACCGTTGCTCAATTAAAAGTTCTAAATTTTTAACAGGTTTTGTTTTAACAATTGCTTGTGTAGATTTAAGGTAGATAACCTGTTTAGAATCGTATTTTAGTAACTTCTGCAATAAAAAAACATCGTCACCACTCGCCATATTGTCATTGCCTTTAAATCCGTCTACGTTTATAAAAATAGATTTCTTATACGCAAAATTTGCTCCATTGCACATAAAAGGGTGTTTTATACCAAAACCACCAATTGTTGCCCCTTGTAAACTTAAAAAATCTAAAGTCTGAAAGCGATTAAAAAACGAATTTTCACCATCGTATTTTACAGGTGCCACAACACAATTTGGTTTGTTAATTTGAATGCTTTCATCTAGCGCATACAGCCAGTGTTTTGCTAGCGTACAGTCGGCATCTGTTGTTACAATCCAACTAAATTGAGATGTATTTATAGCCGTTTTTATGGCATCTTTTTTAGGTGAGTTTGTTGTTCTTTTATTTGTAATTATTTTAATTGAAGATCTAATGGTTTTAAAAGCACTTTTGTTTAGAAGCTTTTCTATTACTGCGATAGAATCATCTTCCGAGTCGTCATTAACCAGTATAACTTCAAAATGAGATTTTGGGTAGGTTAGTTTAGCGATAGACGTTAATAGTTGAGGTAAATTTTCAGCCTCATTTCTAAACGGAATAATAACAGAGAATTTGGTTTTTGCCTCTAAATCTTGAAGTTTAAAAGCGTCTATTTTATCAAACCCATAAATTAAACTTCCGATGAGAATAAAATAGATGAGAATAATACCTATAACTAAACCTGATACCATCATTTTTCTTTTTTAGGTCGTTTAAAATTTAATACAAAGTAGCTTCCAAGTACACTAGGAATTGCAAAATTGAGCAACCACATTAAAGTTATAACAGATAAAATGGTAAGCTCATTTATAGCTAAGTAGTTAAACAAAAATACAGCAATACTCCCTTTAATTACCACATCAAAAATAGAAATTGTCGGTATAATTGAAGCTAAAAAATAGAGACTTGTAATATTAACCATAGCTTCAGAATACGCTATATCTACACCAAAAAGTATTAATAGATAATAGAGTTGAAACGAAAATATTAAATATCTAATTAATGACAATGTAACAGTTACTTTATGCGTTTTTAAGCTTATTTGTTTTGCAAAACTAATAATGTGTTTTAGTGAAAAGCCTTTAATTTTAAAGCGTGTTTGTTTTATACCAAAAACCGCAAACACACCTAGTATTAGTAATAGCAAAGCTAAGCGAGTTACCTTATAATAATCTATATCTATTTGGTAACGGTGTACAAAAATTAAAAGTCCAACTATACCAAACCCAGTTGTTATTAGCATCTGATATATATTTCCTAAGAGGTTTAGTAAAACTATTTTAGGGCGTAATGGTTTTACAAAATAAATAGCTTTTGCGCCATAATCGCCAATACGGTTTGGTGTAATTAAAGATGCTGTAAGGGCACCTAAACTTTGTTCTAAGGCATTTTTAAATGAAATGTTTTGAATCACTTTTACCAAATACTGCCATTTTAAGATTTCAAAAAACCAATTAAAAACCGACAGAATTATTAAAAAAAGGATTGTTTTTGTCGAAAATATTTCATTTTCTTGTAAAAACTTTAAAAACGAACCAAATTGTAGATTTTCATTTTTAGATATTTTGTAATAAATAAAATAAAAAGCACCAACAACTATACTCAACTTAATAAGAGCAAAGAAGAATTGTTTAGTTTTGTATGGCACAGCGTAATGCATTTTGAGCTTATCTTTAAATTTTATTGCCAAAAATGAAAATAAATTGGCGTGTTAAAATTATTTATGAAGCGCACAACGGCACTAAATTTCATAAAACAGAGCAACTAAATTAAGTCATTTTTAAGAAAAAGAAAGAGTTAAAAAGTGTTCACAATAAATCACATTAAAAACAGAGCGATGCAACAAAAATTAAAACCCTATTTTTTCTTTTTTTTAGTTCTTCTTATGGCTACTAGCAGTTATGGTCAGTTTAGAGAAACTACTAAGTGGAAGGCACTTTTTGCGGTAGGGCTTAACTACCCAACAACAGATGGTTTTGTAAAAGGAACATACGCCCAGCCCGTTAATTTTCCAACTGTAAATATTGGCATTCAGCACATGCTAAAGAGGCAGTATGGTGTTAAGTTAGATTTTGGTTTTAATCGTTTTAAAAACGATAGTGATGCGCCCGAGTTTAAAATTAATTACACACGTATAAATGCGCAATTTGTTTATGACCCAACAGATTTTTTAAAGTTTTTGCCTTCACGTTTAAGGACTGTTTTGCATGCAGGTCCTGGTGTTTCGTTTGTAAAACCTTTAGGTAATTTAGGAGATAATAAACAAACGTTTTTAAATCTTAATACAGGTTTAGAACTACACTATGCTATTAACGAAAAATTATCTCTTTACACAGATATTGCTTATTTATACGGCGTCACGTCTTTAGATGATTACAATCCTGTTATAAGTGGTCTTGGTGCTTTTAATGGCAGTGTTTTTAACCTTACCTTTGGCTTGGCAGTTTCATTAAGTGGTTGCCAATATTGCGATTAGTATTATGAGCAAAGAACAAATTATTTTAGGTATAGATCCTGGTACTACAATTATGGGTTTTGGACTCATAAAAATTGTGGGCAAAAAAATGGAATTCTTACAACTTAATGAGCTTATGCTAAAAAAGTACGATGATCATTATTTAAAACTTAAACTTATTTTTGAGCGTACTATAGAACTTATAGATACCTATCACCCAGACGAAATAGCGATTGAAGCTCCCTTTTTTGGTAAGAACGTTCAAAGTATGCTAAAGTTAGGGCGTGCCCAAGGGGTTGCTATGGCCGCAGGTTTGTCTCGCGAAGTTCCAATTACAGAGTACGCACCAAAAAAAATAAAAATGGCTATTACCGGAAACGGAAACGCGAGTAAAGAGCAAGTCGCAAAAATGTTACAAAGCATGTTAGGCTTAAAAACGATCCCTAAAAATTTAGATTCTATGGATGGTCTGGCAGCAGCAGTGTGTCATTTTTATAATCAAGGCCGTGTTGAAATCGGAAAAAGTTACAGTGGTTGGGGCGCTTTTGTAAAGCAGAATGAAAGTAGGGTAAAGAAATAAAAAGCTTGTTATTTTGTTTAATTTTTAGAGTCTAAAATCAGTTTAAAATAAAATTTTTGAAGTTAAAAAGTACATGTCAAAAGCGATTATAACAGTCATTTTTAGTTTAATAGTATTCGGTTTATTGTTTTTGGTTAAAAAGGATTTTGACAAGTTTTTAGTTTTAAAATCAGGTAAAGAAGTTGCGGTTGTGGTCACTGATATTCCGGTTACATGTAAAATTAGTAATAAAACGCTTCTTGCTTATTTTGAGTTCTTATGTAATGGTAATCGGTATACAAAAAATCTAAAGGGTGCTTACTGTTCTTCGATTTTAGTAGGTGGAAAGTTAAAATTGAAAACAAATGAAAAAGAAACTATTTTTCTTTTTTTAGATGAAAATATAAGTCCTAATCTCTATGCGCTTTCAGTTTTAATAGTGGTGATGGTATTGTGTTATTTTAAGATAATTAAAACGTATTAGTTTGAAACATTCGCGTAAGAGTTCTTCTCCCTTGGAGACTATAGATAAAGCTGTTAATAAGGCTTTTGGCATCTACATACACATACCATTTTGCAAGCAGGCTTGTCATTATTGTGATTTTCATTTTTCAACCTCTTTAAAAAAACGCGACGACATGGTTGCCGCCTTAGCTAAAGAGTTACAATTACGTAAAGATGAATTTAAAAATCAACCTGTAGAAACCATTTATTTTGGTGGTGGTACACCAAGTTTATTAACCATTGGTGAGTTGCATTATTTAATTGAAACTGTTTATAAAAACTACCAAGTTTCTACTAACCCTGAAATTACCTTAGAAGCCAACCCTGATGATTTAATTACAGCTTCAAAATCTAACGGCCATGACTCTTTGAGCGCAGTCCAAAGGTCTTTAAGTATTTTTAAAGACTACAAAAACATTGGCATTAATAGGCTTTCTATAGGTATTCAATCTTTTTTTGAAGCCGATTTAAAACTTATGAATCGTGCACACAATGCGGCCGAAGCAAAAACGTGTTTAGAAGAAGCAACAAAATACTTCGATAATATTTCTCTCGATTTAATTTATGGAGTACCTGGTGCCTCTAACGCACAATGGTTAGCAAATATAGAAATGGCTTTAAGTTTTGGTATTCCTCATATTTCGAGCTATGCGTTAACAGTAGAGCCAAAAACAGCACTAGCTTCATTTATAGAAAAAGGCATTATAGCTAATGTAGATGATGAGCAAGCTCACGACCAGTTTCATATTTTAAAAGACACTTTAGAAGCTTCAGGATTTGTACATTATGAATTGTCTAATTTTGGAAAAGACGGTTATTTTAGTAAAAATAATTCAGCCTATTGGCAAGGTAAATCATATATTGGTATTGGGCCATCTGCGCATTCATTTAACGGCAAGCAACGTGGTTGGAATGTAAAGAATAATTCAAAATATATAAACGCAATTATGAGCAGCCAATTGCCAATAGAGATAGAGACTTTAACCTTAACAGACCAATATAACGAATATATAATGACAGGTTTACGAACCATTTGGGGTGTGTCTTTTGATAAAGTAGAATTAGATTTTGGTAGTACTTATAAAACCTATCTTATAGAGCAATCTAAAATTTTTATAAATCAACAATTATTGTATATTGATGGTGCGCATTTGCGTGTCACAAAAAAAGGGCAATTTTTGAGTGATGGAATTTCGAGCGAATTATTTAAAATCAATTAAACGTGTTAGCAACAATACAGTACAATACAAAAAAAATAAAAATAGATTTATCACAACCTTTAGATATTTCTATACCAATAACAGGCAAATCTACCAATGTTAATGCCTGGTATTTAGAGCCACCAAAGATTGCGCCAGAGGTTATAGATGGCGAAAGCGTAAGTGTTGCAAACGGTGCTGTGGTTAATTTTAATACCATTACTTTTAATCCACATTCGCATGGTACGCATACAGAAACGGTTGGCCATATAACCGAGAAAGTCTATTCTATAAACAAGCAATTAAAACAATTTTTCTTTTTAGCTGAAGTTGTAACTGTTGCACCCGAAAAACTGGGTGATGATTATGTAATTTCAAAAAAACAGTTGCAATTTGCCATAGGCAATAAAAAGCGCGATGCTATTATTATAAGAACATTGCCCAATACAAAAGAGAAAAAATCGAGACAGTATTCTAATACCAACCCAACCTATTTATTAGAAGATGCTGCAACGTATTTAAAGATAAAAGAAGTTAAGCACTTACTTATAGATTTACCAAGTGTAGATAAAGAGCAAGATGGTGGTGCTCTTTTGGCGCATAATGCATTTTGGAATACCAAAGGAAAACTAAGATTAGATGCTACCATTACAGAGTTTATCTATGTGTCTAATAAAATTGAAGATGGCAGTTATATGCTTAATCTTCAAATTGCACCTTTTGAAAATGATGCCACGCCAAGTAAACCTATTTTATATAAAATAATTGAATAACTTATGTAGTGTTTAGCTTGTCTTAGCATCTTTAGTAAATAAATACAAATCATTTGGAAACATTTTTTATTATAATCATTAGTATTTTAGTAACCTTAGGTTTGGTTACGGTTTACAGACAATGGAAAACAAAGCAAACTACAAATGCCCAATCTATTATTCTTTTAGATAAGATAAAACGTGTTTGTAAATTTATAACTGTAGAAGGTGATTTTGCTGAGATTTACCATTACGAAGACGTAAAAGAAAAGTTCTTAAAATTAATTTCGAGCAAAAAGAAAGCCCTTGTTGTTATTAATGCAAAGGCTTATGTAGGTTTTGACTTGAGTAAAGTACAAATGATTTCTAACGCTACATCTAAAACAGTGGTGCTTACCCATTTTCCGCAACCCGAAGTTTTGTCTATAGAGAGCGATATTAATTATTACGATAAAACAGATGGTATGTTTAATAAGTTTGAAGCTTCAGATTTAACAGAATTACATACCCAAGCAAAAGCACATATTATGGATAAAGTCCCAGAGAGTGGCCTCTACAATGTTGCTAAACAAGAAGCCTTAGAGGCGATACAGCTAATAGAAAATTTAGTTGAGACTATTGGTTGGTCTTTAGATTATTCTGCCTTAAAAATTGAAACTAAAGACGAAAAGAAACTTTTAAAATGAATATAGAAGATTTTAGAAACTATTGTATAAGTAAAAAAGCAGTTACAGAACATTTTCCGTTTGATGCAGATACGTTGGTTTTTAAAGTCTTAGGTAAAATGTTTGCATTAGCATCACTAAAAAAATGGGAAGAAGGCAATGGGTTTATTAACTTAAAATGCGATGTAGATTACGCTCAGCAACTTAGAGCAGAGTACAACAGTGTAAAACCAGGTTACCATATGCATAAGCAGCAGTGGAACAGTGTTTACATAACTACAGGTGAGCTTTCGCCAAAACTTATAACAGATTTAATAGACCATTCTTACGCTATGGTAGTTAAAGGATTACCTAAGCGTCTCAAAAATGAGTTATTATAATTTGCTCTAAAGACTAAAAGCAACAAACCTTTAGCTAAAGGATTACAGATTTAATTTGTCTATATTATAGATATTTTTTTAATAAAAGCTTTAAATATATTACGTTTATTAATACAATCGAGTTATATCTTGAAA
>JAOEWO010000020.1 GCA_028383925.1 Winogradskyella sp.
GCCTGTACTTTTCATTTCTGGACCAAGTTGCTTATTAACATTAGGAAACTTATTAAAAGAGAAAACTGGTTGCTTTATAGCATAACCTTCTAGTTGTGGATTAAAATCAAAATCCGTAACCTTCTTCTCACCTAACATTACTTTTGTTGCATAGTTTACATAAGGTTCTTTATAAGCTTTTGCAATAAACGGTACTGTACGAGACGCTCTTGGGTTTGCTTCTATTATATAAACAATATCTTCTTTAATTGCGAATTGTATATTTATTAAACCAACAGTATTTAAAGCTCTTGCTATGGTATGCGTATGGTCTATAATTTGCTGCATTACCAAATCACCTAAGTTAAATGCTGGTAGTAGTGCGTTACTATCGCCAGAGTGTATACCACAAGGCTCTATATGCTCCATAATGCCAATAATATATACATTACCATCTGCATCACAAATGGCATCTGCTTCAGCTTCAATAGCACCGTCTAGGTAATGATCTAATAATAATTTATTACCAGGTATAGATTTTAATAAATCTATAACATGTGCTACTAACTCATCTTTATTAATAACAATTTTCATGCCTTGCCCACCAAGTACATAAGAAGGTCTTACTAATATTGGAAAATCTAAAACCTCAGCTATTGCTAACGCTTCATCTGCTGTTTCTGCAACATCAAATTCTGGATAAGGAATATTATTTTCTTTTAATATGTTTGAAAAACTACCGCGATCTTCAGCTAAATCTAAAGATTGAAAACTAGTTCCCATAATCTTAACTCCGTAACGTTCTAGTTTTTCGGCCAGTTTTAAAGCGGTTTGCCCTCCTAACTGAACAATAACACCTTCTGGTTTTTCGTGTTGAATGATATCATAAATATGTTCCCAAAAAACAGGCTCAAAATAAAGCTTATCTGCGATATCAAAATCTGTTGAAACCGTTTCAGGATTACAGTTAATCATTATAGTTTCATATCCACATTCTGCAGCGGCTAAAACTCCATGCACACAACAATAATCGAACTCAATACCTTGCCCTATTCTATTTGGACCAGAGCCTAGTACTATAATTTTCTTTTTGTCTGAAACAACACTTTCATTATGTACATAGATGTCGCCATCTGCTGTTTCAACTTCACTTTCAAAAGTGGAATAATAATAAGGTGTTTGCGCCTTAAATTCTGCCGCACAGGTATCTACTAATTTAAAGACTCTGTTTATATTAAGTTCTTTTCTTTTATTGTACACTTCACTTTCTAAACAACCTAGCATGTGCGCTATTTGTCTATCACCATAGCCTTTTTGTTTCGCTTCTAATAATAATTCACGATCTATAGCATCGATTTTATAAGTCGAAATTTCTTTTTGAAGTTGAAAAAGCTCTTCATATTGCTTTAAAAACCACATGTCTATTTTAGTAATTTCGTGAATACGGCTCAACGGAATTCCCATAGCAACCGCATCATAAATCACAAAAACTCTATCCCAACTTGCATTGGTTAATTTATCTATAACGGTATCATAATCGGTATATCCTTTACCGTCTGCACCTAAACCATTTCGCTTTATTTCTAAAGATTGTGTAGCCTTGTGCAATGCTTCTTGGAATGAACGGCCAATTGACATTACTTCTCCTACAGCTTTCATTTGAAGTCCGAGTGTTCTGTCTGATCCTTCAAATTTATCAAAATTCCAGCGCGGTATCTTCACTACAACGTAATCTAAGGTTGGTTCAAATAATGCTGAAGTTGATTTTGTAATTTGATTATCTAATTCGTCTAAATGGTAACCAATAGCTAATTTTGCGGCAATTTTAGCAATAGGGTATCCTGTTGCTTTACTCGCTAATGCAGAAGAACGCGATACACGTGGGTTAATTTCTATAGCAATAATATCTTCATCGTTATCTGGACTTACTGCAAATTGCACATTACAACCACCTGCAAAATCACCAATACTACGCATCATGTGTATGGCCATATCTCGCATTTTCTGAAAAGTCTTATCAGATAGAGTCATAGCTGGTGCTAAAGTAATTGAATCACCCGTATGAATTCCCATTGGGTCCATATTCTCTATTGTACAAATAATAACAACATTATCGTTATTATCTCTTAACAACTCTAACTCATATTCCTTCCAGCCAATTAAAGCTTTATCAATCATCACTGTGTGAATGGGTGACACTTCTAAACCATGTGCTAATAATTTGTCAAAATCTTCTTCTTTATGAACAATAGCCGCACCATCACCACCCAAAGTAAATGAAGCTCTAATAACTAAAGGAAAACCAAACTGTTGTGCTATTTCTTTACCTTTAAGAAATGAAGTTGCTGTTGCTTGTGGCGCCATACCAACACCAATTTTTAGCATAAGCTCTCTAAACTTCTCTCTATCTTCTGTAATATTAATAGCGTCTATATCTACACCAATAATATCTACACCAAAATCTTCCCAAATACCTTTTTCATCGGCTTCAATACATAAGTTTAATGCTGTTTGACCACCCATTGTTGGTAAAACGGCATCAATATGAGGGTGTTCTTTTAATATCTTAACTATTGATTTTGTATTCAACGGCAATAAATAGACATGATCCGCCATAGTAGGATCTGTCATAATTGTTGCTGGGTTAGAGTTGATAAGGATGGTTTCTATTCCGTCTTCTCTTAATGAGCGTAATGCTTGAGAACCCGAATAATCAAATTCGCAGGCTTGGCCTATAATAATAGGACCTGAGCCTATGAGTAAAATGGATTTAATGTTTTTATTCTTTGGCATTTTGATGATTTTTTAAAGTGCAAAAATACGTATCTATAGGGTACAAAAAAAGGTGTTACACCTAAGTAACACCCATAATATATTAACAATTGTTAATCATTATTTCTTATGTCTTAATTCTGAAGACACTGATATTCTTTTTCTTCCTTTAGCTCTTCTACGTGCTAAAACTTTTCTTCCGTTAACAGAAGCCATTCTTTCTCTGAAACCGTGTTTGTTTCTTCTCTTTCTCTTTGACGGTTGAAACGTTCTTTTTGGCATGTTGTATATTTTTAAAAACTAATATTTCTTTTAATGTTTGAGCGCTATCCCAAAACTGCGTGCAAATATACAACAAGTTTTCACTTTAACAAGACCCAAAAAGAAAAAAATTTTAATTGTTTTTATTACCTTTGCGCACTGCAAAAAGAAATAGATTATGTTTAATAAGAATATAAAATTAGTCATTACAGCGTTAATCATCGCATTCGCTATATATCAATTTACTGAAGGTGAAATTGGAAACGGTATAATGTATTTATTACTCTCTACCATATTTATCTTTTTATACTTTAAGAACGAAATGATTTTGTTAGCTTTTTTAAAGCTTAGAAAACAAGATTTTCCTGGTGCTAAAGTATGGTTAGATAAAATTAAGAATCCGGAAGGTGCGTTAGTTAAAAAGCAACAAGGGTATTTAAATTATTTAAACGGCATTATGGTTTCTCAAACCAATATGAATGAGGCTGAGAAATATTTTAAAAAAGCTATTGATCTTGGCTTGTCTATGGACCAAGATTTAGCTATGGCTAAAATTAATTTAGCTGGTATTGCTTTTTCTAAGCGCCGTAAACAAGAAGCTCAGAAATTATTATCTGAGGCAGAACAACTTGATAAAAGAGATATGCTTGCAGATCAAATTAAAATGATGAAGCAACAAATGAAAAAAGCTGTTGTACCAAAACAACAGTTTGGTCAGCCAACATCGTCTAGACAAAACCGTCGTAGTAGAAGATAATAAATCTACCATAATAAATTAAAAGGGCTTAAAAACATTAATGTTTAAGCCCTTTTAATTTTATAAAAACCACTAGTACTCTTATTTATAAAATCCTTCTTTAGGAATATCTAAAGTATAAGATTTTCGGGATTTATTATTTAAGTGTTTTTCTCTTAACCAAGGGTTGTGTAATTTTAAAATTTTATAGTTAATACCAAAGCGTTTAGCAAACTGCGCAAAATCTGTAACTGCGCTATCTACTTCTACTTTATAGGTTGGTATTTCTTTGTACAAATGCGATGTATTAAAGTTAAACCCATATTTATCTGGATGCGATAAAATCTCTTTTAAAGCTACAATCCTAAATACGTAACGCCCTGTCTCTTCACCTAAAAGCAAATCATAGTAACCTGTAACACTCTGCTCAGACAAACGTCTAGAAACACCTGCATTACCAGCATTATATGCTGCTGCTGCTAAGGTCCATGTGCCTAATTGGTCTTTCGCTTTTTGTAAGTAATCGCAGGCCACCTCAGTCGCTTTTTCTAAATTGTAACGTTCATCTACATTAGTGTTTACTTCTAATCCGTTTTCTCGTCCTGTGGCTTTTATAATTTGCCACACACCACTTGCACCTGCTGGTGATTTTGCATTTGTTAATCCACTTTCTATTACTGCTAAGTACTTAAAATCGTCTGGGATACCATTTTTCTTTAAAATTGGCTCTATAATTGGAAAATACTTTTGCGCGCGTTTAAACATTAGCAAACCGTTAGATTGCCAATATGTATTTACCAAAAGTTCTTTATCCATACGCTCAAAAATATCCGGATTTTCAATAGGCACTAACTCTTCTGCAAAATTTAAGCCTTCTGGCATTTCTAAAGCATACACATTGTAATCATTTACAATGGGGTCTTCTTTACCAATAGTGTCATCTGATGGTGCTTTTTGCATAGAAAAGATAAACAAACCTGATATACAGATTAGACCTATTGCTGCGAAAATATTTTTAAGGGTGTGCATGGCTTCGTTTTTTTTTAAATGTAAGGAATCTATTTAGTTCTTTCATATTCAAACCTCTATTAGTTTTGGTAAATTTTCGTTAAACCATTTATATTTATTAATAATCATAATATGTGTTCCTCCCTTAATAACCAAACAATTACCTTGGCATGAGTGTGGAAAAACAATATCATTATCACCATGTATATAGATGGCACTAAGGTTTGGTTCTTCTTGCTCCCAGCAAACTATTTGCTTTATCGCCCAATCTAAATACTGTTTATTACTCACCGAAAGGTACTTCTTGTATAAATCTACACGCTTTTTTATAGTTTCACCAAAAGCGTATTTAGCTAAAACATCTATATTACTTACTAGTTGTGTTGGCAAAATTTTGTATGCTTTTGTTACTTTAAGAAATTTTAACCGTTTTGGTAACTCGTAATGAGACTTTACACTAGACACCACTATAAGTTTTTTTAAATTTAAGAACCTACTCATTTCTTGCACTAACATACCACCAAAAGACACCCCTAAAAGTACAGCATTATCGTGTACAATAAATGCACACATACGCTTTGCATAGGCTTGTAAAGTTTCTGCTTTGTCTGGTATTTGCCATTCTAACCAATGTATTTGATATTTATTTTGAGGCAAACTAATATGCTCAAAAATTGAAGGGTTTGCTGCCATACCTGGCATTAAATAGATATGTGTTAGGGTTGTGATCATGCAATTAAAGCGTATTTATGACAGCTACTTAATTCTTTATAATTTAACGTTTTAACAATACTAAACTAAAACTTACGTTGATTTTTTGTACATTTACGTTGCAAAACTATACAAAATATAGTATCAACTCCCAACCGTTGAGTTTAAATAATAAAGAAATTATGACTGAAACTGCTGAATTGATTGACAATGATTTTCTTCGTCAATTTGAAATAAATGTTGGAAATGACATGGCAATTATTGAATATTCATTACAAGAAAGAAAAATTTTCTTAACAAAAATGATTATTCCTGATGCTATAAGAACAGATGAATTTGAATTAGATTTTATAGACCTTGTTTTTTCTAACATTAAAGAACGTAATATTAGTGTGGTACCAACAAGTCCGGAAATTGCAAAATTTGTAAGAAGTAACAGAAAATACAAACGCATGCTACCTGTTGGCATTCGCATATAAATTAAACACAGATATTAAAAAAACCGAAACAGCGATGTTTCGGTTTTTTTGATTTTAGTCTTTAAAATTTTCAATAAAATTAAATCTTACCAAACCATCATCATCAATAGTAGTAAGTTTTACGTTGTGTAGTGTATTTACCAAATTAGGATTCCAAGGGGCTTTTATTTTTACATAATTTTCGGTAAAACCGTGTATGTAACCCTCTTTGTTTTCACTTTCAAACAAAACGGTACGCTCTGTATTTAGCTGTTCTTCATAAAATGCACGTCTTTTTTTGGCAGACAGGCCTCGTAACATCTTACTGCGTTTTGCACGTACATTTTTAAACACAACACCATCCATTTCTGCAGCTTCTGTATTATCGCGTTCAGAATACGTAAATACGTGCAAGTATGAGATATCTAATGTGTTTAAAAAGTTATACGTCTCTAAGAACAAATCGTCTGTTTCACCCGGAAAACCTACAATAACATCAACACCAATACAGGCATGTGGCATTACTTTTTTTATTTTTGAAACACGATCTTGGTACAATTCTTTCATGTAACGTCGTTTCATCTTTTTTAAAACTTCGTTGCTACCACTTTGTAATGGAATATGAAAATGTGGCACAAAAGCTCTAGATTTTGATACTACATCTATAGTTTCATTCTTTAAAAGATTAGGTTCTATAGAAGAAATTCTTAAGCGTTCTATACCTTCTACCTTATCTAGTTCTGTTACTAAATCTAAAAAAGTATGTTCGTGTTTTTTGTTTCCAAATTCACCTTTTCCGTAATCACCAATATTAACACCTGTTAATACAATTTCTTTTATACCTTTTACTGATATTTCTTCAGCATTTTTTATAACATTAGCCATAGTGTCGCTACGAGAAATACCACGTGCCAAAGGAATTGTGCAATACGTACATTTATAATCGCAACCATCTTGTACTTTTAAAAACGCTCTAGTTCTATCGCCAATAGAATAACTACCAACATAGAAATCTGCTTCTTCTATTTCGCAAGAGTGGACTTCACCAAAATCATTTTTGGTTAAATCATTTAAGTAATCTGTAATTTTAAATTTCTCGGTTGCACCCAAAACCAAATCTACACCATCTACATCTGCTAATTCTTCTGGCTTTAATTGTGCATAACAACCAATTGCTGCTACAAATGCCTCAGGGTTTACTTTTTGTGCTTGCTTAACAATGCTTTTAAAACGCTTATCTGCGTTCTCGGTAACAGAGCAAGTATTAATAACATAAATATCTGCAGATTCTTTAAAATCTACACGCTCAAAACCTTCATTTACAAAATTTCTTGCAATGGTAGAGGTTTCCGAAAAATTAAGCTTGCAACCTAATGTATAAAATGCGACTTTTTTTGTTGGGTTCATTCTTGTATTTTTACCAAGTAGGCAAATTTACAACATATTAGTTGTATGCTAAAACGCACTATACGGTTATCAATGAAATTATCATGCCTTTTATTATTCGTATTCATCTTGTCTTGCACTTCTAAAAAAGAAAAGGAAAAAGAGCACTTAGTTTTTAAATATAATGAGCACAAAAACATAGGCTCTTTAGACCCAGCTTTCTCTAAAGATTTAGCAGATATTTGGGCTACAAATCAGTTATTTAATGGCTTGGTACAAATGGACGACCAACTTAATGTAAAACCCTCTATTGCTAAATCTTGGACCATAACAGATAGCGCTACTTTATACACGTTTACACTTAGAAAAAATGTATTGTTTCATAATCATAACCTGTTTGGAAAAAATACGACACGAGCAGTTAAAGCTTCTGATTTTGAATATAGTTTTAACAGACTAAAAGATAAATCTGTAGCCTCACCAGGGAGTTGGGTTTTAAATAAAGTTAAAAGCTTTTCTGCAGTAAATGATTCTACGTTTCAGATACAACTAAAGCAACCATTCCCTGCGTTTCTTGGACTATTAACAATGAAGTATTGCGCCGTAGTACCAAAGGAAATTGTAGAGCACTATAAAAATGACTTTAGATCTAACCCAATTGGCACAGGCCCTTTTAAATTTAAACGTTGGGAAGAAAACATAAAACTTGTTTTTAGACGAAATACCAATTATTTTGAAACTGATAGTAGCGGAAATAAACTGCCTTATTTAGAAGCGGTAGCTATTACTTTTTTACCAGATAAACAAAGTGAATTTCTTCAATTTACACAAGGCAACATAGATTTTGTATCGGGATTAGATGCGTCTTATAAAGATGAGATTTTAACTTCTGAAGGTGAATTAAAACCAAACTACTCTGATGCTGTAACCATGATACGTGGGCCATACCTAAATACAGAATATCTTGCATTTTATATGGAGAGTGACGTTACTGCATTACAATCTAAAAAGCTGAGAAAAGCAATAAATTTAGGTTTTGACAGGCAAAAAATGATTAAATATTTAAGAAATGGTGTTGGTATAGCTGCAAATGGTGGTTTTATACCAAAAGGATTACCCGGTTTTGATGCCACTATTGGGTACCACTATAAACCAGAAGAAGCAAAACAACTCATTGCAGATTTTAAAACTGAAACGGGTATTACAAATCCTGAAATTACATTAACCACAACAAGTAATTATTTAAGTTTTTGCGAGTTTATACAGAGAGAGTTACAAAAAATAGGCTTACAAGTTAATGTAGATGTAATACCAGCATCAAGCCTCAAAGATGGTAAAGCTAATGGTCAACTCGATTTTTTTAGAGCAAGCTGGATTGCTGATTACCCAGATGCAGAAAACTACTTATCGCTTTATTACAGTAAGAATTTTGCACCAAATGGTCCAAATTATACACATTTTAAAAGTGATGCTTTTAACAAAATGTATGAAGCTGCTTATTTAGAAACCGACATCGCAAAACGCCAAAAACTATATACCAAGATGGATTCTTTAATTATGGCATCTGTACCAATTGTACCTTTGTTTTATGACGAAGTTGTACGGTTTACAAGAAAAAATGTAGACGGCTTAGGAATAAATGCAACTAATTTATTAGACTTAAAAAGGGTAAAAAAAGCAATTAAATAACACTAATACCTAAAATTTAAAAAAGTAATACAAATCATCACCTCCCTTTCCTTTTAAGCGTCTAGAGGATAAATAACCCGTTGTTAAATCTTCATTTAAAAAAAACGAAAAATCGTCACCACGACTGTTAATGGGCATATTTAAAGAAATTGGTTCTTGTACTTTATTACTAGAGTTTAAATCGTAACTATAAATATCTAACCCACCTTTTCCTCCTCTTCTATCTGAAGAAAAATATAATTTATTATCTGCACTTACAAATGGAAAAATTTCAGTTCTTGATGAGTTAATTGTTTCATTAAGCTTAGTGATTTCACCATAATTTTTATGGCTAGAAACAGATACTTTATACAAATCAGATTTTCCTTTTGATCCTTTTACATCAGCAATAAAATACAATGTGCTTCCGTCTGGACTTAATGCTGGATGCGCAAAATTATGATCTGGATCGCAAAATGGTAATATCTCAAAGTTTGTCCACCCCTTGCCTTCAACATACTCAGCACGCTGAATTAATAAGTTATAGGTCTCAACACCTTTTAATTTGTTAGTACCTTTACCCATATGGTTAGATGTAAAATACATGTATTTACCATCTTTAGAATACGTTGCTGCAGACATATTAAAACGACCTAATTCCGTTTTTACAATAGGTTCAATATCATCAAAATCACCATCTTTTGTAACAGAAGCTTCATAAATAGCATATACAAAACCCGAGTATTTATCCTTTATGGCACGACCACGTTTAGAGGTTAAATTATGACTTAAATACACCTTATCACCAACAACGCGAGCCGCAAAATGATCTAATTCAGAATTAATTTTTAATTGTTTTACTTCAACATCTTTATTTTGAGAAAATGTATAACATGAAACCAATAAAAAAGCCAGTAAAAGTCGGGTGTTTAACATCATATTATTCTCTTCTATATTGTTTTGTTTCTTCAAAAATATGTTCTAAAATAGCTTTATCCTTATCTGTAAACAATTCTTTACGTCTTGCCATAACAACTTCAGCAACTTCAAATGCCTTACTTGTTTTATAGGTTACAAAACCTTTACTACCACCCCAAGAAAAACTAGGAACAAAATTTCTAGGAAATCCACTTCCAAAGATATTAGCACTTACACCAACAACTGTACCAGTGTTAAACATGGTATTAATACCACATTTACTGTGATCACCCATCATTAACCCACAAAATTGCAGTCCGGTTTTTGCAAAACCTTCAGTTTGGTAATCCCAAAGCCTTACCTCAGCGTAATTATTTTTTAAATTACTAGTATTTGTATCTGCACCAAGATTACACCATTCGCCCAAAACAGAATTACCTAAAAAGCCATCGTGACCTTTATTAGAACATCCAAATAAGACAGAATTATTAACCTCACCACCAACTTTACTGTGTGGGCCAATAGTTGTTGGCCCATAAATTTTTGTACCTAATTTTAAGGTTGAGTTATTACAAAGCGCCAAAGGTCCTCTTACTATAGAGCCTTCCATAACTTCGGCATCTCTACCTATATATATTGGGCCAGAACTCGCGTTTAAAGACGCAAAATTAAGTATGGCACCTTCTTCTATAAAAATATGTTCAGAATTTATAGTATTAACAGACGCTGGTATAGGTTGCGACTGCCTATCTTTTGTTATAAGTGCAAAATCTTCTGCTATAGCTTCACCATTTTTAGAAAAAATATCCCAAGTATGTTCTATGCTTAAAATAGCGCCTTTAAACTCTATCGCTTCAAATGTAGAAAAATCAGTAACCTCCTCACCTTCTTTAGCAAAAAAAGCAATAACGTCTTCGCCTTTAAATAAAGCTTGGTTATGTTTTAAGTTTTTCACAAAAGGAAGCACACTTAAATTTGGTAAAAAAGAAGCATTAATCATAATGTTATCTTCCATTTCTACCATAGGATATTTATCAGAGAGGTAATCTTCAGTTACGGTCGTGGTGGTGTATTCTAAGTAAGATTCCCATTTTTGACGAATTGTAAGTATACCAATCCTAATATCTGCTACAGGTCTCGTAAAAGTAAATGGCAACAAGTTGTTGCGATAAGGACCATCAAAAAGTATGTAGTTCATCTGTTATGCGTTTTTGTAAAAATAAAAAAGCCTTTCTTGTAAAGAAAGGCTTTTTATAAATATCTAATGGCTTAAGTTTATTTCTTAAACTTAGCGTATTTGTTTTTAAATTTATCAATACGACCAGCTGTATCTACTAGTTTAGATTTACCAGTGTAGTATGGATGAGATGTTCTAGATATCTCCAATTTTACTAATGGATATTCAGTACCATCAACTTCGATAGTTTCACTTGTATCTGCTGTAGACTTGGTTAAAAACACATCTTCATTAGACATATCTTTAAATGCTACTACTCTATAATTTTCTGGATGTATTCCTGCTTTCATCGCTAAATGTTTTACTAATATTCGATTTTTTCGAGGTGCAAATCTAAGGATTTTTTACAAATGTACAATGTTTTTAATAAATTTATTTAATCAAAAACTGTAACAAATAACTATCTTTGATTACTAACTAGATAATTAACCATTAAAACTAACTAAACTATGGAACACGAAAAACCTTCTATTAAACCAATTGCTTACACGTTTGGTCTTTACTCTGGCCTTTTATCTATTGCAGGACTAGTTATTCTTTATGTTTTAAACATAGAAAGCCATTGGATTTTAAGTGTTGTAAGTACAATAGCAACAATCTTAATTTATTTTTATGGAATAAGTACGTACAAAAAACTAAACGCAAACGTTCTTAGTATTAAAGATGGCCTAAAAACAGGAATGGGAATTGCTTTAGTTGGTGGAATTATAGGTGCAATTTATGCAGCTATTCACTACAGTATAATTATGCCTGAGTTTCTTGAAGGAAAAAAACAAGAAGCTATTGATACCATGATGACACAAAACCCTAATATTGAGGGTGAAGCGCTTGAGACAGCGTTGAGTTTAATTGACATTACTACTTCTGAAGCTTTTATTGCTACAATGATGATTCTTGGTAGTATCATTTTTGGATTTATAGTTTCGCTTATAATATCAGCAGTTATAAAAAATGACAATTAATAAGCTTAAATAATTTCTCTATTTTTGAAGTCTATAAAGCTAGACACCATTAATATGAATATATCAGTAGTAATACCACTACTTAACGAAGAAGAATCTTTAAAAGAATTACACGATTGGATTGTATCAGTGATGCAATCCAATTCGTATTCTTACGAAATTCTATTTATTGATGATGGCAGCACAGACACCTCATGGAATGTCATTAGCAAACTTTCAGAATTAAACGAAAACGTAAAAGGAATTCGGTTTTTAAAAAACTTCGGAAAATCTCAAGCACTACATGCAGGCTTCGAAAAAGCCTTTGGCGATGTCGTTATCACAATGGATGCCGACTTACAAGACAACCCTGAAGAAATACCAGGGCTTTATCAAATGATTATTACTGATAAATTTGATTTGGTCTCTGGATGGAAAAAGAAGCGCTACGACTCAGTAATTTCTAAAAATTTACCTTCAAAATTATTTAATTGGGCGGCAAGACGCACATCTGGCGTAAAACTTAACGATTTTAATTGCGGACTAAAAGCCTACGCTAACCTAGTGGTAAAACATATTGATGTATATGGCGAAATGCATCGCTATATCCCTGTACTTGCTCAAAACGCTGGTTTTATTAAAATAGGAGAAAAAGTAGTACAACACCAAGCTCGCAAATATGGCACCACTAAATTTGGGATGAACCGTTTTATTAATGGGTTTCTAGACCTACTTACCATTTGGTTTATTTCTAGGTTTGGCCGCAGACCTATGCATTTATTCGGCGCACTTGGCGTCATAATGTTTATAATTGGCTTTGGTTTTGCTTTTTATTTAGGTGTAGACAAACTTTTTCTAAACCCAAGCGGACGCTTAATTACGCAAAGACCACAATTTTATATAGCACTTGCTACCATGATTATTGGTTCGCAATTTTTTATTGCTGGCTTTTTAGGCGAATTAATTTTAAGATCAAAAAAACAGCAACAACGCTATCACATTAAAGACCAACTAAATCTATCTTAATGGTATCGTTTTATACGCTATTGATAGAATTGAACATTTGTAATTGTTTACTTTTGCACAACAACTTTTTTTATATATGATTTACATAAAACCAGAAATTTTAGAACGTATTAATTCATGGTTAACACCTGCTTTTGATAATGAAACTCAAGAAAAAATAAAAGATACAATCGCAACTAACCCAAAAGGATTAGAAGAGAGTTTCTATAAAGATCTAGAATTTGGTACTGGTGGTATGCGAGGTGTAATGGGCTTAGGTACCAATAGAATCAATAAATACACACTAGGTAAAAACACACAAGGCTTAAGTAATTATCTTAAACATAGTTTTCCTAACGAGGTCTTAAAAGTTGCAATCGCTTATGATTGTAGACACAACAGTAAAACATTTGGTAAGGTTGTAGCAGATGTATTTTCTGCAAACGGCATACACGTTTATCTTTTTGAAGACTTAAGACCTACACCCGAGTTATCTTTTGCTTTAAAACATTTAAACTGCCATTGTGGTATTGTTTTAACAGCATCTCATAATCCGCCAGAATATAATGGCTATAAAGTGTATTGGCAAGATGGCGGACAATTAGTACCACCAGAAGATGGTGAGATAATTGCTGAAATAAATAGATTAGATTATTCTGAAATTAAATTTGAAGCCAATAATAACCTTATTCAATACATAGGTAAAGACGTTGATGATGTATTTATTAATGCGGCAATTAAAAATGGAAGCTTTAATACTGAAACCTCTGCTAAAGAAAATTTAAATATTGTATTTACCTCTTTACATGGTACATCTATTACAGCCGTACCACAAACATTAAGTGGTGCTGGTTATACCAATGTACATATTGTTGAAGAACAGCGCGAACCTAATGGAGATTTCCCTACGGTAGTTTCACCAAATCCTGAAGAACCAGAAGCCCTTAAAATGGCTATAGAACTGGCAGACAAAGTTAATGGTGATATTGTTATTGGTACAGATCCAGATTGCGATAGATTAGGAGTTGTAGTTAGAAACTTAGAAAACAAATTAGTGATTCTTAATGGTAACCAAACCATGATATTAATGACTAATTTTCTTTTAAAACAATGGCAAAATGAAGGCAAAATAAATAACAACCAATTTGTAGGCTCTACTATTGTTTCTACACCTATGATGTCTGTTTTAACTAAGGCTTATAATGTAGAATGTAAAATTGGCTTAACTGGTTTTAAGTGGATTGCTAAAATGATTAAAGATTTTCCTACTATGGATTTTATTGGTGGTGGCGAAGAAAGCTTTGGTTTTATGGTTGGTGATTTTGTTCGCGATAAAGACGCTGTAACCTCAACCCTATTAGCTTGCGAAATTGCAGCACAAGCAAAAGCTAAAGGTAAAACCTTATATGAAACTTTAATAGATTTGTATGTTGAGCATGGCCTCTACAAAGAACGCCTAGTCTCTTTAACTAAAAAAGGAATTGAAGGAGCACAAGAAATTAAACAAATGATGATTGATGCTAGAGAAAACCCACTTAAAGAAGTTAATGGCTCTAAAGTTGTACGCATAGAAGATTACCAACTATCTATAGCAAAAAACACAACTAACAATACCGAAAACAAAATAAACATCCCTAAATCTAACGTCTTAATTTATTATACAGAAGATGGTAGTAAAATTGCGTTAAGACCAAGTGGTACTGAGCCTAAAATTAAGTTTTACATCAGTGTTAATACTAATCTAGACAATGTGTCTGACTTTGCAACAAAGGAGCAGTTATTGGAACTTAGAATTGATGCTATTTTAAAGGCAATGAATTTATAATTAATGGATTATATTAAAAAGTTATCTCGGTTTATCATACCATACAAGCGCTATGCTATATTAAATATTATTTGTAATGTTTTTTACGCACTATTTAGCACTTTAGCTATGGTCTCGTTAATGCCAATGATAAACGTATTGTTTGGCGAGAGCAAAAAAATTTACATTAAGCCAGTTTATAGTGGTCTTAAAGAGATTAAAGATTACGCCGAAAACTACCTCAATTATATTGTAACAACCACAACAGAAAGTGATGGACCACAACGCGCCTTACTTTACATGATTATATTAATAATTGGACTTTTTCTTCTTAAAAATCTATTCAACTATTTAGCTTTATTTTTTATCACCTTCTTAAGAAATGGTGTACTTAGAGACTTAAGAGATAACATCTATAATAAAGTAATTACACTTCCAATATCTTACTATTCCGAAAAAAAGAAAGGAGATATAATTGCCCGAATTTCTAGTGATGTAAATGAAGTAAAAAATTCAATGCTTTCCGTTTTAGAATTAATAGTTAAAGAACCTTTAACTATAGCTTTTGCAATTATAGCTATGTTTATGATATCTGTAAAGCTTACAATATTTGTATTTATATTTATTCCTATATCAGGCTTTATTATATCTAGAATTGGTAAAAGTCTAAAACGAAAATCTGAAAGAGTACAAAAAGAACAAGGCCTTTTTCTATCAACATTAGAAGAAACATTGGGCGGTCTTAAAGTGATTAAAGGCTTTAATGCAGAAAAAAGATTTAATACCAAATTTCAAGATTCTACAAATAGGTTTTACGATTTCTCTAACATTTTAATGAATCGCCAAAACTTAGCCTCACCAACAAGCGAATTTTTGGGTATTGCAACAATTGCAGCGCTACTTTGGTATGGTGGCAACATGGTAATGGTAGAAAAAACCTTATCTGGCGGCGCTTTTATTGGCTATATGGCACTAGCCTATCAAATATTAACACCAGCTAAAGCCATTAGTAAAGCAAGTTATAAGGTAAAAGCAGGAAACGCGGCAGCAGAACGTGTATTAGAAATTTTAGAAACAACAAGTAGCTTAGAAGACCTACCAAATGCCATAAATAAAAAAGAATTTAATTCTGAAATTAGCGTTAACAACATCTCGTTTAAATATGAAGACAATTTAGTTCTTAAAAACTTTTCATTACATGTGCCTAAAGGTAAAACAGTGGCACTAGTGGGCCAGTCTGGTAGTGGTAAAAGTACAATTGCAAACTTGGTAACACGCTTTTATGATGTTAATGAAGGAGTTATCGAAATTGATGGCAAAAATATAAAAGACCTAACAAAACACTCGTTAAGAAATCTTATGGGCCTTGTAACACAAGATTCTATTCTATTTAACGACAGCATAAAAAACAATATATTATTAGGTAAAGAAGAAGCAAACGACACTGATATTATTGAAGCCTTAAAAATTGCCAATGCTTGGGAGTTTGTTAAAGATTTACCAAACGGTATTGAAACTAATATTGGAGATTCTGGAAATAAACTCTCTGGCGGACAAAAACAACGTTTAAGTATTGCAAGAGCAGTTCTAAAAAATCCACCAATAATGATTTTAGATGAAGCCACTTCTGCATTAGACACCGAAAGTGAGAGATTAGTGCAAGACGCATTAGAAAAAATGATGAAAAACAGAACGTCTATTGTTATTGCGCATAGACTATCTACCATACAAAACGCAGATTTAATAGTAGTAATGCAAAAAGGTGAAATTGCGGAACAAGGCACACATGCAGAACTTATTAATAAAAATGGCGTCTATAAAAAACTTGTAGAAATGCAAAGCTTTGAGTAGTACAAAATGTTAAAAACAAAAAAAGGATGAACCGTAAGGCACATCCTTTTTTTTGTTATCAAATTTGGGGAAACTGATAACAGTCAATAGGTTAAGCAGTACAAACATATACTAAATAAAACTATAAAGCAAGAAAAAAATACTTTTTGTCGATTTTTTTTGCTTTTTGTCGACAAAAAAATCTAAACGCACATTAAAAACAATTGTATTTTTGATAATAAATCTGTGTTTGCTAATTAAACTTTTAGTAAATTATAGAGTCTAAATTGCAAAGCAAATCGATTGACAGAAGAATCAGAATTTATATTACGTCTCCAAAACCCCATTACAAAGGACACCGCTTTTAGAGAACTATTAAAGCTCTACAAAGAACGTTTGTATTGGCATATAAGAAAGATCGTTATTAGCCATGATGATGCTGATGATGTGCTTCAAAACACCTTTATAAAAGTACACCGTAGTATTGATAAGTTTAAAGGAGATAGTAAATTATTTTCATGGCTATACCGTATTGCAACCAATGAATCTATAACACACATTAATAAGAAGGCAAAACGTTTGCAAATTACAAATGAAGAGTATCAAAATAATACTCTAAATAATTTAGCTGCTGATGTATATTTTGAAGGAGATGAAATACAACAAAAACTACAAAAAGCAATTGCATCTCTGCCCGAAAAACAACAGTTGGTATTTAATATGCGTTATTTTGATAACATAAAATACAAAGACATGTCGCCCATTTTAGAGACAAGTGAAGGTGCACTAAAAGCATCTTATCATATTGCAGTAAAAAAAATAGAAGCGTTTTTAACTTCAGATTAAACTATTTTAATAATTTAAAGTCTAATTCAATAGAAAAAAGTAAAAGAGTTTCGATAGAGGTCGACAAATAAAGATGAAAACAAACAAACTACATAACGTTAAATCAACAGGGTTTAAATTACCAGAAAATTACTTTGATTCTTTTGATAATCAACTTATTGAACGTTTGAGTAAAGAAGCGCCTATTAATGGTATTACATCTTCAGGCTATAGCGTTCCTGAAGCTTATTTTAATACTGTTGAAGAGCGCATTATAAGTAAAATAACTAATGATAATAAACCTATTGTACGTTTAAAACCAAGCCCTAAATTTTATTACATTAGTGGTATTGCAGCAAGTTTTGTCCTATTATTTAGTTTAGTCTTTAACACAAAAAATACCGTTACTATAGACACTATAGACACCGTTGCTATTGAAAGTTATTTATACCAAGAAGACTATTCTAACGATGATTTAGCGTCATTATTTAAAGCTGGTGAAATTTCTGAAACTGACTTTATAGATGTGGCAATTAACGAAGAAACTTTAAATCAATACTTAGAGACCATAGACACTGAAGATCTTTTATTCGATTAAAAATTATAAAATTTTAAAAATAACACTCAAAAAATTCAAATAAAACCATACTCCTATGAGTACAACATTAAAAATAGTCATTATAACTTTATTAGTATCTGGTAGTGTATTTGCCCAGCGACCAGATAGAGAAAAAATTAAAGTTTTAAAAATTGCACATATTACTGAAAAACTTGACTTATCAAAGCAGGAAGCTCAGAAATTTTGGCCAGTTTACAATGCTAATGAAGCAGCAGAATACAAGCTTAGGGAGAGATCTAATACGATGCGCAAAAAAAAGAAACCAGCAGATTTTACTGAGAGTGAAGCTAAAACACTTTTATTAGAGATGGTAAGTTTAGAAAAAGAAAAAGCAGAATTACATTCTAAAATGCTTAATGATTTACTTAAAATTTTACCTGCCAAAAAAATTGTAGCACTCATGCAAGCAGAACGTTCCTTTAAACATAAAATGATTGAAGAATTTAAAGAACGGCACTCTGGTGAAAAAGGAATGCATAGAAGAAATTAAAAAAAGAGCCCATTGGCTCTTTTTTTTATCTAAAAATTAACTTACTAATTCTGCCATTACTTGCAGCATAAGCAATAGAATCATTTAAAAACCGAATGGTATAAAATGAAGCGTCACTTAAATGCAACCAAGAATTACCAGCATCGCTACTATAGTCTATACCTTTAAAGCCAACAGCTACTAATTCTTTTCCTTGTTTATTTGGCACATATTGCACACAACTCCTGTAACCAGGACCTTCAGCATTAGCTACAACTTGCCACGTTTTGCCACCATCTGTAGTTCTAATTTTATTAGCTATGGTATCGTTAGGTTTGGTATAATCACCGCCAATGGCAAATCCATTATTTTCATCATAAAAATCTATTGAGTACATACCTGTAGTAGATATACCTTGTACTATTGGTGTTTCATAAACGTCCCAAGTCTTTCCTTTATTAGGGGAATACATAACTCTACTAGACACTCCACCTGTAGCTACCCAAGTATAGTCACCTACTATTTTAATATTGGTATCACTTGCCGCAAATGCTGCTTCTCCATCTTTAGCTTTTGGTAAATTATTACAATTGAGTTTTACCCAAGTTTCACCTCCATCTCTAGTTATAATAATACTCATACACTCATCTGTTGGGTCACCAATAGCAATACCTTCTAGGTCGTTCCAAAATTCTATAGAATCATAAAAAGCTTTTGGGTGATTTTCTTTATAAACTAGTTTTAGTGAGTCTTTACTAATCTTATATAATAGTGTTGGTGAAGAAATACCAAGAACAAAACTCGCTTTATTAGTTACTGCCAACGCTCGAAAATTTGGCACAATAGTATCATGTTTTAGCTCAAAAGTTAAACGCGCACTTTCTTCAAATTCATTTTTTAAAATCCCACCAATTTTACCATTAGACAAAGCAAAAGAGCCTAAACCGTTGGCATCTATCTCTAAAGCTCTGACATTTAATAAAGAATCCTCTAACAATGTTATTATCTCAACATTAGAAATATGTTTCGCTTTTAAAGTTGCTTTTGGTTTACAAGAAGTAAATACAACTAACAAAAAAGATGCAATAAATAATTTCATACAATTCAATTTTCTTTAAAAATAACAATCCTTCATAAATTAACACGAAACCAAGTCAAAAATTAAACTATTCCGTACATTTGCACGTTCTTTTTCGCAGAAATAAAAATGCTTTCTAAGAACTAAAAATTGAATACTTAAAAGAATGAGACTACACAGAAACCTATGCTTTGCCGTAATTGACGGACTACACCTTATTTTTAATGAAGGTGAATATGCAGATAAAGTAATACAACAATTACTTAAACGCGATAAGCGTTGGGGAAGCAGAGATCGTGGCTTTGTAGCTGAAACAGTGTACACCATTGTAAGATACCAAAGACTTTATGCAGAAATAGCAGATGTAAAAGCACCATACCATCGCGATAATATTTGGCGAATTTTTGCAGTTTGGGCAACACTAAAAGGTATAAAATTACCAGACTGGAAATATTTTGCTGACACACCATCTCGAAAAATTAAAGGTCGTTTTGATGAGCTTTCTAAAATTAGAAAATTTAAAGAATCTATACCAGATTGGATAGATGAGTTGGGCGTAAAAGAATTAGGTGAAGCCGAGTGGACAAAAGAAATTGCTAAGCAAAATGAGCAAGCAGATGTTATTCTTAGGGTAAACACTTTAAAAACAACAATAAAAGATTTACAACTAAAGTTAGAATCTGAAGATATTGAAACAGACACATTACCAAATCATCCTTCTGCTTTAAAATTAAAAGAACGTGCAAACGTATTTGTAACCGAAGCATTTAAAGATGGCTGGTTCGAAGTACAAGATGCCTCATCACAATTAGTTGCAGATTACCTAGATGTAAAACCTGGCATGAAAGTGGTTGATGTCTGCGCTGGTGCTGGTGGCAAAACATTACACTTAGCCTCTTTAATGGAAAACAAAGGGCAACTTATTGCTATGGATATTTACGAAAGTAAATTAAAAAAACTCAAAATTAGAGCACGTAGAAATGGTGTTCATAATATTGAGATGAAAGTTATAGATTCTACAAAACCTATAAAAAAATTGCATGGCAAAGCAGACCGTTTGTTAATTGATGCACCATGTTCTGGACTAGGTGTATTAAGACGTAACCCAGATGCTAAATGGAAATTACAGCCAGAATTTATTGAAAATATTAAAAAAACACAACTTGAAGTTTTAGAACAATACTCTAAAATGGTAAAGGCAGGTGGCAAAATGGTTTATGCAACATGCTCTGTACTACCTTCTGAAAATCAGAAACAAGTAGATAAATTCTTAAAATCTGAGGCAGGACAGGAATTTACCTTCGTTAAAGACAAAAAGGTTTTAGCACACAAATCTGGTTTCGACGGATTTTATATGGCCCTTTTAGAAAAAAAGACTTCAAAATAGATAGTTATTTAATATGAAACATTTTTACGTTCTACTCCTTCTCGTCTCTAGTTTTGGTTTTGCACAAATCCCTGCTAGTTACTACGACTATGCAACGGGTACAGGTTACACATTAAAAAGTCAGCTCAAAAAAATTATAAATGCTGTTGACGACATAGAAATAAGTAACACTGTAGAACAACTACACCAAGATCAAGGTTACGACGCTATAGATGGTTTTATGGCATCTTATGATTTAGATAATTACTACGAAGTTGGTAGTAATACCATACTAGATATGTACTCTGAAAACCCAGCTGGGTCTGACCCGTACACCTATTCGCCAATAAATGACGAATGCGGAAATTACAATGGTGAAGGCGATTGCTATAATAAAGAACACGTTATACCTGCATCTGTTTTTAATGATGCTACACCAATGTATAGCGATGCACACGAACTTATTCCCTCTGATGGAAGAGTAAATGGATTTAGGAGTAATATGCCCTTTGGTGTTGTTGACGATAACCAACTAATAAGTCAAAGTGGTATATCTAACCCAACACAAAACGGTTCTAAAGTAGGCAATAATTTAAACAGCGGTTATTCTGCAGGTTATACAGGTGTAGTTTTTGAACCTATTGACGAATTTAAAGGTGATATAGCCCGTATATATTTTTACTTTGCCACGCGCTACGAAGATCAAATTAATGCATGGTCTTCTTTTGATATGTTTGATGGCAGTAACGATAAAGTATTTACAAATACTTTTTTAAGCATCTTATTAACTTGGCATAGTAATGACCCTGTGTCTCAAAAAGAAATTGACAGAAATAACAATATTTTTTACAATCATCAAAACAATAGAAACCCGTTTATAGATTTCCCTGAGTATGTAAATCTAATTTGGAGTGTTAATTCTGATACAGAAAACCCAACAAACCCAACAAACTTAATAGCCTCTAACCCAACAGACAACACAATTAATTTAGATTGGACAGTCGCTACAGATAACCTTGCCGTTACATCTTACAATGTCTATATTGATGGTGTAATGTCTACAAATGTGTTATCTAACTCAACCCTAATAACAAGCCTAGCACCTGGTACTAATTATTGTTTTACAGTAAAAGCTTTAGATAATGCTGGCAACCAGTCGGGTTTTAGTAATCAATCTTGCCAAACTACAACCAATAATGGTACAGGTAGTGCAGAGTGTTTAGCAGAAACTTTTGAAAACATAGGCAGTGCTTCTAGTCAATATACCAATGTAAATTGGGTAGGCGACAATGGCGGTAATTGGAGCGCAACAGATGCCAGAACAGACCAAACATTAAATACCAAATCCATAACTATTAGAAATGGGGTATTAACACTACCTACAACTGCTGGCGGAATTGGCGAATTAACCCTAACAACACAGCGTGTTTTTGGTGGCAGTAGCGGTACATTTAACTTAAATGTAAACGGAAACTTAGTTAGCACCATAGCCTATAGCGATACAGCACAAACACTTACAATACCTAATATTAATATAGAAAACAATGTATCTGTTGTTATAGATGGTAATAGCACTACTAGCAATAGAGTTAAGTTTGATGATATATCTTACACTTGTTATTCTGTATTAAATGTAGACCAGTTTAATAACTCAAGCATTAAACTTTACCCTAATCCTATTAAAAACAACCTAACTGTAAATCTAAAATTAGATACAATTACCACTGTAGAAATCTACGATCTTTTAGGTAAACGTGTTTTTAAAAGTAATATAAACACAACCAGTAACATTAACTTACAAGAGTTAAAAGCTGGTATTTACATTATAAAATTAACGCAAAACAACACAAGCATTACCAAAAAAATTATAAAACAGTAAATCTATTTATGACGTATTTTCACCCCATTCTATTTTTACTCTTTACACTTACAAGCTTTGCGCAAGAGCCGTATTACACTAACGGACAAAACAATGTAGATTTTACCTTAACTGGTGAAAATCTATATGATGCCTTACGGTTAAAGATAAGTAACAACACCAATGCTGCTACTTATACTTATGGAGATGTAAGAGACGATTTTGAAATAATGGATATAGATCTTACAAATTCTAATAACGTTTTATTATTGTATGGTTTTACAAACACTATTAGTTGTACTGATGGTGTTACAGACAGACGCATAAGAGATAAAGACGATTTTGGTGGTGATAATTGCGAATACAATAGAGAACATATTTTTGCAAGGTCTAATGCAAATCCTGGTATGGGATCTACTAATAATTCATTTACTGGCATAGTCGCAGATCCACATAATCTTAGAGCTTGCGATGTGCAACGGAATGGCGCAAGAGGTAGTAAAAAATTTGGTGCTGGCTCAGGTAATTCGAGTGATGTAGGTAGCGGAGACTGGTACCCAGGTGATGAGTGGGTAGGAGATGTTGCGCGCACAATGATGTATATGTATGTAAGATATGGTGACCGCTGTTTACCAGACTTAAATGGTTTTGGACCTAAAGAAGGTACAACCGAAATGCTACAAATATATTTAGAGTGGAATGCTTTAGACCCTGTTTCAGCTATAGAGAATAATCGCAATAACCACCTAGAACTAGTTTATGGTAATCGCAATCCGTTTATAGACAACCCATATCTTGCTAAAAGTATTTGGGGTGGAGATGAGGAACCGGCAGATATTTGGGGAATTCTTAATATTACGGATGTTGTAGCGTCAAATTTTAAAATTACACCTAATCCTGCAAAAGATGTTGTAAACATAACACTACCTAATAACGAAGAAACAAGACTAGAAATTTATACTATTTTAGGTAAACGTGTTTATGTTAGAAAAGTAAACACCGCTATCTCAATAAACATAAGCAGTTTAAAAACAGGTTTATACATTTTTAAATTTGTACAAAAAAACAAAACGATTACAAAAAAACTTGTAGTGAGATAACTAGATTCTGTAACAGAAAACCTTAATTATAGTCGTTATTTTGAGACTAAATAAACCCGTAAATGACTGAATTTCAAAAACATTTACAAAAATTTCAAAATAATATAATTCATAAAAAAAACACCAGTAAAAAGCAAGACCTTGTTTTGTTTAAAACTTGTTGAATACTTCGCCATATCAGATTTGATTATTTTAGAAAATATCACAAAATCAATTAACTTTGTTGTTTAATTTTCACTTCAAATATCTCATATAAATGATTCATTTCTTCGGAAACCAAAACAGTAACGTATTTGCTGTTCAAGCAACAAAAGAATTATCAACAGAAACCATTTCAAAATTGACGTGGTTATTTGGCAACCAACCTAAAATAGAACAAGCATCACTAGATGCTTTTTTTGTTGGCCCAAGAGCTGCGATGATTACACCATGGAGCACCAATGCTGTAGAAATCACCCAAAATATGGGGATTTCAGATATTATTAGAATTGAAGAATTTACAGCAGTTTCAGATAACTTCAAAGATTTCGATCCCATGATTTCTGAAAAATATCAAGCTTTACATCAAAATATTTTTAAAATAGATATTCAGCCTGAAGCTATTTTAAATATTGAAGATATTTCAGCATATAACCAACAAGAAGGGTTATCTCTAAGTGCTGATGAAGTAGACTATTTAGAAGGTGTTGCTAAAAAAACAGGCCGTCCATTAACAGATTCAGAAGTTTTCGGATTTTCTCAGGTAAATTCTGAGCACTGTCGTCATAAAATATTTAATGGTACCTTTATTATTGATGGAGAAGAAAAAGAAACCTCTCTCTTCAAATTAATAAAAGAGACCTCAAAACAAAACCCAAATACTATAGTTTCTGCCTATAAAGATAATGTGGCTTTTATAAAAGGCCCAGTTGTTGAACAATTTGCACCCCAACGTGCTGATATACCAGATTATTACACCACAAAAGATTACGAATCTGTAATTTCTTTGAAAGCAGAAACACATAATTTCCCAACAACAGTAGAGCCTTTTAATGGTGCTGCTACAGGATCTGGTGGAGAAATTAGAGACAGACTAGCTGGCGGAAAAGGATCTTTACCTTTAGCTGGTACTGCTGTTTATATGACTTCATATTCGCGTTTAGATGAAGAACGTCCATGGGAAAAGGCATTTCCAGAGCGTAAATGGTTGTACCAAACACCAATGGATATTTTAATAAAAGCCAGTAACGGAGCGTCAGATTTTGGTAACAAATTTGGGCAACCGCTTATTTGTGGTTCTGTTTTAACTTTTGAACACCAGGATAAACACGCAAAGATTGGTTACGACAAGGTCATAATGCAAGCTGGTGGTATTGGTTATGGCAAAGCAGAGCAAGCCCTAAAAGATATTCCAAAAGAAGGTGATAAAATTGTCATCCTTGGTGGTGATAATTATAGAATTGGTATGGGTGGTGCTGCAGTTTCTTCTGCAGATACTGGTGCTTTAGCTTCTGGTATAGAATTAAATGCTGTGCAACGTTCTAATCCTGAAATGCAAAAACGCGCTGCAAATGCAGTACGTGGTATGGTAGAAAGCGATGAGAATTTTATAGTATCAATACATGATCATGGTGCTGGCGGACATTTAAATTGTTTATCTGAATTGGTCGAAGATACTGGTGGACATATTAATTTAGACAAACTACCTGTTGGTGACCCAACACTTTCTGCTAAAGAAATTATTGGTAACGAATCTCAAGAACGTATGGGATTAGTTATTGCAGAAAAACATTTAGACACCTTACACAAAATAGCAGACAGAGAACGTTCACCAATTTACGATGTTGGGGAAGTTACAGGTAAACACCGCTTTACTTTTGAGTCTAAAACTAATGGTGACAAACCAATGGATTTAGCTTTAGAAGATATGTTTGGTAGCTCACCAAAAACCATAATGAATGATATTACGGTTAATAAAAAGTATGCTAGTCTTTCTTATGATACTACTAAATTTTACGACTATTTAGATCAGCTTTTACAGCTCGAAGCCGTAGGTTGTAAAGATTGGTTAACCAATAAAGTAGACCGTTGTGTTGGCGGAAAAGTTGCCAAACAGCAATGTGTTGGCCCTTTGCAATTGCCATTAAATAACGTAGGTGTTATGGCACTAGATTTTAAAGGTAAAGAAGGGATTGCAACAAGTATTGGCCACTCACCTATTTCAGGACTTATTAATCCAGAAGCAGGTAGTCGCAATTCTATTACAGAAGCGTTAACTAATATTATTTGGGCACCTTTAAAAGACGGGTTAGAAAGTATTTCTCTTTCTGCAAACTGGATGTGGCCTTGTAAAAACGAAGGTGAAGATGCGCGTTTGTATGAAGCTGTTAAAGCCATTTCAGAATTTTCTATAGACTTAGGTATTAATGTACCAACAGGAAAGGATTCCCTTTCTATGAAGCAAAAATATCCGGACGGAGATGTAATTTCACCTGGTACAGTTATTATCTCTGCTGCAGGAAACTGTAATGATATCACAAACATTATTGAACCTATATTTAAAAAAGATAAAGGTGCTATTTATTATATAAACATCTCTCAAGACGCTTATAAACTTGGTGGTAGTTCTTTTGCTCAAATTAATAATAGAATAGGAAACACAACACCTAACGTTAAAAGTGCAGCTTACGTAAAGACCGTTTTTAATACCATTCAACATTTAATAAAAAACAATCAAATTGTTGCAGGGCACGATGTTGCTTCTGGCGGATTAATTACCACATTACTAGAATTGTGTTTTTCAGATAATAACTTAGGTGCAGAATTAGATATTACAAACCTTGGCGAAAAAGAGACTTTTAAAGTCTTATTTGCAGAAAATGCAGGTATTGTAATTCAGTCTCAAGACGATACTATTGAGTTAGAACTAGCTAAAGCAAACATAGAATTTCATAAAATAGGACAGGTAACAAATAGCGACACACTAAGCGTTATTAATAATAATAATGAAGTCTTTACAATGACCGTTTCGCGTTTAAGAGATATGTGGTACAAAACTTCGCTTTTACTAGACCGTAAACAAACAGCAAACGGACTTGCAGATGCACGTTTTAATAATTATAAAACACAACCATTAAACTATATATTTCCAAGTCATTTTACCGGAAAACTACCTGTTATTTCAAAAGGAACCGAGAAACCGCGTCCAAAAGCAGCTATACTTCGTGAAAAAGGAAGTAATTCTGAACGCGAAATGGCAAACGCCATGTATTTAGCTGGTTTTGATGTGAAGGATGTACACATGACCGATTTAATTTCTGGTCGTGAAAATCTAGAAGATATTCAGTTTTTAGGAGCCGTTGGTGGTTTTAGCAACTCCGATGTTTTAGGCTCTGCCAAAGGTTGGGCAGGCGCTATAAAGTATAATGAAAAAGCTAATAAAGTCATTAAAAATTTCTTTGAAAGAGAAGACACATTATCTGTTGGTATTTGTAACGGTTGCCAATTATGGATGGAATTAGATCTTATAAATCCAGACCATAAAACTCATGGCAAAATGATTCATAACAACTCTAAGAAACACGAAAGTGCATTTACATCTGTAAAAATTCAACAAAACAACTCAGTGATGTTATCGTCTTTAGAGGGTACAACTTTAGGTGTATGGATTTCTCATGGTGAAGGTAAATTTAGTTTACCAAATGCCGAAAGCGATTATGATATTGTAGCAAAATATAACTATGATGCTTATCCGCACAATCCTAATGGTTCAGATTTTAATACGGCTATGCTATGTGATACTACAGGTAGACATTTAGTAACAATGCCACATATAGAGCGTTCTACGTTTCAATGGAATTGGGCTAATTACCCTGAGGGTAGAACAGATGATGTTTCACCATGGCTAGAAGCCTTTGTAAACGCAAGATTATGGGTAGAAAAGCACTAATTTTTTGTTAAAAATGTTAGACGTATATTTATAACATCACGTTTTAAGGGTTTATTTTCATATTTTCGTAATTACCCAACTAATTTTTTGCTTAATTGACTATGACAGATATTAAACGCCTTTTTGATTTTCCATACTATCAGTTAGAACACAAACCAAATAAAAGTGCTCTAGTCACTAAATACGATGGTCAATGGACACCAATGTCAACCCAAGAGTATTTAGACAAGGCAAATGCAGTTAGTAGAGCACTTCTAAAAATGGGCATTCAAAAGGATGACAAAATCGCTATTATTTCATCTACAAATCGAACAGAATGGAATATTATGGATATTGGAATCCTTCAATTAGGAGCACAAAACATACCAATATATCCTACAATTTGCGCAGAAGATTATGAGTATGTCCTTAACCATAGTGAGTCTATTTACTGTTTTGTTTCGGATGTTGAAGTTTTAGAAAAAGTTAGAAAAGTACAAGCTAATACAAGTATAAAAGACGTTTATTCTTTTGACCACATTGATGGCTGCAAGCATTATTCAGAATTATTTGAATTAGGAAACGATATAAGTAATCAACCAGAAGTAGAAGCCAGAAAAGACGCCGTTGATGCAAATGATTTAGCTACAATTATATATACCTCTGGTACAACAGGCAAACCAAAAGGAGTAATGTTATCGCATTGGAATATTACTAGCAACGTTTTAGATAGCACACCAAGAGTACCTTTAAGTGACGGAGAAACCCGCATTTTAAGCTTCTTACCTATTTGCCATATTTTCGAACGTGTCTTAATATATGTATATCAATATGCTGGTACATCTATATATTTTGCTGAAAGCATAGAAAAAATTGGTGATAATGCTAAAGAGGTTAAGCCAAACTTAATGAGTGTTGTGCCGCGTTTACTCGAAAAGGTATTCGATAAAATAATGCTAAAAGGAGAAGAATTAACAGGAATTAAAAAAGCGTTATTCTTTTGGGCAGTTAAACTAGGCGAGCAATGGGAGCCATATGGTGCAAATGGTGCTTGGTACGAATTTCAACTCAAAATAGCCAGTAAACTTATATTTAGTAAATGGCGCGAAGCCCTTGGTGGCCAATTAGGCACTATGGTATCTGGTAGTGCAGCCTTACAACCAAGACTTGCAAGAATGTTTGGCGCAGCCGGCATGAGAGTTATGGAAGGTTATGGTTTAACAGAAACCTCACCTGTAGTATCTGTTGGTCTATATAGAGATAAAATGTACAAAGTTGGTGCTGTTGGCAAACCTATAGATAACGTTGAAGTAAAAATTGCTGAAGATGGAGAATTATTAATAAAAGGTCCAAACGTAATGTTAGGTTATTATAAAGACGCTGAAAAAACAGCAAGTGTAATGACGGGAGACTACTTTCACACAGGCGATAAAGGTAAAATTGATACTGAAGGGTTCTTGCATATTACAGGTCGTAAAAAAGAAATGTTTAAAACCTCTGGAGGTAAATACATTATTCCGCCACTTTTAGAAAACGACATGAAACAATCCCTATTTATAGAACAAATTATGGTGGTTGGTGAAGGCGAAAAAATGCCTGCCGCTTTAATACAACCCAACTTCGATTTTGTTAGAGATTGGATTGAATTAAAAAAACACACTATCGGTAAATCTGATGCTGAAATTGCTACTTCAGAAATTGTAATTAATAGAATACAAAAAGAAGTAGATAAATACAATGCTAAGTTTGGTAAATGGGAACAAATTAAACGTTTTGAATTAACACCAAACGTATGGTCTATAGATGGCGGACATCTCACTCCTACTATGAAAATGAAGCGCGATATTATTAAAGGCATCTACCAAGAGCTTTATGATAAAATATACAGAGCTTAATAAATTTATTTAAGAATTTAGCAATAAATAACGCCTTATAAAAAGAGTGTCTCAGTTTGAGACACTTTTTTTTGCTATATCATCAAATCAAAAAATGATAATTTATTATGCACGCATAGTATTTTTTTATTATATTTGAATTCCAAAGAAATTAAATGAAAGATAAAACTATAGATTATGTATTGCGAACCACATGGTTAGCTGTAAATAAAATGTACAACGAAGAAGCTTTAGAATTTGGCACTACAATGGCAACTGGTTTTGCTTTACTTAGTATAGACCCTGAGAATGGCACACCATCTACCTCATTAGGACCAAAAATGGGGATGGAAGCTACAAGCCTTTCTAGAACATTAAAAACAATGGAAGAAAAAGGACTTATAGAACGCAGACCAAACCCTGAAGATGGACGAGGAGTTCTTATTTTTTTAACTGAATTTGGTCGAGAAAAACGTGCCTATTCTAAAGAAAAGGTATTAACATTTAATGAAACTATTAGAGATAATGTTTCTAATGAAGAATTAAAAAACTTTTATAAAGTAGCAGAAGTCATTAATAATATGATTTCTAACAAACAGATATACAACCAAAAAGAACACATTTTAAAATAAGATGAGTAAACGCAGAATTAAAAAAATCGCCATCATTGGTTCAGGTATTATGGGAAGCGGTATCGCTTGTCACTTTGCCAACATAGGGGTTGATGTTTTATTATTAGACATTATACCAAGAGAACTTAATGCTAAAGAAAAAGCCAAAGGCTTAACCTTAGAAGACAAAATTGTTAGAAACAGATTAGTTAATGATGCACTTACAGCATCAATTAAATCTAAGCCTGCACCACTCTATCACAATTCATTTGCAAATCGTATCACAACTGGTAATATTGAAGATGATATTGCCAAAGTAAAAGATGTAGATTGGATTATGGAAGTTGTTGTAGAACGACTAGACATTAAGCAACAAGTTTTTGAAAAACTCGAAAAACACAGAGCACCAGGCACGTTAATTACATCAAACACGTCTGGTATTCCTATTAAGTTTATGAGCGAAGGACGTAGTGAAGATTTCCAGAAGCATTTCTGCGGAACGCACTTCTTTAATCCTGCACGTTACTTAAAATTATTCGAAATCATACCTGGACCTCAAACAGATGCTTCTGTTTTAGAATTCTTAAATGGTTACGGAGAACAATTCTTGGGTAAAACATCAGTTATAGCAAAAGATACACCAGCCTTTATTGGCAATAGAATTGGAATATTCAGTATTATGAATGTCTTTCATGTTGTAAAAGAATTAGGAATGACTATCGAGGAAGTAGATAAATTATCTGGTCCTGTTATTGGTCGTCCAAAATCTGCAACGTTCAGAACTGTAGATGTGGTTGGTTTAGATACTTTAGTGCATGTTGCAAACGGTATAAAAGATATCTGCCCTAACGATGAGCAGCTAGATTTATTTAAAATACCAGCTTTCATCAATACCATGATGGAAAATAAATGGTTAGGAAGTAAAACAGGACAAGGCTTCTATAAAAAGAATGTATCTGCAGATGGTAAAAAAGAAATTTTATCGCTCGACTTAGACACTCTAGAATACCGTTCTGCAAAACGCGCAAAATTCGCTACTTTAGAATTAACTAAAACCATTGATAGTGTTGCAGACCGTTTTAAAGTATTAGTAAAAGGAAAAGATAAAGCTGGTGAATTTTACAGAAAACATTTTGCAGCACTATTTGCTTATGTATCTAATCGTATTCCAGAAATAACAGAAGACCTTTATAAGATTGATGATGCGATGAAAGCAGGTTTTGGTTGGGGTCATGGTCCTTTTCAAATTTGGGATGCTATCGGTATTGAAAAAGGTATAGAAATGATGAAAGCAGAAGGTTTAGAACCTAATGCTTGGGTAACTGAAATGTTAGCTTCAGGAATTACCTCTTTCTATTCTGTTAAAGAAGGTGCAACTTACGCTTATGATATTCCTAAAAAATCACAAGAAAAAATACCTGGCCAAGACAGTTTTATCATCTTAGATAATATTAGAAAAACATCTGAAGTATTTAAAAACTCTGGCGTTGTGGTTGAAGATTTAGGCGATGGTATTCTTAATCTAGAATTCCAATCTAAAATGAATACTATTGGTGGCGACGTTCTTGCAGGTTTAAATAAAGCCATTGATATTGCTGAAAAAGATTTTGCAGGATTAGTAGTGGGTAACCAAGCTGCTAATTTCTCAGTTGGCGCCAACATAGGCATGATTTTTATGATGGCTGCCGAGCAAGAATATGATGAGCTTAATATGGCAATTAAATATTTTCAAGATAGTATGATGCGTATGCGTTATTCGTCTATCCCAACCGTTGCTGCGCCTCATGGTATGGCACTTGGTGGAGGTTGTGAGTTATCCATGCATGCAGATAAAGTAGTTGCTGCCGCTGAAACTTACATCGGCCTTGTAGAGTTTGGTGTTGGTGTGATTCCTGGTGGTGGTGGTTCTAAAGAAATGGCTTTAAGAGCATCTGACACGTTTAAAAAAGGAGATGTGCAATTAAATACGCTTCAAGAGTATTTCTTAACTATAGGAATGGCAAAAGTAGCAACCTCTGCTTATGAAGCATTCGATTTAGGCATTCTTCAAAAAGGAAAAGATGTGGTGGTTGTTAATAAAGACCGTCAGATCGCTGTAGCAAAACAACACGCCAAATTAATGGCAGATATGGGGTATACTCAACCTGTAAAACGTACAGATGTAAAAGTTCTTGGTAAACAAGCTTTAAGTATGTTCTTAGTTGGTACTGATTCCATGGAAGACAGTAAGTATATCAGTGCACATGATAAGAAAATTGCTAATAAACTGGCATACGTTATGGCTGGTGGTGATTTATCTGAACCAACATTAGTAAGTGAACAATACTTATTAGACTTAGAGCGCGAAGCTTTCCTTTCGCTTTGTACAGAACGTAAGACGTTGGAAAGAATTCAGCACATGTTAACCAAAGGGAAACCACTTCGCAACTAGTTGCGAAAGAGTAGTTAGTATATAGAATTAAGTACAAAGACGAATAACTAATAAAATTTCGAAATGAACTTTTTAAAATCTTGATACTTAATACTAATAATCTTAATACTAAATAACATGCACAGATTCGAAGATTTGAAAATATGGAAAAAGGCAATGGACATTACAGAAAATTGCTATAGAGCTACCGATAATTTTCCTAAAGAAGAAAAATACGGATTAACATCTCAACTTAGACGAAGTGCAGTCTCAATTCCTTCAAATATTTCAGAAGGAGCTGGACGAAATACAAATGGAGCATTTAGACAGTTTTTAGGAATTGCAAATGGCTCGTCATTCGAATTATTAACACAATTATATTTATCTAAAAGATTAAATTTAATAACAGAAGAAAAAGTAAGACCTATTATAAATGAAGTTTTTGAAGTTACGAAAATGAATTATTCACTTCAAAGAACACTTATAAAGTCTTAATACTTAATTCTAAAAATCTTAATACTACTATGAGCAAACAAGCTTACATCGTAAAAGCATACAGAACCGCAGTTGGTAAGGCACCAAAAGGGGTGTTTCGTTTTAAAAGAACAGATGAATTGGCAGCAGAAACCATCAAATATATGATGAAAGAATTGCCAGGTTTAGACCCAAAACGTATCGATGACGTTATTGTTGGTAACGCCATGCCTGAAGGTGCACAAGGCTTAAATATGGCACGTTTAATCTCTTTAATGGGACTAGAAGTTGTTGATGTTCCTGGTGTAACTGTTAATCGTTTTTGCTCTTCTGGCGTAGAAACTATTGGTATGGCAACCGCAAAAATACAAGCCGGAATGGCAGATTGTATTATAGCTGGTGGAGCAGAAAGCATGAGTAGTGTACCAATGACAGGTTTTAAACCAGAATTAAATTACGATGCCATTGTAAAAGCGGGACACGAAGATTATTATTGGGGAATGGGAAATACTGCAGAAGCAGTGGCAAACCAATTCAATATCTCTCGTGAAGACCAAGATGAGTTTGCATACAATTCTCACATGAAAGCATTAAGAGCATTGGCGGAAAATCGTTTTCAAGATCAGATTGTACCAATTGATGTAGAGCAAACTTACATTGATGCTAACGGAAAAAAAGCGACTAAATCATACACCGTAACTAAAGATGAAGGCCCAAGGGCTGGAACAAGTAAAGAAGCTTTAGCCAAACTAAGAGCGGTATTTGCTGCTGGAGGAAGTGTAACAGCTGGTAACTCATCACAAATGAGTGACGGTGCCGCTTTCGTTATGGTAATGAGTGAAGACATGGTCAAAGAATTAAATCTTGAGCCAGTAGCGCGTATGGTTAACTATGCAGCTGCAGGTGTTGAGCCACGTATTATGGGAATTGGTCCTGTAAAGGCCATCCCAAAAGCATTAAAGCAAGCAGGTTTAACACAAGACGATTTATCGCTTATTGAATTGAATGAAGCCTTTGCTTCGCAGTCTCTAGCAGTCATCAGAGAATTAAATTTAAATCCAGATATCATTAACGTTAATGGTGGAGCTATTGCTTTGGGTCATCCATTAGGTTGTACAGGAGCAAAACTATCTGTGCAGTTATTTGATGAAATGCGTAAGCAAAATATGCAAGGTAAGTATGGTGCAGTAACCATGTGTGTTGGTACTGGTCAAGGAGCTTGTGGTGTGTTTGAGTTTTTAAATTAAAAAAGAATCAAGAATTTTAGTATTAAGTATTAAGGCTTAGCATTTTGCTAAGTTTTAATACTAACTAAAAACAATCAATAACAGAATAAAAAAACTAGTATTAATAATAAAGACGAATATTTCAACTTTACATCTTAATACTTTATACTAAATACTTAATACTATTTAACAATGGCAACAGAAGAAAAAGAAATACTAAGAGGAGGTCAATTCTTGGTAAAAGAAACAAATTGCGAAGATATTTTTACACCTGAAGATTTTTCGGAAGAGCAACAAATGATGAAGGAATCCGTAATGGAATTTAATGATCGCGAGATTATTCCTCATAAAGCACGTTTTGAAGCTAAAGATTTTGCCTTAACCGAAGAGGTAATGCGTAAAGCTGGTGAAATGGGATTTTTAGGTGTTGCAGTTCCTGAAGCTTATGGCGGAATGGGAATGGGATTTGTATCTACTGTTTTAACTTGTGATTATATTTCATCTGGCACAGGTTCTTTTAGTACGGCCTTTGGTGCACATACAGGTATTGGTACGATGCCAATTACATTATACGGAACAGAAGCTCAAAAACAAAAGTACGTTCCTAAATTAGCTTCTGGTGAGCAGTTTGGTGCATATTGTTTAACAGAACCTGGTGCAGGATCTGATGCTAATTCTGGTAAAACAACTGCTGAACTTTCTGCAGACGGAAAAAACTATAAAATTAACGGTCAAAAAATGTGGATCTCTAACGCTGGCTTTTGTAGCGTAATGATTGTTTTTGCTCGTATTGAAGATGATAAAAGCATTACAGGTTTCATTGTAGAGAATGATCCTTCTAATGGCATTACAATGGGTGAAGAAGAGCACAAATTAGGTATTCGAGCTTCTTCTACGCGCCAGGTATTTTTTAACGATTGTATTGTACCTGCTGAAAATATGTTAGCTGGTCGTGGAGAAGGCTTTAAAATTGCGATGAATGCACTTAATGTTGGTCGTATAAAATTAGCGGCTGCATGTTTAGATTCTCAAAGACGAATTTTATCTATTGCCGTAGATTATGCCAATGAGCGTAAACAATTTAAAACACGTATTTCAGACTTTGGAGCCATTAAAACAAAAATAGCAGAGATGGCTGCTAGCGCTTACGCTGGCGAATCGGCTACATATAGAGCTGCTAAAAATATTGAAGATCGTATTACATTACGCGAAGCTGGAGGAAACACGCACCAAGAAGCAGAGCTTAAAGGTGTTGAAGAATATGCCATAGAATGTTCTATCTTAAAAGTAGCAGTGTCTGAAGATGTGCAAAATTGTGCAGATGAAGGTATTCAAATTTTTGGTGGTATGGGATTCTCTGAAGAAACACCTATGGAATCGGCTTGGAGAGATGCACGTATTGCGCGTATCTATGAAGGTACTAACGAAATTAACCGTATGCTATCTGTTGGTATGTTAGTAAAGAAAGCTATGAAAGGACATGTAGACTTGTTAGGTCCGGCACAAGCGGTACAAGAAGAATTAATGGGCATCCCATCTTTTGAAACACCAGATTACTCTGAGTTATTTTCTGAAGAAAAAGAAATGATTAAAAAGTTAAAAAAGACCTTTTTAATGGTTGCCGGTGGAGCTGTTCAAAAATATGGTCCTCAATTAGAAGAGCACCAACAATTGCTAATTGCTGCAGCAGATATTTTAATTGAAATCTATATGGCAGAATCTGCAATTTTAAGAACCGAGAAAAACGCAAAACGTTTTGGCGAAGAAGCGCAATCTGCACAAATCGCTATGGCTAAATTATATTTATATCATGCCGTTGATATCGTTGAAGAAAAAGGAAAAGAAAGTATTATTTCTTTTGCTGAAGGAGACGAGCAACGCATGATGTTGATGGGTCTTAAACGTTTTACAAAGTATCAAAACTATCCTGATATCGTAGATTTACGTATTGAGATAGCTGAAAAGGTAAAAGCAGAAAATAAGTACTGTTTTTAGATTAAGTTTAAGTTAGATGTTAAAAGCCAATTCATTAATTTGAATTGGCTTTTTCTTGTTTATAAAACACACGCTATTAACGCCTAATCCAATTCAACTTTTAATAAAATAGATGTTAATACTCTAGATGCATTGGTTAATTAATATAAAAGAAATTTTAAAAATGTATTTTTATATTCAGTTTCACTAATTCACCTTTTTATGAAAGTAATATTAAACGGCTTTTTTTTATTTTTTAGTATGCTTTTAATAAGCCAAAGTGCATCAAAAGTTCACCTCTTTGATATAGCAAATAATAATGGAAGTTTAACTCTAAATAATTCTAAAACTATATCTCATAATTCGGGGTATAATAACCAACCTAGTTTTTACAACGATAACAACATAATATTTGTTTCCACCAGAGATAAGCAAACAGATATTGCCAAATATAATATACGAGATGCTTCTGTTTCTTTTATTAATGCAACACCAACTGGTGGAGAATATTCACCAATAAAAATCCCTAACTCTAAAAATATTTCAGCTGTTAGACTAGATAATAATGGTAAACAAAGGCTATATAAATATAATTTTAAGACTGGTGAATCTACAGTACTTATTAAAGATTTGGTCGTCGCTTATTACACCTGGTACAACGACCATACAATTGTATCATCAGTAATAGAGGACGCAACTCTAAATCTTTATGTTACAGATACAAAGACCAAAAAAAGTATAAAATATGCTAGCAATGTAGGACGCTCATTTCATAACATCCCAAATTCTAATTTAGTAAGTTTTATTTCAAAAGAAAATGAAAAATTTGTTATAAAATCTTTAGATCCTTTAACTGGTGCCATACAAACCATAACAGAAACTCTAAGTGAAGATATGTGTTGGCTCATCAATGGAAGTATTTTAATACCTGTAAAAAACACAATCTATAAATACGACCCAAAAAAAGACAAAAATTTTAGTGTTTTTAAAACGTTTACTGATGATAATCTTCAAAATATAACACGTATTACAAGCAACCAAATAAGTACAATGTTAGCTTTAGTTTCTGATGTTTCACCAGAAGATATTGTGCAAAAACAACTCGATGCATACAATGCAAGAGATATTGATGCATTTATAGCAACTTATACAAATAATATAAAACTTTATAACTTCCCAGAAACATTACGATCTGAAGGAGAAGAACCTATGCGAAAATCTTATGCAAGTTATTTTAAAAACACACCAGACTTAAATTGTAGGTTATTAAAACGAATGGTTATTGGTAACAAAGTAATTGATCACGAATTTATTACTGCAAATGGTAATACATTTAAAGCCATTGCCATCTATGAAGTAGAGAATGGACTAATTAGTAAGGTTACTTTTATACGTTAATAGCGACTTAACAAAAGCAAATTATTACAAAAATACTAAATAATTTACTCTATGAAACATCTTGTATTTATACTCTTTCTCATACCATTTATAAGCAGTGCTCAAGAAAAAAAACTAGAACCAAAACTAGCTAATATTTCATGGATAACAGGCACTTGGCACGGAGAAGCCTTTGGCGGAGTTACAGAAGAAATCTGGAGCGAACCGTCTGGTGGGTCAATGATGGCAACTTTTAAATTAATAAATGACGGCAAAGTAACTTTCTATGAAATTGAAGTGATTAGAGAAATTGAAAATTCACTATTATTACAACTAAAACATTTTGGAGCAGATCTTAAAGGATGGGAAACCAAAGATGAAACTGTTGACTTTCCATTAAAATACATTACCGAAACGAAGGTTGTTTTTGAAGGCATGACTTTTGAAAAAATATCTAAAACAGAAATGAATATCTATGTAGATATTGAAAATAAAGGAAAAACCGAGACTGTTACATTTAATTACAAAAAGAAACTAAACACCTTAAAACCAATTAACCAACTTATTACCGTAAAAAAAGCGCCAACTAAACCCCTAATAAATGGTATAGCTGACGATGCTGCTTGGGCCAATAATTTATGGCTTCCCTTAGACCAATTATGGTTAGGCAATCCGTATGCTAAAGACGATTTCTCTGGTCGTTACAAATTATCATGGTCAGAAGATGCGCTGTACCTTTTAGCCGAAATTAAAGATGACATTTTGGTTGACACTAACGCTGATCCCTTAATGGCTTGGTGGGACGATGATTGCCTAGAAATATTTATAGACGAAGACCATAGCGGTGGAGAACACCAATTTAACCACAATGCATTTGCTTACCACATTGCTTTAGACGGTAATGTGGTAGATATGTCTACAACAAAGAAAGGGAAGCTCTTTAATTCTCACATCGAATCGCAACGCGTTACAAATGGAAATACTACAATTTGGGAAGTGAAAATTTCACTTTATAATGACACATATAAAGAAGATAAAGAAAACACGCCTTTAACAATAGTACCAGGAAAACTAATGGGCTTTGCCCTAGCGTATTGTGATAATGATAAAAGTAAAACACGCGAAAACTTTATTGGCTCAATACCTGTTGAAGGTAATGATAAAAATAAAGGTTGGATAGACGCCAATATTTTCGGAACTTTAAAACTTATAAATTAAGAATAAATGAAAAGTTTACTACCTCTTCTTATAATGATTTTTTCGCTTAACAATTTTGCGCAAACCGATCAAAAAATATACGACATTATTGAAGCTATTTCAGAAGAAAGACTAAAAAACGATGTCAAAACTTTGGCTGATTTTGGCACTCGGCACACCTTAAGTGACACCGTTTCTCAAACCAGAGGTATCGGTGCTGCACGCCGTTGGATAAAATCGCAGTTTGATGCGATCTCTAAAGATTGTAACGATTGCTTAAATGTATTTTATCAAAAAGACTTAGTAGAAAAAGGCAGAAATCAGCGCATTGTAAAAGATGTTATGGTGGTTAATGTAGTTGCTATTCAACGCGGTACAAAATACCCAAACCGCTATATTATAATGAGTGGTGATATAGATTCTCGAGTTTCTGATCCTAATGATTTTACGTCAGATTCGCCTGGTGCCAATGACAATGCCACTGGTATGGCTGGTGCAATGGAAGCTGCACGTGTTTTATCGAAATATAAGTTTGAAAATAGTATTATTTACGTCGGACTTTCAGGCGAAGAACAAGGGCTTTTTGGTGGACAAGGTTTAGCTAAATATGCCAAAGACAACAATTGGGATATCATTGGAGTTTTAAATAACGATATGATTGGAAACATTTCTGGTGTCGATGGTGTGATTGACAACCGTACCTTCCGAATTTTTTCTGAAGCCATTACAACCGATGAAACAGATGCTAAAAAATTAGCCAGACAAGCCAGAGGTCGTCGTTTTTATGGTGGTGAAGTTGATGGCACATCGCGACAACTCGCTAGATATATTCATAAAACAACCAAAACATACATGCCAGAAATGAACCCGATGATGGTATATCGTTTAGACCGTTTTGGACGAGGAGGCCATCACAGACCTTTTAACGATGCTGGTTTTCCAGGCATCCGAATTATGGAAGCACACGAAAACTACACACAACAGCATCAAGATATACGTACTGAAAATGGTATTAATTACGGAGATACGTTTGAGCATGTTAACTTTCCATATTGTAAAAAGTTAACTGCGGTAAATGCCATAACTATGGCCAACCTTGCTTCTGCTCCACCTTCACCAACCGAAGTTGGTATTGGAGGTATTGTAGAAGCATCTGCCAAACTACAATGGACTAAAGTTGATGGAGCAAAAGGTTATAAAATATATTGGCGCGATACCACTTCGCCAACTTGGGATAATAGCAGATATGTTGGCGATGTTACAGATTTCACCTTAGACGGCATCGTTATTGATAATTCGTTCTTTGGTGTGGCAGCTGTAGGAGACAATGGGCATGAGAGTGTAGTTGTTTTTCCTAATAAAATATAGCCCATCCCAGCCTTCCCAAAGGTAAGGAGACTAGACGTGAATAGCACAATCTAGTAAAGTTGTATGATATAACACGAATAAATAATTTAAAAGAGCCATAAGAATAAGCACTCAACAGTTTCCTTTACTCAGTAAAGAATTAACAATCAAAAGAATATGAAGAGATTTTTATTAATACTTTCAGCTATTTTAATAATAACAAGCGGCCAAAGTCAAGGTTTGCTTCAAAATAAAAACAACTTCACAAAACAAGATACCTTAAGAGGTTCTATTACACCAGAACGTGCTTGGTGGGATTTAACTTATTATCATTTAGACATTGAAGTGAAACCTGATACTAAATTTATTTCAGGAAAAAACACCATTCATTATAAGGTCATAAAGTCTTATCAGGTGATGCAAATCGATCTGCAATCGCCTTTAGAAATTACAAAAGCGATTCAAAATGGTAAAGCATTAGAGGTACGTCATGAAGGAAATGCGCACTTTATTACTTTAAAATCGAATCAAACTATTGGAGATGTAAATTCAATAGAAATTTATTATAAGGGCCATCCAAAAGAAGCTAAACGTGCCCCTTGGGATGGCGGATTTTCTTGGAAAAAAGATAAAAATGGAAAACACTTTGTAGCCACATCGTGTCAAGGATTAGGCGCAAGTGTTTGGTGGCCAAACAAAGACCACATGTACGATGAAGTAGATAGTATGCTGATTAGTGTTACCAACCCAAAAGGGTTAACGAATGTGTCTAACGGTAGGTTGCGACAATTAGTTGAAAACAATAACAATACAGTAACCTCGCATTGGTTTGTAAATAATCCTATTAACAACTATGGTGTCAATGTTAATATTGGTGATTATGCTAATTTTTCGGAAGTTTACCAAGGAGAGCAAGGTGATTTGGATATGAACTATTATGTTTTAAAAGATAACCTTAAAAAAGCTAAAACACATTTTAAAGATGCTCCTAAAATGATGAAAGCCTTTGAGCATTGGTTTGGACCTTATCCGTTTTATGAAGACAGCTTCAAATTGGTTGAAGTCCCTTATTTGGGTATGGAACATCAAAGCTCGGTGACCTATGGTAATAAATATATGCAAGGTTATTTAGGAAGCGATTTATCTGGTACGGGTTGGGGTTTAAAATTCGATTTTATTATAATCCATGAAGCTGGTCACGAGTGGTTTGCCAACAACATTACTAATAAGGATATTGCAGATATGTGGATTCATGAAGCGTTTACAACTTACTCCGAAAATCTGTTTTTAGATTATTATTACGGAAAAGAAGCGGCAGCAGATTATGTGATTGGTACACGAAAAAATGTTCAAAATGACAAACCTTTAATAGGTGCATACCATGTGAATAATGAAGGTTCTGGCGACATGTACTATAAAGGAGCCAATATGCTGCATACGTTGCGTCAATTGGTTGAAGATGATGAAAAATGGAGACAAATACTGCGTGGTTTAAACTCTGAATTTTACCATAAAACAGTAACTACACAAGAGATTGAAAATTATATTAGTAAACAATCTGGTATAGATTTAACAGCGGTTTTTAATGAGTATCTAAGAGATGTTAGAATACCTACATTTGAATATAAAATAGAAGGCGGAAAACTGCAATACCATTATAGAACTATTGTTGATGATTTTAATATGCCTGTTAAAATTAAGATTGGAGATGAAACACAATGGATTTACCCGAAAGCAGAATGGCAAACGATGCCAATTTCTGGCACTGAATTAACAGTAGATCGTAATTTTTATATCCATATAAATAAGTTATAACAACACACAGAATAAGAACTAGTTAAAGAATGAAAAAAAGACTTACATTTTGTAGCTTGTTTTTAATTTTTAGTTCTTTCGCTGTCTTAACATACAATGACTTTAGTACGCTAATCACCAAAACACTTCAAAATTATAGTACTAATAAATGGCCCGAAAAAGTTTACATTCAAACAGACAAATCTAACTACTTTACTACTGATACTATTTGGTTTTCGGCTTATTTAGTAAACGGTATCACACATTTAAAAAGCACAAAAAGCAAAGTGCTTTATACAGAGCTTATAAACGATACCGACAGTGTTATAAAAAAAAGACAACTGTATATTAATGCTATTAGTACACATGGTGATTTTAGCATAGATAAAAACTTACAAGAAGGAAAGTACCGATTAAGAGCGTATACCAATTATATGCAAAATGAGAGTCCTGACTTTTTCTTTGAAAAGCAAATTTCTATTTGGAATAAAGACAATGACAGAGGTTCGCCAAACACATTAGACCAAATAACAAAATCTAAAGAAGACTTCACCTTCAATAAACCAATTTTAAACTTCTATCCTGAGGGTGGAGATTTAGTTGAAAACATAACGAGTAAAATAGCAGTTAAACTTGAAAATGAAGCTTACAAAACAACTCCTATTACTGTAAAAATTGAAGATGAAAAGGCAACAATGATTACAGAATTTAAAACCTTAAACTACGGATTAGGTCTTTTTTACTTAAAACCGCTTCCTTATAAAACCTATTATGCCAGCATTGAATTAAATGGTAAACTATATAAATATCAAATCCCTAAAGCATTACCAATTGGTTATGGATTAAGCGTTAACCAAAAGGATAATTAACTTTTAGTTAATATAGAATCTACAGAACCTCAAGGATTAAAAAACGCCTATCTTATTATTCATCAACGTGGTGACATTTTATATAGCAAGTTAGAAACGACAAATAAAAAAGCACACCTCATTAATTTATCTACACAAAATTTAAGAGATGGTGTTGCACACATTACAGTATTTAATAGCGATAAAAACCCTGTAGCTGAACGCTTGGTATTTATTCAAAACCCTAAAAACGATATATATTAAATATTGAAGCAGATAAAACTAGTTTACTAAAAAAAGAAAAAATCACTTTAAAATTAAATATAGAAAATGATGATGGGTATTGTATTCCTAGTACATTTTCGGTGAGTGTTAAACATCTAAATACCGCGGACAAAAATGATTATTCAGAAACTATAAAATCGTGGCTTTTGCTCAACTCAGACTTAAAAGGTGAAATTTTAGATGCAGGCTATTTTTTTGGAAACAAAG
>JAOEWO010000021.1 GCA_028383925.1 Winogradskyella sp.
ATGACAATTTGGTGGTTTTTAATGCATAAGGTATTAGAGCACGAAACCTATCATAGAGGGCAAATAGCAGCTTACCTAAAAGTTTTAAAAGGAGAATCTTCTTAACTTTGAAAAAAAATGAGGTTATTATATTTTTATAATATCTGTTGGTGTTTCAACTAAAATAGTAACATCTCCTCGAAGCGCAATAGGTTGTTTCATAATCTTGGGATTATGTTGTATCATTTTTATCCAATCGTTTGAAGAAAAATTATGATGCTCAAAATGTGATGTATATGCAGGATGTTCTTGATTAATAAGATCTTCTATTTTTAGGTGAAGTTTTTCGGCTAGTTCTGTTATCTGAGTTCCTGTTAATTTTGTTTTTAAGATGTCTATTTCTAAAATTGGTAATCCTTCGGCTTTTGCATACGCTAATGTTTGTTTTGCTCTCACAGATTTAGAACTGTAAAATAAAGTAATTTGTCTATTTGATGTGGCAATTTCTCCCATAATAATTATTATTTATTTTTAGTACTGTGCGTTTCCAAATGATGTTTGAGCAATTGTTTTAAACTCTCTAAATAGTTTTCCATAATTTGCTTATCGATATGCGGATGGTCAGTTGCAGGAATCGTTAATGGGTTTTCTTCAAGGGAACGATACAGTTCTGGGTAGTTGGTTTCAATATTGGTGGTGAGTTGGGTGATTTTAGTCAATAAGTTTCTTAAATTTTTCATAGGATGATTTTAATTAATTTATTCATATCTCAAGGCATCAATAGGGTTTAGTTTTGCTGCTTTCCGTGCAGGAAAATAACCAAAAGCAACACCTACAAAAACAGAAAACCCAAAACCTATTAAAATAGAAGATACAGATGTAGGAATTATAAAGTTGGTTAATTTGTAGACCAATTGGTTCCCTAAAATACCGAGAATAATGCCTATAATACCACCAACTAAACTTAAGGAAATGGCTTCAATTAAAAATTGGGTTAAAATATCACTTTCTCGTGCACCAATTGCCAAACGTGTGCCTATTTCCCTTGTGCGTTCTGTTACAGAAACCAACATAATATTCATAATGCCAACACCACCAACAATGAGAGAAATACTGCCAATAGCACCTAATAAAATGGTTAATATGTTCATTACACTACCCGAAACTTCTTGAATTTCTAGTTGCGTTGTAATATCAAAATCATCGTCTTGGTCTGGTAATAATTTATGGGCTTCTCGAAGTAAAATAGTCGCTTCAAATTTTGCGTCATCAATGGCGTTTTCTGAAGTAGCACTTGCCATAATCATATTGTATTCTGTCCCTCCATACAATCGGTTTTGAATAGTAGTATATGGCGCAATAATAATGTCGTCTTGGTCTTGTCCCATAACACCTTGGCCTTGCGCTGTGAGTAAACCAATAACGGTAAATGGTACTTTATTAATTCGGATTTGACTGCCAACAGGATCGCGACCCGAAAATAATTCTTCGCGAATGGTTTCCCCTATTACACAGATTTTATTAGCTGTTTTTACGTCTTCGTCTGTAAACGTTTTACCTAATACAATGTCTCGGTTTAGAATATTAAAATACGCAGAAGAGACCCCATAAATTGTACTCGATTTATTTCCGTCAGGGCCAATAACTTGTGCTCCTAGAGCAACTAAAGGTGATAATTGAGGCATCCAAACGGCATTCTTTTTTAAAATTTCATAATCGTGTTTATCTAAAGGTCTTCCCATTCTTACATTAACACCTGCTCTATGTTCCGTTTTTGTGCGTATCATCATTAAATTAGAACCCAAACCCGATATTTGGTCGCGAACTTGCTTTGAAGCTCCTTCGCCAGCAGAAATAGTCATAATAACCGCAGCTACGCCAATAATAATGCCAAGCATTGTCAGTAGACTTCGGCTTCTGTTTTTATTAATGGCTTGAAAAGCGACTTTGAATAACTTAAAAAACTGTGTCATTATAATTAAATTCAAGTTGTTATTTCCAACTCTTTTAGCGCACTTTCTTTTGTGCTTCTGTTTTTAATAATTTCATCTGTTAAAATTCTTCCGTCGCGTAAATAAATCATCCGTTTGGCGAACTTGGCAATTTCCTCTTCGTGGGTAATTATGATAATGGTTTTTCCTTCATTATTTAACCGTACAAAAAGGTCTGCAATATCAATACTGTTTTTGCTGTCTAAATTTCCGGTAGGCTCATCTGCCAGAATAAGTGCCGGATTATTAACTAAAGCTCTGGCAATGGCAACGCGTTGTTGTTGTCCTCCAGAAAGCTCATTTGTTTTATGATAAATACGGTCTGCCAAACCTACTTGTTCCAACGCTTTTTTTGCAAGCTTTTCATAGTTTGAAAACTTCCCAGTTCTATCATACACTAAAGGCAATTCTACATTTTCTAAAGCAGTAGTTCTTGACAATAGGTTATAACTCTGAAATATGAAGCCTATTTTTTGATTGCGAATGTCTGCCAATTCATTTTTATTTAAGGTGTTTACACGTATACCACCCAAGTCATACGCGCCAGATGTTGGTCTGTCTAAACAGCCAATAATATGTAAAAGTGTAGATTTTCCTGAGCCAGATGCACCCATAATAGCCACAAATTCACCTTCTTCAATAACCAAGTCTATATCTGTAAGAGCCTGTACTTCTATGTCTCCATTTTTGAAGATGCGACTTAGTTTTTTGGTTTCTATGACTTTTTTTAGTGTCATTCTATGCTTTCTCTTTAATACTGTTAATAGCTTTATCACCTTCTTTAAGTGGTGTTTCGTCCAAAAACTTTTTAATTTCAGACTCTAAACCAGAGGTTATTCCTGTTTCTATAAACTTGAAATTTAGTTTTCCTTTGTCGTCAGTAAAGAAGAAACCGTTAACGTGCGCTGGTAAATTTTTCTTGAAATTTGCAGGTGTATAAGTTTCTTCATTCAGAATGTCTTCATTAAATTTTTGCTGAAGAGAATCTGGTAATAGCCGTTTTGATTTTGTTTCTAAAATGGGTTTTATTTCTGTTAGCATAGCTTCATTAGGTCTAAAACGCAATGCAGAATTATTAATTAATAATACATTGGTAGCTGCGTTTAAAAGAAATTCAAGGTTTGCCGTCATGCCAGGTAATAGCAATCCTTTTTCGTTGTTTACATCTACAACAACTTGATAATTAACTACGTTATTAACTTTTATAGGTTGCAAACGTATTTGACTAACATTACCTAAAAACTCTTTTTCGGGAAACGTCTGTACTGTAAACCGTACTTGCATACGGTCTTTTATGTACCCAATATCGCTTTCATCTACATCTGCTAAAATTTGCATTTTTGATAAATCTTCTGCAATAATAAATAGTTTTGGTGTTGCAAAACTGGCAGCTACTGTTTGCCCTTCTTCTACAGTTCTTTCAGTTATGGTGCCATTTATAGGTGATGTGATGCGTGCAAAACTCATATTTACTTGTATGTTTTTTACAGAAGCTTCGGATGCTTTTTTACTACTAAACGCTTGCTCATAACTATATTTAAAGTTGTTGTATTCTTGCTCTGCTATAACCCCTTTTTTAAATAATACTTGATTTCTTTTATACGTTTCTTCAGCTTGTGCAAACCTTGCCTCGTTTACAGCTAAATTTGCTTGGGCTGTTAATAGATTAGTTTGTAGTAATCTTAAATCCATCTCAGCTAATAATTGGCCTGCTGTGACTTTATCGTTGTAGTCTACATAGATTTTTGAAATTGTGCCAGATATTTGGGTGCCTACTTCTACTGTATTAATGGCTTCTAGTGTGCCAGTGCTAGAAACTAAGGCCTCAATACTACCTGTTTTAATTTTTGTAAAAGTAAACTCTAGCTTTTTGTTTGTTAATTTGGGTTTAATAATAAAGAAGGCTACTACGAGTATTGTTATAATGCTTAGTATAATTATAGTTGATTTTTTCATATGTGTTTACTTAGTTGCTTTTTCAACGTCCTATACTTTGGCTAATGTTTTTTTGTTGATAAACTAACGTGTCGTTTTTTAGTATAAAAAAACAGTACTTAAGTTATATGTGTTATTTTGTCTTTTTTTGCTTTGTGTTTTTAAAGCCAATTAGTTCCCTAGCGTCTTTATCTTTTTGTTTTAACTCTTCTTCAAGTTTTTTATAGCGACTTATGTCTTTAATAGTTACAACGACTGCCGCGACCTTATTTTCATTGTCTATTATAGGACGCCCACTTAATAAAACTCTTCGCATTTTGTGCGTAGATAAATCTTTTAATAATACATCTATATTGTTTGTGGTTTCGCCAACTAAAGCTCGCTCTGCTGGCAGGTCTTGAACCGGAAATGTTTTTTTACCACTTGGAAATAATACTTTAAAATGGTCAGAGAAATTAATAGAAATTTTAGAATCGTCCGCTATACCAAAAAGCGCATTGGCAACATCATTAGCTAATATCACTTCTTTATTGGTGTTTGCTACCAGTACACCATCTGTAATATTTTCTAAAATCATATTTAGTTTTTGTTGGCTTTCGTACAGCGCATTTAAGGTGTTTTCTTTTTCTTCTTCAAGCTTTAGTTTCTCTGTAATATCTGTAACGATGGCGTATAATGTACCTGTTGTTTTATCTGCTGTGGCATTCCAAGACAACCATTTTATAAGACCATCTTTGCATACCCATCGGTTTTTAAAATTAATTAAATGTGTTTCTTTTTTAAGTTTTTTAATTTCGTTCTCTGTTGCCTTAACGTCCTCATTAAAAATAAAATTCGCAAAAGGTTGGCTTAATAGTTCTACATTTGTATAGCCTAATAATTTACTTAATGAAGGGTTTATTTTTATAAACTTTGTGTGTGTTGCAATAACCAAACTATCTATAGACATATTAAAAAATGCATCTGCGGCTTTTAAGGATTCTGAAACGGTTTTTCTCTCTGTAATATCTGTAGAAATGGTACCAATAGCATAGACGCGGTTTAAGATATCTTTCAACGGGAACTTAACAGATAAAAAAGTGTGTGGTTTTTTAGATATATCTATAATTTCTTCTACCTGAGTCGCTTTTCCGAGCGTTACAACATCTAGATCTGCGCTTCTGTACCTATCTGCTATAGCTTTTGGTAAAAATTCTGCATTTGTTTTTCCTATAATATTAGCTTCTTTTGCTTTAAAAAGTAATTGATATTGCTTGTTTACCAATAGGTATTCTCCATTAATTTTTTTAACTGAAATCGCATTTGTAGTATTATCAATAATCGCTTTTAATAGTTTTTGATTTTTTTGTAGTGCTTCACCCGATTCTTTTTTGGCTTTAAGTTGTGCTTTAAGAATAAAAAACACGGTTGTTAACATGCCTACAGAAAGCACAATTAGTACTAATGATACCCAATGCCATAGTTTATTAGCAGACAAAGGCAGTTGTCGCCAATAAATGAGTCCGAGTGCAATAATTACTACTATATTAATGATATAGCCTATTAAAATTTTTCTTTCAAATGAGACTGTCATTTTAGTGTGTTTAAATTAGTCAATAGAGGCTATTTTAATTGTTTTGTAACTGTATTATGTTTTATTAAGTAAAGATAGAAAGGCGTCAATTATTGATAAATGACCTAGGTCATTTATTAAAAGCGATGCGCAACGTAAGTTTGGTTTTAAATTGAAATACTTTACAATGAAAACCATACTATATGCAACCGATTATTCTAAGAATTCTGAATTAGCATTAACATATGCTTACAATTTAAGTTCTAAAATGAAAGCTAAATTAGTGGTGGTTCATGTTTTTGATTATCCAACATTTTTAGATACTATAAGTTTAAAGGCAGAGCCTGCTTTTCCAGATTTAGAAAGTGATACTATAAAAAAGCACACAGCAAACCTTAGCGCATTTTGTAATCGAGTCTTAAAAAATGATAGTTCTATTTTAAATATTGACTTAGAAGCTATAGAAAACAAATCTGTTGTAAAAGGTATTATAAATAAAGCCTATGCACTTGATGCTTTTTTAATAGTTACTGGCATAAAGGGGGCTAGTAAATTACGCGAAGTAATAATGGGGAGTACAGCCAAACAACTTATAGAAAAGGCATCTTGCCCAGTTTTAGCAATACCAAGTGATTCAGTAAAGACCGAAATTAAAACGATAGTATATGCGTCAGATTTTGAAGAAGAAGATTTTGGGGCTATAGATAAATTAACTGAAATAGCTAAACCCTTTAATGCTAAAATTAGTGTTGTTCATATTTCGCCTTTAGATGAGCATATTGGTAAAAGCCATAAAAAAGAATTAGAGGATAAGCTGCATAAATATATAGATTATCCACATTTAAAATTAGATATTTTATATGCTGATTCTGCTTTAAATACAATAAAACTATACTATCAAAATTCTAATGCAGATCTTATAGCAATGTTAGAACGCGAAGATAAAGGTGTAAAGCAAAAGGTGTTTCATCGCGATTTGGTAAAACGTATAGAAGACTATGGTAAAATACCTTTATTGAGTTTTAATGCGAGCCATTATGGGATATTTCATTTATAATAAAAGACTAACTTAAATTAATAAAACAGATGTCTAGACGTGTATTTAGAATCGTAATTGTTATTGCAATTATTGCTTGGCTATTTCTTTTTATGGCAAAAGATGCATTTTCTAAAAGTGCTTTAATAACCCTTTCTTCCCTGTCGTTTTTGGTATTTAGTTTAGGTATTCATGGTGTAATGGCACATTCTATTAGACCACCAAGTACTAAAGGTGGGTTAATTGTGTTTCCGCTTTTAATGTGGGTATTTTGGGCCGTTATGTTTTTAGCGTTTGTGTTTTTTATGCTTCCACTTTATTGCCCTGATTTTTTAATAGCTATGTAATGAGTAGAAAAGTTATAAATAAATAAGACACAAAAGCTGTGCTATAAAAGCACAGCTTTTGTAATTTAGTATCTCATATTTTGTGTTTGTAACGTGTGTTGACGTTTATTTGTACTCTTTTGTGACTATTTAATATTGTAATTAGTTAACAATAGGTCTTAATTGCGTGTTATATGTTTTTACATGCGTGCTAAAATAAACTTTAGCCAACTGTTATAAAATTATACAACTATGAAAATTAAAATTATTTTTTGTGTCATTCTAATTTCAACTTTTTATCAGATATCTAATTCTCAAATAGATATAAGCTTTAATAAATATAAGCTATTGGCAATGTTATCTCTTTTTTCTGAGGGTTTATATAAATCACTATAAATAAAAAAGATGGAGGATTTAACAAAACACCCTTGCATAACAAATACTTGTTTGAAAGTTTATACTACTCACAAGAGGTAATCCTATAGCGTATTTTAGTATGTAAATAATACCACACTAACAAGATACAAAGTCATGCTTTTTTTTTGTTTTAACACATAAAATAAAAACTTAGCGCTAGATCTTAAGATTATTTCAATCTGGTTTCGTTTATCAAAAGTCTTTTTTAATTTTATAGCATGAATGATAACTTAGTTAACGAATTCTTTGGTATTGGTATTCAGAATGGAAAAACACCAGAAAACTTAGGTGCTTTGTGGCGAACTGCACAAAATTTAGGTGCTAGTTTTATTTTTACCATTGGCAATAGGTATGCAAAACAAGCATCAGACACGCACAATGCCGTAAAATCTATGCCTTATTTTCATTACGATAATTTTGATGATTTTTTTAATAACTTACCCAAAGGGGCGCGCTTGGTTGGTGTAGAGCTTACAGACAAGGCCGTCGCCCTAGAAACCTTTCACCATCCAAGGCGTTGCGTGTATTTATTGGGGGCAGAAGATAACGGTCTAACCAATGAAGCCATAGAAAAAAGCCACTTTTTAGTGAAGTTTAATTCCCAATTAAGCCTTAATGTTGCTATTGCGGGTAGTATTGTGATGTATGATAGGGGAATAAACAAACCAAGGTCGTAACTTTGTAACTTAAATATATATTATGCATAAGGCAGGTTTTGTAAATATTATTGGTAATCCCAATGTTGGTAAGTCCACATTAATGAATGCGTTTATAGGCGAAAAATTATCTATAATTACGTCTAAAGCACAAACGACAAGACATCGTATTTTAGGTATTGTTAATGGTGAAGATTTTCAGGTGATTTTAAGTGATACACCAGGTATTATAAAGCCAGCTTATGAGTTGCAAGCCTCTATGATGGACTTTGTAAAAACAGCTTTTGATGATGCAGATGTCTTAATCTATATGGTTGAGATTGGTGAAAAAGAATTAAAAGACGACGCCTTTTTTAACAAAATAACCAATTCTAAAATACCTGTTTTATTACTATTAAATAAAATAGACACGTCTAACCAAGAGCAGCTAGAAGAACAATCGCAGTTGTGGCAAAGTAAAGTGCCAAATGCAGAGTTTATTCCTATCTCTGCTACAGAAGGGTTTAATGTTCAGAATGTATTTAGTAGAATTATAGAATTATTACCAGAGTCGCCAGCCTTTTATCCTAAAGACCAATTAACAGATAAGCCCGAACGTTTTTTTGTGAACGAGGCTATTAGAGAAAAAATCTTAATACACTACAAAAAAGAAATTCCTTACGCTGTTGAGGTAGATACCGAAGAGTTTTTTGAAGAAGATACCATTATTAGAATGCGATCTGTAATTATGGTAGAGCGCGAAACCCAAAAAGGAATTATTATTGGGCACAAGGGTACTGCATTAAAACGCGTTGGTATTGAAGCGCGTAAAGATTTAGAAAAGTTTTTTGGTAAGCAAGTACATTTAGAGTTATACGTAAAAGTGAATAAAAACTGGAGAAGTAACCAAAAACAGTTAAGACGTTTTGGTTATAATCAACGGTAAGTTCTAAGTGTTTCTTTCATAAAATTATGTAGCGTGTGCATTTCTGGTTTTCCTTTAGCTTTGCCTAATCTGCCAGCCACATATAAAAGTGCCCAAATTATTACCATAAATAAGTTTAGAAACAGCGGTGTAGCGTAAGAGTTACCTAGTGTAATATTGGTGTATGTCCAAATACCAAAGGCAATAAATAGACCGGCTACTATAAAGTGAAAAAACATAAACATGGTCCAGACCGAAGGGTTAGGGCCAAAAAGACCATGTATTGTGGTGCTTTGCTTCTCGTTTTTGTCAATTTCTATATGTAATTGAGGAGACCAAAAATGCTGTTTTTGTTTAGGGAATTTTATAAACACGTGCGCATCAATTCTGGTAATTATAAAATCAGATTGTGAGTTTTTTGTGTCTTCAAACCCTTTTAAGAGTTTTTCGTTATCTGTATTTACATCAAATTTAAAACGTGGTCTTAAAATTATATCATTTGAAAGTGCCATAACGTTAATTAAAGTTATTCAATTTACACATTTTCTTTATTAAATTCAAAATTTTAAAAATAGTATTTACGTTGTTTTTTTAGTTGTATTAATCCTAGTGCATAAAGCCAGATTTTTGTCAGTATTAAACACTACCTTTGTGCGCGCTTGCAGGATATGTAATGCAGATTAAATATAAATAAATGGGAAATATAGTAGCAATTGTAGGAAGACCAAACGTTGGAAAATCGACTTTTTTTAATCGTTTAATTAAAAGGCGTGAAGCTATTGTTGATGCCGTTAGTGGTGTAACAAGAGATCGTCATTATGGTAAGTCTGATTGGAATGGAAAAGAATTTTCGTTAATCGACACAGGTGGTTATGTTGTAGGAAGTGACGATGTTTTTGAAGCCGAAATAGATAAACAAGTAGAACTTGCAATCGATGAGGCAGATGCTATAATTTTTATGGTAGATGTTGAAGCTGGTGTTACTGGTATGGACCAAGATGTCGCAAAATTGTTGCGTAAAATAAAAAAACCTGTTTTTTTAGTTGTTAACAAGGTCGATAATAACAAGCGTGCAGAAGATGCTGTTGAGTTTTATTCACTAGGGCTTGGTGATTATTTTACAATAGCAAGTATTAATGGAAGTGGTACAGGAGACCTTTTAGATGCGGTTGTTGATGCTTTACCAGAGGTTGAAGAGATTGAAGAAGAAACCTTACCACGTTTTGCTGTTGTAGGACGCCCAAATGCAGGTAAATCTTCTTTTATAAATGCATTAATTGGTGAAGATAGATACATTGTAACTGATATTGCAGGTACTACAAGAGACTCTATAGATACAAAATACAATCGTTTTGGTTTTGAGTTTAACTTAGTAGATACAGCCGGAATTCGTAAAAAATCTAAAGTAAAAGAAGATTTAGAATTTTACTCTGTAATGCGAAGTGTAAGAGCTATAGAACACAGTGACGTCTGTTTAGTTGTTGTAGATGCTACGAGAGGTTTTGATGGTCAAGTTCAAAATATCTTTTGGTTAGCAGAGCGCAACAGAAAGGGTATTGTAATTTTAGTAAATAAATGGGATCTGGTAGATAAAGATACCAAAACTGCAAAAGCTTTTGAAACACATATTAGGGAGCAAACAGCACCGTTTACAGACGTGCCTATTGTATTTATGTCAGTACTAAATAAGCAACGTATTTTTAAAGCTATAGAAACCGCTGTAGAAGTTTATAAAAACAGAACTAAGCGTATTAAGACAAGTGTACTTAACGATACGTTTTTGCCAATAGTAGAGCGCCAGCCACCACCAGCAAATAAAGGTAAGTTTATAAAAATAAAATACATTATGCAATTGCCAACACCACAACCGCAATTTGCTTTTTTCTGTAACTTACCGCAATATGTAAAAGAACCGTATAAGCGTTTCTTAGAAAATAAGTTACGAGATCATTTTGATTTTAACGGTGTACCTGTAAGTGTCTATATGCGAAAAAAGTAGTATTTTTAAATGCTATGTTGAAATTAAAATTCCTTTTAATAGCTGTGTTTTATACAGCTGTTTCTAGTTACATCTATACACAAAACCCACCAGGTATTGTTGCAGAAGGTAATCAGTTGTTCTGTGGCGAAAGCCCTATGCCAATTGTTACAGATGTTAATATTTCGGCTGGAAATGGGATGTTAGATTTTGTATATATTCAAATTTCAACGGGCTATACTTTGGGTAGTGATATTTTATTTTTAGATGGTACTCACCCAAATATTACTGCAAATTGGTCAACTGGTGAAGGTCTATTAACGTTAACAGGTACTGCAAATTATGAAGCGTTTGAAAACGCAATACGTGAAGTTAAGTTTCAGACTTCTCAAAATAATTTTACTCAAGATAAGTTTTTTTCAATAAACCTAGGAGAAGCTAGTTTTCTTCCTGCTACAGGACATTATTATTTTTATGTAGAAGCTTTAGGTATAAGCTGGTCAGACGCTAGGGATGCTGCTGCAGCAGAAACATATTTTGGTTTACAAGGCTATTTAGCTACAATTACAGTTGCTGAAGAAGTACAGTTAACGGGTGAGCAAAGTACTGGTACAGGATGGATTGGTGGTTCTGACCGCACAAATGAAGGTGTTTGGGTATGGGAAACAGGACCAGAAGCTGGCCAAGTGTTTTGGGAAGGTTTATCTAATGGGTCTAGTCCAAATAATGCTTTTTCATTTTGGAATACTGGTGAGCCCAATAGTTTTGGTGATGAAGATTATACACACATTACTGATCCTAGTATTGGTATTTTAGGGTCTTGGAATGATTTACCAAATCAAGGTGAGCTAAACCCAGATAGTCCATACCATCCCAAAGGTTATGTAGTTGAGTTTGGAGGTATGGCAGGTGATCCAGATATCAATATTTCAACAAGTACCGTAATAGTAACACCAAAAGTAAACGTAGCTAATACCAGTATCTGTGATGAAGGCTTAGCACAAATAACAGTAGCAACAAATACAGATAATGTATTATGGTACGCTTCATCATTTGCTGCAGAAGTTATACATACAGGTCTTTATTATGAAACTTATTTAAATGAGACCACTACATTTTGGATATCGCCACTCTTTAATGGCTGTAATAGCGGTGATAGACTACCAATAACTGTTAATGTTTATAGCTCACCAATAGCAAATAATATTACTATAATACAATGCGATGATGCTAATATAGATGGTATATCTAGTTTTAATCTTAGCAATTATACAGATGATATTGTTAGAGATCAAACGGGGCAAGTAGTACCAATTTGGGAAGTAACTTATTTTGAAGATAGCGCGCTTTTAAATGCAATTAATCCTAACCTTTATATCAATCTCAATCATTTTCAAACTATTTATGCAAAAGTAACAGATCCCTTTACAGGCTGTGCTTCTATAGCTGAGGTAATTTTACTGGTTAATACTCCGATCCCAGTTTCAATAAGTTTAGAAGCGTGCGATGATTATATAGAAGATGGTTATGTGTTTTTTAACCTAGCAGATGCAGATAGTCAACTACTAAGTACAGTTCCTGTAAATGCTACTATTACTTACTACACTAGTTATAACGATGCATTGTTAAAGATAAACGAAATAAGTAGTCCTTATTTTAATGAAACTCCATACAGTCAAATTATACATGCTAGACTAGATATAGATAATAATTGTTATGCCATAAATGAAGTTGCATTATTAGTAAAAGATTTGCCCAATATTTTGCAATACGAAGAGGTCTATTATTGTTTAAACAATTTTCCGGGTACTATTACTTTAGGTGGAGGTATTACCAATGATATTCCTAATAATTACGCGTATAATTGGTCTACAGGTGAGACTACAGTTAATATAGATGTAAACACAATAGGTAATTATACAGTTTTAGTAACTCGTCCTAATGGTTGTACAAACCGAAGGACAATAGCGGTATTGCCATCTAGTACTGCTACAATAGAAATTTTAGAGGTATCAGAAATTTCAGAAAATAATACTATTTCAGTTATTGTGTCAGGTGATGGAGATTATGTATATGCTTTAGATGATGAATTTGGCGTTTATCAAGAATCTAATCTATTTGAAAACGTACCATCAGGAATATATAATATTTATATAAAAGATATTAAAGCAGATTGTGGTATTGTATCTTCAGAGATCTTTGTTTTAGGCTTTCCAAAATTCTTTACACCTAATGGTGATGCTAAAAATGATACTTGGCAAATAAAGGGCTTCTCTTCACAGTTTCCTATTACAGCTAGTACTCAAATATTTAATCGCTACGGAAAATTAATTACGGTACTTAATAAAGATAACCCTGAGTGGAATGGTTATTTTAATGGTGAAAAGCTACCAAGTGATGACTATTGGTTTGTGTCAACATTAGAAGACGGCAGAACATTTAAAGGCCATTTTACTTTAAAACGTTAAAAAGGTATAAATTTCACACAACGGTTATCACAGTTACATAAATAAGAGTTATCTTATATAGCTGTTAAAATATTGAATAAAACACCTCATGTTTTAAGTCTATGAAATTTTTGTGTATCTGTATTTTTACGTTCATTTTACCTGCATTTTTGTTTGCTCAAAACGAAGCTGATATTTGGTACTTTGGCGCTAATGCAGGTTTAAATTTTAATAGTGGTACAGCAGAGGTTTTGCTAGATGGCGCATTAAATACTGTAGAAGGATGTGCAACTATATCATCTAGTAATGGTGACTTGTTATTTTATACCGATGGTGTAACGGTATATAACAGAAACCATGAGGTTATGGTGAATGGTACTGGTCTTAATGGCAACTTTTCTAGTACCCAATCTGCAGTTATACTACCAAAACCAGGTACTTTAAATAGCTATTATATTTTTACAACAGATGCAGATGGAGATGCGAATGGGTTACAGTATTCTGAAATAAATTTAACTTTAGATAATGGTTTAGGTGCCGTTACAGCTACAAAAAATATACAGTTATACACACCAACAAGTGAGCAGTTAATTGTAACTAAAAAATCTAATATAGATGCATATTGGGTGATTAGTCACAAATATAATAGTGATGAGTTTATAGCTTATGATGTTACTATAGATGGTGTAAATCCTAATCCTGTAATTTCTGCAATTGGTAATGAAGTCGCTATTTCTAACAATATAGGTCAAATGAAAATGACACTACAGCGCAATAAATTGGCTGTAGCAAGAACATTTAGACTAGAGTTTTTTGATTTTAATGTTAATACAGGTGTATTATCAAATGCACAAGAAATTCAAAACCCAACAAATTTTTACGGTATTGAATTTTCTCCGAGTGGTCAATATCTATACGCATCTTATTTTACCAGTGGTTTTTTTTTAGAAGGAGGTGTAGTACAATATGATTTGTTTGCAGACACAATAGAAGAGACTATAGCTTCTAAACATGTTTTGTTTGAAAACCCAAACGAGATATTTGGTGCCATGCAGTTAGCGCCAGATGGTAATATTTATATAACTAAGGTAGATAGTCCTTTTTTAGATTTTATTGAGGCACCAAATGAAGCCGATAATTCAGCAGATTATATTCCAAATGGAATAAACTTAGGTGGTCGAAATTCGGTTTTTGGTTTACCATCCTTTATACAACCATTTTTTGATGCTTCGTTTACTTCAAATAACTTGTGTATAGGTACTGAAACAGAATTTACGGCACTAATACCAGGTGATTTTAATTCTGTTTTTTGGGATTTTGGTGACGGTACAACCTCTAATGAGGTAAACCCGAGTCATAGTTATCAAGGTTTAGGTGACTATTCGGTTACTATGACACTAGTAACGCCTTAAAATACTTATACAGAGACACAGGTTATTACTATTTATGAAGGATTTATGGCAGATAATTTGCTAATAGCACAATGTAGCGATGGTAATGAAGATGGTGTGGCTGTATTTAGTCTTCAGAGCTATATAGACGATTTATATATTACAGCGAGCTTAACTAATGTAAATCTTAGACATGTTCAATTTTTTGAAGACCACGAGTTAACAATTCCAATTGATGGTTCTTATTATGAAAATACCAGTAACCCACAAATTATTTATGCAGAAGTTGCGCACCCAGTATCAAAATGTATTTCAATTTCAGAAATTACTTTAGAGATTGTAAACTCTCAAATAGATACTGTTTTTTTAGAAGCTTGTAATGCAGACGATAATAGTGGTTTTGCTGCATTCGACTTGTCAAATATAAGTCTTCAAGTAGCTAATGAAATACCTTTAAATGCCTCATTAAGTTATTATTTAACCTACACAGAAGCACTTTTGCAACAAAACGCGCTTCCAAATAATTTTACAAATACAATAGCTAATGCACAAGATATATTTATGCGTATAGAGAGCGATGCTGTTTGTTACGGCATTAATGAAGTTTCCCTTTTAGTTAAAGAATCTGTGGTGCTGTTAGATTCTGAAACTGTCTTTTATTGTAGTACAGTTTTTCCGCAAAAAATTGTTTTAGATGCAGGTGTTTTAACGTCTAATACTGACGATATGCTTATATATAGTTGGTCTAATGGTGAAACAACTGAGCAGATAGAAGTAAACACTTTAGGAGATTTTACGGTTAGTGTAACTAACAACAAAGGATGTGTGTCTGAACGAACAATTACGGTTTTACCTGCAGAATTTCCAATAATAACGTCTGTAGATGTATTAGATTTTTCTAGTAATAATACTGTAGTGGTTAATGTATTTGGTGATGGTAGTTTTGAATATTCTTTAGATAATAGTAACGGGCCTTATCAATCTTCAAATACCTTTAGTAACGTATTGCCGGGTGCGCATAGTGTTTATGTTAAAGATTTAAATAAAGATTGCGGTATTGCAGTACAAGAAATTTTGGTCTATGGCTATCCTAAATTCTTTACACCAAATAACGATTCTAAAAACGACACATGGGAAATTAAGGGCTTTTCAACTTTTAACCCTTCAACAGTAGTAGTTTCAATTTATAACAGATATGGTAAATTATTAGCTGTTCTTAATTCTAGCAATCTACGTTGGGATGGTGTTTATAATGGTAATGTATTGCCAACAGACGACTATTGGTTTACAGTTAAATTATTAGATGGTAGAACATTTAGTGGTCACTTTACGTTAAAGAACTAGGTGTTTTTTTGATGATTTAAAATTGAAAAAAGTTTTTTTTAAACAGCTAATATTTAACAGAGGTATAATTACCAACCGCCAGAGGCGCCTCCGCCACCAAAACTTCCACCACCAAAACCACCACCAAAACCGCCTCCACTAGAGCTTCCTCCAAAACCTCCAAACCCTCCAGATGATGAACCGCGAGAATAACTACCACGCCCCATATTACTTAGAATTATAGCTTCAAGAATACTTTTACCCTGAGACCTATTGCCACGATTACCACCGCCTTTGCCGCCATGGCTTTTAGATATGGCTACAATAAAAATAATAAATATGATAAATAGAAAGATGAAAATCTCTACAGGGAAATCTGACGAATTTTGTTGTTTATTGCCCTGATATTCTCCACTGAGTACTTTAAAAACAGAGTTAACTCCATTTTCTAAGCCACCAGCATAATTGTTACGCTTAAAATAGGGTATTATGTCGCGTTCTATAATACGCTTACTCATAGCGTCGGTGAGTAAATGTTCTACACCTTTCCCAGAGTTAATACCAATTTTACGATCGTTTTTTGCTAGTAAAATAAGTACACCATTATCATTGTCTGCTTGTCCGATACCCCATTTTTCGCCCCATTGTGCACCTAAGTAATTTATATATTCACCTTCGGTAGAGGCAATTATAGCTACAACAATTTGTGTTGAGGTTGTGTCGGCATAACGTCTAAGTTTTAGGTTTAAATTGGTGCTGTCTTGTTTAGAAAGCAAACCTGTATAATCATAAACAAAATGTTGTTTTGAGTCTTTAGGTTTATCTGGTATTTTATATTGTGCAAAACACGTTGATGTACCTATTAATAATAGGATAAGAATTAGTCTTGAAGCGCTATGTTTTATAGTTTGCATTAGCCTTTAGAAATTGTGTTTTCTATTTCGTCTTTGTCACCAAGCTTCCAAGGAAAATATGTTTTTAATACGTCGCCAGCTTCTGTAATACCATTTATCAGTCCTTGTTTAAAATTGCCCGACTTAAATTGTTGTTGAATATGATTTCGTGTAGAGTCCCAAAATCCTGAACCAACTTTATTGTTAATACCTTGGTCACCCAAAATAACAAAGGCTTTATTATCTACAGAAACGTAAATAAGTACACCATTTTGCGCTTTAGTATTATCCATTTTAAGTGTATAAAACACATCTAGAGCGCGTTCATAAATATCTATATTACAAGACTGTTCTATGTGTACTCTAATTTCGCCAGAGGTTTTAGACTCCGCTAATCTAATGGTTTTAACGATTTCCTCTTCATCAGTTTTGGTTAGGAAATCTTCAATATTAGGCATAATTTATTCTAGTTAAATTCAAAGTTAACATCTGGTGCATTTTCACTTCCTGGATCTGCTTTATAGCGCGGCATTTCTTCAAAACCGAATGCGCTAGCTAATAACTTACCAGGAAACTTGGTGGTGTGCTTATCGTAAATATTTACTTTTTCGTTAAAACGATCTCTAGCAATATTAATTCTATTTTCAGTACCTTCTAACTGACTTTGTAGTTCTAAAAAGTTTTGATTAGCTTTTAATTCTGGGTAACGTTCTACAGAAACTAATAGTTTAGATAAAGCACCGCTTAAACCGCTTTGGGCTTGCTGAAACTGAGCCATGTTGTCTGCTGTTAATTTGCTAGCATCTATTGTCGTAGATGTTGCTTTTGCTCTTGCCTCAATAACTTCTCTTAACGTTGTTCTTTCAAAATCTGCAGCACCTTGTACTGTTTTAATAAGATTACCAATAAGGTCATTTCTTCTTTGGTAAGAACTTTCTACGTTAGACCAAGCTGTTTTTGCGTCAGCTTCATATTCTACAGCTGTATTATTAAATCCTACTCCCCATTGATAAACGACGAGAGCTAATAAAGCTATTACTATTACTGGGATTAACCATTTTTTCATAATAAATGTGTTTTAAAGTTGATTTTTAATTTTAGTGAGTTGTTCTCTAATATCTTCAAGCTTGTCAATAATTTCAAATTTTTCTAAAGCTTGTTTTTTTTCTTCTTTTAAATGTGTTTTAGCACCTTCTAGAGTAAAGCCACGTTCTTTTACTAAGTGGTATATAAATTTTAAATTCTTAATATCCTCTGGTGTAAACTTACGGTTGCCTTTAGCATTTTTCTTTGGTTTTAGCACATCAAACTCTTTTTCCCAAAAACGAATTAGAGAGGTGTTAACCTTAAAGGCTTCGGCAACTTCACCAATGCCATAATATCTTTTTTCTGGTAAATTTATGTGCATATTAATCTAGAGATTGGTTTTCTAATGATGCTTTCTTTAATAATTTATCAAATTCTAAAGCAGATAAGTTGCCATAGTAAAAGTTAATAGGGTTAATTCTTTCATTATCTTTAAAAACTTCATAATGAAGATGAGGAGCCTCTGATCTGCCTGTACTACCAACAAAACCTATTAAATCGCCACGTTTAACCTTTTGGTTTACTCTAACGTTGTACTTGTACAGGTGTGCATACAAAGACATGTAGCCGTACCCATGGTCTATCCTAATATGGTTTCCGTAGCCTGTAGAACCATTATCTGCTCGTTTTACAACACCATTGCCAGACGCATATACGGGTGTGCCTCTTGGCGCTGTAAAATCCATGCCATAATGAAATTTTCTAACTTTAGTAAACGGGTCAGTTCTGTAACCATAGCCAGAAGCCATACGTGTTAAGTTAACATTGCTTACCGGTTGTATAGCAGGTATAGCTTCTAAAAATTTTTCTTTATCGTTTGCAAGTTTTGCGATTTCATCTAACGATTTAGATTGTACCACAATAGCTTTTTCTATGATGTCTAAGCGCTTACTACTTTCTGCAATTAATTGCGAATTATCAAAGCCCTCAAATTTTTTATATCTATTTACTCCACCAAAACCTGCACGTCGCTGTTCTTTTGGTATGGGGTTGGCTTCAAAATACAGTCTGTAAATGGCATTATCACGTTCTTCTACGTTTTCTAAAGCCGTAATTGCATCATCCATACGCTTGTTTAATAACTCGTATTGTAATTGTGCATTTTGAAGCTCGCGTGACAGTTGGCGTTCTTTTGGAGATTGAATGTATTGACTCACAATAAAAAATGACAAAAAGCCAAATAAAGCCGCAGCCACTAAAAATACACTAGCGTACTTAAATGTTGTTCTCTTTTTACGCTTTATCTTTCGGTAAGATAGCGTTTCTGCATCATAATAATATTTTACCTTAGCCATGTTCGAATTTATACTATTTTTGCAGCCAATAAGCACAGCATTCTATGTTTATGTATTGGCATAACGACCAAATATAAAAATTGTTTTGCAATTGTGGTAATTATAAGAAGCTATTATAACATATATGAAGTCTCAAGAAATACGTAGAAAATTTTTAAGCTTTTTTGAAGCAAAGGAGCATCTCATAGTACAGTCTGCACCAATGGTCTTAAAAGACGATCCTACCTTAATGTTTGTAAACTCTGGTATGGCACCTTTTAAAGAATACTTTTTAGGGAATTCTGATCCTAAAAAAAATAGGATAGCAGACTCGCAAAAATGCTTAAGAGTTTCTGGCAAGCATAACGATTTGGAAGAGGTGGGGTACGATACGTATCACCATACACTTTTTGAAATGTTAGGGAATTGGAGTTTTGGTGATTACTTTAAAAAAGAAGCTATTGCTTGGGCTTGGGAGTTGCTTGTAGATGTCTACGGTATAGATAAAGATATTTTGTATGTCACTGTTTTTGAAGGTAGTGAAGATGCTGATAATTTAGATATGGATACCGATGCTTATAATATTTGGAAAGAATTTATTTCTGAAGATCGTATTCTTAAAGGTAATAAAAAAGATAATTTCTGGGAAATGGGTGAGCAAGGCCCTTGCGGACCTTGTAGCGAAATACACGTAGATATACGCTCTAAAGAAGAAAAAGAAAAAGTAGACGGCAAGACTTTGGTAAACATGGACCATCCTCAGGTTGTAGAAATCTGGAATCTTGTATTTATGCAATATAACCGTAAAGCTAATGGCATATTAGAGGCATTACCAAATAAGCATATTGATACAGGAATGGGCTTTGAGCGTCTATGTATGGTTTTACAGAACGTACAATCTAACTACGATACTGATGTTTTTATACCAATTATTAGAGAAATTGAAGCCATTACAAATAATGATTATGGTAAAGATGAAAAAGCAGATGTTGCCATTCGTGTAATCTCTGACCATGTTAGAGCGGTAGCGTTTTCTATAGCAGATGGCCAATTGCCAAGTAATACAGGTGCTGGTTATGTAATACGTAGAATTTTAAGAAGAGCGATACGTTACGGGTTTACATTTTTAGATAAAAAAGAACCTTTTATATACCGTTTGGTTGATGTTTTAAGTAAAAAAATGGGACAAGCATTTCCCGAATTAAAAGCGCAAAAACAACTTATAGAAAATGTAATTAAAGAAGAAGAAGCGTCATTTTTAAGAACATTAGATCAAGGTTTAGTTTTGTTAAATCGTATTGTAGAAGAAACAAAAAGTGATACGGTCTCTGGTGAAAAAGCTTTTGAGCTTTATGATACTTATGGCTTTCCTATAGATTTAACAGCTTTAATTTTATCTGAAAAGAATTTAAAATTAGATGAAGAAGGTTTTAATACCCATTTAGAGAAACAAAAGAAACGCTCTAGAGCAGCAAGCGAAATGTCTACCGAAGATTGGACGATTTTGGTTGATGATGCTGTACAAGAATTTGTGGGTTACGACGCTTTAGACGCTAACATAAAAATAACAAGATATAGAAAAATAACCTCAAAGAAAGATGGCGAAATGTATCAGTTGGTTTTTAATCTAACCCCGTTTTATGCCGAAGGTGGTGGGCAAGTAGGTGATAAAGGCTATTTACAGCACGCACACGGAGATGTTGTTTATATTATTGATACTAAGAAAGAGAATAACGTTGTTATACATTTTACTAAAACTCTACCAGATAATTTAAACCAAACATTTAAAGCAGTTGTAGATAATAAACAACGCCATCGTACAGAATGTAACCATACAGCAACGCATTTGCTACACCAAGCATTAAGAGAAGTACTTGGTGAGCATGTAGAACAAAAAGGATCTGCAGTGCACTCTAAATATTTACGTTTTGATTTTTCTCATTTTTCTAAACTTACGGTAGAAGAATTAAGAGATGTTGAGAACTTTGTTAATGCGCGAATAGAAGATAAATTAGCATTACAAGAACATAGAAGCGTGCCTATGGAAAAAGCAATAGCAGATGGTGCAATGGCTTTATTTGGTGAAAAGTATGGTGATGCTGTAAGAACAATTAGATTTGGACAATCTATTGAATTATGTGGTGGGACACATGTAGATAATACAAGTGATATTTGGCATTTTAAAATTACATCAGAGAGTGCAGTTGCCTCTGGTATTAGACGTATTGAAGCTATTACAAATGATGCAGTGAAAGATTTTTATTTTGAAAATAACAGAGCTTATTTTGAAATGAAAGACTTACTTAACAATGCAAAGCAACCTGTAAAAGCCTTACAAAACCTACAAGAGGAAAATTCAGATTTAAAAAAGCAAATTGAAAATCTGTTAAAAGATAAAGCGAAAAATATTAAAGGTGAGCTTAAGAGTGAAATTTCAGAAATTAATGGAGTTCAGTTTTTAGCTAAAAAATTAGACTTAGATGCTAGCGGCATTAAAGATGTTTGTTTTGAATTAGGAAGTCAGTTTGATAATTTGTTTTTAGTGTTTGGCGCAGAATCTAATGGTAAAGCCGTTTTAACTTGCTATATTTCTAAAGAATTAGTGACTAGTAAAGGCTTAAATGCTGGTGCTATTGTTAGAGAATTAGGAAAACATATACAAGGTGGTGGCGGAGGTCAGCCGTTCTTTGCAACCGCAGGAGGTAAAAATCCGGCTGGAATTGCTGAGGCTTTACAGAACGCTAAAAATTATATATAACAGCTAGATTGAATTTACAAACCAAAATAACACTGCAAAAACAAGCGTACAATCACATTGATTATAACTCTAACGTGTTACTTTTTGGTTCGTGTTTTTCTGAAAATATTGGTAATAAGTTTAATTACTTTAAGTTTCAATCTAATATAAATCCGTTTGGTATATTATTTCATCCTTTAGCTATTGAAACACTTATAACAAGAGCTATAAATAAAACTTATTATGCTGAGGATGATTTGTTTTTTCAAAACGAACAATGGTGTTGTTTAGATGTACACTCAAAGTTTAATACAACGTCTAAAACAGAACTGCTTAAAGCATTAAATAGTCAAATTGATAAGACTTATGATGCTTTGCATAAGACGACTCATATTTTTGTTACATTAGGTACAAGTTGGGTTTATAGACATATAGCAACAGATGCTATTGTAGCTAATTGTCATAAACTACCACAAAAACAGTTTTTAAAAGAATTGCTTAGTGTAGAAGATAGTACTGCTGCCTTAGAGGCAATCATTACTTTGGTGCGTGGTATAAATGCTGATGTAAATTTTGTGTTTACACTATCTCCTGTACGCCATATTAAAGATGGTTTTGTTGATAATGCTAGAAGTAAAGCACATTTACTAACAGCAATACACCACGTTGTAGATATTAGAAATGGTTTGTATTATTTTCCGTCTTATGAAATTATGATGGATGAACTGCGCGACTACAGATTCTATAATGAAGATATGTTACATCCTAGCCCAACGGCTATAGATTATATTTGGAATAAATTTGAAGCCACTTGGTTATCTGAAGATGCTCAAAAAACCCTTCAGACAGTAACTTCAATTCAATCAAAGAAAGCACACCGCCCTTTTAATAGTGATTCTAAAGCGCATCAAGACTTCCTTAATAAGCTTAACTTAGAGATAAAAGATTTAAAGCTTAGACATCCTCATATCTGTTTTTCTTAACTATAAATTATAGAAAATTATTTGTTTTAATACGTGTTGCCCACAATTATGAAAAAAATCCTAACACAATTAATATTACTTACTTTTTTGATAATTTCACTAAATGGATTTACTCAAGAAGTAGAGTTTTTCAATGCAGACGGATTTTTTTCAATCGGAACGCAATCAAATCGAACTTCTTCAATAACGTTAATAGACATTGACAAAGATGGAGATTTAGATGCACTTATAGCTAATGGAAGACATTGGGCAGAACAAAATTATATTTACTACAATGACGGAAATGGATATTTCAAATTAGCCCAACCCATTGGGAAATTTCTTGACGCTTCTTATTCTGTAAAAAGTGCCGATTTAAACAATGATGGATTTATGGATATTGCAGTAGCTAATGACAACATTCAGAATAAAATATATTTTGGTTCAGCCAATCAAAATTTTGATAAAGAAATTTCTTTTGGCTCAATATCACCTTCACGGAATCTTGAAATTGCAGATATTGACAATGATGGGGATTTTGACCTAATACTCTCAAATAGAAAAGCCAAAAACGAAATTTGCTTAAACGATGGAAAAGGTAACTTTAAAAATAGCATCACTTATGGTAACCAATCTGACCAAACAATTCAAACTAAAGTTGTAGATATAAACAAAGATGGATTTTTGGACTTAATTACAGCAGAACGAAAGAGTAAAACTAAAGTTTTTATAAATGACGGAAAACAGAATTTTTCAAAAGTAATTGAATTTGGTAATGAAGAAGATGAATCTCGTTCTATTGACATTGCAGATTTTGACAATGACGGATTTTTAGATGTCGTAATAGGAAATTTAGGTTCAAAAAATGGTATTTATTTTGGCGACAAAAATTTGAGTTTTAAAAGAGTTTATGATTTCAAATCAGAACATTCAACTTATTCGATTAAAGTATCTGACTTGAACAAGGACGGATATCTAGACATTGTTGAAGGGAATTCGGAGGAACGAAACTATGTTTATTTAGGTCAAGAAAATGGTGAATTTATAGAAATTGGTTTGCGAGAAGACTTAAAAGACGATACTTATAATATAGAAATTGGAGATTTAAATAACGATGGATTTCCAGACATTATAGAATCGAATTCTGGAACTTGGAATTTATATTACATAACTCGGAAGAAATAATTGTGGGTAATACCGTATATAATTTATGGCTTTGGTTTTAAAGTCAGTGTATTAAGACTACACTATTAGAGGGTTTAACTTTTAAATCACCCATTTGTCGAAAAACGAAGATACTACTCAAAAAAAATTATAACTTCTTTAAGCTATTAATCAATTTCTAAAAAACATCAACCATTAACTTAGTGCAGAAGTACTGGTTATAGTTGGTGTTTTTTTAATTCATTTATATAGGCTGTCAAGTCAATTTCTATAAACTTTGCCTTTTTGTAATTGAATTCTGATAAGTTTAGTTCTGTTGTATAATACAGTTTTTTGTTAGATAATATAAATGGATCACCTTGGTTTGCTCCAAGTTTAAATTCTTTTTTATTTATTACAAAATGATGGTTAAAACCTTTAGTTAAAAATTGCTTATTTATCCCTGTCCAATAATGAGTTAATTCAAAATTCTTATCCAAAGAATAAACATAGTAATCTATCGAATCACTCTTAGTGCTAAATTGAGTCCTGTAAATTTCTTTTAATTCAGATGAGAGCTGATTAAAAGTCAATTCTTTTTTTTCTTTTTTATCCAAGTCAATTTCTCCACTACAAGCAGTTAGCACCAAAATAGAGATTACTACTAAGATATTTTTTTTCATATTTTAAATGGTAGCTTAATGGATTAAAAACTCAATAAACTCATATGCTACTAGCCATCAACCCTCACACTACTAGGAACTAGCTTTGTGTAATCTCCATTATTTCTAATAACATCGCGTACAATAGAAGACGAAATGTAAGACGTACTAGCTGCAGTTAATAAAAATACGGTTTCTATAGGTGCTAAATCTCTGTTGGTGTGTGCAATAGCTTTTTCAAATTCAAAATCGGCAGGATTTCTAAGTCCTCTTAAAATAAATTCTACATTATTTTTCAAGCAAAAATCTACAGTCAGTCCTTTGTAAGTGACTACTTTTATTTTAGGCTCATCTATAAAAGCAGCCTCTATAAATTGCTGGCGTTCTTCTAAAGAAAACATATATTTTTTATCAGCATTAATACCAATCGCAACAATAACCTCGTCAAACAGTTTTATACTACGTTTTATAATATCGTAATGCCCTAAGGTAATAGGGTCAAAAGATCCCGGAAATATTGCTCTTTTCATAGTTACTTTCTGATAAAGGAAGTTTATTATACACTTTGCCAAAGATAAGAATTAAGAAATTGAGTGCGTTATTCAAAAAAAAATTAATGGTGATTTGTTAATTCGTCAATGCCTCTTCAATAGCATTGCCAAACAAGTTTTGCATGCTAATACCTGCAGCAGCGGCTTGTTGAGGTAAAATACTTTCTTTAGTTAAGCCAGGTACAGTATTAACTTCGAGCAAGTAAGGTTCGTCGTTTTTAAAAATAAATTCACTTCTGCTAAAACCACTCATGCCTAATATTTTATAAATCTTTTTTGCAACGATTTCTGTTTTTTGTTGGTAATCTTTAGAAATTCGTGCAGGTGTTATTTCTTGAGACTTGCCTTCGTATTTAGCTTGGTAATCAAAAAAGTCGTTTTCAGATACAATTTCTGTAATCGGTAGCACTATGGTTTCCCCTTTATAAGAAATGACACCAACAGACACTTCAACACCATCTAAAAATTGCTCTATAATAATTTCATTATCTTCTTTAAATGAGTTTTCAATAGCAGCCTTTAAATTTTCCTTTTTATACACTTTAGAAATTCCGAAACTACTACCAGCTTTATTTGCTTTAACAAAACAAGGTAAGCCTACTTTAGCAATTATTGCAGTCTCGTTAATAGTATCGCCAAGATTTAAGCAATAACTTTCTGCAGTTTTTATACCATGAGGTTTTAGCGTGGCAAGCAAATCGCGTTTATTAAAAGTTAGCGCTGCTTGGTACATATTACAACTGGTTTGGGGCATGCCTATTAGTTTAAAATACGCTTGCATATAGCCATCCTCACCAGGTGCACCATGTATCGCATTAAAAACACAATCAAACGTAATTTTTGTATCATTTACCAAAACCGAAAAATCATTTTTATCTATTTCAAATTCTTCATTTGTATCATTTACATAAACCCATTTGTTTTTAAATATATGTATACGATAAGTGTTGTAACTCTCTTTGTCTAAAGCATCGTAAACAACGTTGCCACTCTTTAATGAGATCTTATATTCACTAGAATAACCTCCCATTATAATTGCAATATTTTTTTTCATTATCTAGGTTAAAAAGCTGTAATGTAAAAGTATCATTTATTATTATGCAATCAACATTATTATTGTAATTAGCATCTGTAGAATTTCTTTAATGTACAGTAAATTGCTGTTTTATTCTTAACTTAAGAGTAACCATAAACTAAATGTGCAGTGAATACGTATATAAATTTTATTGCGTTATATATTTTCTTAGTTTTGTCATCAATTATTTAGCTTATGAGTTTTGTTAAATTTATTACCAGCAAAGTGTTTTTTAAGCAATTAGCATTAGCTATTGTTGCTGTTGTAGTTTTGTGTTTTATCGTTTTAAAATGGTTAAACATTACGACCAATCATAACGAGTTTGTAATAGTGCCAGACCTAAAAGGTAAATCTGTAGAGACTGTTAAAATAGAATTAAAAGATAATAATTTTGCATTTAAGCTTCAAGATTCGGCAAATTTTAATCCTAATTACCCAAAATACTCTGTTATAGAGCAAAGCCCAAAAGCAGGAGAGAAGGTTAAAGAAAACCGAAAAATATACCTCATAACCAATCCATCAGGTTACCGTAAAGTTACGGTGCCTAACGTATTAAAACGCACACTCAGACAAGCAAGACCACAGCTAGAGGCACTAGAATTTAAAATAGGAAACATCACCTTTAAAGATGCAATTGGCGAAGGCGTAATGTCTATGTCTCACAAAGGAAAACCACTTAAACCAGGCGACGTATTACCATTAACATCTAAAATAGATTTAGTTGTAGGCAATGGTAAATTATAGTCCAAAATATAATGACTAACATATCAGATCAATCAAAAGCAGAAGATGAGCGTTACGAGCACTTCACTTTTAAAGTAGATAAAGGGCAAAGTCCTCTGCGTATAGATAAATTTTTAATTAACTGTATAGAGAATATTACACGAAGCAAAATTCAGAATGCCGCTAAAGATGGTGGTATTTTGGTTAACGACCTCTCTGTAAAATCTAACTATAAAGTAAGACCACACGATATAATATCTGTTACTTTTGAGCATCCTTCTTACGAGCAATTATTAGTAGCAGAAGATATGCCATTAGACATTGTTTACGAAGATGATGACCTTTTAGTCGTTAATAAACCAGCAGGCATGGTGGTGCATCCTGGGCATGGTAATTACTCAGGTACATTAATAAACGGACTCATATTTCATTTCGATAATCTACCAAACAACTCTAGCGACAGACCAGGTTTGGTACATCGTATAGACAAAGATACCACAGGCCTTTTAGTTGTAGCAAAGACTGAAGTAGCCATGACGCACCTCTCTAAACAATTTGCAGACAAAACTAGCGAGCGCGATTATGTAGCACTCGTTTGGGGCAATATAGAAGAAGACGAAGGTACCATAGACGCACACATTGGGCGCCATCCCAAAAACAGACTGCAAAATACAGTATTCTTAGACGATGAAATTCACAACGGCAGACCAGCCGTAACACATTTTAAAGTTTTAGAACGTTTTGGTTACGTAACTTTGGTAAGTTGCAAGTTAGAAACAGGCCGTACGCACCAAATCCGCGTGCACCTCAAACACATTGGGCACACTCTTTTTAACGATGAGCGCTACGGTGGCGAGCGCATCTTAAAAGGCACCACATTTACCAAATACAAGCAATTTGTAGACAACTGTTTTAAAGTGTTACCAAGACAAGCATTACACGCAAAAACCCTAGGTTTTGAGCACCCAACCACTAAAGAATTTATGAGATTTTCTACAGACGTACCACAAGATATGGTACAATGCATAGAAAAATGGAGGCACTACGCCCAACACGCTACAGATTAAATACAAGTGGGTGTTTTATAAGTTTTGCGAGGTTTTTAATACCTCGCAAAACTTATAACCAGGCTTTACACTATATCTCTGGCAAAAAAAAAAAGCCAGAGGATGCCGTTGCAATCCTTAACGCAGCCTATCATTACGCTATTACTTCTATAGGCATAGTTTATAATACCATCATTAAAAGGTTTATAATAGGGTTTATATTGCTATAAATTCATAGTACTTTTGTAATCTAAATTAGTTCTGTTTAAGAAACCAAAAAGCGCCTTTTTATGAAACTCGTATTGTCACCAGCAAAATCTTTAGATTATGATTCTAAGTTGCCAACAGCTAAAACTACAAAGAATTGTTTTTTGGCAGAAGCAGAACGTTTAAATAAATTACTAAAAAAGAAATCTGCTAAAGACTTATCTAAGCTTATGCATATTTCAGATAATTTAGGGCAATTAAACTACGAGCGTAACCAAGACTGGCAATTACCATTTACCCAAGATAATGCAAGGCAAGCCATTTATGCCTTTAGTGGAGACGTATATCGTGGTATAGATGCTTATACCATAGACACAAAAAAACTAGACAAAGTAGAAGATACGGTGAGAATTATATCTGGACTTTATGGTGTTTTAAAACCCTTAGATTTAGTGCAGCCTTACCGTTTAGAAATGGGCACTAAAATGCCAGTTGGTAAAAATAAAAATCTGTACGAATTTTGGCAAAAAAAAGTAACACAAGCCCTAAATGATGAGTTAGAGGCTAACGAACTTTTTTTAAATTTAGCAAGTAACGAATATTTTAAAGCCATTGACACAAAAGCTTTAAAAGTACCAGTTGTTAATGTTGCTTTTAAAGAATTTAAAGGAGACAAATATAAAATTGTTGCCATCTATGCAAAATTAGCCAGAGGATTAATGACGCGTTATATAATAGATACAGATGCAAAAACTATAGATGATATAAAAGCATTTAATTACGATAATTACGGCTTTAGTGATGAGTTATCTTCTGAGAGTGAGTTGGTTTTTACCAGATAAATCGTATATTTAATAGACTAATATAACGCTATGCATTATTACTTAATTGTTGCCCTTCAGGCGTATTGTATTTATCATGCTTACAAAAACCAAAAACCTTACTATTGGTATTTTCTTATATTTTTTATTCCTGCTTTTGGGTCCCTTATATATATAGTTACCCAAGTTTATAATCAAAATGATGCTGAGAAACTTCAAAACGAACTTACCTCAATAATCAATCCAACAAAAAAGATTAAAGATTTAGAAAAGAAGTTAGAATTTTCAGACACTTACACCAACAGAATAGAATTAGCAGATGCCCACGTTCAAAATAACGACATGCCAAATGCCATTGTCAATTATAAAAAAACGTTGGAAGATAAAGACCAGAATGCGCTATATGCAAAACAACGTTTGGTGTTGTGTTACTTTCAACTTAAAGATTATGTTGGTGTTTTAGAACATGCAGAAGCAATAAAAGATAAAAATGAGTTTAAGGGCTCCAAACAACAATTTTGTTACGGTTTAGCTCTAAAAGAATTAGGTGAATTAGATGAGGCTGAGGTAGAATTAAAACAGATTGATAGACCATTCTCTAATTACGATGAGCGTTTAGAACTTGCTAAATTTTATTTAGAAAGTAGTAGGACTTCCGAAGCTAAAACATTATTACAAGATATTTCTGAAGAGTCTCACCACATGACGAAACCCAACCAAAGAATCTATAGAGCTACAATAGTAGAGGTAGAGCGTTTATTAAAAACACTGTAGTTTTTTTGTTTACGATTGGGTTTATGCAATTGCTTTTATAGTTGTATTGGCCAAATAATTTCAAATTTTTCGCAAACCACTAACATGTCTTCGGTTGGTAGTCTATCAGTTTCTTTTAACATGTTTTTAAAAAAGTCCCAATGTGCTTTTTGCCATTTTTTTAGTGGCTCAAGATTTGTACCCATATCTAATTCAGCATATATTTTAGAAATTTTGTTAAACGGAATTTTTTCAACACTTTTTATTTCTATTATTGCTTTTGCTTTACCATTAAAATCTGTAATTATATGTTTGGTGCCAGCTTTTGGTAAATCTGCTTTATAAATTTCATACAATTTGTATAACGAGGATCCTGCTCTTTTTTTACCAGTTAAGGTTAGTTCTGCAAGTCTATTTGCGTCTTCTTTGTTATTATGGAAATACCAAGATTCTGGCAGCTCTTGGTCTTTAAATTCTGGGTTGTATTTTGTAAAGTCAATCCACATCTCAAAGACAGTACTATCAATTTTATCAGTTACTGCTGTAACGCTTTTACAGCCTGTAAATATTAATAAAACAATAAGCAGTCTCGCTTGTATACATATTTTTTGTGTGTTGTTATGCATCCTTTATTTTTAACCATTCGTTATAGGTGACTACGTGTTTTTCTGAATTAGATTTAGTGTTTCCCTTTAAAATTCCTATAAATTCTAGAGCGTGCCCATCAGGGTCGCTAAAGTATATAGAAATAGCTGGCATCCAAACAAAAACCATTGGTCCTTGTGTGTCATCATTCAAAAAATTCCAGTAATTAAGATTTCGAGATTTTAAAAAATTAACCGATTCATTTAATACCCAATCGGGCTCACATTCAAAAGCAAAATGTCTAATATCTATGTCTTCTTTAGGTTTTTCCCATAAGCCTAACATAAATTTTTTGTCTTCACCAATCCAGAAAAAAGAAGTTCTACGACTATCGTTAAAACGACATTGTTTTAAATCTAGCGTATTTTTATAAAAGTCAATAGAGCGTTCTAAATTCTCTACATATAAGTGTGTTTCATAAAGTCCTTTTATCATCTGTCGTTCGGTTTTCTTAAATTACAGCGTATTTCTTAAAACAAAAAAACGTGTGTTTATTCTATAAATATAAAGAATATACACACGTTTTATATGCGTTACTGTATTTTAACTATTCTGCTTTTTGAGCTTTATCGTTTAGTAAAATCGCTTTTCCAAAACCTAAACCTTCTAACTTATCTAGTTGTGTGGCTGCATCGCCAACAATTAAGTAAATCATTTGATTAGGTTTTATGTAATTTTTAATTAAAAGTTTAACATCAGCAACGGTAAGATCTTTTACAATACTTTCGCGTTGTTTTGCATAATTATCTTCAAACCCATAATTACTAATATTACTTAGCATATTTAGTTTTGCGCCTAAAGTTTCAAAAGCTCTAGCTGTACTTTTTATGGTAAAGCCTTTGGTTATCTCTAGATCGTTAGCGTTAAAATCTGTTCCATAGTTTTCTAAAATAGATTTTACTAAACTAGCAGACTCAAAAGTAACGTTGGTTCTTACGCCACTACTAATGCTAAATTCTCCTTTATATTTTGTGCCAGAAAACCTTGAGCCAATACCATAAGTATAGCCTTTTCCTTCTCTTAACTCTTGTGTAAGAATAGAGGCAAAACCACCACCACCCAAACGGTAGTTCATCACTGTAGCTGGGTAATAATCTTTATGTGCCACTTTTAAAGCTGGGTAGCCAAAGTTAATTACAGATTGTTTTGCGCCTGGTACATCATAAAAATACACTTGAGAGTTTTCTGGGTATAATGGCATTGGTAATTCTGGTAATACTACATCTTTAGTTTCCCATTGGGTATTTATCTTGTCTAAAGCCTTAATTACAACAGCTTCTTTAATAGCACCAACCACATGCATGTTAGCTAATTGTGGTGATAAATTAGCATTGTAATAATCTTGTAAATCTAAGAGTGAAATCGCTGTTACAGAGGCCTCAGAACCTCTGTTATTATAAGCCAAAATATTATTGCTACCATAGAGTAGTTTAGAAAACTCAGTGTCTGCAATACTATTTGGGTTTGCTTTGCTACGTTGTATGCTGCTAATTGTACTTTGTTTAAGAAGATTAAACTCTTTTTCGTCCCAGCGTGGCTCAAGTAAAATTTCGGTTACGAGTTGTATTGTAGCTTCAAAATGTTTAGCTAGTGTGGTGCCAGTAATAGTGATGTTATCATCTGTGGCATAGGCATTAATACGTGCTCCTAAACTCGCAATTGCATTTTCTAATTCTTCTGGTGTTTTAGTTTTAGTGCCTTTTGTTATAAGATTAGCTAAAAGGTTAGAAACACCAACTTTGTCTTTATTCTCTAAGAGTAAACCACCATTTATTTGCATCTCAAATTCTACTAAAGGCACTTCTGTGTTTTCAATACCAAAGACTTTAATACCAGAGGCTAACTCACGTTTCCAAACGGTTGGTATATTAAGTTCTGGGCTCTTACCATATTCTGGTTCTATACTCCTATCAAAGCTACTTGGTGTTTTTTGGTAAGTAGCAGTTAAACTAGGATCAAAAGATTCTTCTGCGCCTTCTATTATTTTTTCTTCTGCAACATTAGCTAATTGAGAATTGTTTAAAATAAGATTTATTTCACCTTTTGGTACAAAACTCGTAGCAACGTAGTTTTTATCTTTTACATACGTGTTATAAACACGCATTACATCTTCTGGTGTAACGGCTAAAATATTTTTTACATCTTCATTAATAAAACCAGGATCACCAGCAAAAATCTCGTATTGTGCCAGTTGAAATCCTTTACCTAATACACTAGAGAGTCCGCTGTAAAAACTCGTTTCTTGTCCCGCTTTAATGCGGTTTAAATCTGTTTCTGAAATACCGTTTAGTTCAAAGTCTCTAAAGCCGTCATTTATAGCTGTAGCAACAGTATTTAAATCTGTTTGGTTAAAAGCGGTAACACTAAGCATTAATTGGCCTGCAATTTCTGAAGCATTTTGGTACATACTTACATTGCTTGTTAGTTGCTGGTCTTCAACTAATATTTTATACAATGGTGCTTTTTTTCCACGGGTTAGGTATTGTGATAATACACTTAAGGCATAAGAGTCTGGGTGGTATTCGTGTACAGAAGGCCAAGTCATACTTAATCTTGGTGCGCGTGCAAAATTATCTTCGTAAAATAAACGCTTAGATGCTTTTAGCGTTACAGGTTGTTTTTGTATTTTAGGAATTGCTTCACCCTTAGGGATTTCGTCAAAGTACTTTTTTACCCAAGCTTTGGTCTGTGCAATATCTATATCGCCAGCAATGGTTAGTGTTACGTTATTTGGCACATACCAGCGTTTGTAAAATTCTTTAACATCTTGTAAAGTTGCATTTTGTAAGTCTTCTAAAGACCCAATAACTTCCCAACTGTATGGGTGTCCTTCTGGGTAAAGTGCACTATTAATTACGGCAGAATTATGACCGTAAGGCTGGTTGTCTACACGTTGACGTTTTTCGTTTTTAACGACTTGTTTTTCTTTAGCTAAAACCGGTTCAGTTACCGTATTTATAAAGTAACCTAATTTATCTGCTTCTGCCCAAATCATTTTTTCTAAAGCATCTTTTGGTACGGTCTGAAAATAATTGGTGCGATCTCTACTCGTAGAGCCATTTGCGCCCGAACCACCAATACGCGCACTCATTTGGTCTAAGCCTCCTTTACCTAAGTTTTCAGATTCTAAAAACAAAAGGTGTTCAAATAAATGAGCAAAGCCAGTTCTGCCTTCTTTTTCTCTTGCAGAGCCAACGTGTGCTGTTAAAGCGACTGCTGCAACAGGGTCTGATTTGTCTACATGCAGAATAACTTGTAGGCCGTTATCTAAAGTAAATTTTTCAAACTCTACTTTAAATGCTTTGGTGTCTTCTTTTGTTTCGTTTTGTTGGCATGCAGATACTAAAACTAGTACCAAAAGGGTAAGAATTCTTAATTTAAAAGATTTCATATTTGTTTGTTTTTTTGATTGCTATTATAATTCGAATGCATTATTGTTCACGAAGAAGATGGCGTTTACTAAAAATAGTTTTCCGTTTTCCCAAAAACTTCTAAAAAGTGTATTATCTACCATGTAGATAAAACTGCCGTTTCCCATACGTTCTTCTCCAAAGACTAACGTTTTATCGAGATTTTTTAGTGCGTTTTTACCAGCAAAGCCAGAAAATACTTTGGTATCATCTAAGTGCGCCACATTGTAACCACTATCTAAAAGACTGTACGCAGAGCTTCCCAGTTTTAGTGTAAAATAATCGTTACTGTAGCCAAAAGTCATAGGATGTGTGTTATCTACTTTTGTCTTAAAAATGGCACCAGTAATAAGGCTGTTGCTGTATGAGCGCTCTCTATCTGCATAAGCAACGAGATTGTCTGTAGCTTCTTCGTTCTCTGAGGCTTTATATTTTAGGCTAAACCCATCTTTACCTGCAAAACTTCGTAAAGCACCATCTATAGCAATTACTTTGCCGCCGCTGCGTACCCAATCTTTTACTTTGGTCATAGTAGCCTCATTAAGCACACTGCCATAATAACCATTAGGTATAATGAGAATATTATATTTATCTAAGTTTGTTCTACTTAGGTTATCGGTGTTTATTGAGGTAATTGGGTAGTGTAATTGTTGCTCAAAGAAATGCCAAATTTCACCATAACTTAATGATGAAGTGCCCTCGCCAGATAATACCGCGATTTTTTGCTTGTTAATTAATTTTATATCAGGCGAACCAATATCTGGTGAGCTTTGAGAAAACCCACTATTTATTTGAGTTAAGGGTTGTGTATGGCTTTGTGCAACTGTATTTAAGGTTGCTACAAAATCAGTAATGTGCTTGTTGTCTCCTTTTGTTATAATTAAAGAACCACGTTCAAAGTTACTCCCATTAGAGCTAAATGGTTTTTCTGTAAAACGTACTCTAAAATTTTGTTTTAATAGTTCAGCTAAAAACTGCGCGTCTTCCATAGCATTCCATTTGCTAACATAGCCATAAGCGTCTTTTAAAACTTGTAGCGACTTACGCTCTGCCAATACCGTGCTATTAATTTTTGTTGTACTTGCAATTGCATCTAAGCCGTAAGCATAGGGTATAGACCATGCTGTGATATCATAAGTAAGCGAGTCCGATAGTTTAGCGTCTGGCTCAAACAATACTTTCACCATTTTTCCTTTTGGTTGATTGGTGTGCACAACCATAGCGCTAGAGTTAACGTTTATACTGCCTTGCTTTCCGGTTGCATAATTGTAGCCCGAAACTTTTGTAGTTGTTGGGTTTTCATGTTTAATATCGTGTTTATTTAAAAGATTTTTTAAGCTATTTAGTTTATCAGTATTACCAGAAACTACATAACTTTTATATTTTAAGTCTGAATTGTCAAAGAATTTAGCAAATTCAGAATTTAATTTCTCTGCGTTTTGTGAAGCAATCTCAACGGTTGAAAGACCTGTTGTAGTATGGTGTGTTAAACGCTCTACTAACGTAAGTATATGACCTTCGTCATTTAGAATACCGAGTCCAGCCATACCATGTCCGCCTTGCTCATAAGTCATACCAATGGCTCCCATATATGTTGGGTAAGTATCACCATAACTTGGGTAAAACAAATCAAAACGTTCTCTGGTAAAAAACAACCAACCTTCCGCATCAAAATACTTAGCGTGATTTTGCCCTATTTGAGTCTGAAAATCGCGTTGCCAATCACTAATAACTTCATGAAAAGGTTCTGCAGCAGGTGCAAAATAATAAGGCTCATTAATTCCTTGTTCATGAAAATCTACATGAATATGTGGCATCCATTTGTTGTAAGCTTTTAGTCGAGATGCACTTTCAATTTGTGTGGCCCAAGCCCAATCTCTATTAAGGTCAAAAAGGTAATGGTTTGGTCGTCCGCCAGGCCAAGGTTCATTGTGTTCGCTAGCTTGCCTATCTACATTGTAAGGTTGGCTGGCCGTTTCGTTAAACCAGTTGACGTAACGATCTCTACCGTCTGGGTTTATAGATGGGTCTATAATAACCACCGTATTTTCTAATAATGCTTTGCGCTCGGTTAATAATTTATAAAGTGTTAACATAGCTGCTTCTGTACTAGAAGCTTCATTACCATGTACATTATAACTTAGCCAAACTATAGCAATGTTTGTAGCTGTTGGTGTACCATTTAGTAATCCTGTGTTTTTAAGATTATTCTCTCTAATCGTTTCAAGATTTTTAATATTAGCTTCACTCGATATGTAGGCTAGGTGTAAGCCTCTACGCTCGTTTGTAGTGCCATATTGTTCTAACTTTACCTGGTTTGGTAGTTGGTTAGCTACAGTTTTAAAATAATCTACAACTTGATGGTGACGACTAAATTGTGTCCCAATTTCGTAACCTAAAAAGTCACTTGGTGATTGAATGTTTTGAGCAAGCGTTAAGTTTTGAAAACTTAATAAGACAAAAAGAATAATAATTAGTTTACGCATTTAAGTAATTTTTGGTTGAATGTTAGTAAAGATACATCGCGTTAGCGAATTAACTAAAAATTAGTAATTAAAAAAATGAAGTGCCTTATATTTATGCCATTATTAACATCAGTGTTAAAGTGTCTTTTTTTTAATTTTGTTATTTCGGTTGAATTCTAACAGTGATATGGGTAGCGTTTATACCGAAAAAAGAAGTTTGATTCAAATAAAAAGTTCTCGATACGATCCTTTAAAAAAAATCACGCAAACTATCAGTTATAGAATATCTAATTTGTAAATGAGTTTAAGTCAACCAACCAACTATATTCCGTTTAGAGAAACCAATTATTTCTCTGATTTTATTTGTAATTACCTCGAAGAAAGTGAAGATTTAAAGCCGTTTTACAACCGTTTTCCAAATCTAGAAAACTTTGAGGCGCAGATTAAAGAAAAAGCAAACTCTAATGAAGTTTCAAAAACAACTAGAAAAATTTTAGCAGAAACTTTAAAAGCACAATATGCTACTCTTGAAACATCAGAATTAACCTTAGCTCGCATAGAAAGTCTTAAAGACGAAAACACCTTCACCATTACAACAGGTCATCAACTCAACTTATTTACAGGACCTCTTTATTTTCTTTATAAAATAATATCAACCTTAAATTTAGCCAAGCAATTAAAAGTTAAACATCCAAATTACAATTTTGTGCCTGTGTATTGGATGGCTTCAGAAGATCATGATTTTGAAGAAATAAATTATTTTAATTTTAAAGGAAAAAAGATACAGTGGGCGAGCCAACAAACAGGTGCTGTTGGCCATTTTAGTACTGAAGGTTTAGATGCGGTTTTAGAAGTGATTTCTTCAGAATTTGGGGCAGGAAAAAATGCTGAACAATTAAAAATATGGTTTAAGGAGGCCTATTTAAATCATCCTAATTTAGCAGATGCTACACGTTATTTAGCGAATGAATTATTTGGCGCGCATGGTTTGGTTATTCTAGATTCTGATCATAGAGATCTAAAGCGTTTATTTATCCCTAATATAGAAAAGGAATTAGTTGAACAAACTGCTTTTAAAAAGGTGTCTGAAACTAATAAAACACTTGAAGATTTAGGATTAAAAATTCAGGTGAATCCGAGAGAAATTAATTTTTTCTACATAGACAAAGGTTTGAGAGCGCGTATTGTTTTTGAAGATAACACATTTAAAGTCAACAATACAACGATTTCATGGACTAAGAGTGCAATGCTAAAACACCTATATGAGGTGCCTGAACGTTTTTCGCCAAACGTAATTATGAGACCCTTATACCAAGAAGTTATTTTACCAAACTTGTGTTACACAGGTGGTGGTGGAGAATTGATTTATTGGTTGCAATTAAAATCTAATTTTGAAGCGCAAGGAGTTACATTTCCTATGTTATTGTTAAGAAATTCTGCTTTAGTAAAAACCAGAAAGCAATGCGAAAAACTTGAAAAACTTTATATTTCTGACAAAGATTTATTTTTAAAACGCAGCAGTTTTATTAATAAAAAAATTCGTAAAATCTCTAATATTGATATTGATTTCTCGCAGCAAATTCAACATTTAGAAGATCAGTTTAAAGATTTATATCAACTAGCAGAGCAAACCGATAAATCTTTTGTAGGTGCTGTAAAGGCCCAAGAGGTGAAACAAATAAAAGGTCTTAAGAATTTAGAAAAACGTTTGTTAAAAGCTCAAAAACGGAAGTTAGTAGATCAAATTGAGCGTTGTACAGTATTACAAGAGCAATTGTTTCCTAATGAAAGTTTGCAAGAGCGCAATACTAATTTTTCAGAATTGTATTTAGAATACGGCGACCAATTAATACCAAAATTATTAAAAAGCCTATCACCTTTAAAGGGGGAGTTTTTAGTTTTAACAATTTAGAGTAATTTTTAGCACCTTCTTGTTTTAAATTTAGTGGTATTTGTTACTTTTGCACATGCAACATAACAAAGTACTTATATTAGATTTCGGTTCGCAATACACACAGCTTATTGCGCGTAGAGTTAGAGAGTTAAACATCTACTGCGAAATTCATCCATTCAATAAAATACCAAACGATTCTGAAACCTTTAAAGCGGTTATTTTATCTGGTAGCCCTAATTCTGTTAGAGGAGAAGCCGTGCTTCATCCTAATTTAGATACTATTAGAGGTAAAAAGCCAATGCTTGCTGTATGTTACGGTGCGCAATACCTTGCACATTTTTCTGGAGGTGAAGTGGCAGAATCTAATACGAGAGAATACGGAAGAGCTCATTTAGATTATATAAAAACTGATGATGATTTTTTTGAAAATATTCACCAAGGTAGTCAGGTTTGGATGAGTCATAGCGATACCATTAAGCAATTACCGACTAACGGTGTTTTGCTAGCAAGTACAGCAGATGTGAAAAATGCAGCTTATAAGATTGAAGGTGAACAAACGTACGCTATTCAATTTCATCCAGAGGTGTATCATTCTACAGACGGACATCAGTTATTGCATAATTTTTTAATTAAGATAGCAAAAGTAGAGCAAGATTGGACACCAAATGCTTTTGTAGACGAAACCGTTGAAGGGTTAAAAGAAAAACTAGGTAACGATAAAGTTGTTTTAGGTTTATCTGGTGGTGTAGATTCTTCTGTTGCTGCCATGCTATTGCATAAAGCTATTGGTAAAAACCTATACTGCATCTTTGTTAATAATGGTTTGTTGCGTAAAAATGAATTTAAAGATGTACTTCACCAATACGAAGGCATGGGATTAAACGTTAAAGGTGTAGATGCTTCGGCACGCTTTTTGGATGCCCTAAAAGGGTTGAGTGATCCTGAACTAAAAAGAAAAGCTATTGGTAATGCTTTTATAGAAGTTTTTGATGATGAAGCGACATTAATAAAAGATGTTAAATGGTTGGCACAAGGTACAATATATCCTGATGTTATAGAGAGTGTCTCTGCAACAGGTGGCCCAAGTGCAACTATAAAAAGTCATCATAATGTTGGTGGGTTACCAGATTATATGAAATTAAAAATTGTAGAACCACTTAGAGCTTTATTTAAAGATGAAGTAAGGCGTGTTGGGGCTTCTATGAATATGGATAGTGAGTTGTTAGGACGTCATCCTTTTCCTGGGCCAGGTTTAGCAATTCGTATTCTCGGTGATCTAACTGCAGAAAAAGTGCGTATATTACAAGAGGTAGATGCTGTGTTTATAAATAATTTACGATCTTGGAATTTGTATGACAAAGTATGGCAAGCAGGTGCTATCTTATTACCCGTAAATAGTGTTGGTGTAATGGGAGATGAGCGTACTTACGAGAAATGTGTAGCTTTAAGAGCTGTAGAAAGTACCGACGGTATGACGGCAGATTGGGTAAATTTACCTTACGAGTTTTTGCAAAAAACCTCTAACGAAATTATAAATAAAGTAAAAGGTGTTAATAGAGTTGTTTATGATATCAGTTCTAAACCACCTGCTACTATAGAGTGGGAATAAATAAGAGTAAACAGTTTTTGGTAGGCAGTTTGCAATAATATAAAATGTATGAAGAATTTTTTAACCATAATATTAATTGCATTTGCTTTTACAATTAGTGCTCAAAATTACAAAGAACACAAAGTTAAAGCTGGTGAAACTATAGAGAGTATTGCTAAGCAATATTTGGTAACTCCTTTTGATATTTATGCCTTAAATCCTGATGCTAAGACCAAGTTTCAGACTAATTCTGTTTTAATTATTCCGTTGTCTAAAGTTAAAAACGAAGCTGTAGATGAAGCTTCGCGAGAGCTAATTGGTTACAAAACACATAAAGTTAAACGTAAGGAAACATTATTTGGTTTAGCTAAAAAATACAGTGTTACCGAAGACGAAATAAAAAAAGCAAATAGGTTCTTATATTCTGAAAACCTAAAAAAAGGGAACAAAATAAAAATACCTAAGTATAGGACTGTAATTTATAAAAAGAGTTACAATAATACGCTAAAAACCTATACTGTATTGCCACAAGAAGGCAAATGGAGAATTGCTTATAAATTTGGGATTACAGTGGCAGAATTAGAAGGCTTAAATCCTTTAATGAAAGCCGTTATTCAGCCAGGTGAAACACTAAATGTACCTAATATTGCTGATGACCAAGAAAAGCCAACTACAGATACTCATAACTATTATGAGGTATTGCCAAAAGAAGGATTTTACAGGTTAAAAGTAAAATTAGGATTAACACAAGAACAATTAGAAGCCCTAAACCCAGAAATTAAAGTAGTGGGTTTAAAAGAAGGTATGGTTCTTAAAATACCAGCAGAAATTACGTCAGCAGGTACTTTTGATAATATAGCAACCACAAGTTTAAATACTACGATAACCAATTTTAAAACAAAAAGGATAGCTTTAATGTTGCCTTATCGCTTAGATAAAATTGATACAGACTCTATTGAAGAAACAAAGGAAATGATTAAAAACAATGCCTTACTTTCTGCTGTATTAGATTTGCACGTTGGTGTAACTATGGCCTTAGATTCTGCTAAGCAATTAGGTATTTCTACCAACCTTAAGGTTTTTGATACACGCTATGGTATTTCTACGATAAGAGATATATTAGATGAAAATGATTTTTCGGATTATGATGCTGTTATAGGACCTATTAAATCAGATTGTTTTGATAGAGTAGCATCTGCTTTAAAGAATGATAAGATCCCAGTAATTGCAGCCATGACCATGCCAAAAGAAGTGTATAAAAATGTGTTTCAAACCATACCCGAAAGTAAATTACTAAGACAAGCCATGCTAGATTTTGTTAAGGCTGACAGTACAAAAACTAAAGTTGTAGTTATTGCAGACCAAGGTCACAGAAGTAGAAGTGAGTTATTAAAAAAAGAGTTTCCAACAGCAAAGCTCATCTATTCTAGAAAAAATAAAAAAGGCGAAGATGGGTTTTATTTGTATCCACAAGATTTAGAAAATGTGTTTTTAGCAGGGAAAACTATTGTCTTTTTAGAAACTAAAAGCAACTCATTAGCATCTAGTGTTATTAGTATGCTTAATGCATTATCTGTAGATAAAACGGAAATTGTTCTTGTAACTTTAGATAAGAATAAAGCTTTTGAAGGTAAAAACATAGACAATAATGATTTGTCTAATTTAAAGTTTCATTACGCCTCGGTAAACAAAGACTTTGATGAAACTAAGTCAAATAGTTTTGTAAATTCTTATAAGAAGGTTTACGGTGTATCGCCAAATAAATATGTGGCAAGAGGTTTTGATATTACTCTAGATTTACTATTGCGTTTAGCCTTAAAAGATAATTTGTATGAAGCCGCAGGTAACGATATAGAAACAGAATACGTAGAAAACAAGTTTAGATATAACAAGTCGCTCTTTGGTGGTTATGTAAATGAAGCCGTATATATTGTAAAATATGACGAATTAAGAATTGTAAAAGCAAATTAAAATGACCTCAAAAGTAACTTACTTAGGTAATTTAAGAACAGAAAGTATACACCTAAAATCTAATAATACTTTTATTACAGACGCACCTACAGACAATCATGGTAAAGGTGAAGCGTTTTCACCTACAGATACTGTAGCAACAGGTTTAGCAAGTTGTATGCTTACCGTTATGGGAATAAAAGCAGACGGTATGCAAGTGGATATTTCTGGTACAACTGCCGAGGTCACAAAAACAATGCAGAGCAACCCAAGACGTATTTCTAAAATAGAAGTCGTTATTAAATTACCATTTAGCGCAGATACTAAAACTCAAAAAATATTAGAGCACACAGCAAATACATGCCCAGTGCATTATAGCTTACACCCAGATATTGTAAAACATATTACTTTTAATTGGCAATAAATGCAAGTTAAATTTGTAGTCATTTTTCTTTTGTTTTTTTCTTTAGCACCTATCGCTAAAGAAGAAACCATGTCTTGGAATGCCACTCGCAAACTAACTTGGGCAGATTTTAAAGCCACACCAGATACTACCTCTGATGCTGTAGCATTAACAGCTTCTGGTATAATCTTTGGTTATTCTGTTAAGACAGCTGGTAGAAAGATTACAGATTTTACAACCACTGTAGAGGCTCATTTTTACCCAAATAAGTCTTGGTGTTTTAAAGCAAAAAGCAATAATTATATTTTAGCACACGAGCAACTTCACTTTGATATTACAGAACTCTATGCACGTATGTTTAGAGCACAATTAACAAAGCTAGTTGTTAACCAGAATGTGAAAGCGCAAATGCAACGTTTGCATCAAAAAATAAATACAGCAGTAAACGAAACTCAAAAACGTTACGATATGCAGAGTAACCATTCTATAAATACAAAAGTGCAAAAAGAATGGGAAATTTTTATTGCTGAAGAATTAAACAAACTAGAGCAGTATAAATCTATTTAATTTGGAAGGAAGTAAAGATGCGCTCATAGAACTCGCACACTACAAAATGCCTTTTGGTAAATATAAAGATTGGTACTTGGTTGATGTGCCAGAGTATTACTATGTCTGGTTTAAGCAAAAAGGATTTCCTGAAGGTAAACTTGGCAATATGATGGTGCAAATGCACGACATAAAAATGAACGGACTCGAAGAACTCATCTACAATATAAGACGTAATTTTAAGAAGTGAGTATAATATTTTAAGTCTT
>JAOEWO010000022.1 GCA_028383925.1 Winogradskyella sp.
AAAGAAAAACTAGACCTACCAGATCGTGGCATAGAAACCATGTTTAGAGTGGCCCTAAGAAACCATATAACTTTAAGTGATATTGCAGATACAAAAGCCAATATTTTATTGTCTGTAAATGCCATTATAATTTCTTTAGTATTGTCTAACTTAGTTTCTAAGCTAGACAACCCATCTAATAGTTATTTAATATGGCCTACAGCAATATTTGCATTATCTACAGTTGTTTCTATTATATTATCGGTATTGGCAACACGACCAAATGTAACGGGAGGTAAATTCACAAAAGAAGATGTGGCTAACAAAAAAGTAAACCTTTTATTTTTTGGTAATTTTCATAAAATGAAACTTGAAGAATTTGAATGGGCTATGCAAGAAATGATGCAAGACAAGGATTATCTGTACGGCTCGCTTACAAAAGATTTATATTTTTTAGGACTTGTTTTAAACAGAAAGTACAACTTACTACGACTAACTTATACCGTTTTTGCAGTAGGTATAGTGGTAAGTGTTGTTGCGTTTGGTATTGCTTTTCATTTTTCTGCGTAAGATATTTTGGTAGTAAATAAATAATTTACCACAGCTTAAGCCTTAATCTCTTTCATTAAATCATTGTAGGTGTAAAAAGATTGATCAGTCTTATTTTTATGATACAAAACACTTACCCTTATAGCTCTTAAACCTGTAACAGCTTGCAAATCTTGCAACTCCACAATCTCAATATCTGTATCTAAATAATTTTTAGATTGTAAAAAAGTAATATATCTTAAATACTCTACCTCATCTTCTTTTTGAGAATATACAATACTAATCTTCCCTTTTTGGGTAACCCTATCTGTAGTGCCTTTTATATATGCTTTATCTACGCGTTTTTTAACAATTTCATATCTGGCATTGTATGTGCCATCTACATCAAACTGTTTTTCGTCCATTCTAAAACTTATAGATAAAGGCTGATTAAAAACTAGTACCATTGATGCCACATCTAAAGCTACAGGTAAACTAGGTTGCATTTGGTAGTAAGCATTTTCCATTTCGCACATCACCTGCAATTGCCACAATCTTAAATTGTAAAGATATATAGGATTAAAACTATCTTCTTTAGTAATAGACTCGCCTATATACATATTATGCTCTACACCATCCGTTTTAAAACGCTCAAAATAATGCGGATACATTTGTTGTGCTTCTTCTTGTTTCTTATCTAATAAAGCTGCCATTTCTTTATTAATTAATGTGATGGTATCATCGTATTGTTTTCTATGATGGTACAAAACATCTACATCATCATCTATATGATGAAAGTAATTCTCTATTTGAAATTTTAACTCATCTCTAGTATATAAATGCTTAAGAATAGGTTCTATTTCATCTTTTATAAAACCCGCTATTTGTTGCTCACTATCTACCTGAAAGCTGTTTTTCAGGCCTTTTAAATAGGTGTTTATTTGATAAATATATTGCTCATATATGGGTAAAGCTTCAGTCTTAAATATGGTTTCTAAAACTTGTTTTACGTGAGTTAATTGTAAGGTTAAATCTTGTTGTGTTGCCCAGTTTCGGGCTTCAGATGATCCTTTTATATCTATTTGGCCGTAAAGCGGATAAATATTTTCGAAAGCTATCTTTTTAAATACAGGGTTGTTACCGCTTAATTGGTCTTTTATAAAGTTTCGTGCTTCTTTCTCAAAACGCCAATGCACACTAGAGTGAATAGACGTACATTCTTTTTGAATAATTGCTTCTATTAGATTTTCTTCTTCGCTCTTAGAACGTTCTACAGCAGATACAATAAATGGCATAACATCTACCAATTTATTAGCGTTAATACTGTTTAAAACCTTTGGCTTTTCAGAGACAATTTCTAAAATACCCATTAAACCTTCGGCATTAGCAATAGGTGCTAAAATAGCACTTTTAATGCCTTGGTTTTTTAATGTTTTGTATTGGGGTGCTTTTCCTTTAGATAGTTTATAAAACTTGTCTACATCAGAAATTGCATAAAACTTTTTATCTTTTAATAAGGTTTGGTAAGACCAACTGCACATGGCATCTGTACACTTTAAGCTGGTGTTTTTATTTAGCAAATAGCTATCCATACCAACACCATAAACTTGCTCAAAACTGTCGTCTTCTTTATTGTATATAGAGAAGCCTACTTTAACGTCGTTAAGCCCTAAAAGAGAACGAAAGATATCATGAAAATCTTTCATAAAACCTTCATCCTTGCGTTTATTTTCGCCTATTAAAGAGGATTTAATATTAGAAATAGACTGGTCATCTGTTACATCAAAAATATTTGAAATCACAAATCCTTTAAACGTATAACTATTGGGCGGAAATTTTTCTTTCCACAGGTTAATATTTTCAAAGTTATCTAGTAATTCGTCATAATCTTGTTGACTTATTTTTGGTGCTTTTTCACTTGGAATAATTTCAGTAAAATCTGCATTATATAATATTTTATAATATCTAATTATACCGTTTTTATCTGGTATTTCATACAGAAATGGGCGCTTTAGATTGAGGCTATACCCATAACAAAAATTAAGTATTATAGTGCAAGCTATAATATACCTCTGATCTTCTGGCATATTTTTAATTTGCAATTTAAAACCAGTACCTGCGCTATTAACTATAGACTTAAAACGCTCTGAAGAATTAAATATAATATCGTGAAACGGTATTGAGGCCGTCTTAATTTCGTTAGTTGTTAGTAACGGATTAAATGCATCTTGTAAAATACCTGCAATATCCGTTTCGTAAGTTTTAAACAAACTCAAATCGCTAAAACCCGTTCTTAACTCTGGGTTAGCTTCAGCAATTTTAATTACACGTTTTGCATTTGCAGCAATAAAATCGTTGTCTGCACTTATTAGTTTTTCGTATTGGGTAATTAGTTTGTTAAAGCTAACTTTTAATACAAAGGGGGAATCTATGTTATCGTTAATATCCAAAACGTATGGTATCTCTTTAGAGTAAAGTTAATGAATAATTACCTTAGTCTCTTAAATATCTATTAACTAACTCAAAATGCGAGTTTCATTGTAATTATAATTTTTCTAGAAGAACCATATTAAAATTTGATTCTATCTGTAAACTTCCGTTTTTTACTTTATTAGAAACTTCTGAGTATGCATCTCTTACCAGATCACCATTTTTAAACACTTTTGAGACATCTATAGACTTGACTCCTTTGTCTAAATCTAAACCAATAACTACTAAATCTTTATAATCCCCATTTTGGTAACTTCTATAAAACACATAAGGCGACTGCGTAATCATTTGATGTACACCAGCACCAACAGCAGGGTGGTTAGCTCTAAATTTGCCAAGTTTTTGCCAATGTAACAAAACCTCTTTAGTTGAGTTATTGTGAGCTATGGCATCCCAATTCATAAAAGAACGTAAAGTTGCATCACCAATAGTACTATCTATAACTAAAGCTCTTGCAGATTCATCACCATAATATACCTGTGATGTACCGGGAGCTAATAATAACTTATTTGCTGTTTCGTAAGATTTTTCTCTTATGGCATCAAAAGGGCTACCATCATCGTGTGAGCTTAAATAATTTAGTGTTCCGTAGTTTTTTAAATCTCCTTGTAAAACGTTAGAATATCTTTTAAATAGATCTTCATAACCCATTTCTTTTGCGTTCCATTTAAATTCAAAATTAATTAAGCTATGAAAACTTTCTGGTTCAAAGTAGTTGACTTCTTTATCACTAAAATTAAATTGCTTACCACTACTTACACCATAATTATAAACCTCACCGACCAAATAAAATTCATTATCATCTAAAACTTTGTCTGAATTGTTGCTTTTAAATTCTGAAAATGCATAATCACATGCTGCTCTAAATTCTTGCCAAACATAAGCTTCGGTATGTTTTACTGTATCTACTCTGTAACCGTCAATACCAAATTCTGTAATATAATCTGTTAACCATTTTATAATATAAAAACGAGGTGCTCTAGGGTAACCTGTACGTTCAAAAAATGCATCTAACTCTTTAACTTCTTGTTGGTAGCGTCCTTCTGCTTTCCATTTAGCAACTAACTGCGGTGGCAATGCTACATTGTTATTACTTTCAGTTTTAATATCTGGTAAATTTTTAACCAAAGTACAGCTTACTGTGTTATCGTAAGTATCGTAAGTACATTGTTTATCTGTTCTCACCCATTCTTCTGGCCAAACTGTATCGCTATCTGTTACAGGCCCTGTATGGTTAATAACTGCATCTAAAACAATTCTTATACCTTTAGCATGGGCAGCACTAACCAAGTTATGTAAGTCTTCTTTAGTGCCAAAATTAGGGTCTATTTTGGTCCAATCTTTGGTCCAATACCCATGAAAACCATAACTAAAACCTGTACTCTCATTGGTACCACCATGTATTTGTTCTACAACAGGAGTCATCCAAATAGCATTAATACCTAGGTCAGTAAAATAGCCTTCATTTACTTTTTGGGTAATACCTTTAATATCGCCACCTTTAAAACCTCTAAGCTTGCCTGTTTCTTCTGTTCTATTAAAATTAACATCGTTAGTGGTGTCAGCATTATTAAAACGATCTGTTAAAAGGAAATAGAGGTTTGCGCTTTCCCAAACAAATGGCGTTTCGGTACTATCTTGTGGTATTTTAATCTCATTTTGACAATTAAAAAAAAGCGTAAAAACAAGTAATAGCATTAGTGATTTTTGCATAGATTATTTAATTAGAATTTTATAACTCCAAGGTTTCATTTCAAAAGCATCACCATTTAATACTATCGATTTATTAGTCATGTAATTAAGATATTCACCTTGTGGAGCATTAATCTTATTGCTCTTATCAGAAAAATTACCGATAAACAAAATAGTTTTATCATCTTTAGAACGCTCAAACATTAGGATATCTTTTTCGGAATTTAAACGGGTATAATCAGCAGCATTTTTACCACCATTTAATGCTGGATTTGTATTTTTGAGTGTTCCTAATTTTTGAAGTAAGGCCCAACTATCTGCTTTTATTTTAGGAAAAGAATCTTTTTCAAAAAACTTTAAACGATGGTTTAAATTATACTCTTGACCCGAGTAAATTAATGGCATACCTTTTAGCATAAAACTCGTTACCGTCATTAATTCTGAAGCTTCACCCATACGCTCTTTTATTGTGCCACTCCAAGAGTTTTCATCGTGGTTGGTTACAAAATTCATTAAGATATCGTCAGCAGCATAATCTGTAGTTATTTTAGTAATGTAAGCGTCATAATCTGTTAGATTTTTCTCTTGTTTTGCTAAACCGTTTAATAAATGATGACCATCCCAAGCGTAAGCCATATCAAACAAGTTACCTTCTAACAGCTCTGGCTCCCATGCTTCTGCTAGCATAAAAATATCTTTTTGTGCTCTTAATTGTGGTACGGCTTCTTGCCAAAAATCTGTTGGTACAGAACCTGCTACGTCACATCTAAAACCATCAACACCCTCTTTAGTAAGCCAATAACTCATATCTGCAATCATGGCATTGCGCATGTCTTTGTTATTGTAATTTAAATCTGCTACATCTGTCCAATCAGTACCATCAGGGTGCACAACCTCACCATTATCGTTTTGTGTGTAATATTCTGGGTTTGTTTTTAACCATTTATGATCCCAACCAGTATGATTTGGCACCCAATCTAAGATGACGTAAATACCATTTGCATGCGCAACTTTAATTAATTTTCTAAAATCTTCTTTTGTTCCAAATTCTGGGTTTATCTCTGTAAAATCACTAACTGCGTAATAACTGCCCAGATACTTTGCTTGTTGGTCTTCAGGAAAATCTGATGCAAACTTGCTATCTGCACCACCAGTGGCTTTTCTTTTGGTTTCTGAAATAGGAAAAACAGGCATTAACCAAATAACTTTTACACCTAATTGTTTTAGCTGCGGTATGTCTTTTGTAAATTCATTAAAAGTACCCTCTGGCGAATATTGACGAATATTAGCTTCGTAAATCACTGCTGTTTCTAAGTCTAATGCAGAAATTGGTTGTAATACCTCTACTTTTTTAGCTGCGGCTTTAGCTTCTTCTTTTTTCTCTGTTTTACAAGCTACAAATACTAATAGCATACAGATTATAACTGCGTAGTTTTTCATATTAATTATCTTTTTAATTTTATTTTAATTTCTTTTGTTTCTGACGCTTTCCAACCGATTGGAATGTCTAATGTCTTTGTTTCTGAGTTCCATTTAACATTGACTTTTTTTCCATCTACCTTTACCGATTTTGGTGCATTTTGAATATTATGAACTCTTAAATCGACTGCTTTATCTTTAGGGAATAAGGTGTTTTCATCAGTATAGCGGAGAACATAGATTTGTTTTAAATTTAATTTCAAATTAGAACCTTTGTATTCTGCAATAAAATTCATCATTTCATAGTCACCATTCTTAATAGAATTGACATCCTTACCGTTGTCAGTATAAAAAGTCCGTACCGTTTCTGGTGAGCTAGTATCAAAATAATAATGTAACTCGAGTGTGCTATTATCGTACTCTGAAGTATTGCTTATTGGCTTAGTTAAAGGAATAAAAGCACCAGCTCTTACATAAGTAGGAATAGAATTCTCATTTAACCGAACTGTTTTTGTTTGTCCACCTATTATCTTTTCATTTGTATAAAAATCGAACCAGACGTTATCTTTAGGAAAATAAATATCTTGTGCTCTCTTTTTTGCCTCTAAAACAGGAGATACTAAAATATCATTTCCCCATAAATAGGCCTTTGAATAATCTAAAATATTTGTATTATTTGGTTCTTCAAAAAACAACGGTCGCATTAATGGTTTTCCGAACGCATGATTTTGATACATTAAATTGTAATTATAAGGTAACATTCTGTATCGCATCGCTATGGCAGATTTTGCTAAACGTTTCGCTTTGTCACTTCTAAAAACAGGTTCACTTGGCACACCTTCTTGTGCATGAGGTCTAAAAATTGGATTAAAAACACCGTATTGTAACCAACGGACGTACAACTCATCATCTAAATTATAACCAGCAAATCCGCCCAAATCAGAATGCATATAAGCCATACCTTGCATACCCATTTGTAATGCGATTTTTGGCTGACTTTGCAAACCTCCCCAGGTTCTATTAACGTCACCAGACCAAGGCACCATACCATAACGTTGCGAGCCAGAATAACCTGCACGCATTAAAATAAAAGGTCTGCGATTAGGGTTGGCTTTTAAACTTGCTTCTTGCACTAATTTTGCCCAATCATGGCCGTAAATATTATGAACTTCTGCAGCACTACCTGTGTGATGTTGTATCCAATTGGGATGTACTTCTGGCTCACCTAAATCTCCCCAAAATCCATTAACACCAATATCTGAAAGCTCTGTATAAATGTTTTTAAACCATGCTTTCCCTTTAGGATTATATATATCTACTATACCGGTGTTACCAAAGTAAAAGTCGTACGTGGCAGAGTTACCAACAGAATCTTTAGCCAATACCTCTTTGTTAACGGCCTCATCCCACTTTTTTGAGGTCGATAAAATAAAAGGCTCTGTAATTAAAATCGTTTCCACATTTTTAGTGGCTAAATCTTTAATCATTTGTATTGGATTTGGAAATGAGTCTTTATAAAACTCAAGATTTCCCATAGTGCCTTTAATATCTTTTCCGAACCAATATAAGTCTAAAATAACAGCATCTACTGGTATGTCTTCTTCTTTAAATTTGGCAATAGTCATTTCTACTTCTTCTTGAGAATGATAACCAAATCGGCTTGAAAAATTTCCTAAAGCCCAACGTGGTAGCATGGGTTGTTTACCTGTTAATTTTGTATAATTATCTATAACATTATACCATGTATTACCAACAATGACTTGGTAGGTTTTACGACCTGAAACTGTTTCGTATGTTAAGCTATTGTCACCTTTGCTATCTAAATCTAGGTAGCCAATTGGTGCATTATCAAAATGAATCATGTATTTATTAGATGATACAACTATTGGCATTGTAAAATTCATCAATTTAGATTCTGTTTCGTAGCCATAATGAGCTCTATTGAATAATGGTAAACGGTGGCCGCGACGATTCATACCTAATGCTCTGGCACCACCACCATAAAGCACTTCGTCTTTTGTAAGATTAAATTCTATTTTTTCGGTCTCTTTGGCTATAATATTATCTTTAACCATTGCCATAGGCTGGTGTGTACTTTTATAGTAGCCTCGTTTTTCGGAGGTGATAAATTTATCTTTATAATAGTAAGAAATTTGAAAAGGGCTTTTAGTAATTACAGCATATAAGCCCGCTTTTGTTGTTAGCAAAATATCTTCACCTCTTTTTGAAATTTCAAACTTAGTAGTATTAGGCTCAGATGTTACGGCATGAGACTCTTTTTTTAACATTTCGCCATGTGGCACAAATGTAGTTTCTATAATATGAAAAGAAAATGGCCTAATTAAATAAAGTCCATCATTGGTTTCAATAGCTACTTGCGATCCATTATTTATGTTTTCTGCATTAACAAATGTTCTTTCAGCATTTTGTGCTGTTAGTGTTACTGATAAAAATACGACTGTTATTACTAAAATTATTTGCTTCATATTGTGGTTTTATGAGATTCTGAAACACGTTCAGAATAACAAACTATTTTCCTAATAAAAATAGTAATGGTTTATCTAATCTTTTATTCCATGACTGTTCAGAATGATCTGTGCCTTCAAAAAACAAATTCCTAGCATTTTTAACTGTATAGCCTTTGGTTTTTAAAATTTTATTTAGTCTTGGCGCATATTGTGGGTAATACTGATCTAAAGTTTTGTTACCGTAATCAAAATATAACTTATGGTTACCTGACTCTGGTAAATTGGCTTCCATATAATTAAAAATAGCTTCAGGAAACGGATTATCTTCCTTTGGCGCTGCACCAGGCCAGTGTGTAGATAAACAGCCAGCACCACCAAAAACATTAGGATATTCGCTAACCGCATACATAGACATTAAGCCACCCATACTAGACCCCATTACATAGGTATAATCTCTAGTTGTATGTACTGAATACCTTTTGTCTATTACTGGCTTTAATTCTTCAACTAAAAATCTTAGGTAATTGTCACCATTAAATTTAGCATTCATATTAGCATTAACAGCCGCTTCTAAAAGTTTTTCTTGAACAGATGTATCTAAAATTTGAAATGCTTTTTGAGGAAACAAATCTTGCCATCTAATTTCAGGAATATTATGTATACCAACCACAATAAAATCTTTAACCTTAGCCTCTGCCATTAGTTGTGTAGCCCATTCATCTACTTTCCATTCTTGCTTATTCCAAGTGGTTGTAGAATCAAATAGGTTTTGACCGTCGTGCATATAAAGTACAGCATACTTTTTGTCTTCTGAATAATTATCTGGTAACCAAACATCGACTGGTCTTGGTGTAATATATTGCGACGGAAAATTTTCTACTCTGTACAAATCACCACCAGCTAAAACAGCATTTTCAAGCTTTATAAACCTTATTGATACTATACTTAAAGCAGAAATAATTAGTACTGAAATAACAGAAACAATTCTCATAATTACAGTTTTGTAGTTAAAATAACACTGCCTTTTGATTTTAACAAGAGACTATCACCCCAAATAATGGTTTGGTCTGTAATTATATTTTTTAAAGATTTACCTGTTAAATTCAACTCATTAAATCTTGCTAATTCTAAATTAAAGGCCTTCTCATTTTTATTAAGAATATGAACTACCACTTCATCTTTATAGTAACGTGCTAAAACGTAAACACCATTTTGAGGAGCAAAATGCATTGTTTCACCACTATGAATGGCTTTGCTATTTTTTCTATAATTAAGCAATTTAGAAACAAAAGACTGCATAGCTTTCTTATCTGTATCTAAACCATTACCTGTAAATGCATTTACGCTGTCACTAGCCCATCCACCAGGAAAATCTGTTCTAATTAACCCATGGTCGCCAGGGTTTGCAAAGTCATTCATTAAAATTTCTGTGCCATAGTACATTTGAAATATTCTTGGTATAACCGCATAATAACTAATAGCCATTTTAGTTAGGGTGGCATCACCTTCCATTTGGGTATAAATTCTACTCATATCATGGTTGTCGGGAAATACCATAATATCTTCTGGGCGTGTATAATTAAAATCGTTGGCTAAAGCTGTGTAAATTTCTTTTAGACCAGTACCCCAAGTTTCTTCATTCTTTAATCCTACTACTACTTTTTCTTGCATTGCAAAATCCATAGTAGAGCGCAAGTTAGAGTCATAACCATCTACATTTTTATGTCCTTCTTGCCAATACGCAATTAATAAAGGGTTAGATGACCATTCTTCTCCAACTATATTAAAATTTGGATATTCTTGCATTATTGCACCAGCCCAATCGCTCATAAACTGCTTGTCTGAGTACGGATAAGTATCTTGACGAATACCACCTAAACCAAGTGTTTCTATCCACCAAATACTATTCTGAATGATATAGTTAGCCATAAACGGATTACGCTGATTTAAATCTGGCATATCCTTTACAAACCAACCTTCGTTCATTTCATTTCTATCACGGCTTGAGGCATAAATATCTTGGTTGGTAGTTCGTCTATGCGATGAACGTTTTACTGTTTCACTAGTCCAATTATCACGGTTATTCTCGTAATGCTTTTGGTAATTAATCCAGTCTTTAAAAGGTAAATCTTTCATCCACCAGTGTTCTAAACCACAATGGTTAGCAACCTGGTCCTTCACTAATTTCATATCGCGCTCGCGCAGTTGGTTTGCTAAAGTTATATAATCTTCGGTAGAGCCAAAACGCGGATCTACTTTATAATAATCAGTCATTGCATACCCATGATATGATCCTTTAGGCATATCATTAATTAATACTGGTGTTGGCCAAATAGCCGTAAAACCTAGGTTTTTTATATAATCTAAATTATTTGTAATACCCTGAATATCACCACCATGTCTGGCGTAACCGTCTGCTCTATCAATACCTTGTTCTAATAAGCCTACTTCTTCATCATTATTTGGGTTGGCATTAGCAAAACGGTCTGGTGTTATTAGATAAATGGCATCAGAGCTATTGAAACCCACATAATCTTTAGCTGGTATTTTACGTGATTTTAACTCGTAGGTTTGTACAAGTTCTTCACCATTTTTTTGCTTAAAATTTATATTGAATTTACCAGCTTTAGCCGTTTTAGAAATTTCTAAGTCTAAAAAAAGATAGTTAGGGCTATCTGCTTCATGCACTTTTTTTAGCGACACACCTGTATATAAAATAGAAACTGTTGCATTACCTATATTTGGATGTTTTACTAAAAGCTGAAGCTTTTCATTTTTAAAACCGGCCCACCAATGCGGAGGTTCTAAACGGTCAATATCATTTTGAACCTTAGTAATGGGCTGTGAAACAACTTTTTTGTTTGCCAGGTTTTCTTCTTTACATGAAAACGCATTAAAAATGAGTAAAACGATTAGAATTTGTTTTAGTGTTTTCATGTTTCAAAAATTATTTAACTATACTGTTACCAATTTATTTGGCGAAATCAACACTGACTTGCCGTTTACCATAATTTGTAATTCTTGCGCACCATCTAATGAAAAATGTGTGTGCCCTTTGCAAACATTAACCTTAATAATATTACCTCTAAAGTTTACTTTAAAGGAATAAGCCTCCCATTGATTTGGTATTTTTGGCTCAAAAGTTAGCCTATCATTTTTAACACGCATACCACCAAAACCTTCTACAATACTCATCCAAGTACCTGCCATAGAAGTAATATGTAAACCCTCATGTACTTCGTGATTATAATCATCTAAATCTAGTCGCGATGTTCTTAAATAAAAGGTATATGCTTGGTCCATACGACCTAATTTTGCAGCTTGTATACTATGTACACAAGGTGAAAGTGAACTTTCATGAACTGTAAATGGTTCGTAAAAATCGAAGTGACGTTCTAATTCTTCGTCTGTAAAATCATCTTCAAAAAAGTAGAAACCCTGAAGTGTATCTGCTTGTTTAATATATGGTGATCTTAAAATACGATCCCAAGACCATTTTTGATTTATAGGACGATGTGCTATATCTAAATCTGAAACTGGTACTAATTCTTTATCTAAAAAGCCGTCTTGCTGCAAGTAAACCTGGTACGCTTCTGAATATGGAAAATACATAGTGTCTGCTACTTTTTTCCAAACTGCAAGTTCGTTATTTGTGATTTTTGTTTTGGTAGAAATACGTTTAAAATCGCTGGCGTAATCTTCTTTTATCTTATCTATATTTTCTAATGCGTAATTAATACACCATTTTGCCATGTAATTAGTGTACCAATTGTTGTTTACATTGTTTTCATATTCATTAGGGCCTGTAACACCTAAAATAACATAACTATCTTTATCTCTAGAGTATGTTGCTCTTTGCTGCCAAAAACGTGCAATACCAATTAAAACTTCGAGCCCCATCTCTGGGATATAACTATAGTCAACAGTATATCGATGATAGTTAAAAATCGCAAAAGCAATGGCACCATTTCTATGAATTTCTTCAAAAGTAATTTCCCATTCGTTATGGCATTCTTCTCCATTCATGGTTACCATTGGGTACAATGCTGCACCATTATTAAAGCCTAATTTTGCGGCATTTTCTATAGCTTTCTCTAAGTGTTTGTATCTGTAGGTTAACAAGGTTCTTGCAACACTTTGGTCTTTGGTTGCCATATAAAACGGAATACAGTATGCCTCGGTATCCCAATAGGTGCTACCACCATATTTTTCGCCGGTAAATCCTTTTGGCCCAATATTAAGTTGTGGGTCTTTACCTGAATAGGTTTGATTAAGGTGAAAAATATTAAAACGTATGGCTTGTTGGGCTTTAACATCACCATCTATTGTAATATCTGAGCTATCCCAAATTTTTTCCCATGCTAAACGTTGCGTTTCTAATAAAATATTAAAACCAGATTTTGTAGCTGTATTTAATACAGATTTTGCAGCAGCTATTAACTCGTTTTTACTGTGATTTCTGTCTACTGTATAACCACCAAACTTATGAATTGTGTAAGTTTCATTTTGTTTAACCTGGTAATTATAGCTGAAAGATGCATTGGTTGCATCTGCTTTTATATTTGGCTCTATAATAACAGATTTACCGTCTATAAATACCTGAGACTCCATAAATGTACAGGTATAAAAATCTGTTTTCATGGTTTTAGCCAATATAAAAGCTTGGTTGTTTTCGTGACTAACATTTGTGGTATCCCAAAACTTATCGTCCCAATTGGTATCTTCATTAGTAATACTACTGTCTATGTAAGGCTGATATGTAATAGAAGCGTTAGAATTTAGCGGTTTTATAGTGTACTCAATAGCACCTAATTCATCAATTTCTAAACTTAGAAAACGCTTTGTTATAACCTCTACTTCTATGTTGTTTTTGAGTAAAGCTGTAAAACTTCTAGATAACCAACCTGCTTTCATGTTGAGTTCTCTTTTAAAATTTTGAACCGTTTTACACGTGTTAATATCTAATTGCTCATCGTTTACAAATACATTAATACCAATCCAATTTGGTGCGTTTAACACTTTGGCAAAGTACTCTGGATACCCATTTTTCCACCAACCTACACGTGTTTTATCAGGATAATAAACACCTGCAATATAACTACCTTGAAATGTTGGTCCGGTATATTTTTCTTCAAAATTAGCACGTTGCCCCATAGCACCATTACCTAAACTAAACAAGCTTTCTGATGCTTTTACATTGTCAGCATTAAACCCTTCTTCTATGATTGACCAATTATCTGGTTTTATATAATCTAGATTCATTTAAAATATTATTGATGTCACTTGTAATAGCGACTTGTTTTTTAATTAATTATTTATGAGTGTTTTTAAAAATTCGTCTGAAATCTCAGTAAAATCTTTAAAAACATAATTAGCTTCACCTAAAACTGTTTTACTCCCAATACCAATAGATATCATATTTGCAGCATTTGCAGCTTGTACGCCAGCAACAGAATCTTCAAAAACAATGCAATTTTCTGGCTTTATAAACAATTGTTTAGCTGCAATTAAAAAGACTTCGGGATCTGGTTTTGCTTTACTAACATCGTTACCATCTACAATAGCATTAAAATGGCTTCTAAGATTAACACGATCTAAAATTGTTCGGGCATTTTTACTTGCAGATCCTAAAGAAATAGGTTGCTTTTTTGCTATTAACATATCTAAAATACGTTGCACATCTGGTAGGATTTCGTTTTCATGCATTTCAGAAATATAGCTTAAATAGTCTGTATTCTTTGAAGTCATTAATGCTGTAAATTGTTCTTGAGAAATTGTTTTATTTCCCCAAGCCAATATTTTCTCTAATGATTTTACACGGCTAACACCTTTAAGTTGTTCATTTTCTTCTTCGGTAAAATCGATATCTAAACGCTTAGCTAATTTTTTCCAAGCTAAGAAATGATACTTTGCTGTGTCTACAATAACACCGTCTAAATCGAATATGAATCCTTTTTTATTCATTTTTTAAATTATGATTCTGGTTGGTATGAAATGGCCGATTTATTTGTAATTAATAAATTACATAAACCCGCTATTAATAAACTTATGCCTGCAACCGTCATTGCATTAATAGCATCTTCGCCCAATAGGCCAGACACTAAATTAATACCACCTAAGGCTGCAATAATTTGAGGAATTACTATAAACATATTAAAGATACCCATAAACATACCCATTTTATTAGGGTCTACTGAGCTAGATAACATGGCGTAAGGCATAGAAAGAATACTACCCCAAGCAAAGCCTATTAGGGCAAAGCACCATTTAAGATTTTCGGGAGACGTATAATTCATTAATAAAAATCCAATACCACCAAGTACTAAAGACCCCATGTGAACATATTTTCTATTAATTTTTCGTTTTGAAGTATAAAAAACTAATAATAATGCAAAAACCATAGATGACAAACCATAAACACCCATTGCAGAACCTACAGAATTAGAAGACTCTTGAAAGGCTGTATTTGCTATTTTAAAAGCCGCTGCCTCAATACTATTTGCCATATTGTAAGTAGACTCAATTGGTGCTGGTGTATTAAATACATGCTCTGTTAACGCTGGGTTAGCTAAACTCCACATTGTAAAAAAAGCAAACCAAGAAAAAAATTGAATAACACCTAACTTTTTCATGGTTGTTGGCATGTTGCCTATATTGTTTAATATATCTGGAATAAATTGATTTTTCTTAGCCTTTTCTTTTTCAAATGATTCCATATCTTCTGGCGGATATTCTGAAGTTGTAAAGACGGTATAAAGTATACTTGCTAAAAACACAAAGGCACCTATTGCAAAAGATAATTTTACAGACATTGGCAGCACCCCTGTTTCTGCAGTATTACTGGTTCCGAAATAAGATACTATTTCGGGTAAGCTACTCGCAATCCAAGTTCCAATTCCAATAATTAAAGCTTGCATTACAAAACCGTAAGACCGTTGAGACTCTGGCAATTTATCTGCCACTAGTGCTCTAAATGGCTCCATAGATATGTTTATAGATGCATCTAAAATCCACAAGAAACCTGCTGCTACCCATAACAAAGGTGAGTATGGCATAAAAAATAGGGCCATAGTACTTAGTATGGCACCAATTAAAAAATAAGGGCGTCTTCGTCCCCATTTAGGACTCCAAGTTCTATCGCTTAAATAACCAATAATTGGTTGAACAATTAACCCTGTTAAAGGTGCTGCTATCCATAACATAGGAATCTCATCTTGAGACGCTCCTAACGTTTGAAATATTCTAGACATGGAAGTACCCTGTAGGGCAAAACCGAATTGGATACCTAAGAAACCGAAACTCATGTTCCAGATTTCCCAAAATCCTAGGGTATGCTTTTTCATTAAATAGTATAGTTAAATTAATACTATTCTGACAAGCTGTGCTTATCAAAACTTATGTGTAGAAGTGAAAATATAAGTTTTGATTCTGGCGTAAAGGTAATTATTTTTTTAAACTGACAATGTTAAATTTCTATTTGGTAGATTCTCGTTCTATTAACTCGGTTGCTATTACCACGGTTTTAAAGACTTCTTCTTCAGTCTCAGTAAACTCATGCTCTAGCTTATTTATGAGTAGTTCTGCTGACTCTTCACCCATGCGCTGCGCATGCTGGCTTACTGTAGTTAAACTAGGTGTTGCATGCTTAGATAAAACACCATCTGTAAAGCCAATAACCTGAATATCATCTGGTATTTTGAGGCCTAATTTTCTTGCAACTTTCATTGCTGAAAGCGCATAAAGTTCGTTAACAGCAAAAACACCATCAATTTTTTTATTAGATTTAAATAAATGCTCAATTTCATTTTCTAGAGCTGCTAAATTCACCTCGTAATCTAAAGCATCGTCTATCTTTAAAATAAGTTCTGCTTGGGGTGTTATTTTATGCTCTTGTAAGGCTTCTATATAGCCTTGAGTTCTTAGTCTGCCTACACTTACGTAGTCTTTGGTAGTAATTAAAGCAATAGTTTTGCACTTGTTGTTAATTAATTTTTCAACCGCATTTTTTGCCCCTTTAAAATCATCTACAATCACTTTGTCGCATTTAATTTCTGATACCACCCTATCAAACATAACAATGGGCATACCTTGGCTCATGGTCTCATTAAAGTGATGATAATCTTGCCGTTGCAACGTTTCTTTAGAGATAGATAGTATAAATCCGTCAATACTGCCATTGGCAAGCATTTCCATATTTATAACTTCTTTTGAAAAAGATTCATTAGACAAACCTACAATGACATTATAACCTCTTTTATTAGCAACAAGCTCTACACCGCGAATAACTTTAGAGAAAAAATGATGTACTATTTCAGGTATAATTATTCCGATAGTATTGGTTCTTCTGTTTTTTAAACTTAGCGCTATATTATTGGGTCTATAATTATATAACTTAGCAAAAGCCTGCACTTTAAGCTTTGTATCTTCACTAATCTCAGCACTATTTCTTAATGCTTTTGATACAGTAGAAATAGACACATCTAGTTCTCTTGCTATCTGTTTTAGTGTAACTTTTCTTTTCATAATTCTTATAGAATAAAGGCGAATATAGCTAATTTAAAAAAATGTATAATTTAAGACTTCTCATTTTTTATACCCATTAGCTATTAATATGATAATTTTCAGCCTTTTTACCTACATCTTAGATAAAATCTAAAAAGTTTTTAACACGAAAACGTTTGCGTTAATGTAGTAAACGCATTTAACATTAATAACACATATAATTTACATAGATTTAACCCAAGAAGTGAAAATATAAATCGATTAACTAAGCAACTAACTTAAAAACATTGTATGAAAACATTCTTAAATGCTTTATTACTATGCCTAATTATGGTGCCAGCTACTTTAATGGCTCAATCTACCGTATCGGGTATAGTGACAGATAAAGCTAACGCAATGCCATTACCTGGCGTTAATGTTATAATTAAAGGAACTTCTAGAGGACAATCTACCAATATAGATGGTAAATACACAATAGAAGTTAACCAAGGTGAAACCATTGTTATTTCTTATTTGGGTTATACCTCTCAAGAAATAGTCTTTAACGGACAAACATTACTAGACATTGCTTTAGTGGAAGACGCTGCTCAATTAGATGAAGTTGTACTTATTGGGTATGGCTCAACTACAAAGCAAGATGCTACAGGTGCTGTAGAAAAAGTATCTGCTAAGGAATTTAATAGAGGTGCAATTGTTGCACCACAACAACTTATTGCTGGTAAAGCTTCAGGTGTACGTGTTACTTCTGGTGGTGGTGGAGCTGGTGAAGGTGGTGAAATTAGAATTCGTGGTGGTGCATCATTATCTGCTACCAACGATCCCCTTATTGTAATAGACGGCCTACCAATAGACCAACGTGGTGGTGCACAAGGAAGCAGAAACGCACTAAATGCAATTAACCCAGCAGATATAGAAGACTTTGTTGTTTTAAAAGATGCTTCTGCTACTGCAATATATGGTTCTAGAGCTTCTAATGGTGTTATACTTATTACCACTAAAAAAGGATCTGCAAACCAACCACTTACTTTTGAGTATGGTTTACAAGCTTCAACAAGACGTATTACAAATACTGTAGATGTATTGTCGGCTAATCAATATAGAGCATTAGCATCTAACCCAGATTTTGATGCAACTACTTTAGGTAACGCAAACACAAACTGGCAAGATGAAATTTATTCTACAGGTGTTGGCGCTATTCATAACTTAACAGTTTCTAAAGGGTATGAAAATTTTAACTTTAGAGTTAACCTTAACCATGTATCTCAAGAAGGTCCACTTCAAGATTTATATGAAAGAAACGGAATTAATACATCGTTTGTTCATAGATTTTTAGGTAATGATTTAAAATTAAGCTTAGTTACAAAGATGGTTCAAGATGAATTTTCTTATGCTAACCAAGGTGCAATTGGTGCGGCTATTGCTTTTGACCCTACACAGTCCGTTTTAGACGAAAACGGAAACTTTACACAGTACGGATCTGGTGCAAATTTAGCACCTGCTAATCCACTATTTTTATTAGATCAATATGACGACCGCCAAACAATAAAACGTGTTATTTCTAACTTTAACATAGATTACAGATTTTGGTTCTTAAAAGACTTAAGATTTAATTTAAATGCAGGTATTGATTATGCAGAAAACGATGGACATAAATTTGTAGGTGCAAACCCAAACAATCCTGATGCTTTTAATACTAATGAAGTTTCTGGTGGTTTAAACAGAAACACAGCCTTAGATTTTTATCTTAACTACAAAAAAAATATAGAATCTATTAACACGAGTATAGATGTTACAGCAGGTCATGCTTTTCAAGAATTTTATATTAAAGGCTTTTTTGATAGAACAACAAACACCAATATAAGTCAAACAGATATTAATAGAAATGCCCTAGAATCTTATTTTGCTAGAGCTAGTTTTGATATTGCAGATAAATACTTAGTATCATTAAGCTACAGACGCGATGGATCTTCAAGATTTAGCGAAAATAATCGTTGGGGTAATTTCCCTGGTGCTTCATTTGGTTGGAAAATTATGAACGAAGACTTTATGCAAGATTCTTTCTTCTCTAATTTAAAATTAAGAGCAGGTTGGGGTGTTACAGGACAGCAAGAATTTGGTCAAAATTACGGATACTTAGGTATATATACACCATCAAGAAATGATGCCGCTAACATACAAATTGGTACAGAACCAAATGGCGACCCTATATTTATTTCTACACTACGACCAGAAGGGTTTGATGAAAATCTTAAATGGGAAGAGACCACACAATATAACTTAGCATTAGATTTTGGCCTTTTTAATAATAGATTAACAGGTACAATTGATGGTTACTACAGAGAAACGGAAGATTTAATTTCTAGAGTACCACCAGCTGCTGGTTCTAACTTAACAGATATCTTATTAACTAATGTTGGGCAAGTAACAAGCCGTGGGTTAGAATTAAGCTTAAATGGAGTAATTGCACAAAAAGAAAACTTTGGATGGGATACCAATTTTAATATCACGTTTCAACAACAAGAAATTACAAGGTTAAACTTAAATAACGATCCTAACTTTACATTGCCTGGACCTAACGGTGGTATTTCTGGTGGTGTTGGTAATAATATACAAATATTAAAACCAGGTTTTGATCCTACGACGTTCTTTGTATTTAGACAAGTTTACGATACCGACGGAAATCCTATAGAAGGATCTTACGTAGATGTAAACGGTGATAACCAAATTACAGAAGCAGATAGACAAGCTTATAAAAAAGCGACACCAGATGCTTTTATTGGTTTTACTAATAACTTTAGATATAAAAACTTAGATCTTAACTTTACCTTTAGAGGTAGTTTTGGTAACTATGTTTACAACAATAGTGCTTCAGATAGAGGAAATGCAAATGCTGTTGTTAACCAACCAGGTTACCAAGCAAATGCACATGCAAGTTTCTTAGACACAGGGTTTACAAATCAAAACTTATTTTCAGACCTATATATAGAGCGTGCAGACTTTATAAGATTAGACAACCTATCTATAGGTTATACAATACCTTTTTCAAAAATGACATTAAGAACATCGCTTACAGCAACTAATCTTTTTGTAATTACAGAGTATGATGGTTTAGACCCAGAGATTGCTAATGGTATAGAAAATAACTTTTACCCAAGAACAAGAGATATCGTTCTCGGATTAAACTTTACTTTCTAAAAAAATGAAAACTAATTATATAAACAACAAAGCTATGATGATAAGAACAATTAAAAGTGTTTTAATCTTATTTGCCATTGTATTTTCAGTACAATCTTGCGAAGACAGATTAGATTTACAGCCAGAGGACGCTCGTCTCACCGCTGATGCTGCGTTTGAAAACCCAGAAGCTTACAAGCAATTTTTAGCTAAAATTTATGCTGGAATTTCTTTAAGTGGACAAGAAGGTCCTGCAGGTGCACCAGATCTAGCAGGCTTAGATGAAGGTTTTTCAAATTACCTAAGACTCTATTGGAAAATGCAAGAATTAACCACTGACGAAGCATTAATTGCATGGAATGATGGTACAATTCAAGATTTACACAGCCAAGTTTGGACCTCTGGTAATGAGTTTATTAGAACTATGTATAGCCGTTTAATGTACCAAATTGCATTAACTAACGAGTTTTTACGCCAAACTACAGATTCTAAATTAAGTGATCGTGGTGTTGCTGCAGATTTAAGAGCAGAAATACAAACCTACAGAGCAGAAGCTCGTTTTATGAGAGCACTAACCTATTGGCATGCTATGGATTTGTTTGGTAACCCACCTTTTGTAACAGAAAACGACCCTATTGGCGCTTTTCTTCCGCCTCAAATTCAAAGAGCAGATTTATTTACATACATTGAGTCAGAATTATTAGATATTGAAGATGAATTAGCAGAGCCTAACGCAGACCCTATAACCTATTATGGTAGAGCAAATAGAGCTGCCGCTTGGATGGTATTAGCTAAAATATATTTAAATGCTGAAGTATATACTGGTACGCCACGTTATGCAGATGTAATTACATATACCAATAATATTATTGGAGCAGGTTATACAATACCAAATGTTCCTTACACACATTCTTTTCAGGCAGATAATGATTCTAATGGCGCACAAAACGAAGTAATTTTTACGATTCCTTTTGATGGTTTAAGAACACAAGCTTTTGGTGGTATGACTTTTATGACACATGCACCAGTCGGTGGATCTATGAATCCGGCTGAATTTGGAATCAACGGTGGTTGGTTTGGTGTAAGAACAACACCAACATTTGTAGAAGTTTTTCCAGGTGAAGAAAATTCTAATGATGGACGTGAGTTATTCTATACAGATGGTCAAGAAAAAGATATAGCAAGTGTAAGTACATTTACTGATGGCTTTGCTATTTCAAAATATAGAAACGTTGATGTAGATGGTATTGCTGGTTCTGATACATCTGGTGACCATACAGATATTGACTTCCCTATGTTTAGATTAGCCGATGCTTACCTTATGTATGCAGAAGCTGTAGTAAGAGGTGGCGGTGGCTCTATGAGTACTGCTGTTGGCTACATTAACCAACTTAGAGGTAGAGCTTATGGTAACACTAGTGGTGATATTGCCGAAGTAGATTTAAATTTAGACTTCATTTTAGATGAACGAGCTAGAGAATTATACTGGGAATGCCACAGAAGAACGGACTTAATTAGATTTAATCAATTCTCAGATAATGGGGTTTGGCAATGGAAAGGTGGAGTACAACAAGGCTCTACAACAGAATCTTTTAGAGACCTTATGCCTTTACCAGCGGTAGATTTAGGCATTAACACAAACTTAGAACAAAATACAGGATACTAATTAATAAAAAAATAAAATGAAAAAATTATCAATCTTAGGCCTTTTCATCTTTGCCTTAATAAGTTTTAACAGTTGTGAAACTGAAGATGATGTCGTTTTCACAACTCAAAGCCCTGATGGATTTGTATTTACTAATGCAACTCTAGATAGTTATATATTAACAACAAGTACATCTGCTAACTTAGGTGAACGTTTTACTTGGGACAATGCAGATTTTGGTGTACCAACAAATACATCTTACGAATTGCAACGCTCTATTACAGGAGATTTTACAGATGCAACTGCAATCTCTACAACAACTGGTAACGAAATAGCTGTAACTATTGGTCAAATGATGGCTATAGCTACAGAAGTAGGTTTAGATGCAGATCCTGATTCTCCTGCACCAAACACAGGCTCTTTTTCTGTAAGAGTTAGAGCATTTGCTGGTGATATGGGTGGAGCTTCTGATGCTTTTTCTAATGCATTAATACTTAATATTGAATTATTAGAAAATACAGGTAATCCTGGAGGTGGCTCAATTGCGCCAGCAACTTGGGGTGTTGTAGGTTCTGGTTACAATAACTGGGGTGCTTTTGAAGATGCTACATTCTACACAACTTCTACACCTGGCGTTATAGTATCTTACGTTAACTTATTAGATGGTGAAATTAAATTCCGTGAAAACAATACATGGGGAGGTGATTTAGGTGATGCTAATGGTGATGGTGTTTTAGATGCAGACCCAGACAACAACATTACAGTTACTGCTGGTGATTATAAAATTACAATAGACACAAATGATAATAGCTATACTATTGAGCCTTTTTCTTGGGGAATAGTTGGATCTGGTTTTAATGATTGGGGAGCTACTCTAGATGCAAAGTTATCTTATGATTATACTACCGATACTTTTAGAGTAGGTGTACAATTACTTGATGGAGAAATTAAATTCCGTATGAATAATACTTGGGGTGGTGATTTAGGTGATGGTAATGGTGACGGTGTTTTAGATGCAGATGCAGATAATAACATTGTTGTTACTGCTGGTCATTATGAAGTTATTGTAAACTTAAACGACAACTCTTACAGCATAGAAACTGCTGATATTTGGGGAATAGTTGGTTCTGGTTTTAACGATTGGGGAGCTACAGTAGATTTTAACTTAACACAAGTTAACCCTAATATTTGGATTGCTGAAAATGTAACTTTATTAGATGGTGAAATTAAATTCCGCCAAAATGATACTTGGGGAACTGATTTAGGTGATGCTAATGATGATGGCATTTTAGATGCAGACGCTGATAATAATATCGCTGTTACTGCTGGAAACTATGCTGTAAAAATTGACTTTACAAATGCTGGCTCACCTGTTTATAGCTTAGGAGCTAGACAATAAAATTTTTGAGTTTTTTTAATAAATAAATGTAAAAAAGAGATTGCAAAAACTTTAGCAATCTCTTTTTTTTAACACGCTATTTACGTTATGAAAAAAGTTTTACTACTAATTTTTGCGCTTTGTTTTGGTGTTAGTTTTGCACAACAACAAGAGGTTGATTTTTTTATAGACCCTTGTACGTTTCAAGAGAATGAAACTATCACTTTTACTTTTGACGGCTCTAGTATTGACGAATCTATCTGGAACATAGGTAACAACGCATTATACTTATGGGCATGGTCTTTTGACACTACTGACCAAAACATACAAGATTCCCCTACAAACGGAGAATGGACAAACTCTAACGAGGCTAATAGACTAACTTACAATTCTGGTAATGATACGTACACCATTAGTTTTATTCCAACTGTATTTTACGGTAGAATAGGTATTGGCAGAATTGGATTTTTAGTTAAAGCTAAAAATGGAGACGGAGATAAAAAAACTCAAGATATAGTTACAGAAGTCGGTGAATCTTCATTTCAAATTAACTTAAATAACCCAACAACCACAACTTCTGTTTTAAATAGTGGTGACGATTTTAGTATAAATGCAGATAACACCTGTGGTAACGCCAACTATACACTTACTATAAATGGTGTTATTGCTGATACGCAAAACAACACATCTAATTATACATTTACAGATACCAACATTACAGAAAATAAGGTTTACAATTTAGATGTGGCTTTAAATGGTGATACAAAAAGCGTATCTATCTCTGTACTCATTGACCCAGGTAGTAGCTTTGAAATTTTAAGTGGTGCTTTTAAAGATGGTATTAATTATAATGCCAACGATGACACAAAAGCAACACTAATGTTATATGCCCCAAATAAAGATTTTGTTTATGTCGCTGGTAGTTTTAATAATTGGCAACCAGATGCTTCTTATGCCATGAAAAGAGATTTTACTAGAAATGGTAGATTTTGGTTAGAACTCACCAATCTTGTACCTGGCCAAATAGAAACATTTCAGTATTGGGTTGTAGATAAAGCACCTATTACTAATTCTCCTGGCTTAGTAAAAACAGCCGATCCTTTTTCTACACTAGTTTTATCACCTTTTGATGATCCTTTTATACCAAGCAGTACTTACCCTAACCTACCACTATATCCTGCTGGGCAAGAACGTGAAGTTACAGTTTTACAGACAGCTCAAACTCCGTATAATTGGCAAGTAACTAACTTTAACAAACCAAAGAAAGAAGATTTAATTGTATATGAGGTCTTAGTAAGAGACTTTGATGCTAACCGTAATTACCAAGATATTATAGATAAAATAGATTATTTTAAAACACTTAATATTAATGCCATACAGTTTATGCCTGTTATGGAATTTGAAGGCAACGAAAGTTGGGGTTATAATACTTCTTTTCATATGGCATTAGATAAATTTTATGGTACTGAAGAAAAGTTTAAAGAACTTATAGACGTGTGCCATCAAAACGGTATCGCTGTAATCTTAGATATTGCACTAAACCATGCCTTTGGTAGAAACCCAATGGTACGCATGTGGATGGATGATGCCGATGGTGATGGCTGGGGAAGTCCTAGTTCTGAAAACCCATATTTTAATACAACCCCTAGACACAGTTATAATGTTGGGTCAGATTTTGATCATTCTAATTCGTTTACTGGTCTTTACACAAAACAGGTTGTACAACATTGGATAGAAAACTTTAAAATTGACGGATTTAGATGGGATTTAACCAAAGGTTTTACACAAAACTGTACCGAAAATGATGAGAATTGCACCAACAACTACCAACAAGACAGAATAGATATTCTTAAAGAATATGCTGATTACTCTTGGTCTCTAGACCCAGATCACTACGTGATTTTTGAACATTTAGGAAGCGAAAATGAAGAAAAAGAATGGGCAAATTACAGATATGACGAAGGTAAAGGCATTATGATGTGGGGGAAAATGACAGACCCTTACAATGAACTTACTATGGGACAAGACGGTAATAAAAACATTAATGGCATTGGCCATAACTCAAGACCTAGTTTTAATGGACCTAGAGTTGTTGGTTACCCAGAAAGCCACGATGAAGAACGCTTAATGTTTAAAAATTTAGCTTTTGGCGAAACAAGTAATTCTAGTCATAATGTACAAAATCTTAATATATCTCTATCTAGAATGTCTGCGTTAGGTGCAGTATCTGTTATGGTACCAGGACCTAAAATGATATGGCACTTCGGAGAATTAGGTATGGAAAATTCAATATTTACTTGTACTAATGGTACAACTAACTTTATTGGTAATGCAGATGGTAATGGAGACTGTAAATTAGATACCAAACCACAACCACAATGGGCAAATAACTGGCTAAGTGATGCATTGCGAGGACAAATTTATGAAGATTGGTCTAAAATGCATAAATTAAAAACAGAAGAAGCTGTATTTGAAGGAGACTATACAATGACATCTGGTAACTTTACACCAAGAATTGAAGTTTTTGACAATACAATACCTTCGTCAGAATTAAACTATGTTATTATAGTTGCTAATTTTGATGTTAACTCGCAAACCGTAAATACAAACTTTCCTGCTGGTATTGCTACAACATGGTACGATCTAATGGATGCCTCAGGTAATACAACAGTAAGTAATACTACGACCTCAATTTCTATTCCGGCTGGTCAGTTTCGTATATTAGGTAATCAAGCTTCAAACGTTTTAAGTGTTGATGAAAATTTATTGACAAAATTTACAATTTACCCAAATCCTTCACACGCTTCATTTAGCATAAATATTAATGTTTCGAATATTGAAATTTATGACTTAACAGGTAAGATGGTCAAGGCGTTTAAAGGTAATTTTTCAAGAACAGATACTTTTGATGTTGCAACCTTAAACACAGGAATATATATGGTAAAAGTTGAAAATAGTAATAACCAAACCCTAACCACTAAATTAGTAAAGCTCTAAATTAATAAGTGTTAATTTAAGCTAAAAAGAGCCTCTTTAATTAGAGGCTCTTTTTTTATTTTATTAGTTTTAAAAAATAATTTGTAATTCCAAATGAGGCACGAAGAGGAATTTCATCTCTATAAGATAACGCACCACAAAATTCATTAAACAAAAAAAGACTCTAACCTAAAGATTAGAGTCTTAACTTAACATTGTACAGGCGGAGAGACTCGAACTCTCACACCTCGCGGCACTAGATCCTAAGTCTAGCGTGTCTACCAATTCCACCACGCCTGCAATTCCAATAATAATTGGGGTGCAAATATAAACAATAGTTTTAATATTCAAATAGGAATTTTTTAAGAATATAATCATTCTTTAATTCTTATTTTTGTGTAAATCAGAATTCAGTACATGAAAACCATAAAATCTTATATAAACGACAACAAAGACAGATTCTTAAATGAACTTATAGATTTGCTTAAAATCCCATCTATTAGTGCAGACTCTGCATACACCAATGCTGTTTTAGAAACAGCAGCTGTGATTAAAACCAGTTTAGAAAACGCAGGTTGTGACCATGTAGAAATTTGCGAAACAGAGGGTTTCCCAATTGTATATGGCGAAAAAATAATTGATAAATCATTACCAACTATTCTCGTTTACGGACATTACGACGTACAACCACCAGACCCTTTAAATTTATGGAACTCACCTCCTTTTGAACCCGTAATACAAAAAACAGACTTACATCCCGAAGGTGCCATTTTTGCAAGAGGTGCTTGTGATGATAAAGGCCAAATGTATATGCATGTAAAGGCTATGGAATATATGACGTCTCAAAATGAATTGCCTTGTAACGTAAAGTTTATGATAGAAGGCGAAGAAGAAGTAGGCAGTGTAAACTTGGCTAAATTTGTTGCAGCTAACAGAGAAAAGTTAGCCAATGATGTTATACTTATTTCAGATACTGGTATGATTGCCAAAGATGTACCTTCTATTACAACCGGACTAAGAGGTTTAAGTTATGTAGAAGTTGAAGTTACTGGTCCAAATCGCGATTTACATTCTGGGTTGTATGGTGGTGCTGTTGCCAACCCTATTAATGTTTTAACTAAAATGATTGCCTCGCTTCACGATGAAAACAATCATATTACCATACCAGGTTTTTACGATAATGTTGAAAATTTATCTGATGCTGAACGTGCCGAAATGGCTAAAGCACCATTCTCTTTAGAAAATTATAAGAATGCTTTAGATATTGATGCTGTTTATGGCGAAGCCGGTTACACTACAAACGAGCGTAACTCTATTAGACCAACACTAGATGTTAATGGTATTTGGGGAGGTTACACTGGCGAAGGTGCAAAAACGGTAATTGCAAGTCAAGCATTTGCTAAAATATCTATGCGTTTAGTACCCAACCAAGATTGGGAAACCATTACAGACCTATTTAAAGCCCATTTTGAAAGTATTGCACCAAAAGGCGTAACAGTAAAAGTAACACCTCATCACGGAGGCCAAGGTTACGTTACACCAATAGACAGTATTGGCTATAAAGCAGCTTCTAAAGCTTACGAAGCAACGTTTGGTAAAACACCAATTCCACAACGTAGTGGTGGTAGTATTCCTATTGTTTCGCTTTTTGAAAAAGAATTAAAAAGTAAAACCATTTTAATGGGCTTTGGTTTAGATAGTGATGCTATACATTCACCAAATGAACATTTTGGTATTTGGAATTATTTAAAAGGCATTGAAACTATTCCACATTTCTATAAGTATTTTACAGAATTAAAAAAGTAAATTACTCCTTTACAATCTTAAACGTAGAAGACTTTAATTTTGAAGCTATTGTTACAAAATAAATACCTGTAGCATTAGCTTCAAGATTAATTTCTATATGCTCTTTTTTAGAAATTGTGGTCGTAATACGTCGTCCAGACATATCATTAACAGTAATACTTAAATCTTGTTGCATTGGGTTTTTAACCTTTAAAATTGAAACCACAGGATTAGGAAATATAGTAAGTTCTGTTGGTGAAAATTCTTCAGCAGTCAACACACTAAAAGTAACACAATTACTCACCTCATCACAAGTACCATTACTTACCATAACTGCATAATTACCATCTGCGCTAGGTGCAAATGTCTGATTGGTTTCTCCTGTAATTGGTAAATCCGTATTACAATCTATCCATTGGTAGGTCGAGGACGTTTCATTTGCCATTAATTGGTTACCAGATACTGTCACCATATTATCTAAGTTCACCAAACCTGCTTTAGTAACCATATAAGCCGTAACGAGTTTGGTAATTTCTGTCATATATTGAAAGTCTATATCTACTGCACGATCGTTAGACGTATGATAGTTTGGTGTTTGGTCATTAGTTTCCCAAGATTCTCCAACTAAAACTGCAGAATAACCTTGGTTCCAGAAACGTGAATGATCACTAGCAGTTGTACCAGGATTTACGACGATGGCACTTAAATCAAACGTGTAGGTATTTAATATATCTAATAAATCGTCTTTAATGTCTAAGGAATTGGCAATAGGCCTTACATCAATATCAAACTGGTTGTCTCCTGGCGTTCCTGGCACATCGCCATCAAAACCAATCATGTCCATATTAATAACCCCCAAAATATTATCTCTAGTATTTCCGTTACTTGTATCCGCAGCTTGTTGCGCATAAAAATTAGCTCCCAATAAGCCTATTTCCTCTTCATCCCAAAGTGCATAAACAATGGTTTTATCTAAACATTGGGTTGATAAAATTCGTGCTATTTCTAAAACAGCAGCGACACCTGTAGCATTATCATCTGCGCAAAAGGCAGCTACAGAATCGTAGTGTGCGCAAACTAAATAAATGTCTTCAGGGTTTGTCTGCCCTAATTGTGTGGCAATTACATTTTTTCCGTTGGTATTAAAATCTTGTATAGTTACAGAAAGATTTGGTAAGGCTTGTAAACGTTCTTCAATATAGGCTGCTGCCAAATCATTATTACTCTGTACACGACTCGTAATAGTCTGTACTGTACCATTTATAGTGGTAGACTGCTCGCCAGAAAACTCGTTTACACTTAACTGTAAATTCGCATTACTAACCTGGTTTATAATATCTTGAATGTTTTGAGCATGCGTAAAATTTGCAATAACGGTTACTAATACTACTGCTAATAAGGTGATTTTATTCATTATAAATGGTGTTTTCTAGGTTCACAAATATAGGGATTTCAAGAGTTTAACATTTTACGATTTTGAAATTAGCTTTTTTAACTCTACATTTGTAGAGTTAATTCTAAATACGTAGAGCATGCAACTTTCAAAAACCGAAGAACAACTAATGCAACACCTCTGGAAGCTCGAAAAAGCTTTTATGAAGGATTTATTAGACATCTATCCAGAACCAAAACCTGCAACAACAACAGTAGCTACATTACTTAAACGCATGATTGGTAAAGGTTTTGTAAATTATAAAACGTATGGTAAGTCTAGAGAATATTACCCATTAGTAAAAAAAGAAGATTATTTCTCTAAACATGTTAACGGTCTTATAAAAACGTTTTTTAATGATAGCGCTTCGCAATTTGCGTCCTTCTTTACGCGAAAAACCGATTTAACCAAAGCGGAGTTAGAAGATTTGAAAGCTATTATAGATAAAGAAATTAAAAACCTTTAATTATGGATACTTATGTATTTAAATTTTCAGCGTGTTTATTGGTATTCTGGTTAGTGTATGTCTTTATTTTAGAGCGTCAAAAAATGCACCACATAAAACGGTTTTATTTACTAGGTGCATTTGTAGTTTCTTTAATTATACCCTTATTAACACTAACACAATATGTTGAACCTGTTGTTACCGACATTGAGATTACACCATTCTTTTTACCCTTAGAACCTGCGTACATAGACGTTGCGCAAATAGAACCTTCCTTTTGGAATCTCACAAATGTACTATGGCTAGTTTACGGTTTGGGCGCGTTGTTATTTGCTACTAGGTTTTTAGTGAATCTAATTAACATGTATTTACGAATTTCTAAAAACGAAACCATTTCTAAAGGTGCTTTTATTTATGTGTTATTACAAGACTATCGCATTCCGCATTCATTTTTTAAATATTTGTTTTTTAACAAAGGTGTTTATGAGTCTAATGGGATTCCTAAAGAAGTACAGCTGCACGAAGAGACACATGCGACGCAGTTACACAGTTTAGATATTTTGATGATAGAGGTGTTGCAAATAGTCTTTTGGTTTCATCCATTGGTTTATATTTTTAAGCATCATATAAAACTAAATCACGAATTTTTAGCAGACCAGGCCGTATTAGGTAAAGGCATAGATACTAAAACGTATCAAAACATATTATTACAATTTTCATCAGCATCTCAAGATTATCAATTTTCGAGTGCCATCAATTATTCATCAATCAAAAAACGATTTACAGTTATGAAAACACACACATCAAAAACCAGAGTTTGGGCAAGTAGCTTATTACTGCTTCCTATTATTGCTATTCTTTTTTACAGTTTTGCCGAAAGGGCATATGTTGAAAAGGAAACTACAGAAACTTCTGAAGTATTACAAGATAAAAAACAGTCAACAAACGAGGGCGCCTCAGCAGCAATGATGCTAGAGTATAAGACTTGGATGCAGAAATTAAACAATAAATCTTCAAATTTTGTAATACCGTTAGGCACATGGGAACGTTTAGCTGCTATCTATGACTTAATGAGCGAAGAACAACGCAACTCGGTTGAAACACATCCTTTGCTAAAAGAAATAACACCAGATTTATATTTAGCCAAACCTAATTTACCGACAGCCGCACAATTTGAATCTTGGAAAAATGAAAAAGAGTTTGCCATTTGGTTAGATAGAAAACATATATCTAATTCAGAACTAAACAACTATAAGATAAACGATATTGCACATTTTGTAGGTTCTAAAGCGCATAGTAATGCACGTAACAAAAAATTTCCTCAACCTTTTCAATTTAATTTATATACAAAAAATGGCTTTAATAAATTCTACACAGAAGCCTATGTAAGTGATTATAAAGACATTTGTAATGAATATTCTACTGCGATACAGGTCTATTTAACAGGATCGCAAACGGATAATTCTGAACTTAGAATACTAAAAGCTCAAGCCGATAAATTATACGGTCAATTTACAGATTCAGAAAAAACAAAATATAAACTTTTACCGTCACCACCTGTGCCTGCTCAAAAACAACAAAATGCAACACCAAAGCAAATAGCAGCATACAACGCTTGGGCAAAGAAAATTAATACTGCAATGGCAAAAGCCAAAGCTACTAATGATGCCAATTGGCACCCAATTGTAAAGCTAAAAGACGTAAATAGGTACAAAGCTATTTATAATGCAATGACTGCTTCACAAATAGAAAATGCAGAAGCATGGCCGAGTTTTCCTCCACCACCAGAAATGCCAAATAAAACGAAGCAACAAAATAAAAAAACGATAAAGTCTGTTGAGATAGTAATCGATAAAAGCGACAATCTATCCTTAAATGGTAAATCAATAAAACAATTAGATTCTAGAAAAGTTATTTTAAAAGCAACTGAAACTCTAAATACACAGGCAATTTACCACATAGAGGGACAACCTGTTTCTTTAGAAAAGGCTTATGAGTTTGTAAACAGTAATCCTGAAGCGTTTGTTAAAACTAGTCAAAGTTCTGACGGAGGTTTAACGCTATCATTTTCTAATTCAGGTAGTAAAAAAATGACTGCTGAAGACTTACAAACGGAATATTCTAAAATATTTAATGCGCCTAATTCTAGAAGTAACTCACCAATCATAGAATTTACCCCTTTAAAAACTAAAGAGAATACTAACCCTTCATTTTTAGAATTCATAATTGATATGGAACAAAAAGGTGCTACCTTTTTTATGGATGATAAAAAAATCACAGCAGAAGAAGCAAAAGCTATTGCAAAAAGTAACAGCGGAAAAAATACCGATATGGTATCGCAATTAGACGCTAATGGCAAGTTTATTGTAAAACTTTCAAACCAAAAATCTAAGAAAAAACAAGAAAACAAACTCCCAATGGTTAATGGTAAAACAATTACCTCTGGCACCATAAATTTAAGTATAAGTGAAATTAAAAAACTAACGCTTACTATACCAAATAGTGAAATAACAGGTTTTAAACTCAAAATACCTGGTATAAAAACAGAACAAATAAAAGGGAATACAATTACCAACACCACCTTAAAAAATCTCATGTCTGCAAAAACAGGAGATATGGTTATGTTATTTGATATTAAAGATACTAATGATTCTAAATTTGCACCAATAGCCATAACTATTGAGCAAACGAATGCACCATCAAATAAATCATTAAAAAACAAAGAAAAAGGTGGCCCAAATGCTAACAGTTATGATACTAACCTATACAACGCTGATCTAAAAAAAGAGTATATCACAAAATATAAGCAATACGAAACACTTAGATATGCCAAGCCTCATTTTATTAAAAAATCTAAAACAGATAAAAGACTAATGAGCGATTTATGGGTAGAACTTCGCCAAATGTATTTTTTTACCTTGTCTAATGATGAGAAAAAAGATTTAAAATTACCTATAACTCCATTTGCGCCTTATGTTAAGATTAACAAAGACGGAAAATCGTATTACAAAGTCAATAGCGAGTTAACAGATGAAGAGCGAAAAGCAAGCACCATATTTAACATTAATAGCACCTCAGATTATAAAGGATTAGATTTATTAGATGACTCAGACCCTATAGTTATACCTATTGGTAGTTATAAGCTTACCAAAAACCCAATAAAGGAAGATAATGGAAAGCGCAGTGTTTTAATTTCAATTTCAGAAGATGGAACTTATGCTATCAGTAAAGATAATACGTATAAGAATTTTGATACTGTAACCTTAGAGGCAATAGAAGCTTTACTCTCTAAACTTAAGGCAGACGACATTAAAAATACATTTGTTTTTGCTAAAGGAAACGACTCTAAAAAGTTTAGATCTAAACCGTCAGCATCACCAGAATATCAAAATGATATTGAGGTTAAACTTATAAAAGACAACATTCGGTTTTCGGTTATGGAATATAAAGGCGAGTACAAAGAACAGCCTTCTTATCAACTAGTTTTAGACAATGGAGCTTCAGATAATTTAAAATCTCATGTCTCTAAACTTGCTAAACTTTTCAAAAAATATGGTATTAGTAATCTCACTATTTAAACGCACACAAAAGGAATCTTCTTAAAAAAGCCTCTTTATTGAGGCTTTTTTTTGCCTTAAAGTGTAACAAATCAGCCTTTTTAGCGTTCTAATAGACAATCAATCAAAATCAAATCAATCATGTTAAAACAATTCTTCATCCTTTGTTCGGGCGCAGATACCGATATTTTAAATGACTGTTCTATTGGCGAACAAAACAAATATGCAGGTATAGGTGCTACGGTTTTCTTTACTGCTTTTATGGCAACCATAGCAGCGAGTTATGCACTTTATACTGTTTTTGACAATGTATATGCTTCCATTTTTTTTGGCTTCGTTTGGGGTTTACTCATTTTTAATTTAGACCGTTACATTGTCTCGACCATCAAGAAAAGAGATAATGTCATCGACGAAATTCTACAAGCCACACCACGTCTATTTTTAGCAGTTATTATTGCTGTAGTTATTTCTAAACCTTTAGAACTTAAGATTTTTGAAAAAGAAATTAATCACGTTTTATTAGAGCAAAAGAATGATTTAACCTTAGCCAATCAAAACCAAATTGCTGAACAGTTTAATCCTAAAATTGCAGAACTTGAAGGCGAAATTTTAAGCTTGCAAACTCAAGTACAAACTAAAGAAGCAGAAGTAAACGCCTTATACGACACCTATATTTTTGAAGCCGAAGGGACAGCAGGTACAAACCTTTTAGGAAAAGGCCCAGTTTATAAAGAAAAACGAGAAAAACATGATGCTGGTTTGGCCGAATTACAGCAACTAAAAACAGAGCACAAAGTCAAAATTGAAACTCTAGAATCTCAAATAAGCACCTTAGAAGGAGATTTCACTACAAATGTTGCACAAACACAACTTATTATAGATAATTTTGATGGTTTAATGGCGCGTGTTACTGCTTTAGGCGAATTACCATGGTTGCCCTCATTTTTTATTTTTCTCTTATTTTTAGCAATTGAAACCTCGCCAATATTTGCAAAACTCTTAGCACCAAAAGGTGAATTTGATTTTAGATTAGAAGACCAAGAAACCCTTATTAAAACCTGGACCATGCAGCGGGTTGCCGAACGTAAACTCTTATTAAAAACAGATAATGCCATTAATAATAAAGTATACAATGACATTGCTGATGAAGAAGCTATTATAAAATACAAACGACAAAAAGCGCGAGAGTTAATGCAGCATCAGGCAGATGTATTTTTAAAAACACAAAAAGGGATTCTTTAAATAATAGTTATTACTTTTAGGTTGAAATTAAAATTGAACCTTATGAGATTTATTTACACCATTATAGTTGCATTATTATTTGTGAGCTGTATAAGCATAAAAGCAGATGTAACTACAGAAAACACGATACAAACATCTAAAAGTATTGAAGAAGCCGAAGCTGGCATACGTCTGGTTATGGAAGCACAAGAAATAGCTTGGAATAAACACGACTTAGAAGGTTTTATGAAAGGCTACTGGAACAATGATGCTCTAAAATTTTATGGCAGTAAAGGCCTTACAAAAGGCTGGCAAAACACATTAGATAATTATAAAAGCGGCTACCCTACTAAAGCAGAAAGTGGCACTCTTAATTTTGTAATTAACGACATTTCTAATATTGAAGGAGATAACTATTGGGTAATGGGAGAATACCACCTAAAACGCGATATTGGTAATGCAGACGGTGTGTTTATCATTATCTTTAAAAAAATAAATGGTGAGTGGAAAATAGTAGCAGATATGTCTTGCTAGTTGTATTAAACATATAAAGTGTCTCTAATACATTTATCTATCACCATAAATATAGTTAAAAACACTTTTTTATTAAATTGTTAAGTAGCGTAGTTTTTAAGCAGCAGCTGTATTTGGCTCTTCTGCTTTAAAATGATCGTATAACTCTTTACAACCTAAACCAATAATAGATAAACGTTTAGACTTTGTAATAGACTCGTTGTGTAGTTTAGCTAATGCCATTACACCTGCTCTATCAATACTCTCAATACTTTCAATATTAATTAAGATCTCATCTAATTTATCGAAGATATTAGAGAAATGAGAGTTAAAGGTTTTAAGGTTTAATTTGTTTAATGTTCCTTTTAACTGGAAGTGATTGTTGTAATTAGAAATTTGTAAATCCATAATAAATAGTTTTAAAGCATTAATAAAAATTCAGGACTATTAATCAGTAAATTGGGTGCTATTATATAGAGGGATGACTGCAATATCTAACTTATAGTGCCTTAGGTCATTATAAAATCGATAAATAACATTTTTGACTAGCTTATTAGAAACCCTCTGTTTATTTTCTCGATAAACAACACGTTTACAACTAAGTGTATTGTAGGAAAAAAGGGGAAAGTCTAGTCTAAATTAAACTTTTTATGGTGTGTATTAATAGCTACAGGCTTGTATACTATAGTTTTAGAAACAGGATATTTGGGTAAAAGATGTAAAGGTCTTATAGGTCTAATTTCAAAACCACCACCACAGTTGGGGCATACTGCTTTTAACAACGTAACACAATCTTTACAGAAGGTACATTCAAAAGTACATATCATAGCCTCTTTAGAATCGTGAGGTAAATCTTTATTACAATTTTCGCAAGTTGGTCTAAGCTCTAACACTTTAGTTAATTGTTGAATATTTAAAATTTGTGTTTTATGTTTGCAACATGAAAATAAAATACGAGTATAAAGTTATTATAATGATTATTCTGGCAGGTATTACACTTTACGGCTTAGTAACAAAACAGTATTTGTTTATGGTGTTTTTAATTCCGTTGAGTTTCGATTTTTTTAATAAGAAAAAGTAAGCTTAAATTTTCTTAACGTAATCTGTTATAATAACAATTCTAGTTGGGCCTACTTTACCTTCAATATAGGTTTCGTTTTCGTGATCTAATCGTATATTTCTAACCGCAGTGCCTTGTTTAGCTATTAAACTAGAGCCTTTTACTTTAAGGTCTTTAATTAAGACTACAGAGTCACCGTGTGCTAAAACCACACCATTAACATCGCGATGAACTAGTTGGTCTGCTTCAGGCTCACCATCGCCAGCGGCTTTTGCTAGTTCTAATAGATCGTCTTCTAGATACATCATACCTAACAAATCTTGCGTCCAATCTGCTTTAATACGGTTAAGCATACGCCAAGCCATAATTTTTACAGCATCGTGTTCGCTCCACATGCTATCGTTAAGACATCTCCAGTGGTTAGCGTCTATCTGCTCCGCGTCATCCATTTGTTGCACACAGATGTTACAAGCATATAATGCCAATTTATCGTTAGGCTCTTTTGCTTCTGGTAAATTATAAACAGCTAATTTCTCTATACTACTACATAGCTCGCAAGAGGTATTGCTTCTTTGCTGAAGTGTTCTTTCTAAACTCATATATTATTTTGTATCAACAAATATAACAATAGGGTTTAATTATGTATGTAAAGTTTGTGGTTTATGGGTTTTAGAGAATTAATTATAATTATTCGACATTTAGTTAGTTAATATCTTAAACTATCCAAATAGATTTTCTTTGCAGAGTTTATAATATTTTTTATCTCATACAAACCTGAGTATAACTCAAACATTTGCTCTTTTGTGTTTTACTTTTATATATTTAAGATATCCAAGGATAATTTGTAAAGTAATATTATTGAATTAAAATTTTTACCAAAAAAAGCAAAAGTATAACGGTAATAGAGGTGCACCGAAAAAACAACATATAAACCTGAAAACATCTATTTTGTGACACTCTGATATATAATAAATCTTCTAGAAGATAAAAGGAAAGCTAATATTTTAAAAAATGAAATTTATTGAGCATACTAATAATAAATGATGAAAAATCGCTTTTAGGTTTAAAAGAAATAAAACCTCAAAAATTTTAACTAAAGTAACAGTATCAATTAATTGAATAAAAATAGTGATATAAGATTATAATCTGTATTTAGATTTAATTATAAATATTATATGGTAAGAAGATAAAATGTTGAGATTGAAGATTAAAATTGTTTAGATACATACATTAGAATAAAAAAAAGGATACCATGTTATGCTAAAGCCAAATCACCCCATTCACACTCTGCCAATTAATGACATCCTTTGTATCTATATTTCTACCGATTATAAAAAAAAGTTATAACTTATTTTTATTTTCCTAAATTTCTTTAAAAAAACTATAAAATTCTTTCATTATAGTTGTAGTAATTTAAAATACCATTAAAGTTAAACTTTAAAATCATATTTTATAAACAACGCCATTAACATAAGTAGGTTTTGCTAATATCTAAGTTATATTTTTTAGATATTAGCACAAATATATAGATAGATATTACCTGTTCTGCTAATAATCTATTATTGGCTTTTTTAATCAGCCCACACGCGCTTATGTAACGCTGAGTGGTCTTGACACAGTGCTCTTAATAGCAATTTAAGATTAAAAATTATGCTTCCATTAATCTTATAAATTAGATTACAAACAAATTCACCTTGTACGTAACTAATATTAGTTGCTCTGAGTAAAATAAACGTGGAATTATGTTTTGCAACTATGATGAGGCAGGTTTGCTTTGTTTTTTCATTTTAATCTATTATAGCTGTTCTTATACATAATTAAACAAGCCTCTATAAAGAAGGTCTAGTTATTACCAAATTAGGTGAAACTAATACCTAATAACCTCAGAATACTTTTGTGGCAACGACTAAATTAGCGCTATCTTAACCCAGTAATCATTTAATAAACAATACATATACTGCTAAGCGCTTCTTTTACCAATAACAATAATTATGTTTTCGATGCTACATATATTTATAAATTTAATTTCAAAAAAAATTAAAACTAAAATATATCGACAGGAAGATAAAATTAATATATGTAAAGCATCTTTTTTTTAGATTTACAATAAAAAGAGTAGGCTATTCATATAAGCAAATACTTATTAAAATAAAAAATATAAAAAAAGACAAAAAATTTCTTTTTTGCCCTTTTTTCGCTATTAATAGGTATGTAACCTTACTTGTAAATTAAAGTTAAACTTACAGGTATTGTATATTTTTAATTTTTTTTTTCGCTAAAAGAATTAATGATGTCGTTAAACAATCATTAAGTATCGACAAGTAGTTTTAAAGTAAATTGATACGCTTCATTAACTCTGGTCGGTTAGAACGACTTACTGGTATTATATCTTTTTTTATGAGAACACTATTATCTTCAATATCAATAATTTTATTAATGTTGATGATATAAGATCGATGAATTCTCACAAACAAATTAGTTGGTAATTTCTCCTCTATTTTTTTTAATGTAGAATGTACTGTATAATTCTTATCTTCCGTCTTTATATGAATGTAGTCACCTTTTGCCTCCACCAAATATATACTAGGTATATCTACCTTAATAAGCCGTCTATCTATATTAATAAATAAATCATTACCAGATGTGGCTTCTAGCTGATTTGACAATGCTTCTGCTGGAGCACTTAACTTCTTTGCTACCACCTTGTCTATAGCTTTTTGAAAACGTTGCAATGTAATAGGCTTTACTAAATAATCTACAATGCAATTGTACCCAAATGCCTGAATAGCACATTTTGTATCTGATGTTGTCAATAATACCTTAGGTGGGTTTTTTATAGTATCTACAAAATCGAAACCTGTAAAATCTGGCATGTGAATATCTAAGAATATTAAATCTACCTCATTTTGGTTTAAATATTTTATAGCTTCCATTGCATTTGAAAATTCTGCTAATACATTTAAAATAGGAACATTAGTGCACAACTGACGAATTATTAATCTTGCAGTTGCTTCATCATCAATTATAATACAATTCATAAAATAGGGTTATAAGATCTCTAAAAAATTAGTTATGTTTTGCAAAATAAATTCAAAATCTTTTTTACTATTGCTATTCCCATCTATTAGATTATGTTCAAATTCAACAGCTAAATCATAACTTTTTATAAGGCCCAAGATACTAATTTTATGTTTAAGCTTGTGCACATTCTCTGCTGCTTCTTTATAATTGTTAGCTTTTATGTTTTTAAAATATATTACTTTTTCTTGAGGAAATTCAGTCTTTATTATATCTATCAACTTTTGCTTAAAGGCTTTATCACCTCCAGACATACTTTCTATATACGATAAATTAGGCTTCTCCATCACACTCTTTTTAATGTAAAATAAAAAGTAGTTCCTTTTCCTAACTCACTCTCCAGCCAAACATCCCCTTTATGAAGGTTTACAATCTTCTTTACAATAGACAAACCTACACCTGTAGACTCTTTATTCTTATTTAGAGAATGAAATATTTTAAAAATCTTATCATGAAATTTTCTTTCAACTCCAATGCCATTATCTGCAATTGAAAATTCATAATAATCACCACTAGAGGTTACATTTATTTTAATTTTCCCTTCTGCCTTATCTGAAAATTTAACTGCATTACTAATTAAATTTTGAAAAAGCTGCATCAATTTTGTTTTATCACCTTTTATAATTGGCAACTTATTTTCTAACGTAATAACTATATGGTCTGGCACATAAAGTAATTTTAAAACCCCTTTAATTAAGACATCTAAATCTACATTTACTTTTTCAGTATCATCTGCACCCACACTTGAGTACTCAAGAACATCTGATATCAGTTGTTCCATTTTCTCTAATGTTGTGGTTATATGATAAAAATTTTGTAATGTAGCTTCATCAAACTTATCCATATTATCTTCTTTAATCCAACTTATAAGTGCATCTATACTTCGTAATGGTGATTTTAAATCGTGAGAAACAATATGGGCATACTCTTGTAATTCGTCATTACTCCTTTCTAGTTTAGAGAGCAAGTTTTCTTTTTGCAACTGAAGGTTTTTTAGATCTGTGATATCTAAATGAATACCAATAGAACCTACAACTTCACCATTTATATTATAATTTGGCGCACCACTAATAAGCCAATGTTTTATGTCACCATTCTTTGTATTTACTTTTATTTCGTAAGAATTAGATCTGCCCTCTCTACGTTTAACATGCTCTCTAGTTATAATTTCTTTTTCGCCAATAACAGGAAATATCTCAATGCCACATTTACCAATAATGCTTTGATATTTTTAACGTTGTGCTTCTAAACTTTGTCTATAGTTTCGTTTTAAAGTGACATCTCTATAGCTCCATAAATGCCCTTTATACTCTGAATTTTTAAAAATAGGTATGTAATCGCGTTCTAAAATTTTACCATTAGTCATCTTAAGCTCATCTGCAATAACTGGCACTCTTTTTGTTAAAATATCATTAATTCTAATAACAAATTCTTCTGGATTTTGAAACTGTACTTTACTTTGCTCTGCAGAGTCTGAGCAGTCTTGGCCCACTAGTAAACTTGGAGCTACTGGAATGTTAAACAGCTCACAGAATTTATTATTAGTTAAAATAATTTTTCTGTTTTCATCTTCTAATAATATGCCACTATCTAAATTTAAGATAAGTGTAGATAATCTACTCTCTGACTCAGTTAGTAACTCTTCTGCTTCTTTTTCTTTGGTAATATCTATTACAATACCTTGTGCTGCTATAGGTTTATTACTTTCATCAACAATAATACTCGCATTAATATGCACAAGACGTTGCGCTTTTTGTTTTGTATTTATCTTTACATGAAAATTTGTAACCGCTCCTTCAGTAATTAAAGATTCAAAAGCATTCATAACATTTTCTGCTTCACTACTATCAGCTAAATCTAGTAAATTAAAAGGTTTTACAGTATTATCATAGCCTAACAAATTTACAGCAGCTTCATTCATTTTTAGAACACTACCCCATAAATCCATTACAATATAGGCATCTACTATATTTTCAAAAACACCTTGTAGTTCTGATGTCTTTTTTTTAACTAACCATTCTAACTTCTTATTAGACTCTTGCAGTTTTAGAGATGTTTCATACAATGCTGCAGATTTAGCTTCTAATATCGTCTCAGCTGCTTTTCTAGATGCTTTTTCACGAGCTAATGCTCTTTTATAAATACCTATATCTTCTTGACTCATTATTCTTTGGTAATAAAAAATCTAACTTCTGTTCCTTTATTATTAAGTTTTTCTAACTGAATATTTACCCTGACATTAAATAACTTAAATGTCTCTAACATTAGACCCTTACCAAGCATGTAGAGTGCTTTATCAGACTTATAAACCATTACCATTTTTGTATCTGTACGCTCTTCTAGTATAAAGGTTGGCAACTGTGCATCTGAATATATTTTTTTAACCTCAACATGAATGTGATTTTCAATTGTAGCCAATAGACTCATTGGGTCTTTATAATGCTCTACTAAATTAGGATGTGCTTTTATTAAGGCCTTAAAAAGATGCTCTGAATATACTAGCAGTAAATCATCTATTGAGATGTCTGTGTTTTTACTTAAATTAGAAAAAAGTTGTAGCATCTCATTAAACTCGTGCGTACCAACTGAGGTATAAGCACCACCAGAATCTAACAGAGACTGGTTAATAATCTTATCTACCATAGCTAAGCCAAACTTCGCTTCTACTAGCTCTAAAAACTCTGTAAATATAACACCCTTCATTACAACGTCATTAATTCATTTACGCTCCAATATGATAATAATTTATCAATTTTAGAAACGTATTCATCATACTTTAAAGGTTTTAAAACATAACCAGCGATACCTATTTTATAGCATTCTAATAGGTCACGTTGATTATTTGATGTAGTTAACACAATAGTAGGAATATACTTAAGTCTCTCATCTAACTTAAGTATTTTTAAAAACTCTATGCCACTAATTTTTGGCATGTTTAAGTCTAACAATATAATATCTGGTAAATTATCTTTTTTTTGTAATATTTTTAAAGCCTCTTCACCATTACTTGCTTCATTTATTTGGTGATTTAATAAAAGTGATTTTGTTGCGCGCACAAGCTTCATCACCTCAATTAAATCATCTTCTACCAACAAAACACTTAGAGTTCTCATAATCAAATATTTAATTTTTAAAATTAAAAGTTAAATTTTAAAGGTAATAATGAAATTTAATTAAATCCAAAAATAATTTAATGTAACTAAAAAAATCTAAAATATAGATGACTTGCACTATGCATTTACACACTAAGTCACT